>JBBSAQ010000023.1:0-55538 GCA_038252065.1 Chitinophagales bacterium
CTGACAGATGAAGTTCAAAGTGAGTTTTGGGTGATGAAATTAATCGATAGCACGACCGCAGTAAAAGTTCGGATTGAAAAAGGATTGGAAAACGAAGGCCAGGTTGAAATACGGTCTCCGGCTTTTTCTCCAAATGATCAGATATTACGGACGGGAAATTACGGATTGCCCGATACAGCCAGGGTGGTTGTGGTGCATCAATAAACCAACATGAAGAACTTTTTTGTTACGCAGAAAAATCCTGTCACCGTTGTCATCATCATCATACTGCTTGGTGGGTTTTTTGTGTTTGACAAAATGAAAACATCACTTTTCCCCGAAATCACTTTTCCTAAAATAAAAATAATTGCAGATGCCGGCCCTCAACCGGTCAATAAAATGATGATCACGGTCACGCGTGAACTTGAAAATGCAATAAAGCAGGTACCGGATTTAAAAATGATTCGGAGTACGACGAGCAGAGGAAGTTGTGAGATCAGTGCCTACATGGATTGGAAATCCAATATCGATATCAGTCAGCAACGCATTGAATCGAAGATCAATGAAATAAGAAATTCACTTCCACCGGAGTTGCAGATCACTGTGGAGCGGATGAACCCCTCTATTCTGCCTGTCATCGGCTATACACTTGAAGCGCCTGATATGACACCGATCGAAGAAAAGATGCTGGCGATGTACACCATCAAACCTTTTTTATCGCAGGTAGATGGTGTCAGTGAAGTGCGGGTGATCGGCGGTAAAACAAAAGAATACTGGATTTCGCTCAATGAGAGTAAAATGAGCACCCTGGGCATCACACCCGAATCGATTGTCAATGCGCTGAATGAAACGAATTTCATCAAATCAAATGGATTTCTATCTGATTATCGCCAGATGTATCTGACGGTGACGGATGCCATAGTCGATACGAAAAGTGAAGTTGAAAACCTGGTGATTCGAAATGATGGCAAACGCATCGTCATTCTGAAAGATATTGCAGAGGTTCAGATCCAGGAAGCAAAAGAATATGTAAAAATAAATGCCAACGGACATTCGGCTATCCTCCTGGCGGTTGTCAAACAGCCCAATGCTAACCTGGTGGATCTATCCGACAAAATGGAGAAGAAAGTGGCAGACCTGCGAAAAATATTACCGAAAGGTGTCGCGATCCAGCCTTATTATATCCAGAGTGATTTTGTACAGGACTCCATTAAAAGTGTAACGGATAGTTTGTGGATCGGTCTGGCTTTAGCCATTCTGGTCGTAATTCTTTTTTTGCGTTCCCTGAAAGCAAGCGTGGTAATGCTGATTACGATCCCTGTAACGTTGCTGCTTACACTGATTGTCCTGTATGCAACGGGGCAGACTTTCAATATCATGACACTTGGTGCTATTGCTGCTGCTGTTGGTTTAATCATTGATGATGCCATTGTGGTACTGGAGCAAATACATCGCACGCATGATGATCATCCGGACGAAAGCACTCCGCATCTTTTAAAAAAGACAATACATTATCTATTACCGGCTATGGTGGGATCGTCGTTGAGTACCATTGTCATTTTTTTACCTTTCATACTGATGACCGGAGTGGCAGGAGCTTATTTCAATGTGCTGACGGATACGATGATCATTACCCTCGTTTGTTCTTTTTTTGTAAGCTGGATTTGTCTGCCGGTGATTTATTTATTGGTGAGCAGAAGTAAACCGAAAATTCAGAATGCAGGGCAGCAAAAAAATGTCGTTGAAAAAAAGAAACCGGTAGTCATTCAGCCATGGGTTGGGTTTTTTATCACGAAACCGTATATCAGTTTTATCATGATGGCCCTTTTGGCCGGATGTATTTATATCATACTTCCCCGGTTGCAAACAGGTTTTCTGCCTGAGATGGATGAAGGTAGTGTCGTCATTGATTATTCTTCTCCTCCAGGTACATCTCTTGAGGAAACGGATAGAATGCTCATTGAAGTAGAGAAAATTATTTCACGTATTCCGGATGTAGCAGCCTACTCAAGACGGACAGGTACGCAAATGGGTTTTTTTATTACGGAGCCGAATACAGGTGACTACCTGGTTCAATTAAAAAAGAATCACCATCAATCTACTAACGAGGTCATCGATGAGATCCGTAGCCAGGTCGAAGCAACACAGCCTGCATTGCGTGTCGATTTTGGCCAGGTGATCGGTGATATGCTGGGCGATTTGATGACTTCCGTTCAGCCCGTGGAGGTTAAAATATTTGGACCCGATCAGAAAAAATTGCAGGAACTCTCCAGACAGGTTTCAGATCTTGTATCGGGTGTAAAAGGAACTGCAGATGTTTTTGATGGGATTGTAATAGCAGGCCCTTCTATTTCGATTCAGCCAAAAGAAGTCGCCCTCGCACAATTTGGAATTACGCCGGCTAACCTTCAATATCAATTACAAACTGCTTTGGAAGGGAATGAAGTCGGAAATGTTTTTGAAAGTCAGCAATTTTCAACCTTACGAATGGTGTATCCGGGAAATCGAACATTGAGCTTAGCGGATATTAAGCGAATGCAACTTTTTTTACCTGACGGCAAATTGAAACCGATCACTGATTTAGCGGATATAAAGCTCAATTCGGGCGATGCAGAAATTCAACGTGAGGATTTACAATCTATGGGTGTCGTGTCGGCGCGATTAGATAACCGCGACCTTGGTAGCGTGATGAAAGATATAAAAAAAGAAGTGGCTGGTAAAATAGCAATGCCCTCGGGATATTCAATTGTGTATGGCGGAGCTTATGCCGATCAGCAAAATTCTTTTCTGGAATTATTGATGATTTTAGTGACGAGCAGCTTATTGGTGTTTGTATTAATCTTATTCCTGTTCCGCGATTTCAAAATTGCGTTCATTATTTTAATTGTTGCCCTATTGGGCATCAGTGGAAGTTATCTGGCTTTGTATCTGACAGCTACTCCGTTGAATGTAGGGAGCTACACAGGACTCATTATGATCGTAGGGATCATCGGCGAAAATGCCATTTTTACGATTATGCAATTTCGGAAATCACTGGAAGCGTCTGGCATGGTAATGAATGCTGTACTACAGGCGATTTCCATCCGCTTACGACCTAATTTAATGACGGCATTTGGAGCTATTGTTGCATTATTGCCCATTGCTTTAGGGATTGGAACCGGTGCACAATTACATCAACCATTAGCGATAGCCGTGATCGGAGGATTTTTAGTAGCCTTACCCTTATTATTAATTGTTTTGCCAAGCCTGATTATGCTTGTTTACAAAAACCATCATCCGGCTGAAAGAGCATCCCTGGTGAGTGAAAACACTTAGAAAATTTCCCTGGTAACAAATTTTATCTAATTAAAAACTGATTTACACTTCAGCTAATATGCCTGTAACATTGGCTTCTTTAAGATACCTTGAGTTTTCAATCCAAAATCCTTTAATTTAGTTTTGAAATTACAGAATTCCAAATATGCTAACCAGATCGTTAACGCTTTTTCTCATCTTATTTGCCTCTTTTTCGGCATCCGGCCAATGCTTCATCCAGGCCCCTATCCAGGTATGCCAGGCTGATTGCGGCCCCGTGTTCTGGCTGCTCAATGATCCTCCGGGTACGATTTATTCATGGACCATCGATTGCGGTACCATCACCAATCCAAACGCGGCCAATCCGCACACCGTTTGTTTCAACAATCCCGGTCTTTGTCGTATTGACGTCGTCATCACAAGACCAGGTGAAGAAGAAGACACCTGCACAGCATATGTTTTAGTCCAACCTACCTCCACCGAAAATATTGTCGAAGTCATCTGCCAGGGCGATTCAGTCGAAGTCAATGGCACCTACTATACTCCGGGCATATATCACGATACAATTTTTGGCGCGAATATCCACCACTGCGATTCATTCCTTGTTATCGTTGTTGCTGAAATTCAAATCATGCAGGACACCATCGCATCCATTTTTTGCGCAGGCTCCGGTGACAGCATCGTCATCAACGGTGTCACATACAATGAAAGTCATCCATCAGGCACAGAATCCATCATCGGTTCGATGGGATGCGTTGAATCCATCGTAACTGTCGATTTGACTTTTGCACAACCTACATCCTCAATCCATGCTTATTCAGGTTGTCACGATGATGGGTACACCTACACGGTGGGCAACAGCACGTACAATGAATCAAATCCATCAGGTATCGATACACTCACGGATGCGAATGGATGTGATTCTGTAGTGACCACAATGCTTGTATTCCTACCATTTTCATTTGATACGATTTCATACTCAGGTTGCACCGGGGACAGTTATTCAATTATTGTCAATACAGTAGAATACAATGAATCAAATCCCACCGGATCAGATACGCTCACTGGCATCAATGGCTGCGATTCGATACTTACGATCAGTCTTGTTTTCAATCCACCTTCATATGATACCCTTTCTTACAATGGTTGTCAGGGTGATGGATTTAGTGTCACTGTGATGGATAGTGTTTTCAATGAAAGTAATCCATCAGGCATGCTCACTTTCCACACTTCGCATTGCGATTCGATCATTGTGATTGATTTGCATTACACAGATTGTCCGGATTCTTTATTGATATCAGGTCATCAGATATGCGTTTCCGGTAGTGGATCGGATTATACATGGTATAGTTGCTATGGAATTCCTTTGCCGGATACAACGCAATGTATCATGGTCGGTGATACAGGATGTGTTTGCGTCAGTTTTACAGATGGCAGTGGCTATGATACACTTTGTCTCACTTACAATCTTTGCGAGCTGACTGGTGAGATCATTGCCCCACAACATGCTTGTGCAGGAGAAATAGTCCGTTTTTCATACATCGCAAATGATAACACATTAGAAGGCGGTCTGTGGACAGTGATGCTGGATAGTTCGAATACACAAAATTATGAATTGACCGATTCACTTTGGTTGACTTTTGATTCGGTCGGTTGTTATGCGATTAGTCTCATGTTGAAAGACTCTGGATGCACCGTTGTAATAACGGATACTATTTGTATCGTGGAAAAACCAACAGCTTTTATTTGTTGCGACCAGATACAATGCGACAGCTGTACGGACATCAGCATCTATCTTTCCGGGCAATCACCGTTTAGCATCGGCATCACCGATGGAACTACGATTGATACCATCACCGAGATTATTGACTCGGTATATTCATACATAGTCTGTCCACCATATGATACTACCGTGACGTATACTCTTCTTTGGGTCAATGATGCGAATGGCGCATGCGATGGTGATATTCTCACTCCTTCGGCCAATGTCTATCTTGAACCTGAACCACATGCTGTGATCACTCAGGTTGGGGATACACTTTGTGCCGGACCTTCAGGGCAGTTTTACCAATGGGTGGATTGCACCAATATGATGGCTGTGAGTTTTGATGAGTGCTACGTACCACAAGCTTCAGGTTGTTATTGTGTCACTGTCACGACTGCGCTTACAGACTGTCAGGATACAGCTTGCTTCAACTTTATTATTTCCGGCACACAAGTTCTTAACGATCCTTCCGATCTTGCAATGGTATATGAATCTGATTTGAATTCAATACGGATAAATAGCCGGGATAATATTTCTGCTGACCTTCACATACAGCTTGTTGATTTATTAGGCAGAAATATTCAAATCGTCAGAAGGGAAAATCCGGATGATCATTCCATCAGAGTTTACCTTCCTGAGCATATGACTTCTATTGTCTTCATTAATGTTTCTTCTGAAAAATACAATTTCAGCCGAAGTGTTTTTATATACTAAGGATGATGAAAGATCAAATCAATGAACTGAAAAAACAAAATGAAAAAATTTTACAGGCATTGAAACAACTTCAGGAAAAAAGCAATTAGTATTTTGTGTCTCCGCCCTTTTCATTTATTAAACCTAAACATTAATATCATGAGAAGAATCATCATTTCCTTACTCGTACTCACCCCTTGCTTGCTCTTTGCACAATTTGGCGTCAAGGCTGGTTTAAATTTTGCCAACATCACCAATGCTAATCAAATAAATGCCAGTTCGCACACCGGGTTCAATGTTGGCATATTTCTGGATGGCTCGTCAAAATCAATTCTCAGCTCACACAGCGAATTGCTTTTTTCAAGACAGGGTTATGATTTTGCTAACAATGTCAATACAGGGACAGTTAATCTTAACTATCTCATCCTCCCCCAGTTTCTGGCGATCAATATCACCAAATATGTACAGATTCAGGCAGGAGGTTATTTAGCTTATCTGTTAAGCGCCAGTGTAGATTCAACAGCGAGTACAGGAAATCCAGGTGCCGATAATCTTTTAAAATTATACAACCGGATGGATTATAGTTTCGCTGGAGGTGTTGAAATTCACCCGATATACAACCTGATTGTAGGAGCCAGGCTAAATGTTAGCCTGGGCAAATTATATAAACAGCCAGAGGAAGGACAGACCTATTCCTTTATTCCTGACTTCGATGCAAAGAATAATGTTTTGCAAATTTATGCCGGGTATAAATTCGGAAAGGAACAGTAATTAATCTGCGTTAAACCAACTTTGCTTCAATCGAAATATTTGCATTCAATACTTTGCTGACAGGGCAATTCGCTTTTGCATCAGCAACACATTCCGCAAATTTTTCAGCATCTACACCTGGCACTGTCGCAGTGACATCCAGATGACTTTCGGTGATGGCTCCACCTTCAAGAGTGATCGTGCATTTGGTATCGATATTATCCGGTGTAAATCCGGCCGCATTCAGTACAAAACTCAGTTTCATCGAAAAGCAACCTGCATGTGCTGCTGCTATTAATTCTTCAGGATTTGTACCTATGCCGTCTTCAAATCTTGTCTTGTACGAATACTGATGATCGTTTAAAACACCGGATTGTGTCTGTAGTTTTCCATTTCCTTCTTTACCTGTGCCTTTCCAGTTAGCGGTTGCTGTTCTTTTCATAATTTATTTTTTAGAATTTTCTGTCTGACTGCAAAGATACACAAGAGTGAGAGAAGTGTGCTTCGACCCGTTAGTCAGTTATGGCTATGGATTCAATAACAACTACCCGGTTAGTCATATTGCCTGAAAATATCTTGGCTCATTTGGATTTGACTTAGGTAGAAAACTGGGTATTGATTTCGAAGTAGATAAAAGATTACCTTGCATACAAGTTTGGAAACATCAATTACGCACATTGATATCACAAAAAACGGTTTATATACTATCAATGCAACCAATATAGGTGCTGGAATTTATTTTATTAAACTGAGTGATTTAAATGATAGATACATTTCTGTTTCCAGGATTCTAATGCTCTGAGACTTAACTGAAGGTAGTCATGGAAATGAACAGAATAAAATTCAATATTAGAATTCAGCTATTATTAATCCTTGGAATTTTGCTTGGAAATTTGCAAGCACAAAACAGGTATATTCGTACATTAAATCCTTTTCAGGAGCATGAATCCGCAATGGCAATGCTTTTTGTTGGAGATTCCATTTATATTCGTGGCAATTATTTCGAATTTGGCGACACTGTTTTGAGTTCGTTACTAGGCATTTTTTCATTGAAATCTGATACATTTTTAAATATTAGAAGATTTAAGAATGTTCAGGCTGGCGACAAAAATGTGATATTAAATGGAAATGATATAATATTATCTTCCCAAGAAAGTGAGTTTAATCATAGTATTTCAGTTAATTATTTTGATAAAAACTCATTGGACTTAATTGGTACTCAGAATTTACAATTAGATTCTAGTAAATATTTTAGCTATACGATAGGTCCTTCTTTGAAATTCCTAAACAAGGTGATACTATGTGCAAATGTACTAGATAGCACAGTCTTTGTTAATTACCCAGGGTGGTTCAATTACCAAGAGAAGACTATTCTTTTCATTTTGAATGAAGATTATAGTATTGACACCACTTTAATTATTTCCCCCTCTTCAGGTGCATTTCTGAAAGCTGAGGACATGGCCTTAGGAGTTGATTCAATATTATATCTGTCTTTTTATGAAAGGTATCTCAAACATGGTTCATCTGAAGATTATCTGGCAGATAGGAAAATCGTTTTAGGTTTTGATAAATCGTTTAATATTGTGTTTCAATGGCAAAGCCCAGATTTTGATGTTTTAGAATCACAATCGTCTTTAACTTTAGGTATGGATAATTCAATTTTTGTAAATTATTATAGTAATTACCACACCTACATTGTCTCTATCAAGAAAAATGGTTTACTAAATTGGGAGAGTCTTATCGACCCCTCTATCGGAATAAATTTATATAATATTAATAGAATCATTCAAGCTAAAAATGGAGATATTATAGGAGTTGGGAGAATATCTTCTGCCCATGAAGAATTAGGAGAGTCAGCCTTCATATTTAGAGTAAACAGCCAAGGAAATTTGCTCTGGAAGAAAGTTTTTAGGATTAATAAAGGATTTGATTTAACCTTACCCGAGAATTTTCCATACCAATCTGCCTTGGAGGATGTTATTGAAGCACCAAACGGGGACTTATTTTCTATAGGGTTTGTGAGAAAATACAATGGAATATTTCATCCTGGAAGCCAATATAATTACGATCTTTTATTAGTAAGAACCGACAGCACAGGATGCGTAACAACTTTATGCTCTAACGTGCAAGATGTCATATTTAGAGATGAATATATTCCTGTAGTAACCTCCTTAAATGAATGGGTTGTGGACGGAAGTGATTTAAATGGTCAAATTCATCGCTACACCTTTGATTATGACTCAGTATTGATTCAGGATAAATACTATTTCAAATTAATTTATTCCAGGACAATTCAAACACAATGGGAAGAAACAGGCCGATTATTCCGGGAACAGGGTGGATTGGTGTTTGAATTAAATATTGAAGATTCCACAGAGCAAGTAATTTATAATTTTAATTTGCAACCTGGCGATACTTTACCAAGTCACAATGATGGCTCCAATAATTATCGAGAAATCTTCAACGTATTCAATACAAAATTGTTAGATGAAGTTCCTCGAAAATCTTTAGAAATTAGGTGCAGTTCTGATGTTTTGGGAATTGATTCGACTATTTGGATTGAAGGTATAGGTGATATTGAGTATTTATTTTGGTCCAAAACTTTTTGTTCAAGTCTTGATGATACTATACTGCATAACAGAATCAGATGCTTCTTAGTAAATAAACAGTTATTATATTCAAGGCCAGAAATAGAAGGCTGTTATCTAACAAGTATTGATAATCCTAATCTTGAAACTTTAATCATATTCCCCAACCCCACAAGTGATAATATCTATTTTGAATTTAGCAATGATCAAATATTGGATAAAGTTTCGATATTCAATAGTTTGGGACAATTAATATTAAGAACCAGTAAATTGAATGATGATAATTCTTTGCTATTGGACAAACTAAGTAAAGGAATCTATTTTGGTTCAATTAACTTTAAAAATGGAAGTAGGAAGATTTTTAAATTTTTATATAATTAACAAGAATTAAGTTTGTGTTAGGCAATCCCTTTGCATTAGGCACTCCGTGCGAATCAGGACGGTCTAAAGTATCTAACTGGAAACCATAAAATATAGTACCGTCATCGCCACACTGGTCAATGTCACTATGGCAATAATGCTGAATGCCTTTTTACGATCCTTCTTAAAATTCTCCTCATCCGATACATCTATAAAAGTTTTTCTTCCCTTCAGACTGGCCAGGCCTTTCAGACCATACACGTAACAGAATTTATTGAAGGCCTGTATGAAACCCGAAACGCAATAGAATGCAGGTATAAATAAAAATACTTTGAAAAAAGAAGGGAGATGAAAAAATGTATTTATCAATATCACACCTATCATTGCACCCAAACCAATAAACCCCAAACTAAAACGTCGGTTAATTTCTGTTTTTCCGAGATTGCATGTCCCGGGCTGGTAGGTGTATTCTTTAGTCTCTGGTATCATTTTGTTGTAGTGCGATTGTCTTCTCTTCTTTTATTTGTTTCAGGCCACTTTGAATAAGGGAGAAGATGATAATCCAACCCACAACCCCAAGAATAATGTTTTTAGCATAAAATGGTAATTCGACAGGACTGTTCCATATCATATGCAATATGACTGCAATGATAAACACTCTGTAGAACTTTGGGTCCTGCAGCATCTCAAATTTGAAATGATTTGCTCCTTTTACTTTCCACAATGCAGCCCCACACATCCCGGTCCAGATAATATGTCCGAATGGAGACAACATACCCCGGTGCATAATACTGTCCAGCATCGGCGCAGATGATCCCGTATAGAATGCAGCCTGAAGTGCATAACCCGCACTCTCAAATGCCGCGAATCCGGTTCCTACAGCGGCGCCAAATAATAATCCATTCAGTGTGTATCGGTATTTTGACATATTCACGACGATAACTAATGCCAGTAACTTTCCGGGTTCTTCGGCAAGACCTGCTAAAGAAGCACCAAGCCAGTCAAGCTTCATATTATCTGATAAGTCATAGAAGATCAGGGATACCGTGATCGAAATAATGCCTCCGAGAAACAACAATCTGATGACCTGATAGAGGGATACGTTTTTGCGCGCATTCATTTCAAAAAAGAAAATCAATGCAGATATCGGAACAGCAAAAGAACCTACCATGATCAGGCCGGGTATCAGCTTTTCATTTTCATATTGGTTCCAGGCCTGTACAAAAATGAAATACAGAACAGCGGCAGCAATAAATGTCCTGAGGAATACCCAGGGTTTAGGCCATGAGGTGTCGACGTTTTCAATTTTTGGCGTGGTGGATGGTGCGCCCACAGTAAAGTAATCTTCCACTTCATCCCTGGAATGTTTTTTAAGCGCTTCAGAGAATACATCACCCAATTTAAACCCTTCAAGTCTTTCAACCCCGGCCCAATCCGTGACGGTGTCAGACATTTTTGATGAGAAGTTCTGGGGTACTTCAGTTACAGTTGATGTGACGGTTTTCGGGACCTCCGGTGGACGGGGCGATTGATCCTGATCTTTATTTTGATCCTCCATGCGTTTTGTAATTCAATAGTAAAAAAGGAAAGCAATCAAAAATACGTTAGTCAGTTGATATTGGGATCGTGCGAAATAACAGGTACTATCTTCATCCCAATCTTGCACGTTTCATTTCAAAAAACGCAAATCATTTTGAATCGGGAATACAGTCATGTATTGCTTACTATCTGGATATATTGTTTCGGGAGTTCTGAAATTTTCATGACAAGAAAGGAGCACAATTCGTTGTTAATCTTGTAGAAGGCATGAGGGCATTTTTCTTCGGGTTCGATAAAACCGATCTTCCTGAGAAATCTGATGTGCTGAGACACTGTAGTAGATGCCTCTCACTTTTCATAATCTTATCCAAAATCTCCTCTACCCCTTAAATATCCAAGCCACTTTTTCATTAAAATATATTACACTTTATACATATGTATAAACTGGTGTGATTATTGATATTATAAAATCAAGCCGTTTGTGTTTTGGTGAATTTCAGTCTAAAGAATTTATATTTGCTATTCAAACCATTATTGGCTTATAATCAATTAGTTATACTATCTCTCAGATCTCCCACGTTAATCATTTGTAAAGCCAGGTAACCTATTTGAACTAACTTCGATAGTTATTTGTAACTTTAATGTAAATTAAATGTAAATTATCTCAATCGTTTTATAAAATGGCTCAAATCAAGTATAAAGAAACTCAACGCCTCCGTCAGTGGGACCTCATGCTCCTCATCGGGACTTTGATCACTTTTGGTATCATGGGATTGGTACAGGTCCTCAAAAGCGCCGAACCAAACAGGAATCTACTCCTCGGCATGGCCCTGGTGATCCTGATCCTTTCGGGCTTATTCTACTATTTTAATTCCATCCGCCTGATCGCACGCTACAATGAGAAAAACATCAAACTCAGCATGCTTCCGGTAGGAACCGTAAAACGTAAGATCAAATGGGAAGACGTAGCTACATCCGAGATCGTAGAATTGCCCAGCGAATCAAAATTGCATGAATGGAATTCGATGTTATCAAGCCTGACTACCGTGACCTCACGGACAGGTAATACATGTCTCCATCTGACTATGAAGAACAATGAAGAAATCAATATCGGTTGTTCAAATCCGAAAGAATTGCAGGAATTTGTCCAAAACATAAAAGAGTATCATCCTGGCTTATAGATTTAAGCCAAAGGATGTATGAACTTTAAAGCCGGCAATCAAGTCGGCTTTTTTTATAATCCGCAGAATCATTTCTAGGTTTGTCTGAAATATGAATATGGGAGGATCTTTATGGCTATGGGCCATTTTAGGTTTTCCTGAAACATGAATCATAACAGGTTTTCCTGAAACATGAATCATAACAGGTTTTCCTGAAACATGAATCATAACAGGTTTTCCTGAAACATGAATCGTAACAGGTTTTCCTGAAACATGAATCATAACAGGTTTTCCTGAAATATGAATCATAACAGGTTTTCCTGAAACATGAATCATAACAGGTTTTCCTGAAACATGAATCGTAACAGGTTTTCCTGAAACATGAATCGTAACAGGTTTTCCTGAAATATGAATCATAACAGGTTTTCCTGAAACATGAATCATAACAGGTTTTCCTGAAATATGAATCATAACAGGTTTTCCTGAAACATGAATCATAACAGGTTTTCCTGAAACATGAATCATAACAGGTTTTCCTGAAACAGGTCGAAGTATCACCTTAGCCTATCTTTACTCTTGTGATCTACCAGACCCGCGCCATTGTCCTCCGTACCGTCAAATTCGGCGAATCAAGCCTGATCGTAGATATGTACACTGAACAAAAAGGCCATCAGACCTTTATCATCAACAGCGTCAGAAAAGCAAAAGCAATAACTCCGGCATCCTTCCTTCAATTGCTGACACTGGTTGAAATCGTGGCCTATCACCAGGATCACAAAAAAATAAACCGCATCAAAGAAGTCCGTCTCGACCATACCTATCAAAGCATCCCGTTTGATATGAACAAATCATCCGTGATCACATGTCTTGCGGAGATTACTTCCCGATGTCTTTCCACCGCTTACCAACAACCGGCATTATTTAAATTTCTCCACGACGAACTGGTGCGCTATGATTCATCAGTTATCTATGATCGCGATTTCCTGATCCGATTCCTTGTTTCACTTACACATCACCTTGGTTTCGGATTTGAAATACCTGAAAGCAACATTGATGGTCAATTTTTCGATCTCATGGAAGGGCATTTGGTAGCCAATAGACCTGTTCATGAATACGTCATGGACTCTAAAGATCTTGTCCATCTACAAACCATTTTGCAAAGTGATCCATCTACAAAAGCCGAAGTTTCTCTTGATACCAGAAGAAGACTAATCGACCTCATCATCATGTACTATCAACTCCATGTAGAAACCCTCAGAGAAGTCCATTCACTAAAAATCCTCCGCGAACTATTCTGATATCTTTCCTTTCTGCCTTTCTGTCTCTTCTGCCCGGTTGCTGAGCTGCGGTTGGTGAGATGTGGTTGGTGAGCTGTAGCACGAGGTTGGGTAATGCAAGTCGAACCATAGCACATGGATGAGCGATAGCAGGTCGAAGCATTCTGCCTCTTCTACCTCTTCTGCCTCTTCTGCCTCTTCTGCCTCTTCCGCTCGGTTGCTGAGCTGTAGCCAAAGGTTGAGCGATAGCAGGTCGAAGCATTCTGCCTCTTCTGCCTCTTCTACCTCTTCCGCCCGGTTGCTGAGCTGTAGCCAAAGGTTGAGCGATAGCAGGTCGAAGCATTCTGCCTCTTCTGCCTCTTCTACCTCTTCTGCCCGGTTGCTGAGCTGTAGCCAAAGGTTGAGCGATAGCAGGTCGAAGCATTCTTCCTCTTCTGCCTCTTCCGCCTCTTCTACCTCTTCCGCCAGTTGCTGAGCTGCGGTTGGTGAGATGTGGTTGGTGAGATGTAGCACGAGGTTGGGTAATGCAAGTCGAACCATAGCACAAGGTTGCGCTAAAGCAAGTCGAAGCATTCTACCCCTTCCGCCTTTTCTGTCTATTTTTACATTCCAATGATCAAAGAACCCAAGCCAAAAACTTTTATCAAATTTAAAAGAAAAAGCCTCTCAGACGCTGATCTGTTAAAACTCTATAAAGGCATTTTACTCCCTCGTATGATCGAGGAAAAAATGCTCAAACTCCTCCGGCAGGGCAAAGTGAGCAAATGGTTCTCCGGTATAGGGCAGGAAGCCATCTCCGTGGGTGCCACACTGGCCTTACAACCGAAAGAACTGATATTCCCCCTTCACAGAAATCTGGGTGTCTTCACCAACCGCGAAATCCCCTTACACCGACTCTTTTCGCAATGGCAGGGAAAAATGGACGGTTTCACAAAAGGAAGAGATCGCTCATTTCATTTTGGCACCCTTGAATATGGTATCGTAGGCATGATCTCACACCTCGGCCCACAATTGTCCATAGCCTGTGGCGCAGCTCTTGCCTACAAACTTGATGGCAGACCCATGGTCTCCATGGCTTATTCCGGCGAAGGAGGAACAAGCGAAGGCGATTTTCATGAAGCCCTCAATATCGCCTCCGTCTGGTCTCTACCTGTCATCTTCATCGTAGAAAACAATGGTTACGGTCTTTCAACCCCATCGTCCGAACAATTCAAATGCAAACATATAGTCGACAAAGCAAAAGGCTATGGAATGGCCAGCGAACTCATCGATGGCAACAATATCCTTGAAGTCTACACTACGATAGATAAATGCGCAAAGAAAATGCGAGTCAAACCCTCTCCGGTCCTCATCGAATGCATGACTTTCCGCATGAGAGGCCACGAAGAAGCTTCAGGTGTAAAATACGTTCCACCCGAACTGATCGAAGCATGGGATAAAAAAGATCCGGTACGAAATTTTGAACTGTTTCTTTTACAGGAAAAAGTATTGACAGTCGAATCAATTGCATCACTAAAAACCGAAAACGAAAAATTAATTCAACAACATCTTGATATCACAAATGAAGCACCTGAGCTAACAGCTGATCTCCACCATGAATTAGATGATATCTATAAAGCTTTTGAATTCAAAATTTCAAATCCATCATCTGAAACAAAAGAAATGCGCTTGGTCGATGCGATCAGTGATGGTTTGAATGAAGCTATGATCAAACATCCAAAACTCATCCTCATGGGCCAGGATATCGCAGATTATGGAGGGGTTTTCAAAATCACAGACGGTTTTCTGAAAAAATATGGTAAAGACAGAGTTCGCAACACACCTTTGTGCGAAAGTGGTATTGTAGGTACAGCATTAGGACTAAGTCTTGAAGGATACAAAGCGATGATGGAAATGCAGTTCGCTGATTTCGCGACATGTGGTTTTAATCAAATAGTCAACAACCTTGCAAAGCTTCATTATCGATGGGGTGAAAATGCAGATGTCGTCATCCGTATGCCTACAGGTGCAGGTACGGGTGCAGGACCATTTCACAGTCAGAGTAATGAAGCATGGTATTATCATACACCAGGTCTTAAAATTGTCTATCCATCGACCCCTGAAGATGCAAAAGGTCTTCTCCTGTCTGCATTCGAAGATCCGAATCCGGTCATGTATTTTGAACATAAAGCACTTTATCGCGGCAAAAGTGGTAATGTCCCTGTTGGATATTATACAACACCCATCGGCAAAGCACGCCAGGTCAGAACAGGGGAAGAAGCAACGATCATCACTTATGGATATGGTGTACTATGGGCCGAACAATTAGCTGTAAAGGAAAACTGGGACCTTGATATTATTGACCTGCGCACTTTATTGCCCGTTGATTGGGAAACCGTATTAGAAAGTGTACAAAAAACGCATCGTGTACTTGTCTTACATGAAGATACTCTCACCGGTGGTATAGGTGCTGACATTGCTGCATACATTGCAGAACATATGTTTCAATATCTTGACGCCCCTGTGATGAGAGTGGGCTCTCTTGATACTCCGGTACCTTTTGCCGGCGTTCTTGAGCAACAATTCCTCCCTCCACAACGATTATATGATCAGATGCTCAAACTACTATCCTACTGATGAAATTAGATAATATCATATCTGTGACCGGCATGCCGGGTTTATACAAATTATTAGCTTCCAGGCCCAATGGTTTATTGATCGAAAGTTTTGATAATAACAAACGACAATTTGTCTCCGGCCGGAAACACCAGTTTACTCCGTTAGTCTCCATTGGTATTTATACCTATACAGATGTAGAAAGTCTTGATGTCGCTTTGCAAAAAATAAACGATACAGAAAGCGAAACACCTCTTCCTGATCCAAACGACAAAGCAGATACTCTTCGCACCTGGATGAGAATGATCGTCCCTCAACACGACGAAGACCGCGTCCACATCAACGACATCCGAAAACTGATCAAGTGGTATCTCTTCCTGAAGCAATATGCCTGGGATCAGGTCAATTCAGAAAAATCTGAGGAGGAAGAGTGAGGCGTGAGAGCGTGAGAACTTTTGCTTTGACCAGCTAAACTCATCCTAGTGCCATCACTCAGTTGCCGTAGTGAATAGTAAGTGAAATGCATACATCCTATCTGCCCCATTGGGGCTACAGGTTGGTAACATCACGCATCAAAAATCATAACTCGTGCTGTAGGTACGAAACAAAAATCTGTTTCATAAGCATTGACTTATAATTTCACGAAGACTTCGCTTACCCGACCCCTCTGCACTTCGCTCTATGCTCTTTGCCTTTCACTCCCCTATCGCCCTCATATCAAACTCAAATCGCATCTGCGTAAAACTAGGTGTCACCTCCCGAAAATTAAGCCTCACTTCGATCCCAAAAAAATCCTGATCAACCCAATGACTGATATCCGCAATCCCCGGAAATAATCTTATGCTCGTCGTATTCTTGTACGGAATTGGATCCAGATAAAAGAACTCAATCTTATCTGATGGATTAAACGGATCAAAAATATATATCGATATCGTCCTGATAAATTTCAAATTGACATCCTTAAAAATACCCGACAGATAAGCGTCTTTTGACTCAATACTTTTGACTTCACTCCTCATTCTCCCCGATGCAGCCAGCTTCTCATCGAATGAACTAGCCAGAGGGGTAATCACAAAAAAGTGGGTATCAAACGTATTCAGACCAGGCTGTATATCAAAATCAACAAACTGATTCAATTCGAACAGTTCAGGTCGTTTGTCCTTATTGCAGGACATAACTATGAATATCCCTAGGAGATATATCCATTTTGACAAACCTGATATTACTTTTTGCATCCTGATTACAAACTAACGTATAAGTTACTCTTTTAGTTATGTTGGCCTTTTTGATAAATGGTCGAGAGGAAATGTTGATATCAACTAGTTTAGGATTCTTTACCAAAAGTGAAATTTAATTGCAAAAGTCAGCCTTTCATTTCTACCCAGGACCAAAGTCCTTCAACCTGACTAGCCACGATGAGAGAAACCTAATTTCATTCTGTAAAGATGCTTGCATGATATGGGATGAAACAGTAGTTTTAACGCCATGGGAGAACAACATGTTTCGATAGTCAAATCGCATGATGAAATGCAGCGATTCGTCAAGTCACTACTTGATGATGTCAACGCATTAGAGTATATGATCAACAATGACTGGTTTGAAACGGACATCGTCCGGATCGGAGCCGAGCAGGAAATGGTGCTTGTCGATCAGACCACCTTCAAACCCGCCTGTGTCAATATGGAAGCGCTGGAGCACATGACAGAGTGGGATTGGGTCGGAACAGAACTCGCCAGGTTCAATCTCGAGACTAACCTGGATCCTCGTGAGTTTTCAGGAAGTGCGTTGAGAGATATGGAAGATGAGAACTCTGCCAAACTAGCTCTTATAGAAGGAATCGTCAATAAATTCGGGGCCACGATCATCCTTACCGGTATCCTTCCTACGCTGCGAAAGTTTGATATGGAGATGAGTAACCTCACTCCGAAACAACGCTACTTCGCCCTGATGGAAGCCATCAACCAACAAATGATGGGCAACACCTACGAACTAAATCTGGTGGGTATTGATGAATTGCTCCTTAAACATGATTCCCCTTTACTCGAAGCTGTCAATACAAGCTTCCAGGTCCACCTTCAGGTTAGTCCTGCTGATTTCGTGCCAATGTACAACCTTGCCCAGGCACTTTCTGCGCCAGTCATGGCCCTCGCCGCTAACTCTCCGATTGTATTCGGAAGAAGGCTTTGGCACGAATCCAGAATCGCGATGTTCCAGCAGGCATTGGATACACGTTCTACCCAGGAGCATATGCGTGAACGTAGCGCAAGAGTAAATTTTGGTAAACAATGGCTCGATCATTCCATTCTTGACATTTACAGAGAAGATATTGCCCGTTTCCGGGTCCTCCTCAGTGGAGATGTCAGAGAAAATGCCCGTGAAATGATTATGGCAGGAAAAACTCCAAAGCTCGGATCTCTCCAGGTTCATAATAGCACCGTCTATCGCTGGAACCGCCCTTGCTATGGAATAAGCGAAAATGGTAAACCACACTTACGGATTGAAAACCGGGTACTTCCTTCAGGTCCAACCGTCCAGGATGAAATGGCAAACGCCGCATTGTGGCTTGGATGCATGGTTCAGATGAAAGATGATGTGGGCGATATCCGGAGTAAAATGAGCTTCGAAGATGTCTATGACAATTTTATCAAAGCCGCGAAATTCGGGATCGATTCAAAATTCACCTGGATGCATGATCAGAAAATCCCGGTGGCTGAACTCGCACTGCAGGAACTGATCCCCAGGGCGCGCAAAGGTCTTGAAATGCGGAATATCCGTCCTGAAGATATCTCCAGGTACATGGATGTGATCGAATGTCGCGCTAAAGAGAATATGAACGGCGCAAGATGGGCCCTTAGGTCTTATACAAAATTGAAAAAAGAGACGACTGAAGACGAAGCATTGACTGTGCTCACGCATGCGATGTCAGTCAATCAGAAAATGGGCTTACCTGTTCATCAATGGAAGATGCCTGAGCTCTCCGATCTGAAAGAATACCGACCATCCCATCTCAAGGTCAGTGAATTTATGAATACCGACCTCTTTACCGTCCAGAAAGACGATATCGTTGATCTGGTAGCCGAAATGATGGATTGGCGGAAAATCCGGTATACACCTGTTGAGGACAAAGAAGGCAAGCTTGTTGGATTAGTCACTCTCCGGATAGTCGTCAGACATTTATTAAAGACACGAAATCAACCAGATAATGCTGAGGGACAACATGCCACTGTCAAGGATATCATGAATAAGCATCCCCTGACGATCGGACCAAATGCCACCCTTGTCGAAACCATGGCGATCATGCGAAAAAATAAAATCGGATGCCTACCTGTCGTGCAAAATGGAGAGTTAATAGGAATCATTACTGAAATGGATTTTCTCCGCATTTCAGGGAGACTTCTTGAAAGACTTGAGAATTAAGCTTATTTCAGTTTCTACCAAAACAACCAAATCATGATTATTCATGACAATCTGCGTTCAAAGGCTGAGAACAATGCCTCTTCACGACCTACTTAGAAATATAAATACATTTCAGAAAGTCACTGAGAAAAAGTAGAATCTGAATAAATCTTTCATTTTCTTCATAAATCTGTGTCCTCTTTTGAAGCACAACCTTATTTTTACCGAATGGTTATTAAGACCATATTCGCCAATATAAATCCAGGTTATGATATTCGATTTTGATATGATTCAGGCCATGTACAAAGGCTTGCCTGAAAAAGTTACTGCCATTCGTACTGCCCTTGGTCGCCCGTTGACCCTTTCAGAGAAAATTTTATTCAGCCATCTTCATCCGGATTCACCCGTCCAGGACTATAAAAGAGGCCATGATTATGTATTCTTTGCGCCTGACCGTGTAGCCATGCAGGATGCCACAGCGCAGATGGCTTTACTTCAATTTATGACCTGCGGGATGGACAAAACTGCGGTGCCTACTACGGTACATTGCGATCACCTCATCCAGGCGCAGACCGGTGCAGCTGCGGATCTTAAATTTGCTCTCGATATCAATTCGGAAGTCTATTCCTTCCTCTCACTAGTTTCAACCAAATACGGAATCGGATTCTGGAAACCAGGAGCAGGGATCATCCATCAGACTGTATTAGAAAATTATGCCTACCCGGGCGCCATGATGATTGGTACCGATAGCCATACTCCAAATGCAGGGGGATTAGGTATGCTTGCGATTGGCGTAGGAGGTGCAGATGCAGTAGATGTCATGGCGGGTATGCCATGGGAACTCAAGATGCCTAAGCTGATCGGTGTTCATCTGAAAGGAAAACTTAGTGGCTGGGCATCTGCTAAAGATGTCATTCTGAAAGTAGCGGGTGTCCTTACTGTAAAAGGGGGTACCGGAGCGATCATTGAATATTTCGGCGAAGGCGCAAAATCTCTTTCATGTACCGGGAAAGGAACCATCTGCAATATGGGTGCTGAGATCGGCGCTACCACGTCTACATTCGGATACGATGATTCCATGGCCCGTTTTCTTAAGGCAACTGGACGAGCTGATTTAGCCGAACTTGCTGATGCTATTGCAGAACATCTAACAGGTGATGCCGCATGCTATGCAGATCCATCGAAATATTTTGACCAGGTCATCGAAATAGATCTGGATACACTTGAGCCGCACATCAACGGTCCTTACACACCAGATCTTGCATGGCCTATCAGCGAATTTGCAGCAGCAGTTACTAAAAATGATTTCCCTCCGATCATTGAAGTAAGCCTTATTGGATCTTGTACAAATTCATCGTATGAAGATATCTCTCGTTCTGCCTCTATAGCTGAACAGGCCAAGAAGAAAAACTTAAAAGTAAAATCAGAATTTACGATCACACCCGGCTCTGAACAAATCCGTTTCACAGTTCAGCGAGATGGATTGCTTCAGGCATTTGAAGATGTAGGAGGTCTTGTACTTGCAAACGCCTGCGGACCTTGTATCGGTCAATGGGCTCGTCATATCGATGATCCGAAACGTCGTAATACAATTCTCACATCATACAATCGGAATTTTGCAAAACGCAATGATGGGAATGCATCGACACATGCATTTGTAGCTTCTCCTGAAATCGTAACAGCGATGGCGTTCGCAGGTGATCTCCGATTTAATCCACTGACTGATACATTGACGAATGCGAATGGTGAAATAGTAAAATTCGATCCGCCGGTTGGTGTGGAACTTCCGCCTAAGGGATTTGATGTGAAAGATTCAGGTTTTCAACCTCCTGCCGCAGATAGTAGTGGTGTTGTCATCAATGTAGATCCATCGTCAGATCGATTGCAGTTGCTGGCGCCATTTGTACCCATCACACTTTCGCAAGTGACGAATATGCGCATACTGCTGAAAGCAAAAGGAAAATGTACTACAGATCATATCTCCATGGCCGGGCCTTGGCTTAAGTACAGAGGACATCTCGAGAATATTTCAAATAATTGTTTCATTGGCGCTATCAATGCCTACAATGATGAGGCGAACAAAGTCATCAATCTGGAGGATGGAACTTACATGGGTGTTCCTGATTCTGCGAGGAAGTATCAGAAGGCAGGCGTTTCAACAATAGTTTTCGGAGAAGAAAATTATGGAGAAGGCTCATCACGCGAACATGCGGCGATGGAACCAAGATATCTTGGTGTAAAAGCGATAGTGGTGAAATCTTTTGCCCGCATCCATCAGACAAACCTGAAAAAACAAGGGATGCTTGCACTCACTTTCGTCAACCCTTCAGATTATGATTTAATCAGACAGGATGATTATGTTGATATTCTCGGCTTCGAAAATTTTAATCCGGATAGTCAGATAAAAATCAGACTTCGTCATGCAGATGGCACCCAGAATGTATTTGATGTCCTGCACGGCTACAACGAACAACAAGCTGAGTGGGTAAAAGCAGGCTCAGCGTTGAATAAGATAAGACATGACCTCCATGTATGAGACGTGTGCTTCGACTTGCCGCACTCATCCATATGCTACAGCTCAGCAACCGACGTGAGATGTGAGACGTGTGACGTGTGACGTGTGACGTGTGGCGTGTGATTCGATGTGACTTGAGACGTGAGATGTGAGATGTGAAGGACGTGTGTCGTTGACAAGTTAGACATAAGTCAATATTTGATCCTGAAAGGATCCAATGTTATTGGCCCCGGGTGGCAACCCGGGGAATAATGAAATGCGAAATATTTTCAACGCTGAAGGTGTTGAATAAAAATCTGTCTCCCTACTGACGTTAATGAATCGATTAGGTGGGATACCCAAAATAAGCAAATTATTAATTTGCGTTAATGCTTCGACATGCTTTACTCATCCTGGTGCGACAGCTCAGCAACTCTGCGGAATTTGCGGCATTAATATTCAATGGATTAAATTAATTCAAGTACCTTTTGACTCATTAAATCATAAATCCAAAATCGCAAATCCAAAATCGTAAATCGTAAATCGTAAAATCCTTCCTCATGTTAAAAGAATTCAAATCATTCATCATGCGCGGCAATGTCGTTGACCTCGCGATAGCAGTTATCATCGGCGGCGCTTTCGGCGCGATCGTTTCATCTTTTGTAGATGATATCATCACGCCTCTTCTCTTGGCTCCTGCACTCAAAGCTGCCGGTGCAGAAAATATAGCTCAACTCGTCTGGGGTGAAGTCAAGTATGGAAATTTCCTGGCAGCTGTTATTAAATTTATCGTCATCGCTTTCGTCCTATTCCTTATTGTTAAAGCCATGAACAGTACGAAAAAGAAAGAAGCCGCCGCAGCGCCTGCAGGACCAACACAGGAAGAATTACTCACACAGATTCGGGATTTACTAAAAAAATAAGTGCAGATCACTTGATCATGCTTCGACCTTCACTCGCTCATCCATGTGCTACAGCTCAGCAACCGCCTGATCACTCGATCACCAGATCAATTGATCATTGTTTCTTTTTGTCACAACACGCAAAGGCACTTTGACTACAACTGACTTCACAACTTCCATCAGGAGTACCATTGGCACATCCATGCGCAGTTCCATCGTCTCCGATACCGCAGTCATAACTTGGTGTTCCAAGCTTCTCACAAAGGCAGAAAGGGACATTATCATGCAATCCTCCTCTTTCGAATTTTCTGGCCCCCAGACCAAAACCAATGTATTGTTTTACATCCGTAAAATTCTTCAGGTATGCAGGTACTGTTAGATCGCGAACTGTAAAAAGTAAGGGCAACTTTTCTTTAAACGGATGAATAATAAGATTCCTGCCTAAAAAAAGCACTTCACACCGGCCCAATGAATCCGTTTTCAAATCATAATTTTTTGTCGCCCCCTGCAGAAAATAGGTGACAGCCTCCGGCCCTTGTGTGGGCATGTGATCAAGCGTCACTATTTCTTCCTTCACAGTTATGTTCACCTTACCCTGAGTGATCATGGCCCAATCCTGCTGTTCCCTCTTCGCATTGTATTGCATCAGGATCGTGTCCATTTTCAAAAGATGGGGATACTCCGCCTGCTTAGCGAAGGAAAAATTCTTGCATCGAATAAAAAAGATGCCCACCAGGAAAAATACCGGTATAATAAAGAGTAGTGATTTATGCATTGTGTTATTTAAAAAGAATGAGATACTGGATAAAAATCTAATCTATCTTAATTTGATCTGCTGTCGCAACATGCATACGATGCACCGCTACAGGTCACTTTGCATCTGCCTGCATTATTGCCTGTTCCACAACTCAAAATTCCTTCCCCTCCTGAAGTACAACCCGTACCTGTGCCAGCTAAAATACAGGAACACAAAGGAGCACTCTCCAATGTAAATCCACGACTTACAGCTCTTAAACCAAGACCATAACCTGCAAATTCCTGCATATCTTTTATTTGATTCAGATATTCAGGCTTTTTATCAGTTTTTATTTTAAAATACAATACCTGTTTTGTGACAAGCGAATTGACAATAAGATGCTTGTCTAAATAAAGCACCTCCGCTCTGCCTGCAGGCACAGATAATGTACTGGTGACCGTACTATCCGTTTGCAAAAAATAAGAAATTGACTCATTGCTGCTATCCTGTACAAGATCAATTGTAATTAAATCTTTTGTTGTGGTGATTGTCACCATCCCTTCTTCCTTAACAGCTCTGTCCCATTCCGGACGCCCGTGATTATATTGACTCAATATCGTATCCGCTGTCATCAGGTGCAGATCTTTTGAATGACCAGGTCCATTCGAACAATTGCTGAATGAAAAGGCGATCATCAGAAATGCGAAACTATACAGGAGAATGTTTTTTTCCATATTTATATTTATTATTATTATCACTTATATTTCTTTCAACTTAAATACTTACCGACAATCGGCATTCGTCGTCCAACACCAAAAGCCTTCGGTGAAACTCTCAGTACGGGGGCTGTCTGGTGCCGCTTGAATTCATTGATGTTGACAAGCTTAAGTATCCTTCTCACCAATGCCTCTTCATATCCCATATCAATTATTTCCTGTGGTCCCAGTCGCCGCTCAATGTACATGTACAGAATAGGGTCAAGGATATGATATTCGGGCAAACTATCAGAGTCCTTTTGATTTGGTCTTAATTCAGCACTAGGTGGTTTGTTGATTGAATTGTCAGGAATGATTTTTTCATCCTTATTGATGTAAGCCGCCAATAAATATATTTCTGTTTTATAAATATCCCCCAGCACAGATAATCCGCCGGCCAGATCACCATACAACGTCCCATACCCTACTGCAAACTCGCTTTTATTCGTTGTATTCAACAGAATATTTCCATGTTTATTGGATATCGCCATCAATATGATCGCTCTGCATCTCGCCTGGATATTCTCTTCTGTCACATCAAAAGGTTTTCCTTCGAGAACACCTTCAAGTGTTTTCAGAAAAGATTCATACGGATCCTTGATCGGAATAATATCATACCGGATACCCAGATTCTCGGCCAAGGCTTTGGCATCTTCCACACTATGCGAAGAACTAAAAGGGCTAGGCATCAATACCACTCTCACATTTTCTTTGCCAAGCGCCCGCACAGCCATGACTGTCGTGATGGCAGAATCAATACCACCGCTCAGGCCGAGGATTGCTTTTTTCAAACCCAGCTTACCAAAATAATCTTTCAATCCAAGTATGATGGCATCATGAATCAATGTGATTTTTTCTTTCGCTTGTTCACGTCGACACCCGCCTTTCATCACATCTTCCAGTTGATAATACCTGATCTCTTCTACAAAATAGGGCATCTCATCATAGACCTGTCCATCAGGAGAAAAGATCAATGAGCCACCATCAAAAATGATTTCAGTTTGTGCACCAACATTATTACTATAAAAAAGCGGAATGTTATATCGGTTTACGTTTTCACGCAATACATCAATCCGTTCAGCAGCATGATTATAATCAAAAGGAGATGCGGAGACATTGATAATAAAATCGGGTTTCTCCGGCATCATTATATCCATCGGGCAAATCTTATAAAGTGGATTCAGATTCCCAACATTCCACAAATCTTCACATACGGTCAGCGCAATTCGCTTCCCCTTAAACATGACCGTTTTATGCTTACTTGCCGGTTCAAAATATCTGTATTCATCAAACACATCGTATGTTGGAAGAAGAGTTTTGTGTTGAACATGCAGTATTTCCTGATTGTACAGTAGGAAAACACTGTTATGTAAATCTTTCCCTTCTACTACAGGATTAATAGTCGGGCTACCCACCGCGATACCGATTCCTTCAGAAGCCTCTCTTAACTGATCAATCGATTCATCGGCAAGCCTGATAAAATCACTGAAATCGAGGAAATCTCTCGGCGGATACCCACAGGTTGCCAGCTCACCAAAAACAATTATATCAGCGCCTTTAGACTTAGCTTCGGCAGTAGCCTTCAGCATTTTCTGAAGATTCCCTTCAAAATTTCCGATGTGATAATTCAACTGGGCAATGGCGATTTTCATAACCTTATTTTCACTGCAAAGTTACGAGCTAATCCCTTAACCATCAAATTCTTCCATAGAAAACCAGGTTAAAACAAAGTCAGCTAAAAAATCCAAAATCGAAAATCGAAAATCGAAAATTAAACGCCTACCTTTACCGCCCGACTTTGCCTATGAGCCAGTACATTGTATCCGCCCGAAAATATCGCCCCAACACATTTGCCGATGTCGTAGGTCAACGTCATGTCACGGATACACTCACCCATTCGCTGAAGTCCGGACAAGTGGCGCACGCTTATCTTTTTTGCGGGCCGAGGGGAGTTGGAAAAACTACTGTCGCACGGATTCTTGCAAAAGCCATTAATTGTGAAAATCTTACAGGAGAAGGTGAATCATGCAATGTGTGTGATTCCTGTCGCTCTTTTGATATCAACAGCTCATTCAATATTTTTGAGCTCGATGCAGCCTCCAACAACTCTGTTGAAAATATAAGGGCACTTATTGAACAGGTTCGTTTTCCACCATCTCAGGGACGATTTAAAGTGTACATCATCGATGAGGTGCATATGCTCTCGGCTGCAGCTTTTAATGCTTTTTTAAAAACACTGGAAGAACCACCTCCGTATGTCAAGTTCATCCTGGCTACAACGGAAAAACATAAAATATTACCCACTATTCTCTCCCGCTGTCAGTCCTTTGATTTCAGACGGATTCCGGTGAAGGAAATCGCAGCACATCTGCGCGAAATTTGCACAGCTGAATCTATTCAGGCTGAAGATGATGCGCTTGTAATCATCAGTCAAAAAGGAGATGGATCACTCAGAGATTCATTATCACTCTTTGACCGTATCGCCAGTCAATCACAGGGAAAGATCACCTATTCAGGTGTACTCGAAAGTCTTCAGCTGCTTGATTATGATTATTTCTTTCACATGACGGATGCGCTTATGCGCGAAGATGTGTCTGATGTGTTCCTCACCCTGGCCGATATTCAGAAAAGAGGATTTGACGGTGAAGCATTTATCTCCGGTTTTTCAGAACATCTGCGCGATGTGCTTTTATGCAAAGACACGGCCACAGCTGAATTGCTGACACACGGCGATCAGATCAAATCAAGATATCTGCGACAAGCTGAAACAATAAGCCGTTCATCTCTGATCACTTACCTTGATCTGATCAATCAATGTGATATTCAATATGCCCGGGCCTTAAACAAGTGGCTTCATATCGAAATGTCCATGATCCGAATGTGTTATGCCCACCGCCGCCGTGACACAGAGTTACCGAATCCACCGGTAGCCGAAAAAAAAAAGCCTGAAAACAGAACAGTAAAACTTTCGTCCACAGGAGGCTCTGAAAATGGAAAAAAAGAAATTGCTGTAGAAACAATTTCGATCTCCACGATTGCTGAAACGACTACGGAAAATATTTCCTTCAGGCAGGAAGAAAAAATAATCGAGACGATTTCCATTACCCAACTTGATCCAACACCTGAAGTAAAAACGGATCAGCCTGAGGATATTTCAATTCCTTCATTGAAAGGTCTTGGTGCGATGCGTAAGAAGGCCGAAATCAAACACGAAGAAGAAAAGAAAAAAGTGCCGGTCCTCGTCTTATCTGTTCTCCTGGATTTCTGGAAAGATTTTGCGGAGAACCATTCTTCGCCGTCCCTTCGTCAGACCATGGCAGAAGCTATCATTGAAATCAAAGGTGAGCAAACGATTGTGATCCGCACCGGTAATCAGACCGGTAAAAACAGGATTCTGAATGAAACCAACCTGATCGAAGGCCTACGTAGTCTTGTGAAATTACCTGACCTGCATATCACGATTGATATTGATCCCGATCTCGATCGCAGCAAAGAACTCATCAAACCAAAAAAACTCCTCACAAATCGTGAGAAATTTGAAATTCTCTCTACAAAAAATCCACTGATCAATAAACTTCGCGATAAGCTGGATTTAATTCCGGATCAGGAAGATTGACCCCTAAATCCCCTAAAGGGGACCTTTTTCTGTAGTTTAAGATTGCTCGTTAGACGAGAGAACATTTTAAAAAAATACAAGAGGTTGTCCGTAGTCTGAGACTGCGGACAACCTCTTGCTTTTTTCCTATCCCCAATTTTAAAAATCTAAAATCGAAATTCTAAAATCTAAAATCAATTTAGCATTTTTATCCTCACCTTTCCATTAGTCAAGGTGATCAGATCTGTTTCCTTCTGTTTCTTATACCCATTTCCTTCAGGGTCAATATCCTGATCAAAACCAGTGGCACCTGTCACCGCTTTATCTTCCATTTTGCCCACTATCCTGCCGAGCCCTCCAAATGCTGTGGCTGTACCTTTCTCTTTCCACCAAGTACCATTCAGTACAGAATTAAATGTGAATTCTGCATAACCGTCTTTGCCAAATTTGACTTCGATGGTTTCACCTTTGTTGTTTGACATACCGACATGGTATTCCATTCGTGGAGATTTCGTTTCTTCTACATACTTGATGGCGGCTATGCCTTTATACATTCCAGAAGAATAGGCCGTTTTAATATTTTCCTGTGTGTCGGGATAATCCGCATCGACGATGAGATATGTACCTGATTCTTTCACTGCGCTTCCGTCGTAAGTACCTAGCCATATGCGCAGACTTTTATCCGGGTTGATTGCATTTCCGGTGATGTATCCATAATTGCTGATGCGGATATGACGTGGCACGGTCTTGAATTCTTTTCCATTGACCATCACTGACATGGTGCTTGTAGTATCAGTCTGAGCCATCATCATCGTGGCGCTTAACTGAATAAAGAGAAGTAAAAAGAAGTATTTCATCTGTTGAAAAGATTTAAGGATTTACCTTATAAAAATAGGGATAAAAAGCCTTCCGCAGGACAGTGTGGCACACCCAGGTGTGCCACACTGTCATAACTTGTTGAATGTCAGGAGCTCCGGATAGTTATGCACATACACTTGTGGATTAAATTCGAAGGACAATTCATATTATCTTCAACACCGTGAAAAGCATTGGATTTTGTGTTTTATTTTTCATTTTTTGGGATTTTGCAATTTCCCAAAGCACATTATTATTACCCGTCAATAATATCAACCAGCTTATCCAAAATGGTACAGTTCAGGTAACACATAGTCAATTTGATATAGGGTCGATCACTGATGTTTTCGACGGTAATTATCAATCGCTCGCTCGTAGTGCCAGCATCAATCCGATGGTGATCACTCTGCAGTTTCCTTTCAACGTACAATTTTCCGGTTCGGAAATTTTACAAATCGCAGGTGAGGGATGGTGGACCCTGGAAGCAGCTGATTCGGAAAGCGACCTGGACAACCAATCAGGATCATATACCCTTTTAATTTTTATGTCTCCTACTTCAGACGGTGTCATTTATGATCAATCATTTCAAACTCAATCAAAACGCATCATCAGGCTGACAGTCCATCGCTCAACCGGAGATGATTATGTTCACCTGAATGAATGGAAATTATTGGATGCCACTGCGCAGGTCCAGATCAATTCTATTTGCGCGAGACCTTCTCAACTATGGATGCTTCCTTCAACAGCTGTCGAAGTTTCGGTAATGGGTATGGACCCAATGGGATTTCATTATCCAATAGCAACTGACCTCACCTGGACGATTGAAAACCAGGAACTTGTTTCTGTAGAATCATCTGGGAATAAAAATTTCGTATTATCAAATAGTGTCCCGGGCACTACCATTTTTTCTTTACACTGGCAGGGATTAGATCAAAATATTCCTATTCATGTTGTCACTGATTTTAAGCCTAAAATAGCACCGACCCGAATCGTAAAAGTGGCATTGGTCATCATAGATCCCCCGATTGCAGCAGAAGGTGGGTTGAGGTTTCATGAACGATTCGGTTGGGATAATCCTGTGGATCTGACGAATGCATTGGTTGACAGTTTTAATCTGGCTAGTGGTGGTGCGGTAGAATATCATGTCGTGACTACGTACGACGAACCGATTCTCTATGCCTCGCTTGAAGGCACTGTGATATCAGTTGATTCGATGTACAGGCTTTTTCTTGAACCCGGCTGGGCTACATTTCATCATCTTGAACAAACGAGTGGTTTTGCATTTGATTACAATGGATTGCTGGCAGCACATGATTTTTGTACCCTAAGCAACAACAAAGAGATTGATGAAATATGGGTGTATTCTATGCCCTTCACCGGGATGTATGAAAGCCGCTTAACAGGTGCCGGTGCCTTCTGGTACAACTCCCCACCTCTTGATGGCAATCCATGTGTCGACCAGCTTCCGATCATGGGCTTCAATTACGAACGTGGAGTTGCAGAAGCCATGCATAGTTTCGGTCATAGAGTGGAAAGTGCCATGGCGCATACCTTCGGAAGATGGGATTATAATGCCCCTGACAAAAATGATTGGGAATTATTCTCATCTTATGATCTGGTGGTCCCTGGTGGTGCTCATTGTGGGAATATTCATTTTCCCCCAAATGGCAGAAGTGATTACGATTACAATAATGGACTTGGCGTCATCACCTATGAAAGTAATTGGAATCGCTATCCATTCCTTTTTGATAAAACTGAATATATCGGCAGCAAACAATGGGGCAATTCTCAACTAGGTTATATGTCCTGGTGGTTTCATCATCTGCCACATTTCGCATGCAAAAACAAGAATGGCATCCTTAATAATTGGTGGGCCTACATTATAGATTATAATGAAGGGAAATCATTGGAAACCCAGACTTCGGATTGTGATTGTGAATATGTAGTGAATATAACCTCCGTAAAAGACGATTTCGAACTAACCGGTTTTAGCATTTATCCAAATCCAGCAAAAGATAGTGTGATATTGAACCTAAATAAAAATAATACTGAAAAATTATCAGTAGCAATTTATAATGCAACCGGAATCAAAGTGCGTGGATTTGTGATTGAAAAAAATACAATGCAAGCTACTTTGAGCCTTAGAAACTTGCCTGCGGGGGTATATTCTTTAAGCCTGGTCAATTCCGGGAATACCCTTCAGACCGAAAAACAATTTACGATCACTGGAAATTAGAAATCACTCAACTAATTCAAAACTAATGATATTAGGTCATAGGCCTGATAAGGGTGAGGTATGGAGATGACGACTATACCCTTTGACAAGTTCAGTTACCATCAGAATTATGTTTAATCTTAAATTATCAGAACTATATTTTAGCAATACTTCAGTGAATTTTAGCCAAGGCTCTAGCGACGTTGTGTCATACCCATTTCGACGTTCCAAAAATGAAATTAAATTTCATGCATAATTTCATTTTTCATATATTTTTCAATCCGAATGTAATTAATTTAAACAAAATTTAGCAATAATTTTAACAGAGCCCTTAATATCAAATTGTTTGTCTATTATTGAAGCAAAATATATCCCGCTTGGGAATTCATTAAGATTAACTGTATAGTTTCTGGAATTATTTAATGAGTAATTACTAATTTGCTGACCAATAAAGTCATATATTACAATTTGACCTGAAAAACTCTTTTCAAAATTAAAATTTATTATACCATCCGTGGGATTTGGATAAACTTTAATGTCTTCGTTATGTACTAATTGCTTTACAGAAGTACTTATATTCATTCCCAGATCGCTACCCTTAAAACAGTAATACTTTACTGCGCTATTCTCTACAGGACCTAATTTTTTGGTGTATGCACCTATAACAAATAGTCCATCATCATAAAGTTTACTAACCTCCATTTGCAGAGCAAAATTTTCATCTAAAAAAGCTGAAGTAAGAGAATTAATAAATTCAAATGTATTTGATCCTCTATTCAATTTAAGAATATCAAATCCCTTTTTGCCAGTTCGAGATGGAAAACCTGCGATATAGTCATAATTATTGGATCCATATAAAAGACTTATGGATTCATAATTATTATTGTTTTCAGTACATTTAGGAATATTATGTATCAAATTTCCATTTCGGTCAAAACAAGTCAAGAAGGCAGTAAATACATTATGCTCATCTCTGCAGGGTTGTGTAAGATAAATTGAATTATTTAAAATTGTAAATGTTAAATACTGGAAGTTGGCTTGTCTAGGAATATAATTTTCAATATTCATACGTTTAATCACTTTTATGTTATCTAAATCTTTTATATTCATCCAAATTAACTGAGCTTTGGTTTTATCCGGATGAAGTTTATCTTGAAATATCAAGCCGACTAAGGTGGTGTCATCCAGTTGCTCAGTATATTGCGGCTGGCCATAAGAAAATACATTAGTAATACTATCTGAAGTTTCGTATAGTATAGTTGAAATTGGAAGCGTATTTTCCAAATCATTTAGATAATTTAGTTTAAAGAAATCGTATCCATATTTTAAAACTCCGTTCTCTTCTCCTCCATTTAAATTAACTGCCAAATAAATTGAGTCAAATTTAATAGGATAAAAATTAAAATATGTTGGAGCTATATGCCCAATACTATCCTTGCCAATATAGCTCTGCAATAGATTACCCGAATTATAATCAAAATCTTTGCGTATAAAATTTGATTTGCCTCCCCCGGTATTCCAAAAGGCAAACAATGAATCCAGGTATGGGCCATGTCGCTTAATTCCATTCATTTCTAAATTACCATTTGGAAGCAAATACAGGTTCTTATAATAATCCTGCTGACCGTTGTTGTAATAGGTATTATATGACTGCCATTTGATCTCACCATTTTGAATATCAACCTTTTCTAAGATATAGCCATAAATTTCACCGTTATAATTTAAGCAGTAACTGGAGATGAAAAGGTCATTACTGAATCTAAAGCTTTGGTGAGGTTCTACTGTATTATATTTATTTAACCCAGGCTGACTTGCAATCTTATAAAATGTAGTATCCCAGACTAAATGTTCCCACAAAGGTTGCGCCTCAACAAATTGAATTGTTATTGGATCTGGTTGAGTAAAAGCATTTCGCGTGCAAACCAAAAAAAGCAAGAATACATATATGCTTATTTTTCTCATTGTATACTTTTTATATTTACTAAATTAATATTAAAAAGGGAATCTCAAATACTTTAATTTGAAATTAATCTATCAAGTTTCTCTTATCTTTTTTTTATTTGAGTAAGTGAGATTCCAATTAATATATAAATGCGTTTAAACTTTTAGTCTATTATTCAAGACACTTATATGGGCATGATGTTTCTCTATCACATCTAGCTAATACGGGATTACTTGAAAAATCAGGAGGATCAGTACAGTATGGTTCGCTTGGGTGAACATAATAAGTATCAGTTACAAGCGCACCATGTACATCTCTACATACGGTAGTGAATCTTTCACAACAATCTACACCGCACGCTACTTTAACGTACGATTGTGCGCCATTAGATAAACTAAAGAAACATCTCTTATAGCAACTAGCCTTAATAAAGATAATGTTAAAGAACAAGCAATGCTGGCACTCATATTGACTATTGACTGGAACATACTGAGCAATGATTAATGCTTGGAGTTGGTTATAAATAGCCAGTTCAAAACTTTCTTCGAAATTTGTTAGTGTCGCCCCTCCTGCTGTCAACGCGCTGCCAAGGGCACTAGTGAACGCTGGGCAATTATGGTGTAATATTTGAAAATCACCCATTGTATAATCAATTAACGAACCTGCTTGACATAAGTAATATTTATATACTACTGTAACTGTACAACCAGTGTATCCTGGGATTGAAACTGTAGCAGTATCGATGTATTCAACATCATTTCATCCGGTTCCAATGAAAATAGAACCTGGCACGCATGCAGTTCCGATCAATTCAAGAATATCAGGTGAAGAAGGATCTTCATCTTCTCCTCCTCTGGTGTTAACAGGAGATTCCGTTTTATTTGGAACGCTCGTTGATTCATCCCTGCATTGGTAAAAGGCAATCGACACAACGATCAGGAATAAAATAGCCAAGAAGTCAGCTTTAGAAATCTTAATTTTCTGTAGGTTAGAAATTAAATTAAGTTTCATTTCAAATTATTTAAAAGTTATAAAATAGTTTCAACATAGAAGTATTAAAGATCCTTGACCCAAGGCCCAAATCATCCGAAATGAATTAACGAATTCTATTGTATCCTAACCCGATTTGAATGATTGTTTTTCTCTAATAAATTATGTTCTTAATGAAATTAACTTGGTCAACTGCTGACTATACTTACTTGGATGTTTGTAAATAAATTAATATTGAATAAAGAAACGAGCTAACAATAAACTTAAATCAAATGGTTTCCTTTCAACATCACTGATAACTATTAATCACCATAAAAATAATAATATTTTCGAAAATTAAAAATATTTTTCCACTTTTTTCAAGATGGTCCAAAAGAGCCTAAAAAGCCTATGCTGAGCACCTGTATTACTGGAAAAACGCCCAACTCCCGAAATCCGTCTTCTCCATTTTTCTGTTATTTGCTCACCAGAACGTCAGCCTAACTTTTAGTTCTTACTTTTTCCTTTTCTTGCACCCGTGTATAATATTCTGAAGATTTTTCTTTTCCGCCTTGATCCTGAAAAGGCTCATCGCATCACCATGCAGCTTTTCACCTTTATTCTTGTGATCCCCGGAATGGCTTCACTACTTCGTGCTATTTATGGAACCAAACACAAATCCCTGGAACGGAAAATTGCAGGTTTAGATTTTAAAAATCCCATTGGATTGGCTGCCGGATTCGATAAAGATGGTAAGTACTTCAATGCGATGTCTGTCCTGGGTTTTAGCCATATAGAAATTGGAACCGTCACACCTCGCTCCCAACCCGGGAATCCAAAACCAAGGTTGTTCAGGTTAGTTAAATCTTCCGGGCTCATCAATCGCATGGGCTTCAACAATGATGGAGCAGAGGCCCTGGCAAAACGATTGCAATCAAAACGACCCGAAGGCATCATCATAGGGGCGAACATTGGCAAAAACAAAGACACGCCCAATGAAAATGCAGTAGATGACTATTTGAAATGCTTTACCATCCTCTACCATCTGGTCGATTATTTTACGGTCAATGTCTCTTCTCCAAATACGCCCGGGTTAAGAACATTACAGGAAAAAGAACCGCTAACCAAACTATTGACCGCATTACAAAAAGAAAATTCTCTTCACAAGCCTATCTTTTTAAAAATCGCTCCCGATCTCACCATGCAACAATTGGATGAAATCATTGAAATCGTAGTGAACACGAACATTACCGGTGTGATCGCAACAAACACAACGATCACAAGAGAAGGACTAAAAGAAACAAAAAATGAAGTTGAAGCGATGGGCGCCGGTGGATTGAGTGGTGCACCTCTTCTTGGAATGTCTGTATCTGTGGTTCAATATCTCGCTGATCAAAGTAACAAGCGATTTAGCATCATCGGTGTAGGTGGAATTGAAGATTTTGATTCTGCAAAAAAACATATTGATGCAGGAGCGGACTTAATACAGATTTATACCGGACTCATATTTACAGGTCCTGCTGTGGTGAAAAAGATACTGCGTTCTCTGAAGGGCTCATGAAACGAATGATGCAGGATAATATCCCATATAGCAGCGGGATTTTGTTTTGCCAAAGACGCTGAACTAAAACGCAGATTTTTTCCTGACGCAGATTGACGCAGAATTATTTTTCAAAACGGGCGTATCAGATCCACTTTATGGTCATACAATTCGTCTGTCTCAGGTGCCTCATATCAATTTGTTTTAATTTCCTTTATATAATCTCTGCGTCATTAGCGACAAAAAGCACCTATCGATCGAAATCTTCAGATTCGTCTGTCATTTTTGCTTTTGGACTCAAAAAGTAAAAGAAAATCTGAAAATCCGGTCAGGCGTAAAGCCTCTAAAAATCCGGCATCCAAAACTTACCTGATATATAGCTCACCTGAAATCAGGGGCTTACGCATAAAACCGCCTGAAACGGACAAAAATCATATTATGCAAAAACGTGATGGCATCCTTTTTGAAAGTCTAATGGCAAGGAATTACTAAAACTAAGATCAGTTTCAACCCGAAGAAGTATGTCAGTGAAAGAAAGATCCACCACAAAGAAAAATTTTGGAGAACAAGCTATGTTCTATACCGATATGCGTTTTTGGCTTATCATCCTCATGCTGGCAGCCTTTGTAGGCTTCCTGCTGTTTTTAAGCCCGCATTAGTAGGTTTTATTGGAGAATAATCAAATTTGTGGTCGATTATTGGGCCATGCATAACCCGATTTTAAATTCTCTTTAAATCCAATAGTGTTTTCCTGAAACATAAGGATGTTTTCCTGAAACATAAGGATGTTTTCCTGAAACATGATGATATTTTCCTAAAACATAATGATGTTTTCCTAAAACATGTATTATTAACCTCCTACCCTTCTGAAAATATAATCTTCAGACTCATATCGAGCGTCCCTGCACTATGCGTCAGCGCCCCTGAAGAAACAAAATCAACACCTGTCTCAGCATAGGCCCGCACATTGTGCAGCGTAATGCTGCCCGAAGCTTCGGTCTCAAATTGATGACCCACCATCGCGATGGCTTCTCTCAAAATCGGTATCTCAAAATTATCAAGCATGATTCTGGTCACACCTCCATGATCAAGCACCTGCTGCAGCTCGACAAGATTACGGACCTCGATAGTGATCCCCATTTCCCTCTTCGTTTTCGCCAGGTATTCCTGCACCCGATCGATCGCTGTGGGAATATTTCCACAAGCATCAATATGATTGTCTTTGATCATGATCCAGTCATACAGTCCCGACCGATAATTGTTACAACCACCCAGTCGCACGGCTTCTTTCTCCAAAAATCGCATGCCTGGAGTCGTCTTGCGCGTGTCAAGTACTTTTACAGGCAATCCCTCTACCTCCTGCGCAAATAATGAAGCTATTGTAGAAATACCACTCATCCGCTGCATCGTATTCAATGCAAGTCGCTCTCCCATCAATAATGCCCTTGTAGGACAAGTAATGTAGAACGCAATATCGCCTGGCTTGACCACACTGCCATCTGGTATCAATTCTTCAAAATCTGCCGCTGCCGCCAGGGAGTGAAAAATTCTTCTGGCCACACTGACACCTGATATAATGCCATCATCCTTGACGAGAAGTTTGGCCTTGCTGATTCTTGTAGATCGGATGCAAGCCATCGAAGTATGATCACCTTCACCCACATCTTCAGCCAGCCCACGATGAATAAAATCATCTAACAATATCTCATAGTCATGCATCATATCTTGAACGTGCTAATGCTTAGAAAATAAATAAGGATTATAGCGGTGAGCTAATCCTGTTTTTCAGAAGTAAATTAAAAAATGATCCCCAACCTTAGGACAAGATTATTGACTACTGCCCTGGAATCGTCTTTTTGCTTCAGGTAGTCATCATTCGGATCATTTGGATCTTCATTCGGATTGGCAATAGCTCTTACCCCGTTATCCCTCGTAAAATCCAAAAGTCCATTTTGATAATACAGCCCGCCGATAAGGGCATTATTTTCACTAATCGAATATTCAATACCAGCACCGAAGCCCCAGAAAATATTGACCACAGACAAATCTTTATAAATATTCTCATGATTATACTTCATGACGTCTGTTTCTATATTGGCCCTGCCTCTGGTTAAAAAATCAAAATGAAAAACAGGCGCTTCCACGAAGTATCGTATATAGCCCATTTCCTTAGACCTGATCTTCAACCCCAGCGGTATTTCAACATATTGAAGGCTATATCGAATCCTGGTCCCATCAGGCAATGGTTTGTCCCCCGCCTGCAACAATGGGTCGCTCAACTCTGATTGCGGCAGGTAATTGCCCCCGATATCATATTGAAACTCGCCTCCTTCATGGAAGGCAAGGTTGATCCCAGTGGTAAATGAGTAATTATCTTTAAAATAAATATCCACTGTAGAACCCAACTTTATACCAAAGTTTCCTCCATTTTTGACTATTAGATTGTCATTATTACCAATCCAGGAGATAAGGGGACTGGTCTGAAAACCAATTCTCAGGGCTCTGTCCTGCCCATTCAAAGCCAGTGAAGCACAAACTATCACTAAACCTGTACACAATATCTTTGCAACTATTCGTTTCATAATTCTTAATTGTAAGGGGGAGGTACCTATATAAATGATACAACTACCATGAAGTTCACAATGATCAAGATTAAATGGTCAATTTTTTTCTTCCTGATGCCGCTTTTGGTCATCTTATCCTGCCATCCCGATAAGACTACAAATATACCGGATGTGTCCGATATTCATGTCGACCTGAAGGTTACACGCTTTGAACAGCTATTATTGGGGGATACGGCGATGGATGCTGTGAAGCTCCAAAAGCTGATGGATGACTATCCGGCCTTCTCAAAGGTCTATTTTGATCATGTCATGCCCATGGAGGACGATATCATCGTCAATACTGACCGGGAAACCCGTCTGAAGAACATCCTGTACTGGATTAAACAACCAGGTACCAGATGGCTCTATGATACGGTTCAGCAAATATTCCCAAAACTTGATAAGGTTGAAAAGGATCTTCAGACAGCTTTTACATATGCCAAATATTATTTCCCGGACAAAAAGACGCCGCAGATTTATACGACTGTTTCAGATTTTGGGTACTTCCCGTTTATTTATTCGGAAGACAGTCTTACGGATGGTCTCGGAATAAGTCTCGAAATGTTTTTAGGGGATACATTCCCTTATTTGAAGTACACCGGAATGAACAATGCATTCTCAGACTATCTGACGCGTTCGTACAACAAAGATCATATCGTCCGTAGAACACTGGATGTATGGGTTGATGATCTGGTAGGTCCTCCTGATGGCACACGTCTGCTGGACATCATGATCAATCATGGCAAAAAGCTTTACATCATGAAATCGCTTTTACCTGAAACACATGACTCCGTCATCATAGACTATCCGCTTGTAAAATTAAAATGGGTCGAAGACAACGAGAGAAACATATATTATCAGTTCACCACACAGGATATGCTCTATGAAACATCGATGCGGAAAATCCAAAAATTTATTGGTCCGAGTCCTACATCACCGGGTATGCCTGCACAGTCACCTGGCAATACAGGTTCATGGCTTGGATGGCAAATTGTGAAAGCCTACATGGCTAAACATCCGGAGACGACACTACAGCAATTGATAGCTATGAAAGATGCACAGAAGATCCTTGATGGGTCGGGGTATAGACCGCCGAGGTGAGTAGTGAGTAGTTTGAGTGAATGGTCGTAGAGACGACGATTCATCGTGTCTCCATCCAAACCGCGTGAGTCGTCAGACGTGAGTTTAATTATTCTAAGAGATCCTTTAAGTGTGCTTATGATCCTAAGGGGCTCAAAAATGAGGACGCGGATCTATTAAGAAAGGATAAGATTAATTAAGATTTGATTTTCATAATACGGCATATTTGCTATTCACAATTATTTTAATTTTTAATCTCTACACTTCCTAAGATTTCCAGGTACCCGGGCGTAAAGATTGTCATCGCTTTATGCAATCCATTTTCAAAGTTGTTTTGGGTCAACACATTTTCAAGAGCCAAATTACCTTCCACCAGCATTGCTCCTCCGTTTGAAATAGCAGATGCATTTTTCAAACCTATATTTTTTATTGTTACGGCATTCCCGGGAAGGATATGGAATATTCTGGATGTATTGTTGCCTGATATTGTTAAATCAAGTTTCCCGAGTCCAGAGAGTATGAGGTTTTTATTTATTTCGATTTCCCCGCTCGTCAGTAGGATCGTCTGACCTAATAATCCTGGTGCAAAGGTGATGATAGATCCCGCTGGTGCACACGATACAACATCCCTCAATGACCCGGTGCCACTGTCATTAATATTTGAAACTACAATAAGGTTATTTGTTAATGTCACTTCATCAAAAGCACTACATGCGCCGTTCGTTACTGTCCATCTTAAAGTAGCACTGCTTCCTAACCCTACACCCGTCATAGTTGTGACAGGGTCCGACGAATTGGTTATAGTGGCGGCCCCGCCCACCAAAGTCCACAAACCTGTACCGGTGATCGGCGACATCTGTGTCATCGTGAACGAGGAGGTATTACATAATATCTGATTCGGCTGATTGCTTACTATAGGTTGTATGTCGTTGTGCACAGTGACATCGTCAAATGCACTACAAATCCCATTGCTGACAGTCCATCTAACTACAGCACTAGAACCTGCCAAAACACCAGTTACTGTTGTCATGGGATCCGTAGCATCTGTGATCGTAGCAGATCCACTGATTAAAGTCCACATCGCTGTCCCTACAGAAGGTACACTTTGTGTCATCGTGAAGACAGAAGTATTACATATTGTTTGGTCTGGCTGGTTACTTACAGAAGGAAGTAAATCATTTTGTAGCGTCACATTGTCAAAGGCACTGCAATTTCCATTGGTCACTGTCCATTTTACTGTCGCTGTTGTTCCAGATACGATGCCAGTAACGGTTGTAGTAGGTGAATCTGGTGTTGTGATTGTTGCATTTCCACTGACCAAGGTCCATATTCCGGTGCCAACGATTGGTATCGTCTGTGTCATTGTGAATGATGATGTATTGCATAAGGTTTGATTCGATTGATTGCTGACTATTGGCTGAGCATTATTTTGCAATGTTACATCGTCTAAAGCACTACATGTTCCATTGGTAACAGTCCATCGTACAGTAGCAGTCGTTCCTGCCACAACTCCGGTAACAGAAGTGCCGGGATCTATAGGATCTATTATTGTTGCTGTTCCATTCACCAATGACCAAAAGCCTGTCCCAACCGATGGTGTGGTCTGTGTCATTGTGAATGATGAGGTATTGCACAAAGTCTGATCAGGCTGATTACTGACTACAGGAAGTATATCATTTTGTAGGGTTACATTATCGAAGGCACTGCATGTGCCATTAGAAACTGTCCATTTTACTGTTGCACTTGTGCCCGGCGCAACACCTGAAATTATTGTAGTAGGTAAATTTGGAGTATTGATTGTAGCTGTACCACTTACCAAAGTCCATATTCCTGTACCTACGTTCGGTGTACTCTGTGTCATTGTGAAAGATGAGGTATTACATAAAATTTGATTCGGTTGGTTACTTACGATCGGTTGTGCATCATTTTGAAGGATTACATTGTCAAATGCACTGCATGTGCCATTAGTAACTGTCCATTTTAAAGTGGCATTTGTTCCTGCTGCTATTCCTGTAATAGTACTCATGGGATCATTGGCATCAGTGATTGTAGCTATTCCGTTGACCAGGGACCAAGTACCTATACCAATGAAAGGTGAAGCTTGCGTCATCGTGAAAGTTGACGTATTACACAATGTCTGATTTGGTTGATCACTGACTGTCGGTTGTGCATCATTTTGTATAGTTACATTGTCAAATGCACTGCATGTGCCATTACTTACTGTCCATCTAACTGTTGCGCTTGTTCCTACAGGCACACCGGTGATCATTGTTAAAGGATCACCTGTATTTGTTATAATCGCTATGCCACTGAGCAATGTCCATATACCCGTGCCCACAATAGGTGTGGACTGTGTCATAGTGAAAGTAGAAGTATTACATAGATTCTGATTCGGTTGATTACTTACAGAAGGAAGGATGTCATTTTGAATGATGACGTCATCAAATGCATTGCATGTTCCATTGGTGACAGTCCATCTTACTGTTGCTGCATTGCCTGCGACAAGACCGGTGATCGTCGTAGTGGGAGAGCCGGGAGATGTGATTGTGGCCGTCCCGCTCACAAGTGTCCATAAGCCAGTGCCAACGGATGGTGAACTTTGAGTCATAATAAATACAGATGTATTACACAACGTCTGATTTGGTTGATTGCTGACTGAAGGCTGAATATCATTCTTTAGGATGACGTCATCAAATGGGCTGCATGTTCCATTGGTTACTGTCCATCTGACTGCGACACTTGTGCCTGGAGCTACACCAGTGATAGTAGTAATAGGTGATCCCGGTGTTGTGATAGTTGCTGAACCGCTGATCAATGTCCACAATCCTGTGCCTACAATGGGCGTACTCTGTGTCATGGTGAAGGAAGATGTATTACAAGCTGATTGATTTGGCTGGTCGCTTACGACAGGTAATACATCATTTTGCACCGTTACATCATCAAATGCACTGCAGGTTCCGTTTGTCACAGTCCATCTCACTGTTGCACTTGTTCCTGCGGCTAATCCTGTTATTGTTGTCGTTGGTGATCCAGGTGTACTAATGATCGCGTTTCCATTGATTATTGACCAAACACCGGTACCTGCTGAAGGTGTGCTCTGTGTCAAAGCGAAAGATGATGTATTACAAAATGTCTGATCAGGTTGATTGCTTACTATCGGTTGTATATCATTTTGTAGAGTTACATCATCAAATGCACTGCAAGTCCCGTTAGTTACTGTCCATTTTAAAATTGCAGTTGTGCCTGCCAACACACCAGTTACCGTTGCAGTCGGTGAAGAAGGATTAGTAATTGTTGCAATTCCACTCACCAGAATCCACGAGCCTGTTCCAACAGAAGGTGTACTCTGCGTCATCGTGAAAGTTGATGTATTACACAAAGTCTGATTAGGTTGATTACTTACTGTAGGTTGTTCATCATTTTGTATAGCTACTTCATCAAATGCGCTACAGGTTCCATTCGTTACTGTCCATCTGACTGTAGCACTTGTGCCGGCTACAACACCTGTAATCGTTGTAGTAGGTGATCCGGCTGAAGAAATTGATGCCGCACCATTGATCAATGTCCATACTCCTGTGCCTGCATTTGGTGCACTTTGTGTCATTGCAAATGTCGATGTGTTGCACAAGGTCTGATTTGGCTGATTACTCACTACAGGCTGAACATCATTTTGAACGGTCACTTCATCAAAGGCGCTACACGTTCCGTTAGTCACAGTCCATCTGACTATAGCATTAGTTCCGGCTACAACACCGGTAATTGTTGAAGTTGGAGAACCGGGTGTTGTGATTATTGCTGTGCCGTTGATCAATGTCCAAAGACCAGTACCAACAGATGGTGCACTTTGAATCATAGTGAAGCTTGAAGTATTACACAATGTCTGGTTAGGTTGATTACTTAAGATGGGCTGTGCATCATTTTGAATATTGACATCATCAAATGCATTGCATGTTCCATTTGTTACAGTCCATCTTACTGTAGCACTTGTTCCAGCCACAAGTCCTGTAATGGATGTGCTTGGTGAACCCGGAGTGGCAATAGTTGCAGTCCCATTTATTAATGTCCATAACCCGGCTCCTACTATTGGCGTACTCTGCGTCATTGTAAATGCTGAGGTATTGCAAAGAGTCTGATTAGGTTGATTCGTCACAATAGGCTGCTCGTAATAATTTACTGTTTTATCAGCAGTGCTTGGCGTACAGGTTCCATTGCTGATAGTCCATCGATAAACATATGTACCGTAAAGCGTAACCGTAGCTGTTGCACTTCCAATTGAAGGCGTACTGAATATCGTCGTGCCGGGACCACTTACCTGGCTCCATGCCCCCGTTCCTACAATAGGTGTGTTACCACCTAATGAAGTGCTGCTCAAAGCACCACATATATTTAGTGTGCTTCCTACTGTTGCTGTAGTTGGCGTCTCGTCATAGTGAACAGTTACGTCTGCCATACTGGATGTACACGGTGCATTTGATATTGTCCAACGCAAAATATATATGCCATAAGCAGCAGCAGTAAAAGTTGAACTTCCATTTGCACCATTGCTAAAAGATCCTGTTCCACCACTGACAATACTCCATGATCCTGTTCCTACTAATGCAGGGTTACCACCTAATGATCCGCTTGTCAGTGTGCCGCAATAATTAAGTGGTGTAACTGCGATCGTAGCAGTGGTTGGATTTTGGCTGACTGATATGGTAATACATGAACTCAGGTCCTGACATGCTACACTATTCAAAGTAGAAGTGATGCGTCTTTGAAAGTATGTGGTTTGTATCAGCCCCGGGGGCGGATCGTATGTGGCAGCTGTAGCTGATGGTATTTCACTCAATCCTGCATTGCAACTCGTCGTACCGGATAGCCATTGATAGGCTATCGATCCTGCACCTGATGAGCCTGTAACAGATAATACAGTTGGATCCTCGCCCGAACAAATTGTTTGATTACTACTTCCTGTACCCCCTATTACAGAATTGACAGTGAGTACTGCATTATTGGATTGGACGGAAGCGCTACATTCGCGGGTGATGATGGCGTAATACGTTCCTTCAAGTTCGGCTGAGACAGAATTGAAGTGAAGTGTGTTTGTAGACGTCCCTGAAATATTACCACTGTCAGTGATTAAACCTATTCCCAATTTATACCACTGATAAGTAAGGTTGCCAACTGCATTGGCCGCAACACTCATGTTGACATTATCTCCTAAGCAGGATGTAAAACTCAAAGGTTGCATACTGATTATGGGATTGAGACAACCGAACGCGACAGCAAATTTGCTGAATGTATTCAACCCTGTTGCTGTAAAATTTGGATTAGTATAAAAAGCCAGAAAAGCTGCGTTATTGACTCCGTCTCCTTTTATTACAAATGCATCCTCAACTCCCGGCATAAATGATGAACCATCTAAAGTAATATCATAGACAAATGATGTGCCACCACTTTGCGAAATATCCCAATGACGTCCAGGCTGAACTGTATAGAGTGCCGGTATTGTGCCGGGTATGGTGGATTCAAATTGCTCAGCAGTAACAGTACTTGTGCCGGTGAGTGAAGTATAATTAAGAATAACTTCACGCGCATTTCCACCCTTCCCTATCGGAAAATTTTTAGAACCAATACCACTGTATATTCGGGCAAGTTTGCCATTAATATGTGATGCATTGCTTCCTGAAGAGGCACTACCTGAAGCACCGATGGTAAGTATTTTATTATTCGTGACACCATCGATGATACCATTAGTTAATGTTAGTACACCATTAACTGCAGGACTTACAGCAAGTATGACGGCACCACTGCTTTTATTGATGGTAAGTGAATTAAAATCTGAATTAACAGACCCACCAATAGTCTGTGTTCCCGTGCCATTTATACTTACAATTCCTGTTCCCTGGTTGAATGTCCCGTTGTTAGTAAAATCACCACCAATATTTAAAGTGGGATTACTTGCACCATTATATATTGCTCCGGAATTAATTATTAGTGTTTTTGAAAGAGAAATTGCACCGGCAGAAATAGTTTTAGATCCACCCGTCAAAGTGATATTTGCATAATCAGTTCTTTGCGATACAGATTGTGTAGCTGCAGCTGAATATTCTATGCTTGAATTTGGACCAAGGGATAGTACAGGTGAATTTAAAGTATTGATGGATCCCCCTGTAGTACCGCTAAAAGCTATTGTATTGGTTGTTTTGAATATACCATTTATGATTGCGGCTGGATTTGAAGGTGTAGAGCCAAAGGAGATACTTGTTGTCCCGACATTAAAAGTGGAATTTGCAGACACCGTCAGTGATTTTGAAGGGGCCAATGAAACGGCTAAATTATTTGTATTGAATAAACTACCTGCGCTTAAATTGCCAATGGAAATATTTCCTGTCACCCTGATGGCAGAAATAGCAGCACTGATCGTCGCACCTGATGCACTGGTATTGTTGATTGAAAGATGATTGTATACGACATTACTCACTCCGATAGGAACCGTCTGTGCACTACTTCCATTAAAATTAAATGTACTTGTGGTGCCTGGTATAAGCGTGCCAATATTATTGGTCAATAAAAATCCACCACCAAGGTTGACCGTGCCTGCGCCTCCTGAAATATCGAATACATTGGTAGCTGCTCCGGCAGAAGCATTTGTATTAAATATCAGTGAACCAGAGATTGTCAGCGTACCCGCACTCATATCCATTCTTGCTATACGATTGAAATTGTTAGCTGTTCCGTCTAAAGTAAAGTCTCCACCAACGGTTACCGTCCCGTCCCCGATATGAAATGCATTGATCAGATTTCCTGCAGGTCTGTTTAAAATAACAGGTCCAATTACACTTAAAAACGATGTGGATGAACCAAGCGAAAGGCTTGTCCCTGCGAGAGTATTTGTTGTTGAATTACCTATCGTAAGATTTGCACATGATGCAGCATAACCTGCCGGAATAGTAATATCTACAGCTGTTACACTTTCACCAATATAAACAATATCACTCCCGGTGGGAAAAGTAGATGCCGCTACACCCCCTGTTGTCAATGACCAAGTTGAACTTACATTCCAGTTACCACTGCCAATAGCGTAATAAGCTTTTCCTGCAGGAACAACTTCACCATCAGCTAAAATTTTAGCAGGTAAATTATTAATACCATCGAAAAATTGTATTTGTGCTATTTGTGCAGCGGTAAGTCCAATAACATTTGTTCCAACAAAAATTCTTCCTGCAGTAGCTGAAGCTGTACCGTCATATCCACCTGTCCATCCTGTGACGGTGAGCATGGCTCCATTCGTCCAGTTTATTCCATTGCTTGCCGCGAAGGAAAGCATATGAACACCTGAACCTAATGCGATTGTAGAATTAGAATTCAAATCAAGAGTATTGACCGTTTCATTAAAACCGGCAGAAGAGCCTGTTTGAAGAATTCCACCATCCATCGAAACAGAACCTGCATCTGCCAATACTCCAGATGCATCTAATATGAGTGTACCTGATGTAATGCTGGTACCTCCTGTATTTGTATTTGCACCGGATAGAATTAAAGTACCTGATCCTGATTTGGTCAGCGAACCTGTTGAAGTTGCTATTGGGTCTGCGATTGTAGTATTACCCGCCCCATCAATGGTGAGATTGAATGAACCAGTAATGGCATTGCCTGAATTAACATCCAGTGTCAATATTCCTACATCGCTTCTGATTTGGGTATTTGAGTTAAGTGTGATCAACCCGCCCCATGTATTAGTTCCGCTTATATTTCTCAGTACGCCATCATTGGCTATCCCTGTACCACTTAAATTCAAAGCTTCGGCACCAACTGAAATATTAGCTTGTATTTGCAAAGCAGCCCCTGTGGCGACACTTACTCCGCCAGTAATAGTACCTGTAGCATTTGCATCCTGTATGTTCAATATACCCGCACTAATAGTAGTAGATCCGGTATATGAACCGGCTGCAGAAATCGTAAGTGTACCGCTTCCATCTTTAGTCAACATTCCTCCGGTTGATGTATTTACACCTGAAGTACTTATTGTTGTAGCTCCTGCTCCACCTACAATGAGTCCTGCTCCACTTCCAGTTATACCTCCTGTAAGATTGAGAGACCCTGCATCAGAATTGATACGTGAACTTGTTTCTAAATTAATTGCACCTGACCATGAATTTGTTCCGCTGATATTTCTAAAAGCACCTGCTGCGGCCACACCTGTATTATTAAGAGATAAGGCTTCACCAAGTACAGAAATTCCTCCTTCAATTTCCAATGCTGTTCCGGATGAAACGATTACACCATTTGTATTTGTACCTGTGCCTTGTGCTCTTTGCGTGTTGAGAACACCTGCCGTGATCAATGTGGTCCCTGTATACGAATTCGTACCTGAAAGTGTTAGTTTACCATCACCTGTTTTCGTCAATGCGCCGCTTGTTGCAGCAGCAGATCCGGATATAGTGAGATTATTTGTTGTGACTTCGATCACAGATGTTGTTGCATTGGCCAATGTGTAAGATCTCGTCGTTGAAGCCGTGGCTCCGGTGTATTGTAATGTACCGCCATTTAACACCAGGTTAGCAGCAGCATTTGATGCTGCACCAAGATTACTTGGAGTACCTCCATTACCAAATGTGCTTATGCTTAATATACCTTCATCAATAGATGTTATCCCCGTGTATGAATTCGTACCAGATAGCGCCAAAGTACCTGCTCCAATTTTTGAAAAATTTCCATTAGCCGGGCCGACTATGATACCCGAGATTGTCAGATTGCTCGCAACAATATTTATTGCAGAAGTAGCTGAAGCACCCAATGTAAACCCTCTGTCTGACGATGCAGTAACTCCCGTATATACCAGGTTACCTCCACTTAAAACAAGGTTCGTTGAAGCGCTTGATGCCTGACCAAGATTTCCGCTGATACCACCATTACCAAGAGTGGCAATACTGACGACACCTGCATTTATTCTTGTAACACCAGTATAGGTATTTGTTCCGCTAAAGACCATAGCTCCTATTCCATTTTTAGTCAGACTCCCTCCTCCGGTTATGATACCTGAAATAGTGAAATCATTTGTTGTTAAATCCAATGTAGAAGTTGTACCTCCTGTCAATGAAAATCCTCTGTCCGTTGAAGAAGATGCACCGGTATATTGCAATGTCCCACCACCCATGACCAGGTTAGAAGAAGCATTAGAAGCTTGTCCGATATTACCTGCGACTCCACCATTTCCAATGACTGCAACGCTTACTATTCCGGCATTAACTGTAGTGACACCTGTATAAGTGTTCGTTGATGTGAGAATAAATGTGCCTATTCCGGTTTTTGTGATCGAAAGTGGTGAAGCACTACCATCCTGAATAAGTCCAGAAAAAGTAGTTGATGTATTATCACCACCTGCTATGAGCGCGGGAGTTCCTGCTGTTGAACTTGAGACTGTTCCATCACCCGATAATGAACCTACAGTTTCACTGAATCCGCCAAGGTCGAAAGTAGCTCCAATGGCTACAGTCAATGCACTCGAATTCGAAATTCTTTCTGAAGCTCCTATTCCAAGTATCCCATCGGAAACCAGAGTAGCACCTGTGTACAAATTCGAACCGGATAAAATACAAGTACCTGCACCTGTTTTATTCAGAGCACCTGTTGAAATAGCACTTCCTCCTGTAATGGTGAGTGTATTCGTAGTAATATCAATTGAGGAAGTCTTTGCAGAGGCTAATGTAAACCCTCTGTCTGTTGATGAATTTAGGCCTGCGTATTGTAATGTGCCTCCGTCCAAAACTAGATTCGAGGATGCATTGGTGGCTGCACCGAGATTGCCGTTTGTGCCTCCATTACCGATAGTTGAGACACTTATTACCCCTGCGGAGATATTCGTAACGCCTGTAAATGTATTTACACCCGTTAAGGCCAATGTACCTGCACCAAACTTATTAAATTCGAGGGTAGCTCCACTGATAATACCGGATATCGTTAAGTCGGATTCATTTGTAATATTGACCTTGGTGGGCATGATCAGGTTGCATGAAATTGACGCTGTGCCTGTTACGGAAACTATTCCAGCGATATTACCAATGGTCAATGCGCCTGATCCGGAGATAGTGACACCGGCTAATGATAAAATTTGTTTACAACTCGAGCTGCCGGATACTACCGGTTGATTGGCGGTGGCAGGAATGATGACATTATCATTGACGATACTACCTGTAAATCCGGCCGGAGTCCAATTGCCGGCATTATTCCAGTCTGTATTGACTACACCAGTCCAGGTGTAGTCAACATCTGCAATATTTGCAAGTGCTGTTGATGGCGTGGCCAGAAAAAATAAATTCCCCAACACAACAAAAATCCTGAATATTAATTTCAGTTCGAAGGTGGACACCATATGGATATGACTGATCCTGTCATCATTAGATGATTGTTTCATACTCTGGTAAGGGTTCATTTTTTACGATCAATTAATAGGGCTTAATCATATTTCAATAAAAAGCAGAATAAGATTCAGTGCATGACTTACGCCATACATCATTGGCATTATTCAGAAAGCGGCGAGGAAAGGACCACTTTAAGCAATCACAAAGGATTCAGGACTCAGGGTGAGAGTAGAACACATTAAAAGGAAGTCTTCGCTGCATCACATATTTGTGTAATGCATGTCAGCAAAGGAAACTCTTTGCCTCAACAAAGCATCACAAATGGCGCTGAACCAACCAAAAGACACTTCGAACGGGCAAAATTAGAAGTTTGCTTTTTGCCCTGTGCAGTGAGAGGGTGAGAGCGTAAGAGGATAAGAGGGTAAGAGGGTAAGAGGGTAAGAAAGTTTATTTATTCAGCTCTATCGGAGCGATATATTTTTGTAAAGCTTAGACTATCATTGTCTTTTGTATTTAAATTTAAAATTTACTATTTACTGTTTTCCTTTATAATTCTATATTCGGTATTCGATATTCAAAATTCTATTTTCTATGTCCAGAGCCATTCCCTTAGTTGACCTGCATAAATTCACCTCCGGTTCGGCGGATGATAAAAAAGCATTTGTAGATGAACTGGGTCATGCTTTCCAGGAATATGGCTTCGTGGGTGTGGTCAATCATGGCATTTCAAAAGATCTTGTCGATCGGTTTTATGCGGAGTCAAAAGCCTTTTTCTCATTGCCTACCGAAGTGAAAAGCAAATACGAAGGCAAGAATCTTGCAGGACAGCGTGGATATACTTCATTTGGAAAAGAACATGCCAAACAAAGTAATGTCGGTGATCTAAAAGAATTTTTTCAGATCGGTCAGGAAGCTCCGGAAGGCCATCCATTGAAACCTGAATATCCGGACAATATGCATGTCAATGAAATTCCCAAATTTGACAAAACAGGTGTTGAATTATATAAAGCCTTCGAGACATCAGGTGCAAGACTTTTGCAGGCCATTGCACGCTATCTGATGTTGTCAGAAAATTATTTTGATGAAAAAATAAATATGGGCAATAGCATACTGCGGGCTATACATTATCCACCCATCACGCAGGAACCGAAATCTGCGATACGAGCTGAGCAACATGAAGACATCAATCTGATCACATTGCTAGTAGGTGCATCATCTGGTGGCCTGCAGATCCTTGATATGGAAAATAAATGGCTCGACATCGTCCCCGGCGAAGAAGAAATCGTCGTAAACGTCGGTGATATGTTGCAGCGTCTCACCAATAATTATTTGAAATCCACAACACATCGCGTCGTCAATCCTCCACGTGAAGAGTGGCATCGTCCGCGTCTTTCGATTCCATTTTTTCTTCATCCGAAAAGTGATATGGATTTAACTTGTCTTCCGGGAACAGTAACAAAAGAAAGGCCCCTGGCTTATGAGCCGATTACTGCGGGAGAATATTTGAATGAAAGGTTGAGGGAGATAGGCTTGAAAAAATAAATAGTTTAATTTGTATTGGAGTCATCGTCTTTTGAAAGATCCGAATCAGGTTGATGAGGCTTAACCTTTCTTGCTTTTCTTATACCCTTATTTTGGCTTTTCATCCATGTCTCAAATTCAGATTTAGATATTCCTAATGTTTTCAGACAAGTGTGTAAATGAAACAAAGGGACCTCCTTTTCAAATCTATGTATAGGTAGCGGTCTCATTAAACTTCCTTCTGGATATGAATCGGGGAAATCATAAATAAAATGACTTGCCGAAGTTCGTTTATGTATTAACCCGAGACTCGCAAAATACTTTAAAACAAGACTGGTGGGAACTTGTTTTATTCCCATTATCCGGGAGTCAATTGTATGTTATATTTTTTGGATTGAATCATAGTTGGAAATCTGGTTATTATTTCAACTTTCTTCAATTGCGGTGGCAGAAATTCTAAAACTGGTTTTAATTGTAACCTCCAACCCAGGTGTAAAAGTACCTTTTCAAGAGTTCCCTTTTCTTTTGTTTCATCCATAAAAATAGTGACGACATCCTCAAAAGCCACCATAGCAGATTTTTCATTTTTTCCGTAAGCAGAAAGTTCCAAAGCGGGACAAAAAGCAATGACATAGTCTCCTTCTTGCAGAAATAAAAGATCCAGAGGTAACTCAATATTTATAACAGCTGTCTTTGTATTAAGCATTCGATAAAGTTAGGGTCAAATTTTGAATACTAAACTAGTATTTTCTTAGATTATTCCAGTCCTTTCCACATATCTCCGGGTCCTGACGAATACATCTTCCTCGTCGCGATTTTTTCCTTTTGTCTGTCGATAATCAATTGGGCTATGCCTCGAGCGGCCGGAACATCAGGTGATCGTAACGCTTTCTGAATTTTATATTCCTCTACATCAAGCCTGTATAGAGAGCTCAATAATAAATCAAGATTGTCTCTGATCAGTTCTTCAACACGTGTGGTGAATAAATCAAGTAAAGCCTCTTCATCCAGTATGGAATCAAATTCAGGGATCAGCGCTTTGAGCGGATCAGTTACATCATCATCTATTTCCATTTAGGTTTAGATTGGGTTTTGTTGCCTCAATGGCTGACCAAGGAGACCTAATACTTCTTCGAGGATAATACGGTCATTGGATAGTCTTGGGATTTTTGCCTGGCTACCGAGCTTCCCTTTCTTCTGCAGCCATTTGTTGAAGGTTCCTTTGGGCAATGCCGTTATTTTCAACCGGTCAAGTGCCAGGCTCTGATATCTCTTGGCTTCGTAATCACCATTCAGATTTTGAAGATTGCGGTCAAGCTTGTCTGCAAATACTTCCAGGTCAGTCGGTACATGATCAAATTCGATGAGCCAGTGATGTCCGCCTTTTCCTTCGATCGTCATATGGACCGGAGCCACAGTATAATCAGAGACCGAAGCATTCATACTTTTCGAAGTGATTTCAATGGCTCTGTCTGTATTGTCGACCATCACTTCTTCGCCAAATGTATTAATGTATTGACGTGTGCGGCCAGTCACGCACAGTCTGTAGGGTTTCGTGGATGTGAATGAAACCGTATCACCGATTTTATATCGCCACAGACCACCATTGGTTGTGATCACCATAGCATATTGTTTGCCGATCTCTACATCCTTTAGCGGGATCGCTTCGGGATTGTGATGTTGCCAGTTTTCTTCAGGTATAAATTCATAGTAGATCCCATTATCCGGGAACAATAGCAGACCTTCTTTCCTGTCATTTGTGTCCTGTGATGCGAAATAGCCTTCCGAGGCATTGTAGATTTCGTGATAGGAAAAATGGTCTGTTGGAAATATCTTTTTGAATTGGTCTTCGTATGGGCCGAAGCCTACACCACCATGCATGTATACGGATGCGTGTGGCCAGACATCGAGCATATTCTTCGCACCGGTGAGCTCCATTATCCGACGCATGAGCACGAGGCTCCATGTAGGTACACCTGCGAATACACCTACATTTTGTTTGCTGCAGACATTGGCCATGATCTCGATTTTCTTTTCCCATTCGGGCATGAGGGAGATCTTGGGTCGCGGCGTGAAGAATGGGCGGCCGATCCAGGGCATGTGATGGAGCATGATGGCGGATACATCAGCATACTTGATATCCGGATGAGATGTGCGTGAGATACTTCCTGTCAGAACGAGGTTTTTGTCTGCGAATACGCGGACTTCCGGGCGGCGGTGATAGAGCAATGCGAGGCTATACCAGCCGGCTCGGTTGTGTGTATGATTGAGATGTTCTGTGGTGACGGGGATGAACTTGCTCTTGTCGGCTGTCGTCCCGGATGATTTGGCAAACCATGTGACGAGACCGGGCCAGAGAATATTGGTTTCACCTTCCATCATGCGTAAAATCTGATGGCGAATGCTGTCATAGTCTCTGACCGGGATCTGGCTTGTGAAGTCCTTGTGGGTGCGGATAGAGCCAAATCCAAATTCTTTACCGACTTCTGTATTCCTGGCTTTGTGTAGGTAGGATCTGACCATGCCATCCTGGAGGGTATGGATATTCCTCTCCGCCTCCTGCAATTGCTTGTGGAGATAGGAAAGATATTTGGAGATACCGCTATTGATCAGGCTTCTTGGTCGCATCCTTTTGTCAGGTCAGCCTTCGATGATAGTTGGCTGATATGTTACACTAAAATATTAAAAAAAAGGAAATGTAAGACAGTCTTTAGTGGCGCCTACAGTCTGAGAGTGGTTAATTTGATAATCCCCCTTTGTCTAAACTGTGATTTATGTGATTTTTGTGATGAACATGATTAAAATTTTAGAACATATTATTTCCCAATTAAGCAAGGCTTCAGATAGGACGGCAGAACGGGCAGGACCAACAATTGATGCCTTTGGTTGAAGACCTGAAGCATTGGATTAATACTTCATTGTAATCCAATACGAACCGAAGAGTCCGATAGGCAAATTTCAAGCAAAGGGTGGGCATTGGTTTCATTTTTGCAATTAGAAAAAATAATTATTCAGTTTTAAATTTACTCGGTGGCTATGAAGTGGCAATCATTAAAAATGATCGTGTCCGGGTTTTTTCCACTTGCATTCTGAGGATAAGCAAGAATGAACCTGCATTGAAACCATCCGGAAATTTTTTGATTTACCTTGTCCAGTGTATCCAACTGCATTCTGTTGTATTCATAATTTAAATCAATCATATATAAATCTTCGATCACATCAATGTCATCCATTGTATGATATGATTGATAATCTAAATCCTGAATAAGAGGCCAAAGTCCTGATTTATCTGTTTTGATGCCTATTTCCATTATTTCCTTCTCCGTGTAATAACCTCCCCTATCAATATATGTCTTTACCCCAAGCCCGATTAGCTTAGATGTGTCATCGAGTATATATGCCTGTGCACTTGCCACAAAAGGAAGGCAATTCTTCAGTCCGGCCACCCTGCCATATATCATGTCACCTGGCAAATATAACGGAGCAGGTTCGGCCTGACATTCAACATAGGTGGGAATTTTCTTAATTATTACTTCAGGCTCACATCCTAAATTCAGAAAGATCATTGTCATGATAATGAATGCAATCCGAAACAATCCTATTTGGTTACTTCCTTTCATTTCCATTTCATTTCGTCCATGCATCAAAATAACAATCAGTGAATACTACAGTATCAGGATTATGTCCACTTGGAATAGTCGTCGCTATCAGGAACCTGCAATTAAAAAACCCTTGTGCATGTCCAATAGTTCTGTCAAGTTTTGAAAAAGTTATTTCGTTCATGTTATATAAGCTATCCATCTTAAATACATCTTCAGCTACATCCATATCCTGGGTTGTCGTATATCCTGCCTCATATCCATTTGCCAGTTCAATGAACATACCATATGTTCCTTCATTTAGAGCTAATGCTCCTACAAGAATATTCTCCTTAGTGACAAAAAAATGATTGCCCCAGTCTTCATATGTTGTCATCCCTAAATCTGTACCTAAATGACCATTATAATTGAAAAATGAAAGTCGGGCACTTGCCATAAATGGTAAACAGTTTTTCAATCCGGAAACTCTGCCATACAACATTTCACCCGGAAGATAAATCGGCGCTGGCTGAGAAATACATGGCAGATGAGGCTTATCTATATATTCAATATCTTCTTTGATCACTGTCCCTGGGTCACAACCTGAAATAATAGAGATAAAATAACTTACTAAAATGATATTCAAAATGTTCCTCATCGATTTATGACTTTATATGTCTTACGATTACAAGCCGTTTTAATCCTTAAAAATAAGGGAAATTTTATGTCCCCCCTTGTCTAAACTGTGATTTATGTGATTTTTGTGATGAACATGATTATAAAAAAAAGTACCAGATGGATTTAAAATAAAAGGAAGCGCTTCAGATAATGGAGAGGTTTTTAGCCAGCTTTTGTCTAAACTTTGATTTTTGTGACGAGTATGATTATAAAAAAAATACTTGATGGATTTTAAATAAAATGAAGACTTTAGATAATGAAGAGGTTTTTAGCCCGCTTTTATCTTATATGTGGTTAATGTGCTAAATACGAAGGACATGAAGATAATAATCA
>JBBSAQ010000024.1:0-53095 GCA_038252065.1 Chitinophagales bacterium
TATATATTCGTTACTCTTTCGTTTTTCGTTATTCGTAGGTTGAGCCATGAGACGCGATAAATCGACGTCTCTACAACCGATCTCCTTAATCTTTATTATATATTCGTTACTCTTTCGTTTTTCGGCATTCGTTATTCATTCGTTACTCGTTACTCGTTACTTTATTTCACCTTCCCTAATTCACCTTTCAAGAAATCAATTACATTCACTTCAAGCGCATCTTTTCCACGCAGTTGAGACAGATACCAGGAGACCCAGTCTCCCAAATGAACGAGATACATGGCTCGCTCAATCATTGTCTTTCCTTTCGAATGGACTTCAATGATATCATCTGCATACTTACTGATGATGGTTTTATTGATATCCATCCGAAGTGAATTGCGTGAATAGTCATCTTCATTGCGCAGATAGAGAACAGCGAGACTGGAATTCTTTTCTGTCCATCCTACGAGTTCGTTGTGATTCATCTCGGGTACAACATTAGTCCAGGCAAGAGCTTTGGCATTTTCATTGATTTGTTGACGCAGTCGAACAGCCACAGGCTCCATACGGTCTTCAATATAGATGACAGGTATGTGTTGAAATAAGCGAGCTGCTATTTTCTTTGCTTCTTCATGTATCTGATCTGATTCTTTTCGAAGCAGTGTGATCGATGATTGAATTTCTTTGATGGGCTGATCTGTTATATAACCCAGATGATTCAGTATCCAAATCTGAGCTGTCAATGAATATCCAAGACAAGCTCTGGGAGAAGGCCAGCCACCGGGCACCTGGATATAATCATAACCATCGGCTTTGGCCTTTTCGATTATTTTTCCTCCTGATGCCACACAGATAATACGTGCACCAGAAGTTTTGATCTTATCATATGAGATCAAAGTTTCTTCTGTGTTTCCACTATAGGAACTGGCAATAGCGAGTGTATTCGGCCCGACATATGCAGGAACTGTGTAGCCCTTTTTGACAATATAGGGGACTTTGCAGGTATCGTGAATAAAAGCAGAAACAAAATCAGCTCCTATACCCGAGCCTCCGAGGCCGGCTACATAAATGTGATGGATATCATTTTTGGAGGGCTTGATGACAGCATTTCTTCCTATTTCGACAGCTTCCTCCAGCTGATCCATAAATCGGGCAATAAGTGAATCCATCATAAATATTGATATTAAATTGTAATCCGGGTATAAACGCTGAAATCAAAGTGTAAAGCAAGATAATTTTTAGGAATTGACCTATGGTTCTTTATAAGGAAGATTAAAACGTAACCCTCTCAGGATAAAAGAAGGGACCTGATAAAATTTTTCCTCCATTTTTTTTGATAGTTTGATTTTTTTTAGTATATCTGCAATATTATTTATCAATTGGTTATTTCAAAATTATTTATGTGATGTCGTTTTAGAAAAAACTGCGGTTGAATAAAGATGGTCTATCGATTCTCGATGTTCTTTCCGCATTTTCATATACAGAGCCGATTAGCAGGCATGGGTTATGCTATTCAAAAAGTGTACTGTGGGGTATTCAGGATTTTAAAGTGGTGCATTACTACCAGATGGAATTAGAATCCTGATAGACATTTTTATATTTTTAAAAAAAGTTATCATGATATAAAATGGATTCCTACGGAATCACATTCATCTTTTCTCACACTTCTAAATCACTACAAGATGAAAAAAAGTATTTTTTTTACCTTAATGATGGTTGCAGGTTTCAATATGCTTCGCGCTCAGGAAAAACCTGTGGAATGGTCCGGCTATTTGTTAGATTTCAATGACCCTACGTTGTCGAACTTTGAAGGAAAATCTGCGGATGTCACGCTATCCTTAAAAACAGTAGGGGATACAGTAATATTTGAAGAAAAATTCACAACCCTGGTAGGACCACTTGGATTTGTCGCAGTGACCTTTGGGGAAGGAATGACCTCCCCGAACCTCCTGTGTACGGAATTTAATAAGGCTTATCCTCAAGCTGTAAGTGTTTGTTATACAATGATCGTACATGCGGATGGAGGGGACAAATCTTTTATGGGCAGTAAAGTATGTACATATGTCCCAGGTGCTAATTTCGCTGAAGAAGCACGAAATGCAACCGACATTCAATTTGCTTTGGACAATGCTGAGCCTATCACCTGGGAGAATATAAAAGAAGACCTGGACCTAAACGACGCTTTTATTCGGGCATTTCTTGCGCCCAACACATACGATATAAAAAGATTTCCGGCGAGTAATATTATAAACTTCAATCAGGCACCCTCAGCAGTAAATGGGAATGTCATAGATTATTTGAACCTGGGTACGGGTGATCCATTACTCATTGTCTTTGCCCGCGACCCGCTATCTGAAATTGAAAATTTCTTTACTCTTTGTCCGTAACAGGGAGAAAATGTATACAATGGTTTAGGTGTGAAAATGCCTAGTGCCGGTGTTCCCTATGGACATTCCACCCCAGCCATTTTTGGGGAAAACCTCTATGATGACCAGGGTGTTGGAGTGTATGGAAGAGGAAACGCTTTTGGCGCGTATTGCTCCGGTACGAATGGTGTTTTAGGAATCGCCAAGCGCAAAACGGCAACAAACGGAGCCTGCATTTGGGGATATCCAACAGAAGCACCCGATGCCGGCAAAACCATTTACTCCGGGCTCTTCCAGGATAATGATTTGGCAGGTGTTATTGGTCTGGCGGATTTTGGTGGCGGATTTACAACAAAACCGTTTAACACACCCTCCGATCGAAGACTGAAGACTGATATACGTAACGCAACAGTTGGATTGAATGCCATTCTGCAACTCCGACCAAAACAATACCGATACATAGCAAGTACGCCTTATAATTTTCCAAAAGGAGAACAAGAAGGATTTATTGCCCAGGAGTTGGAAGAAGTACTCCCTGGTCTTGTTGAAGATCTTGTCTTTCCCAAGAGCCTCGATCCGAAGGATATGGCTGCCAGCGGAACAGAAACGTACAAAGGCATAAACTATACAGGTCTCATACCTGTCATCACAAAAGCCATTCAGGAGCTCAACGATAAAATAGAAGCCCAGGCCGCCATTATCGATCGGCTGGACAAAGAACTTAAAGCCTGCAGCAAGAAGGATTAAACCTGATTTTCATCTCTTTTTCTAATCTCTAAATCGAAATCAAATGAAAATCATATTCATACTATTGTGCTGTCCATTCTTTACCCTTCAGGTAGTTCATTCCCAAATAATCGTGGGTGAAAGTTTTACGAATCGAAGTGTGATCAGGCAAGACAGCTTTGTGGTTATTTCAAATCTGGGCAAACCCTTCAATCAAAATGATCAATTTGGACAAATCTTCGTGACCTCTGAATTTATACCCTTTACTGTAAATAAACCTGACACCACCGGCATCAATTTTATCGGGACATTGGAGGGGCTCAAAATCTATCCAAATCCAGTCCCCAAAGTGGTTGTCATGGAACGGGAAAATGTGAAAGAACAATACTACATCCGGGTATTTCAGCTCGATGGAAAACTGATTCAAAAATTAACATGGACTGAAGGAATTCCTATGTTCCAGCTTTCTCTCGAGGGATACCCGGCAGGTATGTATGTATTCGCGATCTCTGATAAATCATCCACACACAGAAGTACATTCAGGATCATAAGGAATTGACGAATACGTTTCAGATCATTGTTCTATCGTTATACATTGCACAGCACCCGGTGACGGTCTGTCATCAACATTTTTGATCACAGGCCGTCCACTGGTTGAAACAAACATTTTGCCTTTCATCAACAATCAGAATCAACAATCAGAAATTGATAACATCACCCGTGTTAAGGAAGTCCATTTCTCAGGCAGCCTCAGCAAGGGCAAAAAAACTGTAAGGTTTATCCGAATTACCCCGATTTTACATTTTAAACAACTTCTCGGTTGCGCAGATTAAGCACAAGGTTGAGGTGAGAGGGTCGAAGCAGTAAAATGAGCATTCAACAAGAGCACGGTCAATGGGGTGAGTCAGTAGCCTTAAATTACCTGATTGAATCCGGGTTAAAAATTTTAGAACAAAACTGGCGCTATAAGAGAGCCGAAATCGACCTCATCGCTATGGAAGATAAAATCCTTGTCTTTGTTGAAGTAAAAACAAGGGCATACAAGGATTTTGGCCTCCCTGAAGAAATGGTCAATAAACGAAAACAACGCCTGGTCATCGATGCCGGACTTGCCTATATGCGATCCATCGGCCACGAATGGGAGATCAGATTTGACATCATTGCCGTCCTGGGGACCCCTGGCTCGACTCCGGAAATCAGCCATTTCAGGGATGCTTTCTTCCCCGGACTGGATTATATCTAGGCCAGGGGTTGATGAGTATTTTGAAGAAATGCTGTCCGAAGTTTCAAACTACGGACCGCATTTGCCTTTTCCTCCTCCTTCTCCTCCATTTATTCTCAAATTATTATGATTATCCTCTTGTAAGGAATTCCAATAAACCTTACCTTTGCCGTCCATTATCAAAAATCGTCATGAAAAAAGATATTCATCCATCAAATTACAGGTATGTTGTGTTCAAGGATTTTTCCTGTGATTTTGCCTTTCTGACGAAGTCATGCGCTGTGACACGGGATACCATCAAATGGGAAGACGGCAAGGAATACCCCCTTGTGAAGCTTGAAATTTCAAGTCAATCTCACCCCTTCTTTACAGGTAAGATGAAATTTATTGACACGGCAGGGCGAATTGATAAGTTCAACAAAAAATTTGCAAAAACTAAATTTGCGAAAAAAGAAGAAACTGAATAATCAAAAAGCCCCGGAAACTCTGGGGCTTTTTTGATTCTGACAGGTACCTAACCATGAGAAACATCATCCTCTTCGACGACGAGTCCAGGGAGCAGATGCTACCCCTAAGCTACACAAGACCTGTAGCAGAAATGCGCACAGGGATCTTTACAATCCGGGAAAGATGGGAGAAGCTTCTTAATGGTAAGGCTTCCTATATTACTTCCGATTACCTCAGCGAGCGTTTTCCCATGGTCCTTGAAGATGATAATATTGTCATCAATGGTGCCGTCATGCCTAACGACAGACTGGTCCGTCTCATCGAACAACTGGAGCCCAATGAAGCCCTCATGAGCAACGACGACCTTATCGCTGCCCGCCTCAATAGTACTCAGTTTGAAAACCTCTTCAGAGATGAATCCATAGAAGAGATCGTAGGCCTGGATCTGTCTGATACCCCATTTATTCATCTTGCCTATCCATGGGACTTATTCCTATATCTCAGAGCAACCATTGAATATGATTATGATCTGGTGACAAAAGGCAGGATTAGTCAGTCTATCCCGTCGCACAACCAGGTTCTTGCTTTAGACAATATATTCGTTGAAGAAGGTGCCCAGGTGACTTGTGCAATCCTCAATGCACAATCCGGCCCCATATATATTGGAAAAAATGCCCAGATCATGGAGGGTGCTGTCATCCGCGGCCCTGTAACTATCGGCGAAGGCACTATCGTTAAAATGGGCGCTAAAATTTATGGTCCGACCGCCATTGGCCCGGATTGCCGTGTAGGAGGTGAAATCAAAGAAGTAGTGATCCTCGGGCACTCCAACAAAGCTCATGATGGGTACCTGGGCAATTCCATTATAGGGGAGTGGTGTAATCTCGGGGCTGGTACTTCAGTATCCAACCTCAAAAACAACTACTCGAATGTACGTATGTGGGACTTTAGTAGTCAGACTATGCGCGATACAGGGCTTCAATACCTTGGAACAGTCATGGGCGATCACAGCAAAACGGGTATCCAAACCATGTTCAATACAGGCACCATTGTAGGCGTAGCCGCTAATATTTTTGGAGAAGGCTACCCGCCAAAAGTGGTCCCTTCCTTTTCCTGGGGCGGGGCTTCAGGGCTGACCACTCATCGCCTGGAAGATGCACTTGACACCGCCCGCAAAGTAATCTCCAGAAGAGAAATGCACCTGACAAGTGAGGAGGAAGATATCCTGAGACACGTATTTGAAATAACCCAGACTGGCAGACCACTTGAGTAATGTGTCACTCATCAAGCGTTGGTTAAGTCATGTGGTTGAATTACCCGTGACCACCAGGTCCAGTGAATATAATCCCGAACTAAAAGTAACCTACCATCGAGGTCGATTTAAGCTGACCACTCTCGGCGCTATTTACAGTTTTGAGGACCTTTATTCCAACTTTCGTATAAGTTTTGAGAAGCTTCATTGGGATCAGCATAAGATTGAAACCTGTCTGGTACTCGGTCTTGGGTTGGGCAGTATTCCCGATATGTTGGTCACGAGATTCAAGAAGAATTTGAGTTTCGCAGCAGTAGATATTGATGAAGTTGTCATTGAGTTGGCAATGAAATATGTGCTTCGGCCAAAAAAGATAAATATTGATGTTTTTACAGCTGATGCAGCTTCATTTCTCGAATGGCATCATGGCCGATATGACATGATTTGTACTGACGTATTCATCGGTGACCGGATTCCGGCAGAGTTACAGACGATTGAAGCACTGACCTTAATGAAAGGAATGCTAAGGTCGAATGGATTGCTTCTGTACAACAGGTTAAGCAGATATCAGCCGGATATTGATGCAAATCTGAAATTCCTGAACAGGATTTTTTTAAAGGTGTTTCCTGAAGGCGGATATATTGATCTTGATGGTAACTGGATGTTTGTCAACAGGAGAAGTGCCTTCAATTATGTATTTAAACCTGTATTAACGCCTTGATAACATAGCCAAATGCCAGACAATTCATAAGAAAACAAGAATAAATTTTGGGCGGTTTCGTTACCTTTAGCAATCATTTCCCGGTTCTTTCCCCGGGAATGATATCCCAGTGAATTAAAGTTATGACTTCATTGTTGACCACAGAATAATTTCGATACCCGTTAAGTTCCTTCCTATGCGTAAATTATACTTCATCATTACTCCTGTAGTTTTAGTTGCATCCCTCATCGTTTTTTTGACAAATCGGCCATGGGGGACTGAAGAATCCGAAGAAAATAATACCACTGAAAATGAACAGGAAGATATCAGGGGGGCCCTGGAAGATGACATATTCACGTCCTCTGATGTGGACCTTGGTACAATACCCCGGAACAAATTATACAACGCCATCCAGGAAGGGCAAAGACGGCTTAAGGCTGCAGATGGTCGTAACCGAATGGACGGAAGCCTGACAGATGCCGTTTTTCGCGAAAGAGGTCCCAGCAATGTAGGTGGAAGAACAAGAGCGATCCATGTCGATGATCGGGATCCAAACCGTAACCGGGTTTGGCTCGGAGGGGTATCCGGAGGTCTTTGGAGAACAGAAGATATCACTCAGGACGATCCGCAATGGAAGAAAATAGGTATTTATTTAGAAAGCACATCCATTTCAGATATTGCCCAGGATCCTAATGATTTTAATACGCTTTATGTCGGTACAGGCGAAAGCTACACAGGAGATTTCCAGGGTGTTGGTATTTTCAAAACTACGGATGACGGAGAGACCTGGACACTTTTACCTTCCACACGAAATTCAAATTTTCAGTACACCAATGAAGTTTATGTTTATAAAAACAGCGATATCTATGCTTCAACTTCTACTGGTGGTTTGTTGAGGAGCAAGGACGGTGGACAGTCCTGGGAGAAAGTATTAGGGACAAGTTTGTCAGGGGCGAATAGCAATAATTTTCATGATTTTGTTTTCAATGAGACCAATCAGACATTTTACACATCAAATAATAATTCTGTTTTTAAATCCACTACAGGTAATCGTGGAGATTGGGTTAGCATAGGTACCGGTAAACCAGGCTTTCCTACAAATCTTAACCGGATAGAGATGGCGGTTTGTCCTAATGATCCGGATGTAATCTATATCCTGGGCGCTATCGGCGGCTCTGCATCAAATATTTTTTCAACAAGTGATGGTGGAGATTCATGGGTGACAAGATCTGAACCGGGTGGTGCAGGCATCGATTTCACAAATGGCCAGGCTTGGTATGACCTTGATCTCGCTGTTGATCCACTCAATTGTGGACGCCTGTTGGCAGGTGGAGTAGGAATGCTTGAGTCGACCAATTTTGGTATCTCATGGCAGGGAATCGCTAACGGCCAGATACATGTGGATCATCATTACATCCGATTTGATGCTAAGAAGCCAGGTCGCGTATTTTATGGTGATGATGGGGGTGTATGGATGAGTAATAACAGTGGGAACTTAATTATTAATAAAAATATAGGTTACATATCCACACAATTTTATTGTGGCGCGATTCATCCTGATGCAGGTTCCCCTTATTGTATAGGAGGTACGCAGGATAATAATACAATGGCTATGGAACAACCGGGATTATCTCCGGCCAGAGTACTTTGGGGAGGTGATGGTGTCTTTTGTTTTATCGATCAGAATGAACCCAATATCCAAATCGTTTCATCGCAAGGAGGGAATTATGGTTTGTCGACTGATGGAGGCAATCAATTTGGAAATGGCTCCGCAGTAGGTGGCGCTTTTATCAATCGTTCCGGATATGATGACAATGCGAATATCCTGTATGGGCAAACCAATGGAGGCGGATTTTTCAGATGGAGAATTGGAGGGGGTACTGACTTCGTGACAGTAACTGGTGCAGGAACGAATAATTTTGATGTCAGCGCAGTTAAAGCAGATCCATTCGTCGACAACAGAATATATTTCGGTATCACCAATGGAAGAGTTATTCGGGTTGATAATGCAAATACAACCAATACATCAGTCCCGGGGACTGTTGTTGCGGATCTTCCTGGAACGGCGAGTGTGTCTTGTTTTTATATGGACAAGCAAACACCAAATGATATGCTCATCAGTTTATTCAACTATGGAGCAACTTTAAAAAATGTTTGGGTATCCTACAATGCTGGAGGTGAATGGAATTCAATCGAAGGAGATCTGCCGGACATTCCGGTCAGATGGGCCATCTTCGATCCGGCTAATCACGACCGGGCCATGATCGCTACGGATGCGGGTGTGTGGACGACTGATGACATCAATGGCGATCAGACACACTGGGATCCGACAGATCCCGGCAATGGAATGCCTTTCGTAAGAGTTGATATGTTGTTGCTCCGTGAAAGCGATAAAGTGGTTCTTGCAGCTACGCATGGACGGGGCCTGATGACAACGGATGTTTTTTCTTCACCTGCTGCAGTTATTCTCGCACAACCTATCGCCTATGTAGGACAGCCATTGTTTATTGATGGTTCTCAGTCCGTCAATGCTCAATCGTACGAATGGAATTTGGGCGATGCATCCACATCAACAAATGAATCTGTCACACATACCTACGCTAATGCGGGTACATACAACATAACCCTTACGATAAATGGAAGTATATCACAGGTGCGAAAAATATCCATACTTCCATATCTCCAGGCACCATATGATCCTGGTGTATCGGGATATTCGGGTGATTTTGAAAGTCATCCTGAAGACTTTGCAGCTTTCGCCTCTGCAGGCACAGGTTTTCAACGTGGTTCTTCTACCAAACCAGGAAAGGATGGTACACACAGCGGTTCAGCAGCATGGGTTTTAGGGATCAATGACAATCTGTATGCTAATAATACAAGAGCTGAATTCTATACACCGATGTATGATCTCACTGACCCTGGATTGTATGAATTGAAATTCTGGACAAAGTATGCTATTGAAAATCGTAATGATGGATTCCAGGTTGAATATTCCCTTGACGGGGGTTCCTCATGGAAGCAACTTGGTTCAAAAACTGATCCTTCATGGTATAATTATCTCAATTCGAATATTGCGGATGGTGCTTTTCCTGAAGGCAAAGCTTATTTCACAAATGTTCAGCTCAATTGGACTCAATATGTCAAAGACATTAGTTTTCTTGGCGGTCAGGCTCATGTGAGTTTTAGGTTTGTATTCAGGTCAGATGCAGAGGAACAGGCACAAGGACTTGCTCTTGATGATTTCGAAGTCGATAAATTTGACGGTGAATTAAAAACGACCGTCACAACATTTACGGCTGATTATACCGGAGATCAGGAAGTCGCTATCAACTGGACTACTGGTCTTGAGTATCAATGTCAGAAATTTATTCTTGAACGATCCTACAATGGATTCGGATTTTCTGAAGTAGGACAGTTGAATGCAACCGGTGGAACTACCACGGTGGCTCAACATTATAATGTAGTGGATCAGAGTCTTCGAAATGTCATCTTTTATCGCTTAAAAGTGATCAATGACAATCCGGATCTGGCTTACCATCTTGAATATTATACAGAGACGATTGTTGTCAGACGAAATGTGGATCCTGATATCATCCTTGATGTACTTCCTAATCCATTTACGGACAGGATAGGCGTGAGCTTCAGCAGCGTAATTGATCAGGAGGTTTCAATCCGATTATTTGATACATCCGGAAGACTTGTCAGAGAAGATACAGTCACACCACATTCTGTTTACTATGAGTTGACTGGTTTACGATTGCCACCGGGTGTTTATATTTTGAGCGTCCAGATCGGTGATGCAGAACCAATATCTAAAAAATTGTTTACAGCAGGTCTGTAGGCAATGGCCAATGGGCCATGTGCAATTAGCAAAAAGCAATGCTTCGACCAGCTAAACTCAACCTCGTTCTACAGCTCAGCAACCGTTAGCAAAAAGAAATAAGTAATTTGAAATAGAAAAAGGAAAAAAAGTTGTCCGTAGTTTCAAACTACGGACAACTTTTTTTCCTTTTTCTATAGGGATATATCAAGGACAATCGGCTCCGTGTTTTTGCTTATCTTTACTTCATTGTACCGATTATCCACACACTTTCTCCTCTTGTGTTCAATTGCTTTAGGATAATTTGAATACAGTCCCGGAAATCCATAAGATTCAGTTTAAGACCAGATACTTTCGATGCGTAAACTTTACATTATTACTCTTTCTGTCGCCATTCTTGCAGTCGGCTATAAATTCTGGCCCTCGCATGATTTTCTTAAGCAAGACGGAGAAGAAGAAAACGAAAATGCACTTGAAGATTTCAAAGGTGCACTTGATGATTATAAATTCACCGCATCGGATGTTGATCTCGGTTTTGTTCCTTACGATAAGCTCATCAATGCAGTAGCAGAAGGGCAGCGTCGTTCAGCATTGCATTCCACCGGAAGATCTCGCAATGAAGGTCTGAGCAACGCGATCTGGCATGAACGTGGTCCAAATAATGTAGGCGGCAGGACAAGAGCCATCATGATTGATGAAGGCGATCCTGCCCGAAATCGTATCTGGGTTGGTGGTGTTGGTGGTGGCCTCTGGAGGACAGAAGATATTTCTCAGCCTGATCCGAAATGGAAACAACTTGCTTATAATCTGGACAATATCGCTATCGGTTTTATTGCCCAGGATCCAAATAATCTCAAGGTCATCTATGTGGGTACCGGAGAGGGATATAACAATCTGGATGCGATCTCAGGTGCAGGAATTTTTAAATCAACTGATGATGGTGAGACATGGTCATGGCTTTCCGCAACAAAGAATAGTAATTTTTCAAACGTACATCGGGTTTTTGTAGCGCCTAATGGTGATGTCTATGCGGGCACGCAGGTCGGTGGTCTTTTCAGAAGTAAAAACGGTGGAGATACATGGGAAAAAGTATTAGGCACTTCTTTATCAGGGGCAAGTAATAATAATTTTTATGATTTCCATTACAATACGACCAATCAAACTTTCTATGCATCCAATGCGAATTCATTATTTAAATCGACTACGGGTGACAGAGGAGGTTGGACAGATATAGGAACATCGAAACCTGGTTTTCCACACGATCTTTCTATCGTTGAATTTGATGTATGTCCCAGTGATCCTAATGTAATGTATGTACTGGGAAATGTCAATAGTGCAGCGTCGAATACATATGTTTCTAACGATGGAGGAGCTTCGTGGGTTTCCCGCCCGCCTCCGGGTGGATCAGGTGATTTTACAAATGGACAGGCATGGTATGATCTTGACATTGCTGCTGATCCTTTCAATTGCGGTCGGATATTAGCTGGTGGTGTAGGCATGCAGGAATCGATTTTTCAGGGCATCAACTGGTCATCGATTGGTGATGGACAGTTCCATGTCGATCAGCATCTCATCTTATTTGATCCTAAAAAACCGGGACGTGTATTTTTTGGAAATGATGGGGGGATATGGATGAGTGATAATGGCGGTCAAACCATTTTAACGAAGAATAAAGGTTACGTTACTACGCAATATTATTGTGGCGCCATTCATCCTGATGATAGGTCACCTTATATTCTCGGTGGTACTCAGGATAATAATACATTGCAGATTTCTCAACCGGGTTTATCGCCCTCAAAATCTGTATGGGGTGGTGATGGAATATTTTGTTTTATAGATCAGAATGAACCTGACATTCAGATTGTATCCTCTCAAAATGCGAACTATGGTCTTTCGACCGATGGTGGAAATCAATTCGGATTCGGTGCTTCTATAAATGGCGAATTTGTCAACAGATCCGGTTACGATGATGATGCAAATATTCTTTATGGACAGATCAATACTGGCGGTTATTTCCGTTGGGACATTAAGTCGGGAAATGTTGAAGAAGTCAATGTATCAGGTCAGGGGCTCAATGTGAGTGCTGTCAAAGCAGATCCATTTGTAGCGAATAGAATATATTTTGGTGGCGGATCGGGTAGGGTACTGCGGATTGATAATGCCAATGTCGGTAATCCAGTTCAGGCAAAACTTATTGCTGACTTACCAGGTACTGCATCTGTATCCTGTTTTTATATGGACAAGCAGACGCCGAATGATATGCTTATCTCCCTGTTCAATTTCGGAGCCACCCTCAAGAATATCTGGTTGAGCACTACCGCGGGTGATGAATGGCATTCTATAGAAGGCGACTTGCCGGATATGCCGGTGCGATGGGCCATATTCGATCCTGCGAATCATGACCGGGTGATGCTTGCTACGGAAGCAGGAATCTGGACAACAGAAGATGTCGATGGCGATCTCACACATTGGGAACCAGCAAACCCTGATAATGGAATGCCCTATGTAAGTGTGTATATGCTACAGGTACGTGAAAGTGATAAAGTGGTATTAGCAGCCACACATGGTCGTGGCATGATGACGACAGATGTCTTTTCTTCTGCAGCTGCAGTTATTGTTACGAAACCAGTTGCGTACGTTGGCCAATCAGTTGTGATTGACGGTTCACAATCCGTTAATGCCAATTCACTTGATTGGAATCTCGGTGATAATTCTACATCAAGCGAGCCGATCGTAAATCACACCTTCACACAAGCCGGAACATACACGATTTCGCTTACTATCAATGGGGTGATCGTCAAAACAAAACAAATTATTATCCTTCCCTATCTTGAGGCACCTTATGAAACCGGCGATACAGGATATGCAGGTGATTTTGAAACTTCTCCTGATCACTTCGCTGGTTATCTTGTCAATGGCACAGGATTTGAACTTGGGTCTTCAATTAAGCCAGGAAAGGATGGGACAAACAGTGGGTCCAAAGCATGGGTACTGGGACCAAATGATAATCTTTATCAAAACAACACGGAAGCTTTTTTATACACACCAATGTTTGATTTCAGTCAGTCGGGTCTATATGAATTGAAATTCTGGTCAAAATATGCAATCGAAAACAGGAATGATGGTTTTCAGATTGAATACTCATTGAATGGTGGTGATTCCTGGCAGCAACTTGGGACAAGTGGAGATCCACATTGGTATAATTATCACAATTCCAATTTAGCCGATGGAGCTTTCCCACAAGGAAAAGATTATTTTACAAATGCACAACTTAGTTGGGCGCAATATGTAAAGGATGTAAGTTTTCTCGCCGGAGAATCTACCGTTAGCTTCAGATATGTTTTCAAATCAGATGCTTCAGAACAGGCTCAGGGTCTGGTCATAGATGATTTTGAAGTGAGTAAATATGAAGGTGAGTTAAAAACAACGGTTACTAATTTCAATGCTGATTATACCGGCGCACAGGAAGTGACCATTAACTGGACGACGGGAATTGAATATCAATGTGAGAAATTTATCCTCGAACGATCCTATACAGGCATTGGCTTTACCCAGATAAATGAAGTCAATGCGAAAGGCATAGTAAGTACAAACCCTCAGCATTATACATCACCCGATCAGAGCCTGCGCAATGTTATTTATTACCGATTGAAAGTCATTGATAATAATCCGGCTATCGGATATTATGATGAATTCTACACGAATACGATCGTCGTCAGAAGAGACGTCGATCCTGATCTGGTCCATGATGTTTTGCCTAATCCGTTTACAGATCGAATTGGTATCAGCTTTAGCAGTGTCATTAACCAGCCTATAACAGCGAGATTATTTGATGTATCCGGAAAGCTGGTCAGAGAAGATGACGTCATCCCTCACTCTGTCTATTATGAAATGGGCGGATTACGTCTTCCCCCCGGCGTCTATATACTGAGTGTGCAGATCGGTGAAGAAAAGCCTACTGCGTATAAGTTGTTTACGGCAGGACAATAAAGGGTAAAGAGCAGAGAGCAGAGAGCAAAGGGCAGAGAGTAAAGGGCAGAGAGCAAAGTGCAGAGAGTAAAGCGCAGAGAGTAAAGTGCAGAGAGTAAAGTGCAGAGAGCAAAGGGCAGAGAGCAGAGAGCAGAGAGCAGAGAGCAAAGGGCAGAGAGCAAAGTGCAGAGAGTAAAGGGCAGAGAGTAAAGGGCAGAGAGTAAAGTGCAGAGAGCAAAGGGCAGAGAGCAAAGGGCAGAGAGTAAAGATCAGAGAGCAGAGAGTAAAGTGCAGAGAGTAAAGTGCAGAGAGTAAAGTGCAGAGAGTAAAGAGTAAAGTGCAGAGAGTAAAGTGCAGAGAGTAAAGTGCAGAGAGTAAAGTGCAGAGAGTAAAGTGCAGAGAGTAAAGTGCAGAGAGTAAATTTATGTATTGCAAACTTTGTTTGCAATACATAAAAAAGTAAAAGTTCAGCGTAGGCTGAGCCTACGCTGGAGTGTCAGCAAAATTCTGTTTTGCGTAACGTTGAAGTTCTTCTGAGTTTCGCTTAACGAACTTAAGTCAAATCTCCACAGATCGTTTTCTCGTCTCCCGTAGAAGTATTTTTCAGGATGACCTGATAAACATATACACCCGAAGGGCATTCATAGCCTTTGATGGTTCCATCCCAATTGATTTCCATAATTTGTATTTAACCGTATCTTTCGTAAACAGTCAACAGGCTGATAACCAGACTTTTTCTTATGCGAAAACTATACCTTCTCTGCTCTCCCGTTCTCCTCCTTGCTTTTATTCTATTGTATTGGTCTGCAAAAAGGGAACCACAAGGAGAAAAGGAATACGAGACCAACAATCAACAGGATATTAAAGGCGCGATAGAAGACCGTCTCTTCACATCTTCGGATGTAGACTCCGGCAAAATCCCATATGATAAATTATTCAAAGCCATCGATGAAGGACAAAGACGTCTTGCTCACCCTTCAAGAACCAGATCGATGCCTGGCAGTATCTCAAATCCAAACTGGCATGAACGTGGACCCAGCAACCGGGGAGGGCGTACAAGAGCCATTATGATTGATGAATCTGATCCTAATCGAAATCGAATCTGGGTTGGTGGTGTTTCGGGTGGATTGTGGAGAACAGAAGATATTACACAGGCCAATCCAAAATGGGTGAAACTCGGTCTTTATTTTGAAAGCCTTTCGATTTCTGATATCGCGCAGGATCCCAATAATCACAATGCCATTTTTGTTTCGACAGGTGAAAGTTACACCAGCGATGTACAAGGTGCAGGAATTTTCAGGACAGATGATGATGGCGCGACATGGTCATTAATTCCATCGACCATCAACAACACTTTTAAAACTGTAAATGAATTGTATGTCCATACAAATAGTGACATCTATGTGGCAACCGCCGATAGCGGAATCATGCGTAGTAAAGACGGTGGCGATTCCTGGCAAGAAGTTTTAGGTTCCGGATTTTCGGGAGCGAATAGTGATAATTTTCATGATTTCTTTTTTATTGACACAAACCATACATTCTATTCGTCCAATGACAATTCAATTTTTAAATCCAGTACAGGTGATCCGAATGACTGGACAGATATAGGCGTAAGCAAACCCGGTTTCCCGGGTAATCTCAATCGGGTTGAATTTACCGTATGCCCGTCAGATCCAAATGTGCTGTATGCATTCGGAGCCACAGGTAATTATTCATCTAATGTATTTGTGACAACTAATGGAGGTGACACCTGGACTTCAAAAGCAGAGCCTTCTATTTTCTTTACCTATGGTCAGGCTTGGTACGATCTTGATCTCGCTGTAGATCCTTTTAATTGTAAACGGTTGTTAGCTGCTGGTGTTGGCATAGCTGAATCAAATACGCAGGGAGGTTCGTGGAGACCTATTCTTACGGACATGCATCCGGATAATCACAACATCACATTTGATCCTTTGAAGCCGGGACGTATTCTATTTAGCAACGATGGTGGAATATGGTTGAGTGAAAATAATGGTACGTCAGTCACGGATAAAAGCAGCGGTTATGTGACCACTCAGTTTTATGCAGGTGCTATTCATCCTGATGCGGGTTCTCCTTATGTGATGGGAGGAACACAGGATAATAATTCACTGATCATTTCTGACCCGGGGCTCTCCTCTTCAAGGATTGCATATGGAGGAGATGGAATTTTTTGTTTTATCGATCAGGTCGATCCCAATTTTCAAATTGTTTCTTCTCAATATGGCAACTATCAGTTGTCAACGGATGGAGGACAGACATTTAATTATGGTGCCTCTGTAGATGGAGAATTTATCAACCGTGCAGGGTATGATGACCGGGCGCATATTCTTTACGGACAGGCTAATCAGAGTGGAGTGAACGATATAGATTTCTTTCGCTGGGATGTGACTACAGGTCAATTGGATAAGGTTGATGTTGTTGGGTTTAATATCGGAGTGTCTGCAGTCAAATCGGACCCAACCATTCCAAGCCGTGTATACTTTGGTGGGCAATCAGGTCTTGTCATTCGGACAGATAATACGAATGTTGGAAATCCCCAGGGCCAGGTTTTTGCAGATCTACCGGGCACTGCAAGTGTATCTAGTATATATCTGGATAAGCTTTCTGCACAGGATGCTTTGATCAGTTTATTTAATTTCGGAGCAACTCTTGAAAATATCTGGGTGACGCATGATGATGGAGCTAATTGGACCTCAATCGAAGGTGATCTACCTGATCTTCCGGTGCGCTGGGCAATATTCGATCCTGCGAATCATGATCGTGCTATGATCGCAACAGACGCAGGTATCTGGACTACAGATGATATCAATGGCGATCAGACCCATTGGGAACCAACGAATCCAGTCCGCGGAATGCCATTCGTCAGAGTAGATATGTTACAGGTTCGTGAAAGTGATAAAATTGTTTTAGCAGCAACGTATGGAAGAGGTTTGATGACGACTGATATTTTTGCTGCACCTGCTGCTGTGATTCTGGCACCTGCCATCGGTTATGTAGGTCAACCGGTTTTGCTCGATGGAGTTCAATCAACAAACGCTCAACATTTCAGTTGGGAATTGGGTGATAATACCACTGCAACTGATTCTGTGTTCAGCCATATTTATGCTGACCCGGGAAATTACTCAATAAGTTTGACCATCAATGGTGTCATAACTGCTACTAAATCCATTTCGATATTACCTTATTTACCTGCGCCGTACAAAGCGACCGATGCGAACTATGGAGGTGATTTCGAAACACACGCTGAACATTTTGTTGCAAATAATATCACCGGAACAGGATTTCAGCGAGGCAAATCTGTATTGCCCGGAAAAGACGGAACTGCTGGTGGAGCGAATGCATGGGTACTTGGAATTAGTGATGCTTCGTATCAAAACAATACGCTTGCAGAATTGTATACGCCCATGTTTGACCTGACTGGTCAGGGCTTATATCTTCTTTCATTCGCAGGAAAATTTGCAATACAAAGTCAAAACGATGGATTTCGACTTGAATACTCCCTCAATGCAGGGTTGACATGGGATCAATTAGGTAATCAGGATGATGATCCAAATTGGTACAACTTTACAAATGAAAACACGGCTAATCTTGCTTTCCCGGTCGGCTCTGCTTATTTCACGGGATCGCAGCCCACATGGACTGTGTACAATAAGGATATTAGTTTCCTTGCAAATCAAACGCAGGTATGTTTTAGATATGTGTTCAGATCAGATTTCATTGTACAATCTAAAGGGCTTGCGATTGATAATTTTGAAATCACGAGATACGATGGTGATTTAAAGACGACCATCACAAAATTCAATGCGAGTTATACCGGCGATCAGGATATAACTGTGAACTGGGGAACAGGCATCGAATATCAATGCCGCAAATTTATACTCGAGCGATCTTATACAGGTTTAGGATTTACGCCTGTGATCGATGAGCCTGCTGTGGGTATTGTCAGCACTTTTCCTCATGAATATACGCGAGTGGACAAGAGCCTGCGTAAAGTGATTTATTACAGACTGAATGTCATCAATGAAAATCCTTCGATTGATTATTCTGATCAATTTTATACAGATACAATTGTAGTACGTCGACAGGTTGATCCTGATGTTGTGAATTATGTATTGACAAATCCATTCTCGGACAAAATCAATATCAGTTTCAGCAGCATCATTCATGATCAGATTAAAGTAAAACTATTTGATACATCAGGTCGATTGTTAAGAAATGAAGAGTCAATACCGAATAATATTTCTTATTCACTTCATGGTCTTGATCTGACTCCCGGAGTTTATATCCTCACGATTCAGATTGGAGATAAGGAGACCAAGGCTTATAAATTGTTGACGACAGGTCAGTGAGCAATGGGCAATGAGCAAAAGGCAATTGGCAATAGGCAATGGGCAATGAGCAAAAGGCAATTGGCAAAAGGCAATTAGCAAAAAAGGCAATTAGCAAAAAAGGCAAAAGGCAATTAACAAAAAAGGCAATTGGCAAAAGGCAATTAGCAAAAAAGGCAAAAGGCAATTGGCAATAGGCAATGAGCAAAAGGCAATTAGCAAAAAAGGCAAAAGGCAATGAGCAAAAGGCAATAAAGAATATGCCAAAGGAAATAGGTTATTTGTAGTTTGTAATTACGGATTACTTGACCCGACCACCGACCACCGACCACCGACCACCGACCACTGCTTACTGATTACTGATTACTGATTACCGATTACCGGTCACAGATCACCAGATCACCAGATCACCGGTCACAGATCACCAGATTACCGATCACCAGATCATTGATCACCGATCACCAGATCATTGATCACCGATCACCGATTACCCTATTACCCTATATAACACTATCTTAGCCCCCTTCGTACATCATATTTAACATCCACAATGCTAAATCTAATCCTGTTTGGTCCTCCCGGAAGTGGCAAGGGTACGCAAGCTGCAAAGCTTGAGAAAACCTATGGCTTTTTCCATATTTCTACCGGTGATATGTTCAGATCTGAAATAAAGAAGGGAACAGATCTGGGCCTAAAGGCTCAGGGATTTATGTCCAGAGGTGAACTTGTGCCTGACGAAGTGACCACCGGAATGCTCCGTAACAAAATGATTGAACACCAGGAGGCAAAGGGTTTTATATTTGATGGTTTTCCGCGTACCGAGCCTCAGGCTGATGCACTGGACCAATTATTGGCGGGTATGGATCAGCAGATTGATGGGCTTATTCTGCTGGATGTCCCGGAAGAGGAAGTAGTCAAACGTATTTTAAAAAGAGGAATCGATTCAAAACGATCGGATGATAATGATGAAGACGTGATCCGCAATCGCTTCCAGGTATATCAGGCCAAGACAGCACCTATCTTTAACTACTACGATAAAAGAGGAAAAGCGTTTAAAATTTCTGGCCTCGGTTCGATTGATGAAATTTTTTCTTGCCTTTGTGAGGCTATCGACAGTCTCTATACCTGATGGCTGAACAAAATTTTGTTGATTACGTAAAAATTCATTGCAAGTCGGGTGCAGGTGGCCCGGGCTCAGCACATTTTCTTCGCGATAAGGTTAGTGCCAAAGGTGGCCCGGACGGGGGTGATGGTGGCCGAGGTGGTGATGTCATCTGTCGCGGCAATTCCCAACTTTGGACACTTCTGCATCTCAAATACAGAAAACACGTCATAGCAGAAAATGGAAAGCCTGGCATGGGTACACTCAAAAGCGGTCCATCAGGCGAACACGTGTTTCTCGAGGTTCCGCTCGGGACAGTTGCCAAAGACCCGGATACAGGTGAAGTGTTATTTGAGATTACCAAGGATCAGGAAGAATTTGTCCTTATGCCGGGAGGCAGAGGAGGGTGGGGAAATGATCATTTCAAATCGCCAACAAATCAAACACCTCAATATGCACAACCCGGCGAACCATTCCAGGAAGGATGGCGCATACTGGAATTAAAAATTCTCGCGGATGTTGGATTAGTTGGTTTTCCAAATGCAGGAAAATCTACTTTGCTTGCATCTGTCTCTGCAGCAAAACCAAAAATAGCCTCGTACCCATTCACGACACTCACACCTAATCTCGGTTTTGTAGCTTATCGTGACAATCGTTCTTTCGTCATCGCTGATATCCCGGGTATCATCGAAGATGCACATTTAGGGAAAGGACTTGGCCATCGTTTTTTACGACACATCGAACGAAATGCTGTTTTGTTATTCATGATCCCCTGCGATACAGATGATATTAAAAAAGATTTTGAAGTTCTCTATCATGAACTTGAAATGTATAATGAAGAATTGCTCGATAAGCCGAGACTCCTCGCGATTACAAAATGTGATATGATCGATGAAGAGATGCAAAAATTACTGAAACCTACATTGCCTGATGATATTGATGTGGTTTTTATATCTGCTGTCAGCGGATATGGGCTTGATCGCCTGAAAGACAAGCTTTGGAATTTATTGGTGGATCAGAAGATCGGGTGATGTAGTGAAAGTACCGCTATATGAAGTTTGTATTCTGAAATCCCACGCTATTTGAAGTTTGTAACTTCAAATCAATAGCAATCCGAAGATCCATTATCTTTTCGCCGCATTCACAATCATGACCTTATATGAAGTCATTTATCTCTAAGTTATCTAGCCTTCTTTTTCTGAGTCTCCTATTGCTTCCCGGTTGTGCCAGCCTTTCATCATCTCAGACAGAAACGATTGAAGGTAATCTTGCCATTGCACCTCTGCCGGCTGACATGAAAGCCGGATCGGGTTTTTTAGTGATTGATGAAAAAATAAAAATCCTGACCGACACAAAGGATTTTCCGCATTTCGATCCGTTCAACGTTTTCAATGAATTGTTTCAAAAGAAAAGTGGATATGCACTTTCTTATCTACATGATAAATCTGCACTTAAGGATTCATCTCACCTGATCAAAGTATCATTGGTGTATAACAATTATAAGGTGGAATCCTATAATCTCAAAATACAATCATCAGGAATACTGATTGTTGCAGGATCAGAACTTGGTGTTTTCTATGCGATGCAGACATTGCGACAGATCATGCGTCTGGATGCTGTATCGGATTCAAAAGGCCCCCACCGCCAGTGGTCAGTTCCTTTGGTTGATATTTCGGATGAGCCCCGGTTTGCATATCGTGGAATGCATCTCGATGTATGCCGTCATTTTATGCCTGTAGAGTTCGTGAAAAAATACATCGATCTGCTGGCCTATTATAAAATGAATTATTTTCATTGGCATCTCACGGATGACCAGGGCTGGCGTATTGAAATTAAAAAATATCCAAAGCTTCAAGAGATAGCTGCCTACAGGGATGAGACACTCATCGGTCGTTTTGGCGAAAAGCCACCGCGATATGATAGTACACGCTACGGCGGGTACTATACGCAGGAAGAAATCAAAGATGTTGTCCGCTATGCCGCTGATCGTGCCGTGACGATCATACCTGAGATTGAAATGCCGGGACATAGTCTGGCGGCACTGGCTGCTTATCCTGAGTTGGCCTGTAGTGCCGGGCCTTTTAAAACGGCTACAACGTGGGGAGTTTTCAAGGATGTGTTTTGTCCCGAAGATTCGACATTTGTTTTTCTTGAAAATGTGCTTGATGAAGTATTGACATTATTTCCATCCACATATGTACACATCGGTGGAGATGAAGTTGTCAAGACAAGTTGGGAGCAAAGTGATTTTTGCAAAGATCTGATGAAAAAAGAAGGATTGAAAAATGCAAATGAATTGCAGAGTTATTTTATCCGGCGCATTGAAAAATATCTTAACGCAAAAGGGAAGACCATCATTGGATGGGATGAGATCCTAGAAGGTGGCATCGCTCCAAATGCAACGATAATGTCGTGGCGCGGGATTCAGGGGGGGATAGATGCAGCTAAAGCTGGTCATGATGCGATAATGACTCCGGGTGCCTATTGTTATTTTGATCACTATCAGGGTGACCGTGCTACGGAGCCGCTTGCGATCGGTGGCTTTACACCGCTTGATAAAGTATATGGTTATGATCCTGTGCCTGCAGAACTGACTGTAGCAGAAGCAAAACATATCCTGGGGGCACAGGGAAATGTCTGGACAGAATATATTGATTCGCCCGAAAAGGTAGAATATATGGCTTATCCAAGAGCTATTGCTTTGGCAGAAGTACTATGGACACCGGCTTATCGCAGGAATTGGGATGAGTTTTCGGCAAGGCTCAGTCAGCATCTGGACAGGCTGGATGGGATGGGGGTGCATTATGCAAAGAAGTGAAAACTTTCAGAAAGTCGATTAAGGCTTAATAATGTTTTCCTAAAACATCCTGATATTTAAGGAAAACATTTTGATGTTTAAGGAAAACATTCTGATGTTTAAGGAAAACACCCTGATGTTTTAGGAAAACATTATTGTATTTAAGGAAAATATTAAATGCTTGATAATGAGGATAATGTGACTATCATGATTGTTGCAAAATATGTTTTCGGAAAATACAATTGTATTTAAGGAAAATATTAAGCGATTGATAATGAGGATAATACACATAATTTCAATCCATCCTCACCGTTTTTCCCCTCTCATTCGTTAACTTTAGAAAAGGTCAACTATATCACACCTTCACCCAACTTATAAACTCCTCCCCTAGGTCTATACGGTCAAACAATCAATCTATTATGAAATCACTATTCCAATTCTCCTTTCTGGCAGTCCTTCTGGCTTCTTTCCTGATGACAAGCTGCGAACAAGATCGCTGTGTACGTACTGAAGAATATATCGGTTACGAGCCTGTTTACAAACGAATAGATGAGATTAGAGTCCCTGCCTCTTATGGAGCAGCCCGCGCACTCGAATCTCCGGGGAAGATATTCTACTACAAAGGGTATCTCCTCATCAATGAAATGAATAAAGGGATACATGTGATCGATAACAACAATCCGCATTCTCCTGTCAATATTGGTTTTATCGATTTGCCCGGTACGTTAGATATGGCAGTCAATAACGATATCCTGTATGCCGACAACTATCTTGATTTAGTCGGGATTGATATTTCGAATCCAACTGCACCAGTTGAAGTAAGTCGTATAAATGATGTTTTCCAAAGCTTCTATTCCTTCGACAATCAACTAGGATATCTTATTGAATATGTACCAACCCCAACTAAACTCACGATAGATTGTAACGACATCAACTGGGGAAGAGGTATCTGGTTCAATGAAGATTTAATGATGGTAAAGAATGGTGCGTTCTTTGGTGAAGCGTTAAATTCTTCATCTTCGATAAGCAGCAATGTTGTGACAGGAGGATCGATGGCGAGATTTACAGCAACAAATGGCTACCTCTACACCATTGATGGTGCGCAAATCAAAATCTTCGATGTGAGGCAATCATTACCGGTTTTGAAAAACCACGTAGATGTTCAATGGGGTGTGGAAACATTATTCCCCATGGCAAATAATTTATTTATCGGTTCAAATTCTGGATTGCTCATATATGATATTTCAAATCCTGAATCACCCGAATTCAAATCAACATTCAGTCATGCTTCAGCATGTGACCCTGTCGCCGTGTCCGGGAAAACAGCTTACGTAACGTTGCGCGATGGTAATGCGTGCCAGGGTTTTGTCAATCAGCTTGATGTCATCGATGTATCTAATCTCAACAATCCTTCATTGATCAAATCCTATCCAATGGAAAATCCGCATGGACTTTCTATTGTAGACAATACACTTTATCTGTGTGAAGGAAAATCCGGATTGAAAACTTTTGATATCGCTGATAATAAAAAAATAGATTCACATCTTTTGGACAGCGTAACTGGTTTCTTTGGGTGGGATGTGATCGTGCTTCCTCCGGGTGACCTCGTGATGGTGGTAGGTTCAGATGGTCTATATCAGTTTGATGCTATGGACAAAAGTAATCTGAAGGAAATCAGTAAGATTTCAATTGGAAAATAAGAATTGAGAAATGGGCAGTTCTCTTTCCTGAAGTTGGTGAGAGAGAACTCCCTTTTCAAAATAAGTGAAATATGAAAAATTTAGTACCGGTTATTTTTGGATTGTTGCTCGTGACTTTTGCCTGCAAGGATAGTGCTTCCTCTCTGTGTGAAACCTTACAGGATGATCTGATCGGCATCAATGTTCAGAATGTAAAAGATCATTTAAATCCATGGCTTGCGGATTTGAATCCAGGCCCGACAGAAGATGATCCAACCGGACAGAGCAATAACCTTGCGTCATTTGTAGCCCGCCTCAATGATGTGTGTAATTTTGATGCCAGCATGGATTGTTATGTTTGTATAGAAACATTACCGGCTCAAACCGAAATTAAATTGCAAATACATTCATTAGGTGGAATCGTACAACGTGTGATTGATATCAGCACACCTGCATTATCAACCATGTCTATAGTCAATGTTCATGAATAAAATTTCAGCATTTTATACGAATTGAATACCAATGCTCATGAAGTCTTTTTTTTCCTGTACCCTTTTTATCATTGCGTTTTTTGCAAGCCATGATTTATTAAGTCAGGCCACTGAAAAACAAGTGATTGATATCGTCTGGCTGAAAGATGGCAGCAGGTTGACCGGTACTATTTTAAGATGGGATCTTGAACGTGGTATGGGCTTTAAGTTGTTGACAGGAGCTGAAATTACTATTTTAAAAAAAGATATTCATAGAGTGATGCAGGATGTACAGAATACGGATGGCAATGGACTTTTAGATCCTAAATATGCATACGCCAGAGCACCAAAACCTTATTCGTTCAGGGAAAAAGGCTGGTACCAGAACAGCTCAGGGTTTATTAATATTTCTTTCAGTGGTGGGGCCGGGATTCATCATGCGATGGGTTATCGATTTAATAGGTATATAGGTGTGGGTTTAGGTACAGGGATTGAAACGCATGATTTCACTACGATCAGAAATATAATTCCCATATATGCTGAAGCCAGGGGTTTTTTAGTGCCTGAGAAGATAAGCCCATATTATGCATTGAAGATTGGATATGGAATAGCATTGAATGATGCATCCAGAGGTACAACCAGAGCAGTAGGAGGATTTCATTTTAGCCCTGAATTTGGTGTGCGTTTCGGAGGTGGTGATGTTTCTTATTATCTCGGTGTAGAATATAAAATCCAAAACGCCACATTCACGACTGATGGATTGGATTTTGGAGGGATAAAATTCACGGATAAGATCAGTTATCGAAGAGTTGAATTGCGGACGGGATTGTTATTTTAATAAATTAATAATGACGATATGAAATTGAAATATAAATTATGTTTTGCCCTCCTTCCTTTCATAGCCTTATGCATGGTCTCATGTAAAAAGGACCAGATGGGAGAGTGTGGATTTGGAACATTGCCTGATTACGTTGTCTTTGGACATTTTTATGGCAAATGTGGCGGCGAAGGTTGTATAGAAATCTATAAAGTTGACAATGCAAAACTTTATGAAGACACATTGGATATGTATCCCGGCAGTGATACTTTTTATCCCGGGCATTTTGCAACACAATGGCCGGATGAAAAATTCCAATTGGTCAGAGATCTTTATACCTTTTTTCCTGAGGCCCTTTTGAATGAAACAAAAGTTGTTCAGGGCCAGCCTGATGCCGGTGACTGGGGTGGAATATATTTTGAAATTAAAAGAGGATCCACTCATCGTTTTTGGTTGTTGGATCAGATGGATGATCATATGCCAGCTGCATACAATGAATTCGTAGATAAGATCAATGATAAAATATACATTATCAATCATTGATAAATTAGAAATAAGATGAAGTGTATTTCATGAAAGTAATTAATAACAAGTAGCTCAATTGTCAGAAACTGAACTCATACAAGGATGCATCCGTAATGACCGCAAGTGTCAGGAGCAGTTGTATAAGCAACACTTTCCGGTGATGATGTCGATGTGTCTGAAATATACTAAAGATGAAGACAAAGCTTTGCTGATATTGAATGATGGTTTTTTGAAAGTTTTCCAGAAAATCGGAACATTCAGAAGTGAAGGTTCTTTTGAAGGATGGATAAGGAGATTGATCTACCATACCATGGCAGATTATTATAAGAAAGAAAAAAGTTATATCCGTTTTATTCAGTTTGAATTACCGGATGAAAAGCATGCACAGACGCCTCAAAGTGATCCATTGGAATTCCAGGATTTAATAGGTCTCCTGGATCGGATACCGGGAAGATCAGCAGAGGTGTTCAGGCTGTTTGCCATCGAAGGGTATTCACATGAAGAGATCGGTATAAAAATGAATATAAGTACAGGAACATCAAAATGGCATCTGTCAAATGCCAGAGAAAGATTAAGGTCTTTAATCGTAAATGAAAATCATGCAAGAACGTCCTCAATATAAAATAACACCCGAGCAAGGCTGGTCGCAGATGCAGTCATTGCTGGATAAATCATTACCGGTAGCGCATCCCTCCCGTCGGTTAATAGTATTCTGGTGGACATCAGCTATAGCTGTCGTTGCTGTTATCACCTCGTTATTTCTGATGAAGAAAGATATACCTGCTACAGATCAGCATCGTACGGATACCCCGGTAAGTGGCATTGCAGGAAATGAAATCAATTCAACCACAACTGAACATCAATCTCTTGCTTTGGGCTCAACAATTATAAAAGGATATAAAACACCGGCGACAAGTACCGGAAGTACAATAAATCAACAAACAAGCATTAGTACGATAAATAAATCCACAACATCAGTATCAACATCTTCCATCAATGCTGCCGGGGAAATACATGGTTCAAAGCATTCGGCTGATCATACTTCAATGGTGTTTTCGGATAAGCAGAGTAATGAACATTTTAGTGATCCACAGGGAACGGATTTGGTTGGCAATACAGATGGGCAATTAAAATCAGAAACTGCCTTTGAAAATAGTAGTTCAAATCAAGAGGATTTCGGATCAGGTATAAGCATGACGGATGCTAAAGCACCGTTACATTCTGCAATAGATTTTCTGCCATTAGTTGATGCATTCACTTATACATTTACTGACCCTCATATTGAACTGATACCACCCGGGAATACTTCATTTTCATTCAGACATCATGTTTTTAGTCCTACTATTTCAATAGGGGCGATGGCAGGGAGTCAGCATGGGCTAGGTATCAACGCAGCTATAGGTACTGATTATGCGATCAATTCAGGATTGAGCCTGACGGCCGGCATAGGATTTAGTTCGTATCATCCGGGTTTGTTGAGTTCACGTAATCAAAAGGACATAGAATTGATCAATGTTCCTGACCCTATTATAGCGGATACGAATTACTCTGAAACATATATCGTAGGAGAGAAAGTCAATACCTCAACGGACTATAACGCTATCAATCATTTTGTACAATCTGTTCGTCAATGGGAAGTCAGTGCGGGCTTAAAATACACGCTGACGAAAAGATTTTTTGTTGAAGGCGGAATGGTACTTGGATTTGGTACCACGGTCAGAAGTGAATATCCTATCGTCACGTTTGGTTCAAGCGTAAATACGACTGCTGATACCAATGTAAAAAGTACGTTTAATTCTTACAACATCATTAGTTCCTCTATGACTTCTCTATATGGAGGAATCGGCTACAAGATCAATCGGCATTTGAGTGTTTCAGCAAAATGGACACAGGGATTAAACCATTACTTGCTCAATGACCAGTTACTGTCTGTTGGTCCGGCCAATAAAAGATTGGATTATATCCGAGGTTTAAATCTCAAAATTGCCTTCAATTTATAAATTCAATTGACCGGATAGGCAAATCAGATAAAGAAATTTCATCTGATATTTCTAAAGCATGATCCTTTCTAAATTAGAAAAAGATGAATCGTAAAATTCATATTGCTATCTCTTTCATTTGGATGATTGTAATTATAGCATGCAACAACAATGATCTGACAAATCCAGGAACGGAGAAATATTTTCCGCAGGTGAAAACAATCATTGAAAACCACTGTGCATCTTGTCACTATTCTACAGGAAGTTGGGCTGGTCGGCCGGTTTCCTTTGATGATGAAACGGCAATAGCTTTGCAATATCAATTGATTAAAGCTGCTGTAGCAGACCCAATATCCCCTATGAATAAACGAATGCCCCAGGATGGAATGCTCAGTGCGGATGAAATTGATACCATTGTGAAGTGGTTTGATAAGGGTGGGAAAATCACGGACTAAAATGAGGAATAAGGAATCGTGAATATCGAATCGTGAAGTATAATACTGAATTTAGAATTTGAACCATATATAAATAAAAACCATAGAAATGAAATATCTGAATTTATTTACACTCATCCTAAGTCTTTTTACCGGATTGGTGCTATCATCATGTGACAAAGAATGCAATGAATCAAATTTTCTCAAAGACCCTGTATACTTCCAATATGAAGCGAAGAATTATGCGTGGGGCCTCTATCATGTAGGTTGGTACATTGACAATAAAGGAAATTTTGATTATTATAATCTGCCGGAAGATTTGGTTGAACCGGATTCATCAGGCTTTATATCAAAGGCCAATTTATTGGCTAACCTTGCGAAAGCGGATTCAGTCGTATACAACATCAGAATTCATGATCTTCAAAATCAGGTTGAATTGATTGAGAATGTAGATGAGAATAAATTCTCTGAGATAGAACATGTAGGAGCAGATATCGGAACCGTGAGCTTGTACTGCTACCGATGGGATAAGAATCGCAACCTCTATAAAAGATTTCTACTAGCTACAGGCGGAGATTTCATTCAATACAATCTTGATCCTGAAGCAAGAGAATTAACGGCTTGGTTGATTGCTATTGGTGATGAATCCGGCACATTCAGTTGGCACTGATAATGTGATCGAGTGCTCGAGTGCTCGAGTGATCGAGTGATCGAGTGATCTTGTGAACCCTGCTGTATCATATTTTACAATTGATCTGGGAGTGAGGTATAAAGTAACTGAGTAATCACTCAATCAACTGAATGATGATCACCCGATTAAAGATGTAGTCTCGCCTTCCTGCCCAGCAGTATATCATCCGATTCCGGACGATCAGGATCAGGCAGACAGCAATCCACCGGACAGACGGCCGCACATTGCGGCTCATCATGGAATCCTTTGCATTCTGTGCATTTATCAGGGACGATATAGTAATAATCTGCTGATACAGGTTCAATCATATCAGCTGCATCAACTACGGTCCCGTCCTCAAGTGTATAAGGACCTTTCAATGTGGTACCATCTTTCATAGCCCATTGGATGCCGCCTTCATAGATGGCATTGTTAGGGCATTCAGGTTCGCATGCTCCGCAGTTGATACAATCGTCTGTGATATATATTGCCATAAGGATTTCCTATAAGATTCATCCAATTCCACCAAAACAGGAAAAGGTTCGATCTCTAACAAAGGTAAGCCATCCTTCGTTCACAGCCTGAAAACCATCCATGGATGTGAGCTGATTCCTAAAAGACTAACTTTTTTTGATTTCCGTAATGATATGTGCATAACTATCTGGAGCTACTCACAATCAATACGTTAGGACAGTGTGGCACACTTAGGTTTGCCACACCTGAGCGTGCCATATTATATTGGTAGTAATGAAATCGGGATTCAGCCTATTTTTGCCCTCCCATGAATCGGAAAATCTCTTCCTTCTTCACTCTTTTACGCACTGCCATCACAGGCAGCGAGAAGGAATTTACAACAGGTAGCATTGACAGAGCTATATTTCTGCTGGCTGTTCCTATGGTACTTGAGATGGTGATGGAAGGATTGTTTGCCATCGTGGATATTTTCTTTGTATCCAAATTGGGGAAAGAAGCTACAGCAACGATTGGGCTGACTGAAGTTGTGATCACACAAGTTGTAGCACTTGCCTTAGGGTTGTCAATGGCGACTACAGCCATGGTAGCGCGAAGGATAGGTGAAAAGGATCGTGAAGGTGCATGTGTGGCGGCGATCCAGGCGATTTTTATCGGTGTGATCGTGTGCATCATCATCGCCGTTATATTCTACTTTACGTCAGCTGATATTTTGCGGCTCATGGGTGGCTCCGCCGAACTCGTTCGAAAAGGTAATGGATACACTCGTATTCTTTTGACCGGTAGTAGCACTCTATTTTTTCTTTTTCTCTTAAATGGAATTTTTCGCGGAGCAGGCGACGCATCGATTGCGATGCGCACATTGTGGATTGCCAATGGGATTAATATTATTCTTAATCCATTACTCATCTTTGGAATAGGACCTTTTCATGAATTTGGTGTCGCTGGTGCGGCGATTGGGACAACGGCCGGCCGGGGCATTGGTGTTTGTTACCAGGTATATCATCTTGTCAATGGGAAGAGTCTGATTCATCTGCAAAAGAGACATCTGAAGTGGGTGGGCGACATCATTACGAGACTGATAAAAGTATCATCCACAGGTGTACTTCAGTTTGCCATTGCGACTGCAAGTTGGTTGTTCATCGTACGTATCATTTCCTATTTTGGTGAGGCGGCTGTTGCAGGTTATTCGATAGGTATCCGCATGATCATTTTCACGATTCTTCCTGCATGGGGAATGGCGGGAGCTGCATCAACACTTGTCGGTCAGAATCTAGGAGCTCATCAACCTGATCGAGCTGAGAAATCAGTATGGCGCACTGCATTTTTTAATATGCTGTTTCTCTCCACCATCTGTATTTTGTTTTTATTATTTGCTCCTGTTCTCATTCCATTATTTTCAAAAGATCCTGAGGTGATTTATCAGGGCGTGTTATGTCTGCGGATTATTTGTCTGGGCTATATTTTTTATGCTTATGGTATGGTGATCGGCCAGGCATTCAATGGGGCAGGGGATACGGTGACGCCGACATGGATCAATTTTGTTGCCTTCTGGTTGTTGCAAATTCCCTTGTCTTACACGTTTTCAAAACTTTTGAATTGGGGTCCGGTTGGAGTGTATTGGGCCATTGCCATAAGTGAATCTTTTCTTGCCGTTCTTGCCGTGGCGATATTCAAAAGAGGGAAGTGGAAGCTGGTGAAGATTTGATTTGTTATTTTAAGGAAGCACGAGGTGATGCGATAAATCGTTTCTCTACATACACTCCATATTTCACATTTGAAGTTCTCAATCAAATCTCAAATCCCAAATCCCATATCTCACTTTCTCATCCACTTGCCTCTCGTAAAATCCGGAAACGTCTGTGGCATTCCTCCACTGGCAATCGATGCTTCTGACATCGGTGTGACGGCCATCCATGATGCCGCGTCATAGACGTCAAACAATGGCTCTTTTCCTTCAAGAGCACCTCTGACAAAAGCATCACTCAGAAACCAATCCATGCCACCATGTCCTGCGCCTTCTGCATCTTTCTCATGCTCCTTCCACGCATCGTGATCATATTTTGTCAGATAAGATTCTGCATCTTCCCACTTTTCTGAAGGACTCATGCCTTCGAGATAAAGGCTTTTATGCACATCCATCCATATGCCTTTCGTTCCCTGTACTCTGAACCCCAGGGAATACGGACGTGGTAAATCTGTATCGTGATGAAGTACTATAGTTTCACCATTCGTGCATTTAACGATAGTTGTGATTTTGTCGCCCAGGTTGAATTGTACCTGCGCATTGGGATGATCAGGACCTCCCTTTGGATGATGAAGGATATAATTGTGCAGGCCTCGGGATTTTGAAGCCATCGATACTAACGTTTCCATCCGGTTGCCCTTGTTGAGATTGATCCATTGCGCCACAGGTCCAAGACCATGCGTAGGGTAGAGGTCGCCATTTCGATATACACTATGCCATGTGCGCCACCTGGCTTCACTGAATCCTTTTTCACCAAACTCAACGCCGGAATTATACGGCGTCACACCATCATTAAATTTTACACCACGCAGATCATGTTGATACCCGCATTCGAGATGGATGAGTTCACCAAAAAGACCCTGCTTCACCATGTTAAGCACAGCCATTACGTCTCTCCGGAAGCAAACATTTTCTAAAAAGAAAAGAGGCGTACCGGTGGATTCATGTGTATTGACCATCTCCCAGCATTCATCAAGCGAAAAAGCACCACTGACTTCCATGCCTGCATATACACCTGCCTTCATCGCAGCAATAGCCATCTGAGAATGCCATTCCCAGGGTGTTGCGATGATCACAGCATCAATTTTTTCTTTTTCAAGCATCCTGACAAAATCATGAGGCCCTTGATCATAGATGGAAGGCCATTTGCCTCCATGGGCATCAAATAGTTTTTTTGTAGCCTGCAGCATCACCGGTTCAGGGTCAGCGATACAGGTCACCTCACAATCATTCCTTTGCAACAAAAGCTCAATATGAGATTGTCCTCTCAGACCACTACCGATGATGCCGATCTTTAGTTTACCATTTGGATCAGCTTTTTTCGCATAAGGTCTTGCATTTATTGGCATGTTCAATCCAAGGGCTGTGCTGGCAAGAATAGAATTGCGGATAAATTTTCTTCGTGAACCTGTCATTGTTTAGTGGAATTTAATCAGGATGTAATCTTTGGTGTTTCCTTTTCAAGATATGATTTCTTCGAATCTCTAAAATTCTATTCTATTACGGGTCAATATCCCGAAGTAATTGGTTACCCCCCAATCTCATGAGTTTTTCATAGAAAGGAAAGTAACAGAAGGGAAAACCTATTTTTGCATCCTGATGGATCAAATCACAGACTATATCAAAGAGATAATCGATAGGGAAATCGCCGGCATAAGGAATATTCCGATGGATCAACACATTGTGGATTCTATTGAGTTGATATTCAATCAAGTACATGTCAAAGGGGGAAAGGTTATTGTCTCCGGCTTAGGGAAAGCAGGCCAGATAGGCCATAATATAGCCACGACGCTGAGCTCCACAGGGACACCGGCTATTTTCCTTCATCCCCTTGAAGCCCAGCATGGTGACCTGGGTATCCTTCAACAAAATGATATTCTCTTTTTAATTTCCAACTCAGGCAAAACCAAAGAGATCGTTGAATTACTTCCATTGGCAAAAAGACTTTTTCCTGATATCAAATCTATAGGGCTGACAGGTCATCCCGAAAATGAATTGGGTACTCAAGTCGATGTCTGTCTCAGCACAGGCTATCCGAAAGAAGTGTGTCCTCTTGGCCTGACGCCGACGACAAGCACTACAGTGATGACTGTACTCGGCGATGTGATCGTCGTCATGCTGATGAAAAAAATAGGATTTACAAAATCAGATTATGCCAGACGCCATCATAGCGGATATCTTGGCCAAAAGAGCAGAGAAGATGAATAAACTTTTTTTAATATCCGGTCCTTGTGTTGTCGAAAATGATAGCACACCCTTGTTGATCGCGCGAACTGTGAAACCAATGTGTGATGACCTCGGTATTGACTATATATTTAAAGCCAGCTATCGTAAAGCAAACCGAACACGTGAGGATAGTTTTACAGGAATCGGTGACGAAGAAGCTTTGCAAATCATAAGAGGAATCGGTCGTGAATTAAATATCAGGACATTGACCGATGTACATGAAAGCCAGGAAGTGCCTATGGTGGCGGAATATGTCGACGTACTTCAGATTCCTGCATTCTTATGCAGACAAACTTCTTTGCTACATGCCGCAGGGATGTCTGGAAAAATAGTCAACATCAAGAAAGGTCAGTTCGTCAGTCCGGAAGCCATGAAGTATCCGGTTGAGAAAGTTATCGCTACCGGCAATCATAATGTATGGATCTGTGAACGCGGTTTTAGTTTTGGCTATGAAGATCTTATCGTTGATGCTACTGTGATACCGCGTTTGAAAAAACATGGCGTACCTGTTGTGATGGATTGCACGCATTCGTTGCAGGTACCTAATCAAAGCTCAGGGATCAGTGGTGGCAATCCGGAATATATTGAAACCATAGCGAAGGTAGCAGCGGCGACAGGAGCAGATGGACTTTTTATTGAGACTCATCCTGATCCGCGAAATGCTTTGAGTGATGCATCTTCGATGTTACAACTTGATCAGCTGTATGCTATTCTTGCAAAAGTGATGCGCATAAGACAAGCCTTAGAATAATGGAAGAAATGATATTGAAAGAAAAAGCCTCACGCATTAAAATGCTGATTCTGGATGTTGATGGTACATTGACAGATGGAGGAATATACATTGATGCAAATGGTGTGCAGGCCAAGAAGTTTAATATCCGGGACGGTATGGGTATCACATTGCTGCAGGCAGCCGGCATTAATGTGGGCATCATCAGTCATAGTCGTGCACAGACTATCCTTGATGAAAGGGCGAGAATGCTCGGGATACAACATGTCTACTCCGGCAAAGAATCCAAACTTGAAGTACTCAACAGGTGGACTGAAGAATTGTCTGTATCATTAGAAGAGATGGCTTTTATCGGTGATGATGTCAATGATATTGAAGTGATTCAACATGTTGGGTTTTCAGCATGCCCGGCAGATGCCCATTTCAACGTCATCAATGTAGTCGATGTTGTCTTACAGCGCGAAGGAGGCAAAGGTTGTGTGCGTGAATTTATAGATCGTTTTTTACTGATTTCCTGATATCATCCCACATCTTTTTGATTTGCCTGTTTGTGAATTCTCAATTTCATTTCTCCGTTTGACCTGTTGACCATTTAACCCATTTATTACCATCTTGTAAAATAAATATTACAATTAATTGCCATGTGAAATAACAGTGAAGGTCAGAATCATATTGACCTTTACGTCATGAATTATTCTATTTTTATCGCTCCTCAACCTGATTGCCTGTTATTAAATATGGATAATATTGGCCTTGCTCCCGACCCGATTCAACTACGTGCTGAAATACAGGCCTTGAAGAAGGATCATGTTATCTTACGTACACCGCCTTATATCCTCATTGTCTGCTACCTCACCGGAAGACCTGCATTACGCCAGGAACTTGGCCGTCAGCGTGAGATCACATTCAGGAGTGTAGGGGAGAGTACAGGTCTTCCGTATGATACAGATCGTTTTGACGATTATTATGAGCAGTTGATCATCTGGGACGAAACTGCGCAGCGTCTTGTCGGCGGATACAGGTTTGGATGCGGGGATAAAATATTTGACAAATACGGGCCCGAAGGATTTTATATCAATTGTTTTTTTGAGATCAATAGTGATTTTCATCCTTATCTTCCAAAATGTCTTGAGTTGGGAAGGTCATTTATTGTCGAAGATTATCAGAAAAAAAATTTACCACTTTATCTTTTATGGAAAGGGATCCTGGCCTTCATGGTACGGAACCAACAATACAAATATCTGATCGGCCCTGTCAGTATAAGCCGGTTCTATTCTGATTTTTCCAGAAAGATATTGATGGAATATGCAAAGCGACATTTTTATCATCCTGCATTTGCAAAGTGGTTCACACCAAAGACTCCATTTAATCCTGATATCTCAGTGCTTTCGGGTAAAGAATTTGAAACATTCCAAAACACTACTTTTGATCTTGACGAAGTTTTGGATCAACTACAGCCAGACCATATTCAGTTTCCTGTCCTCATGAAGCAATACATCCGCTTAAATGCCCGCTTTCTGGGCTTCAATGTGGATCCGAATTTTAATAATTCATTGGATGGATTGATGATCCTCGACATTGCAGATGTACCGGAAGCTATGATTGAGATGTTGCAGAGGGAAAATTAGAAAGCCTTTTTCAAACACCTGCAAACGTTTACGAAGTGCTTATATATAGCTTAAATCAAAATAATATTTGAAGGCTTATGCTTCAATAAAATGAGGTAAAATCAGATTATATTTTACTTAAATATAAATGAAGGAGTTCGAAAGCACAGCCGTCGAAAATATATTTCTCCTTACACTCACACTTCTATCTTTTCCCATAAACTTAATGCCTAACAAGGAAAGAAAACGGTGATCACTTGTGATTTAAAATAAAGAAGCCGGTTGGGAGAACCGGCTTCTTATGATAATGGTTGGAAATAAGGATATATGGCCTCCCACTATATTTTTATTGTTTCTTTTTATTTGCTGACCATGAAGCCTGTGCTTCCGAGGTATCCATTGTCTGAATAAACCATCAGGTTGTATGTGCCGGGAGTCATATTATCTGAAGGCTCAAAAGACATCGTCATCGACTGACGATCTTTGAGATCTATATTTTCAAGATCTGCTGCATGTACATTGACTGCTTCATCTCCGAATGTAAGATTTACATCCTTACCTGGAACAACAGTTACAGGATTGCCATTGAATTGAGTAAGCACGAGGTAGATTGAACGGTTCCCCTGGTATTCTTCGGGTATATTGTTCAGATCAAACTTGACGGTGATTTCCTCAATCTTTTTGCCTTTCGTTGTCAGTTTATCTCTCTTGTCAGCAGAAGTTACGGTGAAGTTATCAGCCCTGAAACCTGCTGGTGCTAACACTTTAAGTCTGTTTGTAAGTTTAGAGTTGGCAGATGTTAGAGACATCACTTTTGAATTCAGATTGACGACTTCGTCTTTAGTAGATGTCAATTCTGTATTCAGATCATGATTGCTTGAAGCAAGAGCTACATTTTCATCTCTTAGCGTAGCGATATCTTTTTCAAGTGCTACTTTAAGATCTTCCATTTGGACCAGTCTTGCCTGAATTTCCTTATTATTAGCAATGCTTGATTTGAGATCCTTTTTTGCTTTAGCGATACGATCCTGCAGATCAGCTACCTCTATCACTTTCTTTTGAAGATCAGAAGACAGTGTATCGTTCGTAGCGATTTCACCGGTATAAGCGTTATTCAATGTAGCCAATTCGCCCTGAAGTTGAGTCCTTGTGTTGTCAAGTTGAGTGCTCAAATCCATAGCCTTGTGAGCTGATTCATTGTGCCTGTTGTAAAACATAACACCGAATGCAATAGAAGCAATCAGTAATACGCTCATGATGATAGAGGCTACTTTCCAGCCCAAACCCTGATTTTCCGGATTTTGATTATCTATGTTTGTCATAATAAATTGAGATTTAAGAAATGTGATGAGATATAATTAAGTAAGGGTCTTTCTATATTTTCAGTTTTTATCGAAACAGAATTGAGTATCCTTTTTTATTCCTGATCTGTATTTCTGTTTCGCTTTGATACATAAACGGAAGAGATTAAAAAAGGATTGCAACGATTTCTGATCAACTTCATAAAATGTTGATATACAGATTAATATAGGCTAAAAATCAGTGTAAATCCGCAATGACCATCCTTGTTTTCTGCGTTGATTCTCAGTGTTTTCCCCTACCATTTTTATAGATTTTTAAGGGTAAACAAGGTTGATTTTCAGGACTCAAAAATCAGCTCCGGCTTTTTGAGAATTTTCCATGAAAAATTAATCTCCTTCAGGAAGGTATTTAGTCTCGATTACAACCATTTACTTTGTTTTATGCAGGGATGGATCATGGTCATATGGCGGTTCTTTTATTTCGCATTTGCTACCCTGATTCATATCATCGGATTCATCATAATGATGCTGTTGGGCATGCCCAAAAAGAAAGCAGGTGCACGATTACGTCGGAGATGGCTCAGCCATGTTCCAGGTATGATGGGTTTGAAAATACAGATGGAAGGTATTCCCTGCAAAGAAACATGTCTATATGTAGCCAATCACATCGGTTATATTGACCCATTTGTCATTCTTGTTCATGTAGAAGCTAATGTGGTCGCTAAAGCCGAGATTTTAAAATGGCCACTTGTGGGCCTTGGCGGGTACATGGCAGGTACAATATTTGTTAACAGAGAGGATAAATCAAGCAGACTCGAGACAGTGGTTGCGGTACAAAGTGCTTTAGAAGGAGGAACTTCCATTCTTATTTTTCCTGAAGGAACCACTTCGGCCGGGCCCGGAACATTACCTTTCCGTCCACGTTCTTTTCAGGCTGCATTTCTTGCAGGTATTCCCGTTCAGCCTATTGCGATTATGTACGACAGCCCTTTAGTTGCATTTATTGGTAACCACACCTTTGTTCCTCACTTCTTTAGGTTGTTCAGATTAAAACATATAACCGGACGAATGATATTTGGTCCATTGCTTAAGAGTGAGGATACATGTGCAACATCAAGACTGTGGATAGAAAAAACCCTTACTGAAAACATCAATCATTCGGCCTGACGTGAGAACAAAAAGGAAAAAGGTGTGGCGATGGGTAAGAAGAATCCTGTTGATCATCATATTCATTCCGCTGATCCTACTTATCGGCATCCGGATATTCGGCGGCATGAAGATGCGGAAGGATGATGCTGAGATCCGGACATTTTTACAACAACATTATGTCGATGGAGTGATGGATACCCTATCGCTTCGAAAGCGCCAGATCGTATTTCTGAAAACCACAAACGGAAAGGAGCATAAGGACGCTATCATATTCGTACACGGATCTCCGGGATCAATGGATGCTTTTCTAGAATACATGGTCGATACCTCGTTGCTGTCGCGGGCAGATCTGATTGTTTATGACAGGCCTGGTTTTGGTCATTCGGTTTTTGGTAAGGCTGAAACTTCGCTGTCCGGACAGGCGATTATTCTCGCGGATTTGATGACAGCCCTTCACTATGACAGGTATTGGCTTGTAGGACACAGTTATGGAGGCCCGATCATTGTAGAGGCCGCCATGCGTCACCCAAAGCTTATTGCAGGCCTGGCGATAATAGCAGGTTCTGTAAGTCCCGGATTAGAACCAAGATCTCCATGGCGAAAATGGATTGATTTACCACTTGTCAAAGAATTATTTCCTGTCGCCTTTACCGTCAGCAATGAAGAACTGATGCCTTTACGACATGACCTCATCAGGATTGAGGATGATTGGGATCGTATCCAAGTACCTGTCACATTGATACAGGGAACAAAAGATGTACTCGTTCCCTTTCAAAATCTTGAATATGCAAAAGAGAAACTTACACAGGCTGATACCGTGCGGACGTTAATTTTTGAAGGCGATAGCCATTTTATTCCTTGGACCAAAAAAGATGAGATCGTAAAAGAAATTTTAGCCCTGATGGAATTTCATAAGCAACATTAGTTGTTTATGGACTTATGAGTTTATAGGTTTATGAGTTTATTTATATGTGAATGATTAAAAGTTGAATATCGTTCGATTAAAGATTTTCTTAAATTAAAAAACCTTGTTTGCCCATCATCTTAATTAAGGCAAACAAGGTTTTAATAGTCTATTATTATTAAACTTCAGTATTCAGGTATTCTGTATTCAAGTATTCACATCTGATCACTTGATCACCAGATCACCAGATCACCAGATCACCAGATCACCAGATCACCAGATCACTTGCTGGTATCCCAGGTAAACATAAAGCTGGAAGGCGCACTATCAACGCCGGCATCGGTCATGATTTTTTTCAAATCTTCCGATTCAAATCTTGCTTTAGCTTTTGCCATATCGGAGATCGCAAAAAGCATATAAACCATGTTTGGATCATCGATACCTCTGGCCAAGCCCCTGTCGATCATGCCATTGGCAGCTCGGGTGGCTTTTCCTTCTGCATCATATACCTTGAGCCATGCGTCAAAATCTTTGACGTGGTGACTGACCATGACACGATCATTCTGTGGTATTGAGGTGGTGTCATCCCTGATGACATTCATAAAATCGATAGTAGGCGGTCCTGTAACACCGGCTTTTTCCATAGCTTCCTTCAAGCCTGGAGATGCAGCGAAGTCTTTAGCCTTCTGAACATCACTGATTTCAGTAAGGACGATGACCTTATTCTGATCATCCATGCCCCGTCCTAAGGCAAGACTTGTCACGCCTGATGCTTTTCTCATCGAATCGTGTGCCATGTACGCGGTTTTAAATGCAGCATAATCTGCCACACTATGCCTGACCATCATTGCATTGTATGGTTTTGCAAGATTCATTTCTTCTGCTTTTTGATCTCCTTTTGCGCCTTGAGCACATGAGATAAGGCAAAGCAGTACGCCCATGGATAGGAATTGTAGAATCTGTTTCATTTGTTTTGGTTTTGTTGTTGATTGAATTGAAGAAGAATATAGAGAATTGTAGACAGGATACTTTCTCTGATAGAACATACAAGATAACAAATAATAGAAAAAGTTATATGTATTTTTTTAATTTGAGGCAGATGGACAATAGACCACAGATTACCTACGCTGGTTGCTGAACTGAATAACAAGAATGAAGAAAGCTGGTCGAAGCACACGCTTCACGTCCCATGCATCACGTTTTAATGTGTGTGACAACCAGGGGCAAGCCCTGTCTCTACAAATCACTACTCAGGCCTCACGTGTTAACAGACAGGGGCAAGCCCCGTTTCTACAAATCATTACTCACGCCTCATGAGTTAACAGCCAGGGGCAAGCCCTGTCTCTACAAATCACTACTCACGCCTCACGTGTTAACAGACAGGGGCAAGCCCTGTCTCTACAAATCACTACTCACGCCAACCAGAAATTCAAGAGGTATATGGAGTCTCCTCGCCCATGCATGCTCTGAATGATCTTCTCCGGAGAATTTCTTTGTCATCCAGTTTTTTGAGGTGTACCCGTTTTTAACCATTAGAGAATCTACTTCAATTTGAAACGGTTCATAAAAATGATCAAGCGTTTCCGTGCCGTAGTCAAAATAAATTCTGTGATTTTTCGGATCTGGTAGATTTTCCGAGAGATATTTAATGAACGTCAGTGGGATATTGAATTTGGCTTCTTCCTCTTTGTTTTGGGGCACAGTCAATACCCAATCTGTAGAAAGGCATCCCGCACCGCCAAAGATCTGCGGATATACACAGATGGCGTACAACGAAATCAATCCCCCTTTACTCGAGCCCATAATGAATGTATGCTGAGGATCAGTACAGGTAGGGTAGGAGCTATCTATAAATGTTTTCAATTCATAGACGAGAAACCTCAGATAATCATTAGACCTGGGTTTGCTTTTGAAATAATTTTTTTCCAGATCTGTTTTCAAGGCGTTTGGAAAATAGTTTAGAACCACTTCCGGAACATATTCAGCACTTCTGTATTGATTGTTATTCCAAATACCTACAATGATCGCATCATGGATTTTATGCTCCTCCAGTAATTTATCCATCGTTTCATCCACCTGCCATTCCTGCTTATTCCATGTCGTGGTACTGTCGAATAACATCTGACCATCCTGCATATAGATCACAGCATATTTTTTATTGGGATCGAAATCACCGGGAGTCCAGATATCGATTTTCCGGGCATCAACATATGAAGACTGGAAGGAATCAATATGTTTTATTTTTCCGGGTAGGACCTGAAAGGGTGCAACCACCTTTGCTCCCTCTTTTATAGTTTGATGACAACTAATACAAATGGAAAGAATGGCAATGAATACTATATACCTCATAGAAATGATCCTTTATTATTGACTCTAATGTCGGAATCCCAGGGCATTAAATGGTAAAGGGCTAAAAAAAAATACCCCGCACCCATGATGGATGCGGGGTTGTCTGACTATTCTTTTTCTTATGTAATTACTGTTTTACTTTCAATTCAACTCTGCGATTTTTTGCTTTTCCGGCGGCAGTTGCATTGTCAGTTATTGGTCGATCTTCACCATAACCATTTATGGTCATGCGATTTGCATCAACTCCATCTTTTACGAGTTCGGCTTTGACAGATTCTGCACGTTTATGACTTAAGGTGTGGTTATATTCTACTGAACCATCACTGTCTGTATGACCCTGGATTTCAACTTTCAGGGCAACAAATGCAGCGCTATTGAGTAATTTTGCTCCTTCCTTTATATCCTTCTTTGCTTGTTTAGTGAGCACTGCACTTCCGGTCACAAATTGGATCATTCGCGTATTGAAGACTGCATTTTCAACTCTTGGACAGCCATCATTGTCAATAGGACCTGCAATATCCGGACTAACGAATAACGAATAACGAATAACGAATAACGAAAAAAAGAGTATCGAGTAACGAAGAACAAATACTGCTAGTTTGTTGAATACTGATCAGCTGATCACTTGATCACTTGATCACTTGATCACTTGATCACCTGATCACCAGATCACCAGATCACCAGATCACTTGATCACCAGATCACCAGTAGTACCTGAACGCCTGACTAATCGCTATGGCGATAAAAATGAGGCCTACGACTTTGCTCGCATACCGACTCATTTTCTCACTCTTATTTTTGATCACCTGACCAAGTTTGGCATACAGAATAAAAACCATAAATGATCCGATCACTACCCCAAAAGCAAACGCAGCAATAAATTTTGCCTCCAGCCGGATGCTTATACCCTGTCTTTCGAGATAATGGGAAGAATGAAGATAGCCGCCGATAAAAACGTAATAAGGAATGGCGATCATGTTGAGCGAACTTAACATCAATCCTTTGGCGAATCCAATAAAATGAGAAGCTCTTGAGGTCGGTTGATTGAGCGGAACATTTTTCTTAAGAAAATAGAAGATGCCAATGATCAGAAATATGGGGATACAGACCATAATGATCGTCTTCTCCATCGCCGGATTGTGGGTCAGAATATGGTAAAAGGAAAGTGCAATATAACTTTGAAAGAATTCCACCAGTGAGGCTCCAACCCCCATATACAATCCGACACGGACGCCTTTCTTGATCGCTGCTTCAGTCACAGACAGGTTGATCGATCCCACAGGAAGCGATCCTAAGAAGCTGCATATCCAGCCCCAGCCGAAATGAATAAGGAATCCCAATACTTCTAATTAGTTCTTTTGTACCGAAAATATATAATTAAAGCGGATACTATTTTTTTAAATCTTACCGGCTTCATTCCTGCCCTGCGATTCTGCCTCGAAATCCTGTACATCACCTGCCAATGATAAAAAATATCTCGATACGCCTTCAAAAGAGAGTAACCCGGCTGATATATATGCGCCGGATCACTGCTGGTCCCATTAAACTCCAGGACTCTAATGTCTTTTCCCTGACGCAATGATTCCCAGGAGGCGACCCGCATGTCAAATCTACCATAAAAAACCTCAGGCATCGTCCCCAGCAATTTTACCATCTGAACCCTGATGGACTCATCAATTTTATCATTCCGGTTCAGAAACATTGTTCCCCGGCAATGATTGCCTATCGCCTCCAGCATTAACCTCCGCCCCTGAGGAAGGATATCCTTCATTTTCTCGCCAAGCTTCAGGACAAGTTTTTCATATTGCAAAACTGCCCTGTCAGAAGCAAGAATTAGTTCGTCAATCGTGGAGACACCATCACCCTCGATAGTCAAAAAACTTTTTTCACAGATGGAGGTGACTTTTGATTCACTTCCATCAGGCATCGAAAAAACCATGATGCTTACTTCAAGTGGTAGTTCAATATAGGTCTGTATGATGAAATCAATCGGATGCGCTTTCAGATAATTCTTCAGCTCCTCCATGGAATTGATTCTAGAGATCAGCCATCCTCTTTCACCTATCTCAGGCTTCGCTATCACAGGAAATATCAAACCGGATTTTTCAAAAATACTTTCCAATAAATTTTCCTCAACACTCGCTTTTAGTAATATGGTCGTCGGTTTATACTCATCTGGTATATTATGGAGTATGGCAGATTTAGATTCACCAAAAAATCCACCTGTTTCAATTCCCGGATTGGTGAGTGTAAAAAAGAATAAGTCTCTCGATCTCAATGCATGCCAAAGCCAGGTGAATACAACAGGGATATTGAAGATATAGGTAGGCCAATATTCCCAACTCCACAATCTGATACGGAATCTGCGCCACCATAAATTTTGAACCTGTGATGTTCTGGCTGTGACCGGTTGATATGCAGAGGTACTATTATGCATAGTGGATCAGTACTTCTTCTCTTCGCTCTTTGTCCAATTGGACATGTACAATCGTTGCTTCGTGTTCGCGATTTGAAATATTCGTAATAGAAAGTGTTTTGACTATTTCATTCCGGTTCATGATAAATCCATTTTCTGCATCACCATTTGCCATCGTATGAAACGCTATGATGGAATCGCAGTCAAATACAATTACCTCAGTCAACCATTTTTCGAAAAGAGCTTTTCGCCATGCTCTTACATCAGGTGGGTATAGCGTAGCCGAGGACCATATATGTGGAAGATCGATCGGCAGTGCGCGGATATGTTTTTGATCACCATCCCAGACAAGCTCTGTTAAAAATGTCTTTCCATCAATCAGTAGTGTAAATGGTGCAATACCCTGAAAGTCATAGGTATCAACATATTGATTTGCATCCTCTGCTTTAACCGCATCCATGACGACCTGACCTCGACTCATGCGATAAGGGGGATTCGGAATAAATGACGCAAATCCACCATTCAGCAGACAAACAGCACGACCTGTTTCTGAAAGGGCTATCCAACTGCCACGTGAATCAGGGTCTAAAGGATAGTAAATATTAGGTTGGTCATGATGGTGAGATGAAATGAGTCCATGAGATTGACGCATTGGACTTTCATCCCGGTTGGAGGTCAGAAAGCGAACACCCTGAATAGGAATATAGGTTACTGTGCACATGCCTCTTGGCGATGGCGGATCGTTGATGGGGCAACACCGAAATGGTCCGGCAATACTATTTCCGGATGGGTGGCTTTGAGGGCTATTTTGACTATTGCTAAATGATGAATCGTGTGTTCGATATTGTAGATCAGTTCGCGTCCAATAGTAGTGGCTACCAAAAGATTTTCCTGTCCGTGTTCTGTGCAATCGAGGAAACAATGCTGATCTGCAACGAGATCGTTCAAACGTGTGCAAAGAAGATTGACTAAACCAATGGCGTGATCAGGTTGTGATTCAATCTGATGATCGCGTCGGCGTTGAGCGTAATTGATCACAGGCTCAGATTGTCCGGTAGATTGTTCCAGAAGGCATGTATAAAATTCAATGATATGTCTTGTATGCTGACCGATGGTTGAGCCTGAAAGCAGTTCAAGAGGAACCTGATAAGATACCGGATCTATGACTTCCAGATAATAACGAAGGTCACCAAGCACGATGCCGGCCACTTGAGGGATAGAGGTATTTGGATCGCTCATATTAGAGATCGAAAGATACATTTTTTATTTTCAGGTAAAAAAGGCAGGTGGCAGGGGGCATGGAGCATGGAGCATGGGGTGTTCATTATCAAGTTATTGCGCGAGATCGAAGTTGTTAAAATTATAATTACCTGGAATACAGTATGAGCTAATTATAGCGAATATCATTAGGCCGGTATGAAATTTCGTTCAGGCATATTTTACCTGATCTTATCATTATACTCCATTATGTGGGTTGGAGGGTGCACATATGATGCGATGCATGAATTTGCTTCAGAAAAATGTAAGACTGATTGACATGGAAAATGATTCCGGAATTGACTGCAAACACAAGGGAAAAAGTTACCATGAGATTGTTCCCAAATGGCTTTGGATATATCCCTGGTCAACATGGAGATGCTTATATAACTAAAGATTTCGGGGAATCATGGAAGACTTTAAACCCGGGAATAGATGACTTGTACTCAAACCTATTTTTAGATGTTGATACGGGCTTCGTAAGTAGTCTGAATCATTTTTATAAAACAGTGAATGGAGGTCAATCGTGGACAAAAATTTCAGAAAAAAGAGCAGAAATGATTCAATTTTCCTCGTCACAAGATGGCATAGCACTTATAAATATCGCCTCCGATTTCGATTCAAAAGTTTTCATCAATTGTTATGCATTTCTTACAACTTCTGACGGAGGAATTTCATGGGTTGAAGGGCCTCCCTCTATTTATTTTAAATTGAATACCGTAGATTTTATTTCCTCGAGACCCGGCTATACTTTTTCATGGAGGAAACCGTATTCAGCTTCAATATTGTCTCGTTGAGAATCTCTACAGAGCCTGGTCCACTTTTCACCAAGCATCTTCAGCTGCAAAGTCTGATAATTAACACTAATACAAATCAAACTCGTCTCTAATTCTATACTACGGAGTTCATAGTGATCAAAGAGAAAGTTATCACCAATTTCTTGCCGCAAATTTTCGCTAAATAACGCAAATTAAATTCACGTTTCACTCATCACTAATCCTGGCTCTCTGCTCTCTGCTCTCTGCTCTCTGCTCCCTGCTCCCTGCTCCCTGCTCCCTGCTCCCTGCTCTCTGCTCTCTGCTCTCTGCTCTCTGCTCACATGTTCGCAATAATCTCATCTCCAAACTCAGAGCATTTCAGTAGCGTGGCTCCTTCCATCAATCGCTCGAAATCATACGTCACCCGCTTGTTTTCAATCGCTTTCTCCAGTCCTTTCTCAATGAGTGCAGAAACTTCTGTCCAGCCCATGTAATCAAACATCATCACACCGGAGAGGATCACCGAACTAGGATTGACTTTGTCAAGACCTGCATATTTTGGTGCAGTACCATGGGTTGCTTCGAAAATGGCAGCACCATTTACATAATTAATATTGGCGCCAGGTGCGATTCCAATTCCACCAACCATAGCGGCCAGTGCATCAGAAATATAATCACCATTAAGGTTCAAAGTTGCGATCACATCATAATCTGCAGGACGAAGTAATATCTGCTGTAAAAATGCATCTGCAATAACATCCTTGATCAACAGTGCGCCTTTATCAAGTGCAGCTTTCTGTGCGGCATCAGCTCTTTCTTGTCCTTCTTCGGCAACGATGCGATCGTATTGAGCCCATGTCCATACTTTATTGCCATATTCTCTTTCTGCAAGATTGTAGCCCCATTCTTTGAATTTACCTTCTGTAAATTTCATGATGTTGCCTTTGTGCACAATAGTCACACTCCTGCTTCCTTTGCGGAGTGCATATTCAATCGCAGCTCTTACAAGTCGCTCTGTTCCTTCAAGCGAAACAGGTTTGATGCCAAAAGAAGACGTATTGGGGAATCGGATATTCTTAACACCCATCTCATCGATGAGGAAATGTTTCAAACGTTCGTTTTCAGGAGTACCGTTCAGGTATTCGATGCCGGCATAGATGTCTTCAGTATTTTCTCTGAAGATGACCATGTTCACCTTTCCAGGTTCTTTCACGGGAGAAGGAACGCCGGTGTACCAACGCACTGGTCTTACACAGGCATATAGATCAAGTTTTTGTCTTAAAGCTACATTCAATGAGCGGATGCCACCACCTACCGGAGTGGTTAACGGCCCTTTGATAGCGACCAGATGAGCTGAAATGACATCTAGTGTTTCCTGCGGCAGCCAGTCGCCTGAGAGTTTAAATGCTTTTTCTCCGGCTAATACTTCTTTCCAGATCACTTTCCTTGTTCCGTTATAGGCTTTTTTGACCGCGGCATCGAAGACGCGGACTGAGGCTGCCCATATATCAGCGCCGGTGCCATCACCTTCTATAAAGGGGATAATAGGGTCAGCGGGTACCTGGATACCGGCCTGGGACATCGTGATTGTTGAACCGTTCATTAGAGGGCAAGCTTTTGATTGAGGCGCAAAATTAGAAATTCTGCGGTAAGGATGGGGTTCCTATTTTTCAATACCTTAGCCTGACATGCGTAACCCAGTGATTGAACCCGGCGATGAGCATCTATCCCCCCAGGAAAAGCAGGTCGAAAAAGCCTTACGTCCCAAAGGACTGACCGAGTTTGCCGGCCAGGAAGATATCGTTGAAAATCTGTTTGTCTTCATCCAGGCAGCCCGTCAACGGAATGAAGCTCTCGATCATGTTCTTCTGCATGGTCCTCCCGGTCTGGGAAAGACTACACTTTCACACATTATTGCTTCAGAGTTGGGCGCCAATCTTCGGATGACATCAGGTCCTGTCATTGAAAAACCAGGTGATCTCGCCGGTCTTCTGACCAATCTGCAGGAAGGCGATGTTCTTTTTATTGATGAGATCCACCGACTCAATACAGTCGTTGAAGAATATTTGTATTCCGCGATGGAAGATTATCGCATCGATATCATGATCGACAGTGGACCAAGTGCACGATCTGTTCAGATCAATCTTCAGCCATTTACACTTGTCGGTGCTACGACGAGATTAGGTTTAATATCAGCACCGATGCGTGCACGTTTTGGTATTAATTTTCATCTTGACTATTATGATGTGGCTACGCTTGAAAAGATCATTGCGCGTTCAGCCGGTATTCTGGAAGTCCCATTGACTGAAAAAGGAAAACATGCATTGGCATCAAGATCACGTGGTACGCCGAGAATAGCAAATGCGTTGCTCCGACGCATACGTGATTTTGCACAGATAAAAGGAAACGGAACTATTGATGAAGAGATAGCCATCCACGGTCTCAATGCGCTCAAAGTGGATGAGTACGGACTTGATGAAATGGACAACCGGATTCTTTCATCGATCATCCATAAATTCAATGGTGGTCCTGTAGGCATCACTACCATAGCAACAGCTGTAGGGGAAGATCCCGGTACGATCGAAGAAGTATATGAGCCATTTCTGGTGATGGAAGGATTCATACAGCGCACGCCGCGCGGAAGAGAAGCCACTCCAAAAGCTTTTCAGCATTTAGGGGTTCCTTATAAGCCGATACAGAGGGATCTTTTTATTTAGATGATTCTTTCATCTCCCCTGGCTAAAGCCAGGGGCAATTGAAAGAAAGAGATTTTATCTGCTCCCTGCTCCCTGCTCTCTGCTCTCTGCTCTCTGCTCTCTGCTCTATGCCTGCGCCTTCGGCGTATTAAAACTCATCGGCGGAAAAGACACATTTTGATCTGATTCATCAATAGCACCAAACTGACCTTCAAATTTTTTAATATTATCTGCCAGGGCTTTCATCAGTCTCTTTGCATGTTGTGGTGTGAGTACAATACGCGCTTTCACTTTCGCTTTTGGCACATTAGGCATCATACGGATGAAATCCACTACAAATTCTGAATGAGAGTGGGAGATGATCGCCAGGTTAGCATAGATGCCTTCTGCGATCTCTTCCGGTAACTCGATATTTAACTGGTTGGGTTGATTTTTATCTTCTGCCATTTTATTTGTTTGTCATGGGTTTTGAAAAAGTAAAGGTATTAACCATTTTTGGAACAATGGGTTCAAAGCGGACAAGGTTCAGTGGCAGGATTTGGGATGAATAGACGCGATTTATTAGTTTTCTATTTCCCAGGTCCTGTTTTCGTTGTGGGCCAAACAAAAAAAACCAGGCCTTTACATAGGCCTGGTTCATATTATTATTAACTGTCAGAATTCCTTATTTACTGTCTGTCTGCAGCTTTGACAGCAGCCGGAAGACCGCTTAAGTCAGCTTTGTACTCCCAGAGTTCTGTTTCAATGCCTACTGTGCTTGCCATCCAATCGGCCCAGAATGCTGCCGAACTTCCTTTACCATAGACTTCATCATATCTGGCATCGAAGCCATCATCCTTGCTCATCCAGGCATATTTATCAAAGAAAGAAACAATCGTGATATCTCTTCCACTGCTTGTGCTTGGCATTTCATTAAAGTAAACGCCATAGGTTTCAGCAGGGATTTTGTCCATATATACTTTATGTACTTTTTCAAGAAGTTCCTTGACCTTATCCATTTTTCCTCTTGCAACATCTATGTATCGGACAAACAATTTATTGATATTAAAATCATTTGGGAATCTGGACAACCTGGTATCAAACTGGATATATTCTGTAGTTGCAGATAGCAGATTTCTGGCCACATTGCCGTCCCAATCCATATTGTGTAAAGGATCATCAGGTCTGGTGTCCAGTCCACTCCATGGGCCGGGACCCATGACCCATTTGTAATCACCTGAGTTCGGGCCATTTCCTACAGTATACACCCGGGCTCCATACTGACCGGAAGCGTGATATTTTTTGTTGTGAGCACCCATAGCATTTTCAACCTGAGCAGCCTTATCCGGACTCACTTTCAGTGAGGAGATTTCAAACATGAGATATTCCGGAGTTTGGGAAAATCCAAGTATCGGACTTAAGAATAAAATAAGAAGGAGCTTTTTCATTTTTGGTTTGAATTAATTGGGTTTGTTATTATTAGCCAAAAATAAATAAATGATTCGGGGAAGGGAATCACATCTTGATGTGATGGATCTCAATGGTCGTAGAGACGCGATTTATCGCGTCTCTGCATATTCCGGGGAGACGTGATAAATCGCGTCTCTTCAACCAATTATTGAAGTGGAAGAAATTGAAATTTGTTTCCATCAAACAATCCCTTGTCACTCAGTTTCAAAGAAGGGATCACGAGCAATGCCATAAAAGACAATGTCATAAAAGGTGATGTAAGCGTGCTGCCCAATGTAGATTTTACAAAATGGTCAATTGTTTCGTATGTAGATCCAACTGTCTCTGCCGTATCAGCACTCATCAATCCACCTATAGGCAATGGAAGAATATATTTTTCCTCACCTGATGCGGCTGTAACACCACCTTTGTGTTTAATGATTTCATTTATACAAGTCGCCAGATCATCATCATTCGTCCCGACGGCAACGATATTATGTGAATCATGTGCAACGCTTGATGCAATGGCTCCTTTTTTTAAACCGAATCCTTTGATCAATGCTGTTGCTGCTGGTGCATTTGAATAACGGTTTACAACCACGATCTTTAAAACGTCGCGCTGAATATCACTTTCGAAAATACCTTCATTCATCATGACACTTTCATGACTAGTGACGAGTGAACCATTTATGGCAACAATCACATTTGCATTTCCAAAAATAAGTTTTAGGCGAAGATGATCTTTATTAAAATGGGTAATTCCAAAATTATTGATCACAGGTATTTCCACCTTTGGAAGAATTACTTCATGGCCGTTATAGACCAGAACACCATCTATCCATGTTGATAAAACTTCAAATGCAGAAAGATCTTTTACTAAAATGAAATCTGCATTGTCATTGATCCTGAGCTGCCCGGTCTGCAGATTGTAATGTTCAATAGGATTGATGCAGGCTATCTTCAGAATATTAAATAAGTCATATCCCAAGGACAGAGATCTAGTGACGATCTGATTGATATGACCATGTAACAGATCATCCGGATGTTTGTCATCCGAACAGAACATCACATCATCAGGATGAGAGTCGATCAACGTATGTAATGCATTGTAATTCTTTGCAGCACTTCCTTCCCGAATGATGATCTTCATGCCGGCAGCTATTTTATCAAGCGCCTCTTCAAGTGTAGTACATTCATGATCAGTCGTGATACCTGCCGATGCATAATTTTCTGCATCCTTCCCTTTTAGTCCCGGAGCATGTCCATCCACAGGCATTCCAAAATCGTGTGCCAATTGAATTTTATCCATGACCAATGGATCGCGCGAAAGAACCGCAGGATAATTCATCATCTCAGCGAGATAACTGACATCTCCATCTTCAAATAATTTCCTGATATCATCAACCGATAGGGTAGCACCTGCAGTTTCGAAAGGTGTGGCGGGAACACATGAGGGTGCTCCGAAATAAAATTTGAAGCCTGATTTTCGTCCCAGATCAACCATGTACTTCACACCTTCAATGCCGCACACATTTGCGATTTCATGCGGATCAGAGATTGTGGATACGGTGCCATACATGACCGCCCTTCTCGCAAATGCAGGCGGTGTGAGCATTGAGCTTTCAATGTGAATATGGGCATCGATGAAGCCGGGAAGCAGAAATGGCGAACCGTCTCTTATCTCATCTGAAATGGATGTTCCCGTGATTTTTCCATTCGTCACTGTGATCTCTCCAAAACCGATCTTGCGATTATGGATATCAACGATGTTTGCTTCTATTGAAAAACTATTTGATAGCATGCAGACAAAGCTATGAAAAAGCAGATGCCTACATAATTAATCCACGGGTTAAAACCCGTGGCAATTCAAGTGGCTATTCGAAGTTTAACCTTCGAATCCATATCATAATCGCTATTCGAAGTTTTTAACTTCGAACCCATATCACAACTCCAAACGCTATTCGAAGTTTATCAACTTCGAATCCATATTACAAATCAATGTCCATTTCGAAAATCACTCTCAAGCAGCTTGTAGCTGCGAGCGCAAGTCTCCGCCATCCGCTATTCGAAGTTTATCAACTTCGAATCCATATCACGAATCTAAGTCTAAAAAGTAATCATCCTCAGGCAGCTTGTAGCTGCGAGAGAAAATCATCACAATAAATCAAAAATATTTGTCGAACTCACCAGTCTTGGTGAATCTATCCATCTGTTCAAGGATTATATTTGAAATTGTACAGAATCTGATATCGAAGAGAAGAATAATTTTTGATTCCGTTAAAGTTTAACAAATATTATTGCGCAGCACAGAAATATTTTTGTATATTAGTCTCTATAAAGTCGGCACCCAAAAATTAAACTTTTAACAATTACGCTATGGCCGACCCTGACTTCCTCCGGTTTTCTTTGAATGATAGCCATGGCTTACGAATTTTCTTAGCAGATATAAACCTTCATTCTGATCTCCTGATCCTTCTATGGATCAGGAGGTGAAAACAATCTGTCTGATCTGAAAAAACAGGTCAGATGAAGAATGACAGAATAAATTTACCCTGACTTTCCTTGGACTCAGGAGAATTACATCAAGGCCCTAATCAGACGAAATCACTAAAGGTACCAGCCTCTATCGCCTAGCAGCTTTTCGAGGCCAGCACCTTCATTAATAACAATTCTTAATTCAATTAATCATGAAAAATACTATTTTTTCTATTACATTTATCTGTTCTATATTCATCATGATGACAATAGGA
>JBBSAQ010000025.1:0-53050 GCA_038252065.1 Chitinophagales bacterium
AAAGTGGTGGCAACTCATTCACTTTCACTCCTTATTTTTTTGAATTTCCACTAGCTTTAGCTAGTGGCGTGACGGCAACTCAACTCATTCCACTTTTCATTTCCCCACCATTTAAAAGTGGTGGCAACTCATTCACTTTCACTCCTTATTTTTTTTGAATTTCCACTAGCTTTAGCTAGTGGCGTGACGGCGACTCATTCACTTTCACTCCTTATTTTTTTGAGTTTCCACTAGCTTTAGCTAGTGGCGTGACGGCGACTCATTCACTTTCACTCCTTATTTTTTTTGAATTTCCACTAGCTTTAGCTAGTGGCGTCTCCACCCCATCCATTTTTGAGTTTCCACTAGCTTTAGCTAGTGGCGTGACGGCGACTCATTCGCTTTCACTCCTTATTTTTTTGAATTTCCACTAGTTTCAACTAGTGGACCAACGCACCTTCAATCGCCTTCTGAATAACCCCTGGATCATCTTCACCCTTTAAAAACTTTCTTCCGGTCATCAACTCATAAAGATGAATATACCTGTTGCTCACAGTTTCTACAAATTCATCATCCATCACAGGCATCGTTTGCCCTTCTAGCCCTTGGAAGCTTTTTGACATCAACCACTCTCTCACAAACTCTTTAGACAACTGTTCCTGCGGCAGTCCTTTCTCCTGGTTTGATTCATATTTATCCGCATACCAATATCTTGAACTATCCGGCGTTTGTACTTCGTCAATGATATATAGCTGATCCCTGTACCATCCAAACTCATATTTTGTATCCACTAGTATAAGCCCTTGCTTCGCAGCCATCTCCGTTCCTCGCTTGAATAGTGCCTTAGTTATTTTAACCATCTCATTATACACATTACGAGAAAGTATGCCTTGTGCTATAATGTCCTGACCTGATATATCAACATCATGCCCACTTTCAGCTTTTGTGGCAGGGGTAATGATCGGATGTGGAAAGGCTGCATTATCTTTCATGCCATCTGGCATCTCTTCCCCACATAGATTCCGACGACCGGAATGATATTGACGTAACGCATGTCCTGCCAGATATCCCCTAATCACCATCTCTATTCGGATAGGCTCACACAACACACCAATTGTAACATTCGGGTGTGGCATCGCTTGTTTCCAGTTTGGTACAATATCTTTTGTGGCATCAAGAAAATACGCCGCTAATTGATTCAACACCTGACCTTTATATGGAATGGGTCTGGGCAGAATATAATCGAAGGCCGAAATCCTGTCTGTAGCAATAGCCACCATGAGGTCATCAACATAATAAACGTCTCTTACTTTCCCTTTATAAAATCCTGTTTGTCCGGGAAGAGAAAAATGTGTTTCAGAGATTGGCATAACTTTTGGACAATTAAGTTGTTAGTTGTTAAGGAAGTCGCAAATTTCATTCAGTGACTTGACATTATGAAACAAACTACCATATATTTGCTTTCAATGATGAAAAAATCAAATAATCACTTCTGTTGCGCTTGTTGTTGTTGTGCACAACCCCCGGGTTGAACAGAAGTGTATTGTTTCTTATAAGAATAATAAGAAGCCCTTCAGTTCCAACCGGATTGAGGGGCTTTTTCATTTAAACCCATTTATAACATGATAGCACAAACAGGACATAGCACAAAAACTTTACTAGGGCTGCCCATCATTGGTAATACGCCTCTTTTATTGATAAAAAGCCTCAGTTCAGACCGGGTACGTATCTGGGGTAAAGCAGAATGGGAGCAACCTGGAGGCAGTGTTAAAGCCAGAGCTGCTCATGCCATCATCAGCAGTGCTATAAAGTCAGGCCAACTCAATCGCAATATTTCTCTTCTTGATGCTTCAAGCGGAAATACAGCCATTGCCTATGCCACTCTATTACACAACCTTGGTTGGATACCAACAATTTGCCTTCCATCAAACGCTTCATCCGAACGCAAAGCACTTTTGACAGCATTAGGTGTCAAACTAATTCTAACATCTCCTCTCGAAGGAACCGATGGAGCGCAAGAAGTAGCAAAGGATATACATGCATCAAATCCCGGCGCTTATTTCTACGCCGACCAATATTCAAATGAAGCAAATTGGAAAGCTCATTATCTCACGACAGCCCAGGAAATCTGGCGACAAACGAATGGAAAAATCACGCACTTCGTCGCAGGCCTGGGTACTACCGGAACATTTACCGGTACAGGCCGCCGACTTAAGGAACTTGGAAATGTGAAACTGATAGCATTACAACCCAATAGCCCCCTACATGGCCTTGAAGGATGGAAACATCTGAATACGGCACATACGCCTGCAATCTTTGATCCTCATCTCGCTGATGATACGCTTGAAATTGATTCTGACCAGGCGTTTAAAATGATCAGGTTCATAGCCAATCACGAAGGCTTATACATATCGCCCTCAGGCGCAGCTAATCTGATAGGAGCCATTGAAGTGGCTTCCGGTATTACAGATGGAGACGTTGTCACCACTATTGCAGATACACTAGAGCGATATACAGAAGTTCACAAAGAAATATTCGGAATATGAACACTACGATAGATAGTAAAATTCTCAAAGAGATTCAATCACATCTTGAATCATCATATCCTCATGAAGCATGTGGATTTATTTTAGGGCATGAACACAAAGACCATAGAAGGATCACAAAATCCATTGAAGTTGAAAATAAATCCGTCGAAAATCAACGTAGACGTTTTATCATCGATCCTCTTGATTACATGAAAGCTGAAAAACAAGCGCTGAAGGAAGGTCTTAGTTTGCTAGGCATTTATCATTCACATCCTGATCATCCGGCTATTCCCTCAATCCATGATCTTGAATTCGCACAACCGTATTTTTCCTATCTCATCCATTCTATCAATTCAGGAAAGTTAATGGATTCACGAAGCTACCGTTTACAAAACGAAAAATTTGTTGAAGAAATTTTTTCAGTACCTGTGAGTCGAAATTCTGTCACATCCGAAGCACCTATCTTGAAACCTCTTGAAGCACGAAATCAACAACTCCCCCTTCAGGGGGCGGGGGGCAAAAAACGTAAATCCAATGCTTCGACCATCTTAACTTAACCTTGGGCTACAGTTCGACTTGCTTTCGCGCATCCATGTGCTACAGCTCACCAACCGCAGCTCAGCAACCATCTAAAATATGATAACCATTTTCATTCCAACGCCACTCCGTAGATTCACAAGTGATAAATCAAGTGTCATTGTGTCTGCCCGTAGTGTAACAGAAGCCATCAGGCAACTCATCTCAGCTCATCCTTCTCTGACTCCATATATCTATGATGAATCCGAACTCATTCGAAAACACGTTCGTATTTATCTGGGTGAAGAAGACATCAGGGAAAAGCAAGGGATAGATACACTCTTGAAAGATGGAGATGAACTAAGTATTATTCCGGCTATCGCAGGCGGATCAGGACGTTTAAAATAAATATTTCATGAGCACAAGAACGGAAGAAATAACTTTCAATAAAGAAGAGCTCGAGCGATATAGTCGTCACATCATCATTCCCGAGTTTAATATTGAAGGACAACGAAAACTAAAAAATGCCCGTGTCCTTGTCGTAGGCACTGGTGGGCTTGGTGCACCTCTTCTTTTATACCTCACTGCTGCTGGTATAGGTACGATTGGTATTGTAGATTTTGATATTGTCGAAAAAAGTAATCTTCAACGGCAAGTCCTATTTACAACATCAGATGTGGGCAGACCAAAAGTGGAAGCAGCCCGGGATAGACTTGCAGCGCTTAATCCTTTTGTCAAATTTGAATTATTCAATACAAGACTGGATAGCTCAAATGCATTGGACATCATTTCATCATTTGATATAGTAGCAGATGGAACTGACAATTTTCCCACGCGATACCTGGTCAATGATGCCTGTGTATTTGCCGGAAAAATAAATGTGTTCGCCTCCATCTACAGATTTGAAGGACAAGCCAGTGTATTCAACTATCTCTATCCTGATGGTAGTCGGGGACCGAATTACAGGGACTTGTTTCCTTCACCCCCACCTGCCGGATTGGTTCCAAGCTGTGCTGAAGGCGGAGTCCTCGGTGTATTACCTGGAATATTAGGCAGCCTGCAAGCAAATGAAGTGATCAAAGTAATTTCTGGAATAGGAACACCTCTCGCCGGAAGATTATTCCAGTTTGATGCTGCTGAGTTCCAGTCAAAAATTTATAAAATTTCGAAAGATCCTGAGAATCCGATTTCAGGAATTAATCCAACTCAAACAGAGCTTATCGATTATGAAATTTTCTGCGGCATAAATCATCGTCAGGGTGCAGACGATCAGGAAATAAAACAAGAAATATCCGTTGATCAATTAAATGACTGGATTAAATCTGGAAAAGATTTTCAACTCATCGATGTGCGTGAACCTTACGAATACGAAATCGCCAATATTGGAGGCACGCGCATACCAAAAGGTGAAATATTAACCCGCCTCAACATGGTTGAAAGAGAAAAACCAGTCGTGGTCTATTGTCGATCAGGCAAAAGAAGTCGGGACGTGATCACGACTTTGGAGGAAAAAGCAGGCTTTGAACATCTTTTAAATCTGCAGGGCGGCATCCTCGCATGGGCAGACAAAATAGACCCAACAATGCCTAAATATTAAAATCCCGAAACCTTACAATTGTACAATTGTTCCTCCATCGTAAATCGTAAATCGTAAATCGTAAATCGTAAATCGTAAATCGTAAATCGTAAATCGTAAATCCAAAATCCAAAATCCAAAATCCAAAATCATGTCCATCAAACTCGGCGATATAGCGCCAAATTTCCAGGCTGAAACCTCAAAGGGCCCAATCGATTTCTATGAATATCTGGGCGATTCATGGGGTGTACTCTTTTCTCATCCCGCTGATTTTACACCTGTATGTACCACTGAATTAGGTCAGGTAGCGAAGCTTAAAAAAGAATTTGACAAACGAAATGTCAAAGTCCTTGCACTCAGTGTTGACCCGATCGAGTCCCATGAAAAATGGATCAAAGACATCAATGAAACACAACACACTGAAGTCAATTTTCCACTGATCGCCGACAGCGATCGTAAAGTATCATTGCTCTATGATATGATTCATCCCGGTGCCGCTGAAAAAACTACAGTCAGAAGTGTATTCATTATCGGACCGGATAAAAAAGTAAAACTGACCCTGACATATCCGCCAAGCACCGGTAGAAATTTCTCAGAAATTTTAAGAGTAATTGATTCTTTGCAGCTTACAGCCTATCACAGCGTGGCCACTCCCGCCGACTGGAAACAAGGTGAAGATGTAGTGATTTTACCTTCTGTTCCGGATTCAGATATCCCCACAAAATTCCCCTTAGGTGCAACCCATATCAAACCTTACCTGCGTACAACACCGCAACCAAATTAAATTACATTGAATGTAGAGACGCGCTTTATCGCGTTTCTATTTCTTTAACATCATCAGTCCATTGACATATAGGCAATACTCACCCCTTTTGAAAGAGACGAGCGTTTGTTCAAACTTATATTTACTTATTACCCACTGATATAGAAAAATCCACCGACGGAATTCAGATAAGATGTAATCAGATTGATACGTCTGCACTACCGATTACTGATCACTGGTCACCGATTAATGATCACTCGATCACTCGATCACTCGATCACCTGATCACCTGATCACCTCATCACCTGATCACATATTTTTAACGATATTCCTATGCATCAGAATATCTTTCAATTCGTGGAGAACTTTATATTCATTCGGCATCACTTTTTTGAAAGCTTCTTTAATCGCAAAAAAAGTACCTTTTTCAAGTGCTATCTTATCCATTATATCGATTTTGGACGATACAAGCTTTAAATCTTCTTTGATCAGTTTTCTTATGGACGGAATATCATGCCAGTCACCTTCAATGGCACATGTAAGACTTGAGGTGCCATCAGGCTGGACATCCGGCTCTAATGCTATGAACCGATAATCTACCGCAACATCAGTATCAGAATACTTGGCAATATTTGTAAACGGAATACGCCAGTTCTCTTCTTCCAGACCGGAATTAACAAGAAAAATCTCAAGTCCTTTCTCGTGAAACCGATACACAACAACGCGAACACTATCAAATACAGACATAAGGTTGAGTCTTTGTAAATCGGCGTAAAAGTACGCCACAGAAACGGTTATTTTTTCCTTTTGTTCTCCAATATACGTGTCAACAGCTCAAAAAGACTTAGGGAAATGAAAATTGCCTCTTCTTCTTCATTAAGTTTTGAGATAAGGGTAAATGCCCTTTGTTGATATGCATGCGGCCTCAGTGGATTAAACATCTGCCCGACTTCACGATCTTTAACTATAATGGTGAGCAGATCATTGGAATAAGGCCTGATTCTCCCCAGAACACCCCTTGATTTTAGTCCATGCATGACATTGTTATGATCCATCATGGCCACCTGGCTTCCGTTGAAGTACACATCAACATTTTGCTTCTTAATCCTAAAGATGATTTCAGTGTCTGATGTCCTGCAGCAAAGCAAAGCTTCACGCACACCTTTAATATAATCCTTATAGGCAAATGCAACCATGGGCTCACTATAGATAGATTGTATGGTTCCGGCCACGATTCTATCCAATCCCTGTTTCTGTGATTTAAGCTCAAGCTTAAGTGACATCAATTCCAATTCACTTTCCTGACGGAAAGGAATCAACTGTGATTGAAAAGGCTTTATGATTTGCCTCATCATAGCAAGATCCTGATTGATCTTTTTGGTGCCTGGAGGCATACCCAATGCCTTTCTGATAATGTCCTCTATCATAAATGAAGCGGGAAATTTACTATATTTTCTATTACTGTTAAAAGGAGCATCCTTTGGAGGTTGTTATTTTGCCTACAATAATAGCCCAATTCAATAAATATTGTTTATCCGGGTAGTGCCCTCATTTAGAAGCCTATAACTTCCAATGCGCAGTGGTACTCTATTGCTAAAACATATTTAGCCGGTAAAGCGACAAATGTCATCAATTATACTGATGCGATTACTCCGAATTTAGCCTGGCGTGAGTATCTTCAGTTTTCTATACTCGAATCACTTGACTTGGACAAAACCAATACATTGCTGACCTCTACGGATATTTATGAACTGACATTAAATTGCCCACTTGAATTTGGTGATCCTGAGTATTATGCGAGATCACTTATCAGATTTGATCCTAATATTCAGATTTGTCATCACCCGGTAATGGATAAAAAAATAATTATATTAAGGGAATTACTGAAAACCCAAACAAACATTTCTTTTCCCTTCAGCGAAAGAGAGTAAAACGGATAAGATGCAGGCTTTTAGAGATTCCCTTAATATTTTCAGTATTCATTTTATTCGGATGTATAACTCATTTACATAGTCAAAATTATTGTGATTACAAGTTTGACTATGTATGGATCATGGGGGACAAAGATAAAGTTACAGATACAATTGTTGACGAGTACGGGGGGTGTGAAATTAACTTTAATACCTCCCCTGTTTCTTTTAATTTTCATCCTAAGTTTATAAGAAGTCCATGGCAAGATGTCTGCATTTGTTCGAAAGATGGAGACCTGCTTTTTTATTCAAACGGGTGTGAGGTTCTGAATAAGGAAGATCAACAAATGGAAAATGGTGACTCCCTGAACCCAGGTGAAATTCATGATGGTTATTGTCAATCTATCGGTTACATATGGGCGCAAAATATTTTTATTCTACCTGATTCTTATGATGACTCACTATTTTATTTATTTCATATTGATTTGGTATTCAACAGAGAACCTGGAGCACCTTTTCTTGTTCAATCAGAGGATTTATACTATACCATGGTAGATATGAGGTATAATAATTACCATGGCAAAGTAATCGAAAAAAATAGTATCATATTAAAGGATACAAGCATGTTGGGAGATCCGATGACAGCTGTCAAACATGCGAACGGAATGGACTGGTGGATCATCACCCCCAACAGATGGACCAATTCATTCAATACTATCCTGATGGATCAGACGGGACCACATTTTGTGGGAAGGCAATACATTGGCATGGTGCCTGATGGCATCAGAACAGGAGGACAGGGAAAATTTTCTCCAGATGGATCTAGGTTTGCATGGTACCATCGTCGCGGCGGATTATTTCTTTATGATTTTGATCGGGAGACAGGAACTCTCAGTCATTTCCAAAATATTATTATTCCTCCTTGCGACGAGGCCATTACCGGAGGCTGCGAGTTTTCTCCATCAGGCCGGTTTCTGTACGTCAATCATGATACAAGCTTGTTTCAATTGGATATGCTGGCTCCTGATATCCAGGCCAGCCTGACACATATAGCTGACTATGACAAGTTCATAGATCCACTTCCTACATCATTTTATTACATGGAACGTACTCCTGACAAACGGATCATCATGAATGTGCTCAATGGCACTCAGTGGCTGCATGTCATTCAGGAACCTGACAAAAAAGGACTTGCCTGCCGATTTGAGCAGCATGCGATCAAACTCCCTACCGTGAATAATTTTTCATTGCCTCATTTTCCGAATTATCGGCTGGGGGCATTGGGTGATCCATTATGTGATAGTTTGACGGTTGCTACCCAAAATCCTTTACCATTTCACGAAATCAACAAGTATACAATCGTACCCAACCCGGCGTCCGAATATTTTTATATCGAGACACCAGTATGGTCTTACGGCACCACTACAACCGTATCCGTTTACGATCTTTTTGGTCATATGATGATCACCACAAAAGAACATGGTGTCAATACATCAAATCTAATTGACGGTATATATATCGTCTCGATCAGGGAAAACAACAAGCCGGTGCAGAATTCAAAACTGCTGATTAATAAATCTTAATTCAGATTTTATTCGAACATTTACTAGTCGAAGGTGACCTTTCCTTCAGTTGATGATAAAAGTCCAAAATCACCTGCTTCGACAAGCCTTCTTTCAGCCAGATACAATCCTCCTCATCATTCAGTTATAATAGCGATATACTATTAATAAACAAACACAATAAAAACTATCGAAATTCCAAATTTTACATATACGACCTTATCGTCGAACTCTTCCTCATCGTCTTCCTGAGACGGCGGATAGCTCTTTCTTTGATTTGTCGTACTCTCTCCCGTGTAAGTTCCAATTGCTCACCAATCTCATCAAGCGAAAGTGGTTTTTCGCCTTTTAATCCAAAATAAAACGCCAAAACCTCGGCTTCTCTTGGAGCAAGTGAATTCAAACTATACTGTATGTCTAACCTTAAGGACTCTTCCATGAGTTTGAGATCAGGTTGCATTTCTGCATCAGTCTCAATCATGTCCAATAGCGTAAAACTATCCTCATCACTCGAGACAGGAGCATCGAAAGAAACATGTCGATTATTACCAGGCATCGCGTTGATGACATCCCTGATAGACACATTAAGTAACTCTGCCAGCTCCTCATGCGATGGATCACGCTCAAACTCCTGTACAAAAGACACAAACGCTTCATTGAGTCGGTTGTAAGAAGTGGATTTATTATGTGGCATCCGCACAATTCTTGAATATTCCACAATCGATTGAAGGATACTCTGCCGTATCCACCAAACTGCATAGGATATAAACTTAAATCCTTTAGTCTCATCAAACCGCTTGGCCGCCTTCATCAACCCTACATTGCCTTCATTGATCAGGTCACTTAAGGAAAGTCCCTGGTTCTGATACTGCTTGGCAACCGATACCACAAATCTAAGATTGGCCTCAGTCATACGTTCAAGCGCTTCCTGGTCACCTGCGCGTGCAAGGGCTGCCAATCTGGCTTCCTCGTCAGAAGTCATCATGTCTATCTTGCTGATATCCTGCAGATATTTCTCCAGTGCAAGACTTTCACGGCTTGTGATCCTGTTCGCTATTTTAAGTTGTCGCATTCCTGGGTTCCGTATTTAGGAGCTAATTGTGTTTTATTTCATAATGTCACTAGAAGGTACAATGTGACATGTCAAAAAGTTCACAGTTTTAGAGGCCTCTTTTTTACTTTCTCCATAATTCTTCGTTTCTGGATAGGATTGGCCTTTAAAACAGTATCGACTTTCATCCGTTTCTATAATGTCTCGAGAGCCCCATTTCGTACCCAACCAAACCCACTTTTTTTTTCGTCTAACGTAAATAATTGCAAAATCCTATGAAATACCTGGTATTAATCACATTAGCCCTCAGTTTCCTCCTTCTCAATTTTTCAGGTTGTGATTCAAAGAACAATACGGATCCGCTGTGTAATCACATAACACTGAAAAAACCATTTACAGCAAAAATCGATGAGGTATGGTGTCTGGATCAGGACAATTGGAGTATCCGATTCGGCCCACTTGTAGAAGACAGCAGGTGTAATGTGCCCAATATTGATTGTTTCTGGGCAGGAAGATATGTGATGACAGCTTCAATTATCAACACCGATGGCGAAGTAAGAGACACTTTCTTTGCAATCCGAAATTGGACCGATACTTTACATCAGGGCATTTACAACATCTACCTGAACAAAGTATACCCTGAAATCCGTCCTACAATGGAACCTTTGGATCCTGCAAAATATTCTTTCGACATAGTAGTAGAGCAACAATAAGCTGCGAATGAATAAATCCTCCGGTAAAATTTGAATTAGTTTAAAAGAAAAAGGACAAGTCATGACTTGTCCTTTTTCTTTTAAATCCGGTATATCAGTTTAATAACATTTACTGATTACCAATTATCAATATACTGATCACCTTTTACCGATTACCAATTACCAATTACCAATTACCGATTACCCTTTATCTGCGTGGCCCACGATCTCCTCCCCCACGATTTCCGCCTCCTCCTCCACGATCATCTCTCCTCGGTCCGCGATCATCCCGGCGAGGTCCACGATCATCTCTTCTTCCTCCACGATCTCCGCCACGGTCACCACGGTCATTATCTCTGAATGAAGATCGTTCTTCTCTTTCCGGTGGTCCTTCTTCTCCAAATCCATCCTCATATTCACCGTTTTCATTTTTCTTGCGCTCAGGCTTTGGAAGCAAAGATTTACGTGACATCCTCATCTTACCTGTACGGGAATCGATTTCCACAAGTTGCACTTTTACAATGTCACCTTCTTTGAAAACTTCTTCCACATTATCTATACGGCTGTGCGATATTTCGGATACATGCAATAGTCCGCTCTTGTTCATGAAATCAACAAACACACCGTATGGCATGATTGTCCTGACGACAGCTTCATACACATCTCCAACTACGGGCGTATGGGTAATACCCACAATCCGCATTCTGGCAAGTTCAAGACTTTCTTTATTAGAACTGGCGATATTGACAATTCCTTTATCTCCGACTTCTTCGATATTGATGATCGTCCCGGTAGTAGCCTGGATATCCTGGATAACCTTTCCACCCGGGCCGATGACAGCACCAATCTGACTTTTCTCAATGATGATCTCAAGGATACGAGGTGCGTGTGGTTTAAGATCTTCCCGTGGTTCCGCAATTACTTCTTCCATTTTTGAAAGAATATGCAATCTACCGGCACGTGCCTGCAACAAAGCCTTTTCTAATAGATCATAACTCAATCCATCCACTTTGATATCCATCTGGCAGCCAACGATTCCGTCTTTTGTGCCTGTGATTTTAAAATCCATATCACCTATTGCATCTTCATCACCTAGGATGTCAGACAGAATAGCATTCTTCCCCTTCTCACTGATCAATCCCATTGCGATTCCCGCAACAGCAGACCTTATTTTTATCCCACCGTCCATTAAAGCAAGGGAACCTGCACAAACAGTTGCCATAGACGAAGATCCGTTTGATTCCAGGATATCAGATACAATTCGAAGTGTATAAGGCTGATCCGTAGGAAACACTTTTCGAAGTGAACGACCCGCAAGATTAGCATGTCCTACTTCTCTTCGACCAGGACCACGATTAGGTTTTATTTCTCCTGTTGAATAAGGTGGAAAATTATAATGTAGTATAAATTTATCATGTCTGAAATCAAGCGCATTATCAAGCAACACCTCATCATTCTTTGTTCCAAGTGTAAGACTGGTCAAAGACTGGGTTTCCCCTCTTGTGAATACTGCGGATCCGTGTGTAGATGGAAGATAATCTATCTCAATCCATATAGGTCTGATTTCATCCATCTTTCTTCCATCTATTCTCTTCCCTTCATCCACTACAAAATGACGGACAACTTCTTTTTTCAGCTTGTCATAATAGTGATCAACCAAAGAAGATTTCTCTGTCATATATTCTTCACCCTTCTCCTCCTTCAGTTTTGCTACTAAATCGGTTTTGATGGCATCAAAATTTTCCTTCCTGAGGTTTTTCTCCTGAGCGCCCCTCGCGATTTCAATTATTCTTTGTCTTGAAAAGGAATCAATTTCTTTCTTCAGATCTTCATCTTCCTCTTTCGCTGGCAATTCTCTTTTCTGTGTTGCTTTTATTCCAACTTTTTTAGCAAGATCTAATTGTGCCTGACACTGCACCTTGATAGCTTCATGTCCGATCCGGATTGCCTCGATTAATTCGTGTTCCGAACATTCGTTTGCTTCACCTTCGACCATCATGATATCTGCAATAGTTGCAGCTATGATGACATCAATATCAGCAGTCTTGGCTGCCTCACGTCCTGGATTGACCACAAACTCACCATTGATGCGGGCCACCCTCACTTCTGAAATAGGTCCTGCCCATGGAATATCCGAAACAGCAAGTGCCGTAGATGCGGCAAGAGCTGCTAGAGCATCAGGCATCGCATCTGCATCCGCAGAGATCAGGTTGATCATGATCTGCGTCTCATTCATATACCCGTCAGGAAATAAGGGACGCACTGCTCTGTCTACAAGCCTTGATATCAGCACTTCATAGTCGGATAATTTAGATTCCCTTCGGAAAAAATTACCGGGTATACGTCCTACAGCCGCAAATTTCTCCTGGTAATCAACCGATAATGGAAACCATGGTTGGTTCGGTTTGGCCTCCTTATTAGATACTACTGTTGCTAAAAGCATGGTATCCCCTAAACGGATCATCGCAGATCCATGTGCCTGGGCTGCAAGTTTACCAGTCTCCATGATCACTTCTCTTCCATCTGGTAAATTGAACCTTTGGGTAATAGGAATTTGAACACCCATATTATTATTATTTAATTTGTTATAATCTGATTATTAATACTCTACTTAGCTACTGAGGGAAGGCATCAAAGACATTTGCAGGTACAGACAATCTGCTGGATCATTCCAGGTTCTAAGGCAAAAATCAAAGATGAAAATTGAGAAATCGTAATCGAAAATGACGATTAGAATACAGAATACCCTTTACTCGTGGGCAACCTTTATTTTCTGATACCCAACTTTTCGATTATTTCGCGATAGCGCTGAATATCCTTTTTCATAAGATAATGCAATAAACGCTTACGTTGTCCTACCATCGTCAAAAGCGCTCTTTTGCAGGAGTTGTCTTTTGCGTTGATTTGTAAATGTTTTGATAACTCATTGATCCTGAGGGTCATCAAAGCCACTTGAGATTCAGTGCCACCGGTATTAGCCGCAGTACCACCGAAGTCAGAAAAGAGTTCAGCTTTTTTAGCTGATGTTAGATAAACTGCCATGTCATTTGACGCTTTAAAAAATGACTAATATTTTAATTTGCTTTAATTTTTCGAGCCGCAAAGATACGATTCTTAACATGAATTATTCAGCAATGTTATTTTTTGCCCGGCGCCGTGGCTTTAGCCTCATTCCACAACCCGTCCATTTCACCTAAGGTCATGTCTGTCAGTGCTTTAGGGGCATGTAATTCAATATATTCAAATCGGCGCTTAAATTTCTGATTTACCTTTTCCAGTGATGTTTCAGGATCTATCCCCTTGTACCGGGCATAATTGATCAATGAAAACAGGATATCCCCAAACTCATCTTCAAGCTCTGATTTATCTGCCCCGGCCGCTGAAGCCACTTTAAATTCTGTGATTTCTTCTTCTACTTTGTCCCAGACCTGCTGATCATTCTCCCACTCAAATCCTACCTGCCTGGTCTTGTCCTGCATTCTGAAAGCTTTAATCATTGCAGGTAAAGACTCCGGCACCCCGGAAAGAACTGACTTTTTACCCTCGTTCTTTTTTATCGTCTCCCAATTTCTTTTTACATCCTCCTCTCCATTTACCACGGTATCACTGTAGATGTGGGGATGTCTACGTATCAGCTTATCGCATACTGTATTGATTACAGACGTGATATCAAATTGTGCTTTTTCCTTCCCGATTTTTGCATAGAAAACGATGTGCAATAAGAGGTCCCCCAGTTCCTCTCCTATCCCTTCCCAGTCTTCCTTGATGATCGCATCCGCCAATTCGTACGTCTCTTCAATAGTCAGATTCCGCAACGAATGAATATCCTGTTTCATGTCCCACGGACACTTTTCCCTCAATTCATCCATGATGTCAAGCAATCGCTCAAAAGCCTTCAACCGTTCGTCTGCCATACAAAAATCCATTTATCATTACTTGAAAAATTATCATTCGTCGAAATTTTCACTCCTTTCCATTTGTGTGGATCAAACCCCGCTTATGACTTATCGCCTTTGTCATATAGCCGTTTGCCATATTGCCTATTAACATATTTCTTGTTGCCAATTTCTTGTTGCCAATTGCTTGTTGCCTATTGCTTGTTGCCTATTGCTTATTAACATATTTCTTGTTGCCTATTGCTTGTTGCCAATTTCTTGTTGCCAATTTCTTGTTGCCTATTGCTAGTTGCCTATTGCTAGTTGCCTATTGCTTGTTGCGTATTGCTTATTAACATATTTCTTGTTGCCTATTGCTTGTTGCCTATTGCTTGTTGCCTATTGCTTATTAACATATTTCTTGTTGCCAATTGCTTGTTGCTTATTGCTTGTTGCTTATTGATCAATCCAGCAAATGCCCCATCAAATCCCTCTTTGTCCTGAGGTATTCTTCATTGTCCTCATTTGGTTCGATCATCAATGGCACTCTGTCCACAATGTTTATTCCCCCTTCACTGATGGAGATCAGTTTCTCAGGATTATTAGTCAGCAAGCGGATTTTCTCTATGCCCAGATCGCTTAAGATCAGGTTCGCTATATGATAGGTCCTTTCATCTGTTTCAAAACCCAATTGATGATTGGCATCAATAGTATTATAGCCCTCATCCTGGAGATTGTAGGCCTTTAATTTATTGATAAGGCCGATCCCTCTGCCTTCCTGCCTTAAATAAATCAGTACCCCCTTTTCTCTTGCGATCACCTCGAGGCTTTTTTCTAATTGCGCACCACAATCACATCGTTTCGAGCCGAATAGATCACCGGTGAGGCATTCAGAATGGACCCTGACCGTAACAATTTCATTGGAATCTAATCCCGGGGGATAAATCGCAAGATGAGGCATAGGCTCTGCATCATTATCGGCATATGCATCGATATACCATAAGCCTGACGATGTGGGAATACTGGAATGAACCTGTTTTTGCATTAAAGCTTACCTCGGAAAGAATGATAAAGGTAAGGCAACCACCACAGAAAAAATCATTGAAATGTCTAAGATCAGATGGTTGTGAAACTTTTCCGGGAAGCAGACGCCTACAACCGCCCCTTAATAAGATGGCGGAAAACCTGACAAAGTCAGGTCAAATTTATTTCCTGCTTGTGCCTAATTTGAGAAGGAAAACTAATCCGCTAGTAACAAAAACAGTGAGGGTGACGAGTAAAATCAGCATGTCTTAATTCGGAGTGTTATTTAATTAACCAGGGCTAAGGTGCGGAATTTTTATTTGATATTCTAAATTTTTTTCAAAATTTTATTTTAGTCGAAACCCAGGCTGCATTACAATGATTAAAGCATGTTCTTGGTTTGTAATATGTAGCTTTAACTCAAATTATAGACGCATGAAATATTCATATAACCCATTTGCAATCTTTTATTTTTTCATTTTCTCAGCCCTATATTCTCCACTTTTCAGCCAGTCAGGTTCATCGGAGATCTATAAGGATATCAAAAAACTAGGCGTTCTGGCTAATGTCCTTTATGTCGGTGCCCATCCCGATGATGAAAATACACGTCTGATCAGCTATTTCTCAAATCATATGTCAGCGCATACCACTTATCTCTCGATGACACGCGGGGACGGAGGCCAAAATCTCATAGGTCCCGAAATTCGTGAAATGCTCGGCGTAATCAGAACCCAGGAACTCCTGGCGGCCAGATCCGTTGACGGAGGCTACCAGATGTTTACAAGAGCCAATGATTTTGGGTATTCCAAAACGCCAGCTGAAACTTTTAATATTTGGGATCGAAATGAAGTCCTCAGTGATGTAGTCTGGGCCATGCGCACGATCAGACCGGATGTCATCATTGACAGATTCAATACCGATACCTCCCGCCCTAATCATGGTCATCACACCGCTTCGGCTATCCTTTCAACAGAAGCATTTGATTTAGCGGCAGACCCCTCCTCTTTCCCTGAACAATTAAAATATGTTGAACCCTGGCAGCCAAGAAGGATTTACTTCAACACAAGCTGGTGGTTTTACGGAAGTCAGGAGAATTTTAACAAAGTGGATAAATCAAACATGCTGTCTATCGATATCGGATCTTTTGATCAGGTATCTGGTGAGTCGAACTCTGAAATCGCAGGCAGAAGCAGAAGCATGCACAAAAGCCAGGGATTTGGATCTGCTGAAACAAGAGGCGAAAGTTTAGATTATATCGACCTTATCAAAGATGCTAAGGGTACTAAACCAAAAGATATTTTTGATGGTATCGATATTACATGGAATCGCGTACAAGGCGGCTCAGATATTGGTGCAAAAGTCAAACAATTAGATTCCTCATTTGATTTTAAATCTCCTTCAGCCAGTATTCCACAATTGCTGAATATCTATAACTCGATTCAACAACTCCCCGATTCATATTGGAAAAAAATAAAATCAGATGAATGCAAATCACTGATTGAAAAATGTCTTGGTTTATTTATAGAGGTTCGTACCAACAAATTTCGGGTAAGCCCAGGAATGTTACTGCCTGCAACATTGGAAATTGCGAACAGATCTAATGTTGATGTCACGCTTTCATCTGTCAGGTTTTCCTCTGCAGATACTTCATATTCTTTCCAGTCACCGCTTAAATACAATCAGGTGGTGTTGAATGAAATGAAAATTAAGGTTCCTGATCATATGAGCACACCATACTGGTTGGTCGATACACCTAAAGAAGGAATGTATAGCGTTCCTGACCAGCAAAAAAGAGGCCGCCCATTTGACGCCCCGGAAATTTCAGCTGATATCAATGTTATGATTTCCGGAATACAAATAGTCTTTACTGTTCCTGTGATATATAAAACAGTGGATCCAGCCAAAGGTGAAATACACCGTCCATTATCCATTACCCCTCCGGTCACAATTCAATTCAACGAGGATGTATTGGTTTTTTCCTTAGGTAATGAACGCACGATAGATGTGACACTTACAGCTATTCAGGATAGTGTCAGCGGAACACTCCAATTAAATATTCCACAAAAAGATTGGACCATTTCACCCTCAAGTATTCCATGGTCATTTTCCAATTCAGGTGAAACCACTGTATTTACATGCAAGATCACACCACCCAATGGCCAATCCTCAGCAACCCTTAATCCTGAAATCTTAAGTGGTGGACAGACTTACCACCACAAGGTGACAACGATCGATTATGATCACCTTCCATATTTATCTATTGTGCGCGATGCAAGTGTTAAGTTAAAAAGTATCGATCTGAAGATTATTCCAAGAGCAATAGCTTATATCGAAGGTGCCGGTGATGATGTGGTGGAAGGCTTGCAGCAAATTGGCTATTCAATCGATGTGATAGACCCGGCTTCAATTTCAGCTTCCGAATTAAGCAAATACCAGGTTGTTATTTTAGGCATCAGAGCATTCAATACTATTGAACCATTAGCTTATAAAAATAAAATACTGTTTGATTGGGTTGAAAAAGGGGGCACTATGATCGTGCAGTATAATACCAGCCATGCTTTGGTAACAGATGAAATTGCACCTTACCCTTTAACGCTCTCCAGAGACCGCGTAACTGAAGAAAATTCACCTGTTACAATTCTTCATCCGGAGTCAGACGTTTTCAACTTTCCAAATAAAATAAATACGTCTGATTTTGATGGCTGGGTTCAGGAAAGGGGCTTATATTTTCCAAACAAATGGGATGATCATTTCACTCCACTTCTTGAAATGAAAGACACCGGAGAAAATCCTACAAAAGGTTCGTTGTTGATTGCCGAATATGGAGAAGGGTATTATGTCTACAGCGGCATATCATGGTTCAGACATCTCCCTGTCGGTGTCCCGGGATCTTATCGTCTATTGAGCAATCTCATTTCTCTTGGCCACAAAAACGGTAAATCCTAATCTTCATTTAAAATCTGAATAATGTCAGGGCCCGGTGAAAAAATAAATTCCCCAATTGAGGATTTGAAGCCAACAAGTGATGATCGCAGCTTCCATTGGAGTAGGTGGTATTTGATTGTACTCATTTTTAATGCTGTACTTGTTGTCCTGTTTTATTTGCTCAGTCATTTTTTCAACCATCACAGCGTATGAGTGTATTGGATTGGATTGTCCTGATTGGTTCAACAGCTTTTATCGTCTTATTTGGCATCTGGAAAACCCGGAAGAATAAAAATATTGAGGCCTATCTACAGGGCAATCGTTCTGCCCACTGGTGGACCGTAGGTCTTTCGGTGATGGCCACACAAGCCAGTGCTATTACGTTTCTCTCTACGCCCGGGCAGGCCTTTTCTGAAGGAATGGGGTTCGTCCAATTCTATTTTGGATTGCCTATCGCCATGGTAATCATTTGCATCGTGTTTATTCCGAGGTATTTCCGAATGAAAGTGTTCACCGTATATGAATTTCTTGAGCAACGATTTGGTCTTCCCACGCGTCTGCTAGCTGCACTTCTGTTCTTAATTCAACGTGGACTTGGTGCCAGCATAACTATTTTTGCACCGTCCATTATTTTTTCAGCAATCCTTGGATGGAATTTACATCTTACCATTTTCGTCATTGGATGCATAGTTGCAATCTATACTTTTGTTGGTGGTACAGCGGCAGTCAGCGCATCGCATAAGCTACAAATGGCGATCATGATCGGCGGCATTATCACAGCCTTTGCTGTTACATTATCTCTTTTACCGGATGGAATCGGATTTACAGACGCATTACGGATTGCAGGTGCAAGCGGACGACTCAACGTCGTCGATTTCAGTTTGAATCCGAATAACAGGTATACGTTCTGGTCCGGGATCACAGGAGGTGCTTTTCTGGCTCTTGCTTATTTTGGCACTGATCAGTCACAGGCGCAACGCTATCTCACCGGGCAATCCATTAAACAAAGCCGTCTGGGACTACTTTTCAATGCTGTATTTAAAGTACCAATGCAATTTTTGATTTTACTGACCGGGCTGATGGTCTATGTTTTTTATCAATTTCACGCACCACCACTATTTTTCAATTCACATGTAGAAAAGGAGATGTTGGCTTCTTCGGCGTCCGGCGAATACATCCAATTACAACAGGAGTGGGAAAAAGAATACATGACAAAACAAGTAGTATTTAATGACCTGATTGTCGAAAACAATAAACCTATTGATCAGGCATCACTGGACCAAAGCATAAATAATGAAAAAGAAATTCGCAGTAAAACAAAAGAATTAATAACATCGACTCTACCCAATGCCGAATCCAATGATCGGGACTACATTTTTATCCGATTTATCCTGGACTATCTTCCCAAAGGAGTCATCGGTTTATTGATTTCTATGATCATTGCCGCCGGCATGTCATCTACTGCTTCCGAATTGAATGCTTTGGCTTCAACGACCACAATTGATTTTTACAAACGATTGATCCGCAAAGATGCCAGTGATAAACATTTTGTGTATGCCTCAAAAGCATTTGTGTTAGGCTGGGCAGTGATTGCCATTTGCTTCGCTTACTATGGAACATTATTTGAAAATCTGATTCAGTTCGTCAATATCGTAGGCTCCATTTTTTACGGGACAGTCCTCGGTATTTTCCTGTCTGCCTTTTATTTGAAATACGTTTCAGGTCGGTCAGTCTTTATAGCAGCTTTAATCGCACAGGCTATCGTCTTATTCTTTTTCCTGAAAACGGATATTGGTTTTTTATGGTATAATGTGATAGGCTGCAGTGTCGTCATGTTGTTCAGTCTGATGATCGAATTGTCGATAAAAACGTTCAGTCGGAATGAATCACAAATATTACCCTAGGAAATGATGCATGCATAGATGATCACATGGCTTTCAAAAAAATAGATCCCGAAAATCTTCCGGGATCTATCCTTATCTTATTTCACCAAATATTCTCACAGCTCACATCTTCTTCCATTCTGCTATTGAGGCAGTATTCATTCGTATATAATCTTTATTCGAGTCTTGTGTTGCAAGCTCCAATGATCGTGTAGCCGTTTCAATAGCTCCTTTCTTATCACCGAGACCCGCCTGGATTAATGATTTTGTTCTCAGCACCCAATATTTTTCATTACCCATGGCTACAGATTTATTTACCCATTCGAGTGCTTTATTGAGGTCTTTACCCTCAGTGAAATAATAATTGCCTGCGGAATAATAATCGCCTGCTGTCGGACCAGCCATCACCTTTGCAATGCTTTCCTCCACAACTTTATCTGTGCCTACTTTGATCGCCACAGGAAGATAGATGTTGTCCCAGAGTACAAAGAAATCTCCGCCACTGTTTGTCAGGTTATCAAACCCCATCATCAATGACTCAACATGCATATCTTTTGATAACGGATAAGGCGTAGCTGTAACGGAAATAGGAGTCACATCGGAACCAGCGTAACTAGTCCAGTCTGTACTGTTGTGCGGATAGAGCATGACGGTCCAGGTAGTCATTCCGGGCTTTGTCAATATAGCATAAGATCCTTTTTTTACATCTGCACCTCCGAAGTTTACATCCTCACTAAATGTGATCTTGGTCGCAGCATTAGCTCCTGTCCTCCATACATCACCATAAGGTACCAAGCCACCATAAATGGCTCTCTTCTTCACACTTGGTCGTGAATATTCTACTGTTACATCAGTAAGACCAATACGTTGCTCCACTTTTGCACCAGGGCTGGCGGCAGGAGTTTGAATTTGTGCCTGCATTAAATTGATTGCAAGCAAAGCCAAAAAAATAAGTATTCCTGTTTTTTTCATTTGAAAGAAGGTTTTTAGTTTAAACAATTAGCGGTTAAACATGAACAAATAAGAAAAAGTTGATCATGGCGAAATAAAAAAGCACTTCATCGCTGAAGTGCTTTTGAGTGACAGCGCTGGGATTCGAACCCAGGACCCACGGCTTAAAAGACCGTTGCTCTACCGGCTGAGCTACGCTGTCAGGATTGCACCGTTGCGCAAACAAGGCCGCAAATATATTACTTTTTCATATTGAAGCCGGATTACCCTTCTAAATTAAGAATATTTAAATACCTCAAAGCTTTGAAATCCCTTATAAATGTTGCTGCGTAAGGCTCCGCAATGAATATTTCTTCCCTTCAATAGATTCTAAAACATGAGGAAAATGTTCTTTTGCTTCGCTGATCAAATCCCCGACATCCTTATAGCGGGAAGAATAATGTCCGGTAAGGAGACATAAAACACCGGCTTCTGCGGCGATTCGACCAGCATCTCCAGCTGTACTGTGGCCGGTTAATTCAGCCGTATCAACCAGGTCTTTTCCAAATGTAGTTTCGTGGTAAAGCATCGTTACATTTTTGATCCACGGTATTATCATTTTACTGTATTGCGTGTCCGAACAATACGCATAGCTCAGAAGCGATTCCTCTCCGTATGTCATCAAATGGTTTGGTAAGATACTTCCGTTTATTTCTAAATCCTTTCCATGCTGCAATTGATGTATCTGGTCAGGGGTTAGTTTCATTGATTCTACTACTTCTTTCTTAAGTTTATACAGACTTGTCCTCTCTCTTAACAAATATCCATTGCAAAGAATACGATGCTGAAGAGGAAAAGTAAATACATCAAGATTTCCCTTGGCCCATATTTTCACTAAGCCATCCGGGGTACTTTCAACAACGTGTAGGGGATAATTGATCTTCATTTCAGTGTATTTCCTGATTTCATCAAGAAGGCCTTTTATCCCAACAGGACCAAAAACTGTAAGCGGTTCTTTACGTTGGAGATGACTGAAAGAACTCAATAGTCCCGGTAGTCCGAATACATGATCACCATGCAAATGGCTGATCAGAATAATATTGATCTTAAAGGGTTTGATTCCGGAAGTACGTAGTCTTGTCTGAGTTCCTTCCCCACAGTCGATGAGGCAAAACAGATCGTCATACTGTACAACCTGAGCAGACGGATGCCTTCCATTCATAGGAAGCGCAGATCCGGAACCAATCACCGTCACTGCAAATTCAGCCATGAGGGATTATCGGTTTATTTGATTTCGATTATTCTTCTTCTGATGGAACTTCACTATTCATGTCGCGCTCCACATCTTCCATATAGACGTAATCGATAGATTCTTTTACCGTAGGAATGATGGCAAGTATAGTATCAAGTCTGGATATCTTGATGAGCTTCTCAACACTGGGATGGGTGATACCGGTGATGACGTAACTTCCATAATCTTTCCACAGGCGATTAGCGGTTAGGATAGCACTCAGTCCCGACGAATCGACATATTTAACCTGGCTCAAATCAAATATCAGGTTTCGCACTCCTTCATTTCTGAGAAAAATAAACTCTGATTTCAAATCAGGAGCAATAAGTGAATTCAAATTCTCTTCATCAAGAGAGAGAACAGAATACTTATCATGTTTATCTAATGAAAACTTCATTGGCAATGCATTAGTCTTTTAATGTCCTCCTTAAAATCGAGGACGCCCGCAAAAGTACCCCATTTTCGATAAATTCTCTCTAAGCTGGAGGTATATTGTTGTTTGTTAAGCAAATACAGCCAGCGCCTACCTGTACTTATTCCTTTTAACAATATCAAAACACAATAATCTTTGCTTTTTAAATCATTATACGCTTAGCATTTGTTAGTATGACAAATCGTCACAATTACATCCAAAACTGGCTTAATTGGCAGATTCAACATCCTTTTTACCCTCTTGGAATCATTTTGGATGCAGGTGATCTGTAGAAACACTACTTTTATAAATAGTTCTTATATTGGACTTTAAATTAATATATCCCAAGCATTATACATGACTAGAAAGTTCTCTCCCAAAGTCAAGAAGATCATTACCCTAAGCAAAAATGAAGCTTTGAGACTCGGGCACGATTACATCGGTACTGAACATCTCCTTCTGGGGATGCTTCAGGACAATGATAATCTTGCCGTCCGGGTTTTGGACGCAATGGATGTTGATTTTACTGAACTAAAATTCAAAATTGAGGACACAATAGCTGATGGACGGGCAGAACAAACTCCTGTCTCCGCCGGCAATGTCCCCCTCAACAGACAAGCTGAACGTGTGTTGAAAGTGACTTTTCTCGAAGCAAAAAATCTCAACAGCGATGAGATTAGTCCTGAACACCTTATGCTTTCGATTTTAAAACATGGTGATAACATCGCCAGTAAAGTACTATCCGAATTTGACATCAATTATGAATCATATAAATCTGAACTTGAATATGTCATTCAGGAAGAATCAGGTAATTATCAGGAATTTATGAACCAAGGTCCATCTGACTCTGAGGGCTCCTATGAAGAAGAAGGAGAGAAAGGCCAATTCGGCGCTAAACGAAGTGCTTCCAAATCCCGCACTCCTGTTCTTGACAATTTTGGCAGAGACATTACACGTCTTGCTGAAGAAGATAAACTTGACCCTATCATCGGACGTGAGACCGAGATTGAAAGAGTATCTCAGATTTTAAGCCGTAGAAAAAAGAATAATCCAATCCTTATAGGGGAGCCGGGAGTAGGAAAAACAGCCATTGTGGAAGGTCTCGCGCTTCGCATTATGCAAAGAAAAGTAAGTCGCAATCTGTTTAATAAACGGATCGTGATGCTTGATCTGGCAGCTCTGGTCGCTGGTACAAAATACCGCGGGCAGTTTGAAGAAAGAATGAAAGCTATCATGGGTGAACTTGAAAAATCAAGGGATGTCATCCTCTTTATTGATGAAATTCATACCATCGTTGGTGCCGGTGGTGCCACGGGTTCACTTGATGCTTCAAATATCTTCAAGCCTGCGTTATCCCGTGGGGAATTACAGTGTATAGGAGCTTCTACCCTGGATGAATATCGCCAACACATTGAAAAAGACGGAGCACTTGACAGGCGGTTTCAGAAAGTTCTTGTTGAGCCACCTTCTGCCGAAGAAGCTGAACACATCCTCCATAACATTAAGCCGAAATACGAGGAATTTCATAATGTATCGTATTCAGATGAAGCTATCAGAGCCTGTGTCAAATTGAGTGACCGATATATCAGTGATAGGTTTTTACCGGATAAAGCTATTGATGTATTAGATGAAGTAGGCGCGAGAGTCCATCTCAAAAACATACATGTGCCTAAGCATATTGAAGAATTTGAAGCACAGATTGAGGAGATAAAAGAAGAGAAAAATAAAGCTGTCAAAAGTCAGCAATACGAAAAAGCCGCTGATCTTCGCGACCATGAATCAAAGCTTGTAAGGAAACTTGAGAAAGCTAAAGAAGACTGGGAGGAAGAATCAAAAACAAAGAAATATCCAGTGTCTGAAGAGGACATTGCTGAAGTTGTAGCCATGATGACTGGCATTCCTGTTAAACGGGTTGCACAGAGTGAAAGCAAAAAACTTGTGGGGATGAACAATGATCTCAAAAAGGTCATTATTGGCCAGGATGAGGCTATTGTCAAAGTTTCAAAAGCAATTCAACGTAACCGGGTGGGATTGAAAGATCCATCTAAACCAATTGGCTCATTTATATTCCTGGGTCCGACAGGAGTGGGCAAAACGGAATTAGCTAAAGCATTGGCTAGATATCTTTTTGATTCGGATGATGCGTTGATACGCATCGATATGAGTGAATACATGGAGAAATTCTCTGTAAGCAGACTTATCGGGGCCCCTCCAGGGTATGTAGGATACGAAGAAGGCGGACAACTTACCGAAAAGGTCAGAAGGAAGCCATATTCTGTTGTTTTGCTGGATGAAATAGAGAAAGCTCATCCGGATGTTTACAATATTTTGCTCCAGGTCTTAGATGATGGCCAGTTGACCGATGGATTGGGAAGAAAGGTGGATTTCAAAAACTGCCTTATCATCATGACGTCCAATATCGGTGTTCGCCAGCTTAAAGATTTTGGTCAGGGTGTTGGTTTTGCGACAAAAGCAAGGCAAGATGCAGCTGAAGATCTGACGAAATCAGTCATTCAAAGTGCATTGAAAAGAACATTTAGCCCTGAATTCCTCAATAGGATAGATGATGTGGTGATCTTCAACAGTCTCGATCGGGATCATATCCATAAGATCATAGACATCACGCTTACAGATCTGTACAAACGAATGGCTACAATGGGCTTTTTGCTCAGTCTGACTGAGGAAGCAAAAGATTTTGTAGCTGAAAAAGGATTCGATCCACAGTTTGGTGCGCGTCCTTTACACAGGGCCATTCAGAAATACATTGAAGATCCCCTGGCTGAGTTTATCCTCAATGAAAATCCTGTTGAAGGAAGCAGCCTTGTCGCAGACCTGAATAAAGAGACCCAGGAGTTGGTCATTCGCCAAACGATAATGGAAAAAGAAAACTCTTGAAGATTTCCCGCTGCGGAATGTTAATTTTGCCTTTCCTGGCAATAAACCGGGAATTTCTTTTAGTATCAAATATCAATTTTAACCTTACCATTATGTCAATTCATAAGGAACACGGTTTCCTGAGTTCCTTTTTTCTTAACCTAAATTCTAATTAATCCTTGGCTAAACGATTTCCATCTAATTACCCTTCAAAACAAAACGACGAGAAGTTTCAATTCAAGATGAACGGGGATATCCGTGTTCCTGATATTCGCCTTGTAGGGGACAATCTTGACGAAGTCAGCCAGGTGGCTGGCAAAGAAATTGAACCCGGCATCTACCCTACCCGTACTGCCAGAAACTGGGCTGAAGACCTGGGACTGGACCTGGTCATGATTTCTCCAAATGCCGATCCACCAGTCTGCAGGATCATTGAATTCAATAAATTCCTCTATAATAAACGGAAAAAAGAGAAAGAAATCAAAGCCAATACCTCCAAGACAGTGATCAAGGAGATTCGATTCGGTCCAAATACCGATGAGCATGATTTTGAATTCAAGGTCAAACACGCCCAAAAATTTCTTGACGAAGGCTCAAAAGTTAAAGCTTATGTCCATTTCAGGGGCCGAACTATTGTATTCAAGGAACGGGGCGAGCTCCTGCTCCTAAAGCTTCTCAAAGAAACCGAGGAATATGGCGCTGCCGAAGCTCTGCCAAAGATGGAAGGCAGACGAATGATCGTCATTCTGGCCCCTAAAAAGAAAAAGTAATCTCTTTCCCGCTTATTGGAGTTTTCGTTTTAAAAACTATCTTTGCAATCCTTTTGAATAAAAAATCTACTGGTCATGCCCAAGATGAAGACCCACAGCAGTGCTAAAAAGCGTTTTAAGATTACCGGTTCCGGTAAAGTGAAGCGTTTTCAAGCAAATACCTCCCACCGGATGCGGAACAAAGACAAGAACACGAAAGGCCGGTTAGTCGGTTCTACACTTGTGAGCGAAGCCGACCAAAAGAGAGTGAAAAGAATGCTCTGCCAGTAAATTCTCAGAGAAAGAATAAAAATTCATAACTGTTTGCCAGGCCCAAAGCGTTGTTTTTTACAACCCCTGTCATACCAAATTGATTAAACCATGCCTAGATCAGTAAATGCTGTAGCCTCCAGGAAAAGGAGAAAGAAAATCTTAAAAGCAGCAAAAGGCTATTTCGGAGCCAGAAGCAAAGTATATACTGTAGCCAAAAATGCAGTGGAAAGAGCGATGAGGTATTCCTACATCGATCGAAAGAAAAAGAAACGTGCTTTTAGAGGATTATGGATAGCCCGTATAAATGCGGCAGCCCGCATGAATGGTACGACCTATTCAAGGCTTGTGAATAAAATGAATAAAGCTAATATTCTTTTAAATCGCAAGACACTTGCGGATCTCGCACTCAATCATCCCGAAGCATTTAAAGCTGTAGTTCAGGCAGCCGGATAAATAAAGAATTATTCTGACTAGTCTCTCACCCTTTCTGGAACTGGAATAATTTTACAACCCAACCAAATAATCCTGGTTGGGTTTTTTGTATTTCCTGAGATGGATTGATATTATTTTCTCATTGCCTCGACAGGATCAAGACGGGCAGCCTGCCACGCTGGAATAAGACCTGAAAGAACACCAATCACAACAGCAATAATCAACGCAATCAGAATATTTGTTGACGACAGATAGATATCGTAATGGAATGCAGAAGTTGCAATCTTTAATACGCCGTACACTATAAGTAGGCCAATAACTGCACCGATCATGCAGAGAACAATGGATTCAATTAAAAACTCCAATAGTATAATCGACTGTCTAGCGCCAAGCGCTTTTTTAATACCTATAATACCCGTTCTTTCCTTGACAGAGACGAACATAATATTCGCAACACTAAACATACCTACGAGGATAGAAAAGCCACCGATAAAAATGCCCACAATATTCATCATACTGAAGACAGGTGCCAATAATTTTGTCAGCATCGCTAACTGATTGATCGCAAAATTTTCAGACTCCCTTGGCTTGATTTTACGCGCACTTCTCAGCACACCGGTTACTTCATCCTTAAGATCATCAAGCACCACACCCTGTTTAGCTTTGATATTCAATGACGTACCCCACGTATATCTTGATTTGACATTGACGATCTTTTTCGCAGTCATAAAAGGGATCAGGATAGCTTCGTCAAATTGAAAAATATGGATCAGGCTATTTCCTTCCTTCTTCAACACCCCTACCACCTGAAAATCCATCCCCTTAATTTTTATTTCCTTTCCTATTGGTTCTATAGTCCCAAATAAATTCTCGGCTAGTACAGCTCCAATAATTGCTCTGTTTGCACCTGTAGAAGATTCGAATGAGGTAAAAAATCTTCCTTCTTCAAATTGAAGACTGAAGATATCAGCATAATCTTCTGTTACACCCGCCATATAGGCTCCTTCTACACTGCTCGATCCAAACTTCAATGTCCGTCCTGGCATGAAAACAGAAAAACTGGCCTGATCCGAAAGCCTGACTTTTTTCTTGATGATTTCAAGATCCTCATAGCTAGGTTGAGGTCTACGCTGGTACTTCCACCAGTTTTGGGAGGGATCCTCATTCCATGGCATCTTGTCAACATACAGGACATCATTACCCAGCTTTTCAAAGCTGCTACTTATATTGTCCTTCAATGAATCGACAGCGGATAGTACAGAAATAATACATATGATCCCGATGCTGATACCGGTAAGGGAAAGGAAGCTTCTCAGCTTATTCGCAGATAACTGCTGCAAAGCCTGAACGATACTTTCATAAATGAGGTTTAACAACATCATGGTTAAAACTAAATAAATCCGTTTTAGTTATCTTCTTTTATTCGATAAAAGCACAAAGGAGACCGACATGAGCAACAAATGCCTGAAAAATAAATCATTACATCCACAAAATAAGCCAATTACGCTTGCTAATTGGTGCCCGCTTGTATTATCTTTGCACTCCATTTTTTTCAACCTGTAATATGCGCACAAAACTTTCACAGTTTACTTTTGAACTCCCCGAGAAGCTCATCGCCAAATATCCATCTAAAGAAAGAGACGAATCCAAATTGATGGTCGTCAACCGGAAAACCGGTTTGATGGAAAACAAAACATTCAAGGATATCCTTGATTATTTTGGCGAGGGTGATGCCATGATCTTCAACAACACAAAGGTATTCCCTGCCCGTCTTTATGGCCGGAAAGAAAAAACCGATGCTGAAATTGAAGTATTTCTCCTTCGTGAATTGAATTCCAGAGCAAGACTCTGGGACGTATTGGTTGATCCTGCCCGAAAGATCAGAGTAGGCAATAAACTTTACTTCCTTGACAAAAAAGGAAATGAAATATTAGTAGCTGAAGTTGTAGACAACACTACTTCAAGAGGCCGGACGATACGATTTTTGTTCGATGGCACGGATGAAGAATTTAGCGGATTATTGAGATCCCAGGGGCAAACTCCCCTTCCAAAATACATTAATCGCAAAGCTGAAGAACTTGACAAAGAAAGATATCAGACCATATATGCCAAAGAAGAGGGTGCAGTAGCTGCGCCTACGGCGGGCCTTCACTTCACCAAAGAATTAATGAAGCGCATGGAGATCAAAGGTGTTGAATTTGCTGAATTAACTCTTCATGTTGGTCTTGGGACATTCAGAAGCATCGATGTTGAGGACTTATCGAAACATAAAATGGATGCTGAGTATTTTAGAATCACTGATGAAGCCGCTGAGATTGTCAATAAATCAAAAAGGGCTGGTCATAAAGTTTGTGTAGTCGGAACAACTTCAATGCGCGCTATTGAGTCAGCAGTTTCGGCGTCAGGCTTATTAAAACCAGCGGAAGGATGGACGAATAAATTTATTTTTCCGCCCTATGATTTTAGCTTGCCTGATGCCATGATCACCAATTTCCATATGCCAAAGTCAAGCTTGTTAATTATGGTGGCAGCATTTGGGGGATATGAACTGATCATGGATGCTTATAAAAAAGCGATCAAAGACAAATACAGGTTTTATACCTATGGGGATGCTATGTTGATCATATGACATTGTGATGAGCTGATCTTACTTTTTAACCCGATTTTCTTTTCCTCTGGCCTTACATTCAATGGTTTTACTCCTTGAAGTTCAAAGTATATCTGGTAAATGCTGATGGAAATTGACCTGTCTGATGGTTTATCTTTTTTTTTATATGTAATCAATTGACATCTAAACATAAGGAAACCAGTTTCAGGCAAAAAAAAGAAATCAGAATTTCCTTGTTCCCCTCAGTAGTTTTTATACATTTGCAGAAATTAGCACAGGAACTCATATTCAAAATAGGGCGTTACACCCGAAGTAGTAAGAACTATTTTTTCATCTAATTTCACTATGTTTCATGTATTGGACACTTGAATTGGCCCATCACCTTGAAGAAGCTCCATGGCCGGCTACTCGCGATGAATTGATCGATTATGCGATTCGTTCAGGCGCCCCTCTCGAAGTAATTGAAAATCTGCAGGAGATGGAAGAGGAAGGAGAGCTCTTTGAGAGCATAGAAGACATATGGCCTGATTACCCTAGAAAAGATGACTTCCTTTTCAATGAGGATGAATATTGACCTTTGGCTGATATATTAACAGGATCTTCTTATCTGAGAAGCCTTGCATGATTTAGTACTGCAAGGCTTTTCCATTTTTGGATAAAATAATTTACGTTTGTAATTCCGATAATGACAACAGGCCAACGTAAAATCACAATTGCCATTGACGGGTATTCGTCCTGTGGGAAAAGCACACTAGCCCAGGCCCTGGCCAGCCGATTGCAATATCTGCATATTGATTCAGGTGCGATGTACAGAGCGGTGACTTTCTATTTTATCCATAACAAAGTTGATATTTACGATGAAGAAGAAGTCGCTTTGGCTTTAGAAAAGATTTCAATTCACCTGGGCTTTGATGATGATGTGCAGGTAACATGGTTGAATGGTGTCAATGTAGATTTGATGATCCGTGAACCCGAAATCAATCAGTTAGTCAGTCATGTATCTGCTTTATCTTCTGTTCGTAAAGAATTGGTAGCTAAGCAACGTAAACTTGGAGCGAATAAAGGATTAGTGATGGACGGAAGGGATATAGGCACTGTAGTGTTTCCAGATGCCGAACTAAAACTTTTTCTTACAGCTGACATCGAAGTCAGAGTTGAACGCCGATGGCTTGAACTGACCAACAAAGGAATCGAGTCCACCAGAAATGAGGTAAGAGATAATTTGCTTCGACGTGATCATATTGATTCTACACGCGCTGATTCACCACTTCGGAAAGCAGATGATGCCACTGTCATTGACACAAGCTATCTGACCCAAAAAGAACAACTTCAGATTTCTTTTGACCTCGCGCGATCCGTTATAGCATCTCCCGGTTTGGAATTTTAATTCAGATAGTAAATACTATCTGTATCCGATTTCAACTGGCTTGATGCATTCCGTTTTTATCCAACACTCATCGAGATTAAGTAAGCTTACCTTATTCCATTCTGAAATACGATCTGTTTTACGTACTTTTTCTCCGGGATTAAGCGTCCTGGTGATGGGACTTTCTGCTGATGCTGCCTGCCTACAATCACATGCAGTCATCACGATAGCTTCGTCATGCCTATGCAATTGATGATACGACAATAATCCAATCATCACAACGAAAATTCCGGCTCCCGCACAATACCCATATTTCTTGCCGGGAATATGAATATAATTCTTCAGCGCATGAATAGACACTAACCATTGCCATAGTGCAATTATGCCAAATAAAAGTGCCAACAAAGCCCATCCTCCTGGTCTGAAAATGGCCAAAAAATCCCGGTACCCTTCGATTAAGAAAAAAGGACTTACGGGGATAACAGCATTATCTATTTTAGCCCTTTCCTTTTTAATGGCTTCTCTGATCTCCTCATCTGCAGGCTTTAGTCGACCTGCCTTTTCAAAGGCAAGGATGGACTCAGAAATATGCCCAAGCAAAGATTCTGCGCTTCCGATATTGAAATACAAATTTGGATCTGTATTGTCTGCACTGACCGCACCATACCAGATTTGAAGAGCCTCAGTGTATTTACCTTCACGATAAAGCCCGGCAGCCTTATCATTCATATCATTAGCAGTATTCCCTGCATTTATGTTGCATGCAAGGAAAACAAAGAAAAAAGAAACCAGTAACATTTTCATCTCAAAAGATCATTTATATTATGTGGCCTCTCATCTGCTCGCCACTGAAACCCTTCCAGCCGCAATTTATCATGATGAGCACCAGACATAGGTAGCATCGTAGAGGAATTGTCGCCAAAATATTTGAGCAAATGAATTTGTCCTTCATTGAATTCGAAAAACATTCGACTGCAGATAGTTTGGTTTACACCGATGAAAGCCGACTGATCATCTTTTGTATAATATATTGATTCTGCATTTCCGGTCACCCACATCTGCTTTATTTTACTACTGTCAAAATCTGCAACAATTCTTTTTCCTTTTATCTGATCATAATACGTCCCGAATTCCTCTGATACGATCATGGCTTTCCTGTTGAGAATGATATCTTTTATCTGGTTATTTTTGAGATGCATTTCGATTGTGTCTGCACTGAATTGGGTTGTATCTGACCAAAGCACCGGCAGACCATAAAATACAAATACGCTATCCTGTTCCCGGAAGACAAGTGAATCAGTCCATCCCTGCATATTCGACTTAAAGATTCGTACATCATTGTAGGCCCTGATCATTCGTGAAGAGTCCAAACCGTTCAATGTGTCCGATACTGTCCACATGTTAAGTGTGTCTGCAGCAATAAACATCGTGTCAGCATCAATTAATGTAAAAAAATACGGTCTTGTGTTTCCATACGCTAATAAATAGGAATTTTGTTTTGAATAATCAATACGCTCAGAGCGTATTCCAATATTCTTCGCTGTATCTCTCCATTCCACGTTTCCGAATGCATGACCAGTCCCGGTGGTCTGATCAAAATTTGAATCATCCATTTTCATCACTAAAGAACCGTCTCTAATGACGCTGGCTCCTTTTGTAGATACCTGGTTAGTCTTTTTATTATAAAATATTTCAGGACTGATTATCAACTTGGTACTGTCTGAATAAATTGCAGGACTGCCTGTAATCCAGGTTTCACCAGTATCTTCCAGATATCTGAGATGGCTACTATTGATTTTCCGGTCACCTTCATCAACTACGACATGCCCTGCCATTATGACCTCGCCCTCTTTAGAAAAATATCTGATGGTGTCTGCTGTTGCCTTCTTTTGATCTCCTGCATATTGGGCATTCCTGTTGAATTCAGCCACTTCAGAATTTAAATCATAAAATCCCGATTCGCAATAAATTTTTGCAGCCTTGGTATAAATATTTGTCGGTCCCGTAAACAAAACTTTTGATGCCCCGGCGAGATATGTCATGGAGTCCGCAGCAATATTAAATTTTGGATCCAGTACAACAACGCTATCTTTAAAAACTACTTTTTCCTCTCGCGCCTGATATATTCCCTGCTTTGAAGTTACCTGCATCTCTCTATCAATAAGTGTACCTCCATTATGATATTCTCCAAATCGTTCGGCAAGATGGTAAGTAAGATCCGTTGTCCAGAGTTGTCGAGTTCCTTGCTCTAAAACAACTTCTCCTTTAAGTTCTGCTATATCCGTATCTCTGGAATAAAACAATGTGTCTGTAAAAACATGAAGAGAATCACCCTGCTGAATAATTACATTTCCGTATGCATTTATCCTGTTTTCTCCAAATATCACAGCAGAATCGGCATAGATATTTGTACTGTCTATACGAAGCTGCAATCCATTAGAAATCCATTGCACCTCTTCGATTCCAGATTGATCCCCGAGGATGTTTCCATAAGAATCGATAATTATAAGCTTTTTCGATGTGGTATCGGAGACGGGTTGCTTTGATTGGGCCATGATGAGCATAGGGGCCCAAAACAATAAATTAATGATCAGCGCTTTTATCCTCATATAACCTTGATACATCCCAAAATGTGATTCCTAAACGCATCTGTCATTACTCCTGTTGCAATATACGTGTGGCTAGCTCCTTTCCTGTAAGGCAAACCAGCGGTATTTAGGGCTTGCTCATTATCCTTATGGAAATAAACAATTTGTTAATTATAATGACTGTCAAACCTCATAAATGAAATTGACTACCCTCTATCCCTGGCTTATTTTGGATGGGTGTGATTTACTATCTCAACCTGTCCATTGATTTGACTAGCTTATCATCCTTACGGATAAAATAATTGGCCAGCGCCGCAAATAAAATCGCACCTAAAGGGAGGAACATTCCTGCCTGATCAAAGACATGGACCGTTGGATCTATCGAGGCTGATTCCCTTGTAAAAAGAAGAAAGGCTGTCGCCGGCAGTAGTATTGCCATCATTATGATAAAATACCCCAGTTTAAGTTGCAATTTTCGGTTTTTGAACATGAAAATTGAAATCAGAGCCAGAGCGACACCAGTGATAGTTAATCCAATTAATGCTGGGTGATCTGTGATATCATAAACCTTATCAGCAAGATATTGGGCAGAGGGTTTATCACTGGTTGCAAAAGGTAACTTAAAGAGTACCCCAAAGACTCCAGCGGTAAGAATCAGGAATAAGGTCTGAATTCGTTGTATCATATCCTTTACATAGACATAAAGTCAAAAAAAAGCGGAGAGTTAGGGATTCGAACCCTAGAGACCCTTTTGGAGCCTACACACTTTCCAGGCGTGCGCCTTCGACCACTCGGCCAACTCTCCGAAATATCCTGATGATTTTAATTTAGATTATCTCTCTATTGCATGACCAGGAGTGCAAATTTAACCCTTCTTTCCAAATACGTCGTGTGCATTCCTTGTGGTCAGTTTTGCCACTTCTTCAAGACTCATATTTAGACTTTGGGCTATTTTTTCTGCTATAATGAGCAAATAGGAAGATTCATTTCGTTTCCCCCGGTATGGTACAGGGGCAAGATATGGAGCATCTGTCTCCAAAACAATGGTCTCAGGAGGAATTAAAGGAAGCAACTGCCCCACCTCGGATTTTTTGAACGTAATCACGCCACCTATGCCTATTTTAAAGCCAAGTTCGTAGATACGCATTGCCTGCGCATAGTGACCTCCAAAACAATGAAATATTCCTCTCAGGGAGCCATCTTGATGACGATCAATAATATCAATGGTTAAATCAAGCGATTCGCGGGAATGGATGATGATCGGCAAATCAAATTCTCTCCCCCATTCTATTTGCTCTTCAAAAGCAGAAATCTGAATGTCCCTGGTTTTTGTTTCCCAGTAGAGGTCAACCCCTGTTTCACCAATCCCAAAAAATCCGCCCTGTAGAATTTCAATTTTCATTTGGGCTAAGATGTCAATAAAGTCATCTTTAACTGAACATGGATGAAGCCCAATCATCGGCATACAATTTTCAGGAAAAGATTTAGCTAATGCCATCATCGCAGACAAGGTGTCCATATCAATGTTAGGCAACATCATTTGCATTACATTACTATCCAATGCCCGATGGATCATCGCTGTACGATCATCATCGAATTCAGAAGCAAATAAATGACAATGGGTGTCTATCCAATACATTTGAGTGGTTTCCATTAATATTGCATGTCAATGAGTCAGCAGAAACAAAAATACTATGTCGTTTGGCATGGTCATCATCCGGGTATTTATAATTCCTGGGCCTTATGTCAGGCTGAAGTCAAAAATTTCCCCGGCGCCATATATAAATCTTTCACATCACGCCTAGAAGCCGAAGAGGCCTATGGAACAACTCCGGATAGGAAAAGATCATTCGTTCGTAAAAAGGAGCCTGCTAAATTTTCAACTAAATTTGAATACATCAGTGAGAGTATAAGTGTTGATGCCGCCTGCAGTGGCAATCCGGGAGTAATGGAATATAGGGGAGTCTGGACATCAGACAAAACTGAAATATTCCATTTTGGACCAGCGCAGAATGGGACAAATAATATTGGAGAATTCCTGGCCCTTGTCCATGCACTTGCCTGGCTGGCAAAAAAAAATGACCCGAATACTATTATTTATACTGATTCAAAAACAGCCCTTTCGTGGGTAAAAAAGAAAAAAGCAAATACAAAATTAAAGGCTGACAAAACAAATTTTAAGCTTTTTGAAATGATAGCCCGAGCTGAAAATTGGCTTAGAGCCAACAGCTGGAAAAATCCAATCTTAAAATGGGATACAGAAAACTGGGGAGAAATAGCTGCAGATTTTGGAAGAAAATAAACTGATGCTTATCCCGTCTTTACAAATCGCATAGGGTGTTTGGTTTCAATCTCTCCCTTCCGAATTTTTTCCAATTTACGGTTTATCATGCGGCGTTTAAGTGGCTTCATCCGGTCAATAAATAGTATGCCTTCGATGTGATCATATTCATGCTGAATCACGCGTGCGTTTACTCCTCTGAAGGTTTCTGTATATTCCTTCCATTCCGCATCGAAATAGGTAAGGCGTATCACTGGATTTCGTTCGATTTCTACATGGATATCCGGAATACTCAGGCATCCTTCTTCATACAACCAGGGATCTCCGGATTCATCACTTAGCTGTGCATTGAGAAAGACCCTTTTTATTCCTTCAGGGTTCACTTCTTTCTTGTCAAGTTGTGTGGTATCAATGACAAACATTCGTATATCTTTTCCAACCTGCGGAGCAGCAAGGCCAACTCCTTTGGCACTATACATCGTATCCCACATGTCTAGTATCAAATTATCCAATCCGGCGTAATCGCGGGTTATGGTCAGTGATTTCTTTCTTAAGACCGGCTGTCCATATGCATAAATAGGTAGTATCATATATGTCCCAGATATTCCTGAAGTATTATTACAGCACTTGTTTGATCTAACAATGCTTTATCCTCACGTTTGACTTTTTTTAATCCCCGCAGATGAATTATTTCCCTTGCCTGCATTGAGGTGTATCGTTCATCTTGAAGATCTACTTTCTTACCGGGAAAAACATTCCTTAACTCCTGAATAAACTCGTCTAGTTTCAACCTGAAATTCTTGTTGCCCCAATGACCATCGAGGAAAGGATATCCAACAACAAAGCCATCAATTAGTTCCTTTTTTGAATATTCGAGGATAAAACTCATGACTTCCTCAGTTTTTTTTGTCTCCAACCCCTGAACAATAATCTGAAGTGGATCAGTCACACATATCCCTGTCCTCCTCAACCCGTAATCAATGCCCATAATCCGTCCCATACGTGTGCAAAGATAGGGGCATCCTGCATTTTTGCTCTATTCCCGGGAAACATACGACCTAAAAAAAAGAACCCCCTTCACTTGCGCGAAGAGGGGTCCCATCCCAAAAACAGTAAGATTTATAATAGGATGACTGTTCCCTTATCAGAGAATCATCATCTTCTTTGTAGCGGTAAATCCCTGGAATTGTACCTGGTAGTAAACCAGTCCTTGAGCGCCAATCTGCTCTTTACTGATTTCTATCTTATTCAGGCCTTTAACTCCATTGACTGTTTCATGATACAATTGCCGTCCGGCAAGATCAAATATTGTCAGTATAACTTCTCCATTAGCCGGTATCACATAACCAATCTGTGTGTTACCATTAAATGGGTTAGGCTCATTCTGAAGTAATTCAAAAGAATAGATATCTGCACCACGGAACTTAAGTCCAAGGTCAAGTATTGCATTGTCAGATGAATAGGCTTCAGGTGATGTCGGCGATGAAGTGATCTTAATTGACTGACTCAGCCTTGTATCATTTCCGGCACGCAACACTAGTGTAAACAATGAATTAGTTGGATCCACAGCTATACCCTCAGCTTTGTTCCAGCTTGAGCTAAGCGTATGGTTATCAAACCATCCAAAGTTTTCAGATGTCACATCCATTGTACCACCTTTCACATTAACTACTTCCAGACCGGCGTTCAGATCAAATGTAAACTGCATGCCTTCCAGGTTATTAGATGTGCCTGCATAAACAGGAACCTCGAATGTTTCACCATTAGATACCTGACGATCATCAATGATTAGATCCAGTACTTCACCAGAACCTCTCGTTACTACAGTGAGTGCATTGGCTTTCACTGTATTATTGACATCACCTATTTTAATTCCGTAGAAATCAGCTTCGTTCATGCCAAGTGAAAGAGGATTCAATGTTACACTCTCAGGCCATACTTGTTCCCATGGATTGTAAGGATCAGGGAATGTATAACTCTTATCGACAAATCGCCAGCTTGTATTATTTGGCAACTCTGTGTAGATACCCAGGATCAGTTTTCTGAGCTCAATAAGGTCGATTGCAGTGATTGATTTTGAATTATTTGCATCTGCTGCGATCATCTTATATGGGCTTTCCAGCTTCTTAATACCTAACAGGTGTTTTTGTATCTGAACAAGATCCAATGTAGAGACTCCATTTTTGAAGTCATTATTCTTAGCCGGTTCAACTACATAATTTCCGCCTACAGGCATTGAAGGGAATGTAAACGATCCAGATTGATTCGTAGCTATAGGTAAAAGTGTGCTTCCACTTAATTGTACTTGTACATCCAAAACATTATCAGATGATTCAGTACTTACATTACCTGTAACAGTACCTGTGAGATGACCTCCTTCTGGACAGAATCCATTATGATCGTCGACAATAATGAACGTCGAGCAAAAAGCCTGATTGCCTAGTTTGTCAGTCGCATACAGGTTTACAGGAACTTGATGGCCAACGTCATCACACGTAAATGTCAGACTCTTCACAAGCGTATCAGGAGCTAATGACAGTGTAAAGTAAAGCCCACATGGATGAGAACTACTTGCATCAAAGTCTGTGGCCCATATCGTAATCGTTCCACCACCATTGCCATCAGACATCAGGTCAGTTGACAATCCATGTATACAGACAGGTTGTGGTGCTTTGCAGGAATTAAGGTTGAAAAATTGCTCTTTCACTGTACGATTCCCGCATCGATCTTCGAATGAATAGATAACCCTATGGTTTCCTAGTGGGAAATATACGTTTTCACTGATTACGTTTCCAATGAGGCAATATGGTCCAGAGTCAATCGTCTGGTCATTATTATAATCGATTGCATAGCATGCTTGCAGAAGATTATCAGGAGTACAAACGTCATGTGCACTCTGAAACAAATCCAAATACTCTCCACCACAATCAACATTGTTGCAATTCACGAAAGTAGGCTGATCAGTAGTAAATTCCGGTCCGAAACTATCAACCACCTTAATGACCTGTGTATGTGTCCAATAATTCTGCCCCTCGACGAGACCACCCAGTTCGCCATACAGGCACCATTCAACGATTGACCATTTCCGCAGGATTTTATAACATGCCCCATCAGCGATCGTAAAGATCAGATCTTCATGGTTTACGCCGATCAGATCACAATGATCTTCAGAAAACGTAGGTTTGTCATAAGGAGGATCCAGATCATCAGGATCCGTTCCCGTACTGCATTCAGCACTATGATAATCGAGAGGCCAGTAAATAGAGTTTGCATTAAATGGATCAAAATTTTGTACAGTAATGATCTGTTCACAAGAAACAGATCCATTTGCATCTGATGCCGTGAATACTCTACTTATATATCCGACGCCGCATTGGTTAAGATGTGGATAAGTTTGTTCAGTAACATGAACTCCACAATTGTCAATAACATAACCATCTTCTCCACAAACGAAACCTGAACCATTTGCATGATCATTCGTAGGATCGTAGATACAGAATGGATTAGTATTAGATGAACCATCTACTACCGTTCCGAATTCATCCAGGTCATCAACATTAACCGGATAATCACAGCTGATCGTAATGTCTGTCGGACAGAAAATGACCGGTGGTATTTTATCCTGAACAATGACTTCAACCATGCAATAATTTACATTACCTGATTGGTCTGTAACTTCAAGTTGAACCATGATAGGTCCGGCTCCTGCGTCACAGCAGGCAAAGGGAACTTTAGGCCGTAATACAATACCTTGATCTACACTGGTCACAAAGCCGTCAGGAATTTCATCAACTCCTGCTCCACCTGTTGTCCAATCAAAATCAATGCATGATGTCATTCTTCTCGCTTTGAAGGTGACAGGTCCACAGGCATCATAACTGCCATCATCAAAAACGGATGCAGGAACTTTTGTTAATCCATATGGGCCACCTAAGGTGAGGGAAACTACGGTGTGCGCATCGCATATAGCTACAGGGGGTGTGAGATCCTGTACCGTAATGGTCATCGAACAAGTAGAAGAGTTGTAACATTGATCATAAGCCGTGTATGTAATTACATTCTGACCTACCGGCAATGAAACATAAACACCACCATTTGTTGCACTGAATCCGCCCGGATAAGCTACCGTTGTATGTGTAGTAGGACTACAATCATCGTACACAATAGCCGGTTGCAAAAGGATTGTCGCCGTACAGAAATGTCCGGTTGTGGTTTGTGTAAAATTGGCAGGGCAGGTAATATGGGGACCCTGGTTATCAACTATTTCTATTAATTGCTGATAAATCGTATCCCTTTCACCGGTGCAATGCCATTCGCGTACTGTCCACACACGCATGATTTTCCTTACACAACCAATCTGGGGCAACGGGATATCGTCATACGTGGTCAACGCATTGCAAAATCCCATAAACTCAGGATAGATCGGATAGCCGTCAATCGTTGGAACTCCAGTTCCTAAGTAGGGAGGATCATCCAATGGATCAGGAATACCATCGTGATCAGCATCTGCCCAAAGTCCATTACACTGGAGGGCAGTACCCATGGCTACAGTGTACGGATCAGGAAAATCGATCAATGAAAAGTTAATCCTACGCAACAAAAGGGTCATCGTGCAGGGTGCAGATTCATTGCCTGACGCATCTCTTGCAATATACGTGCGCACAATCTGCTTGATATAAAGAGGATCGCATAACAATGTTGCTACCTCATTGATCAGGATGACTTGTGGATTTGGATCACAATTATCATGTACTTCAGGCCCTGTGAATAAAGGCAACTCAAGACATGATATTGTATCATTTGTACACACTAATGATGGTTTCCACTTGTCTTGAACTGTGATATAATGCCAACAACTATTGCCTGTGATGGTATCTACCACACTGGCAATTAAAGTGGTTCCGATTTCAGCTCCTGTGACAGTAGCGTTTGGCAAAGTGTCATTCTGAAGTGTAATAATATACACTTTGAAACCTCCACCTGTACATTCGCTTGTATCAGCAATCATTGCTACTGTTACTTTAGCGGTACAATCGAAACCTAGTGAAATCTGAGCGCCGTGGCAACTTAGCGAGCAGTTACCCTGGCTAAAGCCGGGGTTTTGCCACAGGAGCAATAATAGTAGTAAGCTCGCTGTCAGGGATTGGGACAAAAGTCTTGGATACTGTTTGAGACGTTTACGCACACCATCCCTGAGAGAAACAGAATAGTCCGTTTTCTTCATGAGATCTTAGTTTTAGTTAAAAAAAAATAGTTAAGCCTATATTGAAAGAGTACAGCAAAAGGCTGTAAATCCTTGTCAATAGCAATTGTGTGATCAATTGGTCAGGATCCGGTTAAAAGGATCTAGTCCATTCCAGGCTTATTATCATTTGGAAAACTCAGGAGGTCGTAAAAGCAATTTATCGTGGTTCTAACACATACAGAAAATTGCAACCTGTATAAAAGTATAAATCAGCACATAACAGATTAAAAAAATCTCTAATGCCTTCACAAATATAGATTAGCTGTAATATGTTCTTATGCCCTGAATAAGGTATTTTTTAAATTACTAATTTTTATAACTTGTATTTAATTATTTATCAGTTATTTATATATTTAATTTTTCATTTTAACCCCAATTATTGCCGGATAAACAAAAAAAAATCCCTCCATAAAGGAGGGATTTCCCAAACAGTAACGTCAATGGACCTTTTAAAAGACCCAGAGTCTCAAAAAAACTAATCGTTTGTGAAGCTCATTTTACGTGTAAAACTTGCATTCGCTGTATAAAGTGTATAGTAGTACAAACCAGGTAGCTTAAGGGATCCAGATTTAACATGGATATCATTATGTCCGGCTAACGCAGTAGTTGAATAGTCAAATACCTGCTTACCATTAATATCATGGATCACAAGGCGTACACCCTCTGGCTGAGGTAAATAGAAACTTATTACTGTTTCATCAGAGAATGGATTGGGTGTATTCTGATAAAGGTGATATTCATCTTTCGCTGTTTCCTTTCCATCTAATACCTTCATTTCAACTTTTTTAACCAAAATACCCTCACCGTCCTCTTTATAGGCTTCTGGCAATAAGAATGTCGATTCAAGTGAAATTTTTCTTGCCGAAAGGTTCAAATCCGGAATGGAGAGAATCACCTTACCAGAAATGTCTTTCGCCACAGAGGAGGACCAGCTCACATTTAACGTGCCTTCACTCGGGTCGTAGTACCATTCATCTTTCGACAATAAATCGGATTTTATCCTACTTACCTGTTCCTCTTTTAAATCGCCAACAAAAAGACTAAACTGAATTCCATCGATTTCAGGCTGTCCAGCAGGCGCAGTGACCTCTATTTTCGTTCCTGTTCCCTGAATTGCGGAATACAAATTCAAATTCAGCTCGAAATCACCTGAAGATCGTGGTTCAATCTTATGACCTCCAGCATGGGTAAGAAAATAAGATCCGTTTATATCTCCGATCTTAACACCTATAAAATTTAGGGCATTGACATCATGCGAAATACTATCCATCCATACCTCCTCTACAAAAGGATAAGCGAATGGGTTATGTGCATCCGGAAACTCATATCCCTGGGATACGAACCTCCAGGATGTATTATTAGGGAACCTATCGGTAATACCAAGTATAAGCTTGCGAATTTCAAGCAAATCAAGAGCCGTTATATTTCCACTCCTGTTGGCATCCGCGGCGATTAACTTATATGGTGAATTCAGTTTCGTAATTCCCAATAAATGCTTTTGAATTAGGACTAAATCAAGTGTAGAAACACCTTCCCTTGGCTTTTGGTCATAGAACGGCACCACCATATACCCTGTTCCTTTGCTTAGTCCCCGGATAGCATAACGACCTTGATAATCGGTAGTGTCAGGAATCATCGGAGCATTTGATATACTTACCTGTACATCACTCACTGCCTGTCCAATCTCGCTCTGAACATTACCAAACAACACAAGTCCATCTCCACAAAAATCATCGGGATCCCTTAATTCAAGATCTGCAAAAAGGCAGCTATCTACTTTTTGTGTTCCACTGGCATTCCAAAACCACAATGGAAAAGTTGAAACACCTACGTCCCCGCAATCAAAAACATGCGCTGTGTCAAATGGATTTGTATTAGAATAACTGATGATGAAATCTCCGGGGTGAGAACAATTACTACCACCACCGAATACAACAAAAATATGCGCGCTGATAGTGATCTCAGTTTCCTGAGGCAAATAGACTATCATTTTCTCACACATGAACGTTGTTGGATTTGGGTCGATAACCGTAAGCTTTACATCCATTGTTGAAATATTTCCACAACCATCTGTAGCTGTAAAAAGTACGGTGGTAACACCAATTGGATAATTTCCACTCGCATTTGATCCTGAATTCACACCATAAGGTGAGTTGTTCGTGATGGAAACACCGGCACAATCCGTTGCAGAGGCTATGAGCGAAAAGAAAGCAACACAATTTGCATTGGCTGTTTTTGTCATATCATTGATATTGGTGAATAGCGGTGGCACCATATCCTGCACATTGATTGTTTGCACAAACGTAAACGTCGCGGTCGGTATCTGGCAATTGTCCACTATCGTCCAAGTACGAGTAATGATTCTACATGGTGTATTTGGATTATTATCAATGATCATCTGCGTGACATCAACGTGACTAATTACCGGATTAGAACATTGAAGTGCACCCGGACTGATAACAGGTATTCCATTCGGTATATTCTGCGGTTCTGTTGAATTACAAATATTGACACTTACCGGAGAAGGTGGCCAGGTAATATTGCTCAGATTCAATGGTGTCGGATTGACAATGGTCACAATCTGTATACACGTGGCTGTATTTCCACTGCCATCCGTTGCTGTAAATGTCCGGACAATAGTTCCAAGATTACAATTGTTCAGATTTAAAATATGCGTCTCTGTGATGTTAGCAGGAGGACAATTATCGGTTGCTGTGGCATTTCCAAATTGACTTGTATTGTTTGGATTTACAACCGTATGGCAATCGACAGTAACATTTCCAGGACAAGTAATACTTGGCGGCAAGTTGTCAACTACAGTTACCGTGGCTGTACATGTTGCCGTATTTCCCATTTGATCAGTAACCGTAAGCGTTACGATATTTGGTCCAAGATTGGAACAGTTAAAATTAGTTTGTGATAGCATGAAGGTCAGCATACCTCCATTACATCCACCACCCGATCCGTTGTCGATCTGACTTGGATCAATAGATGCATTACCATTAACATCAAGAAAAATTGTGACATTCTGACAATTGGCCTGAAGTCCTCCTCCACCTTCAACGATTGTAACAATAGCCGTACAGGTAGATGAATTCAATGCGCAATCACTAACTGTAAGTGTGACCAGATTAGCGCCTAAATTGGTGCAATCAAAAGAATCAGGGAATACTGACAACGTAACCGGACCACAATTATCAGTTGAGCCACCACCTACTTGTGATCCGGTAATAGTGACCATTCCATTGGCCATTAAGGCAACCGTAATGTCAACAGCCAGACACACAGGTGCGACAGTATCGATCGTTACAATCGTTTGATCGCAGGTTCCTGTGTTTCCACAATCGTCAGTTGCACTCCAGGTTCTTATCACCGTAAATTCCTGAGGGCACGCTGTTCCAATAATGACATCAGTAAAAGCAATTGCCAATGATGCATCACATACATCTGTTGCCGTCGCTGTGCCTGTATTCGCTGGGGCAGTACTTGCAGAACATTCTATAGTGACATTTGCAGGACAAGTAATTTCAGGAGCAACATCATCTGTCATAAGTATGATCTGGATACACGTGCCAGAATTATTACAATCATCAGTGGCAATCCATGTCCTTGTAATCGTCAGTTGTTCTGGACAATTTCCTCCTGCTGTAACATCTGAAAATGTTATTGTCGGAGATGCGTCACACACATCGGTAGCTGTGGCAGTACCCGTATTTATGGGCAATGTACTTTCATTACATTGAATAGTTAAATCAGGAGGGCAAGTTAAAGAAGGTGCTACAAGATCATTTATAGAAACCAATTGTTCACATGTACTTGAATTTCCACAATGATCTGTTGCTATCCATGTCCTGCTGATTGAAAAGCCCATTGGACATCCTCCACCCGCGACTGTAACATCAGTGAAGGTAATGATCGGTTCGTCATCACAATCGTCAGTTGCCGTAGCAGTTCCAGTTATTGGAGGCAATGTTGATGCATTACACTCGATTGTTACATTTGGTGGACAAGTAATATCGGGGACAACAGTGTCAATGATCTGGATGATTTGATTGCAAATGCTGCTATTACCACATCCATCCGAAGCTGTCCAGGTCCTTGTTATTGTATACGCCTGGGGACATGAGCCTGCGACAGTAATATCATTAAATGTTATCGTATTAAGGAATGCACAATTATCTGTTGCAGTTGCCGTACCTGTATTAATAGGCATCGTACTTTCTGAACATTGAATTGTTATATCACCCGGGCACGTGATGGCAGGATTAGTATCATCAATTACAGAAATGGTTTGCAAGCAGGTGTTGCTATTCCCACATCCATCCGTAGCTGACCACGTACGAAGGATAGTTCCTTCCTGCACACATACACCAGGTACTATTGCATCAACGAATGTAATTGATGGCGTTAAATCGCAGTTATCAGTAGCGGTAGCTGTTCCTGTATTCGCAGGCAATATACTTTCAAGACATTGAATAGTTACATTCACTGGACATAGGATAGATGGAGCAACATTGTCCTCGATGAAAATAATTTGATCGCATTGGCTTGAATTGCCACACGCATCTGTCGCCGTCCAGGTCCGTGTAATAGTATGGTCTTGCGGACATGCACCACCCAACGAAATATCTGTGAAAGTAATAGTAGGTAATAAATCACAATTATCTGTTGCAGATGCTGTTCCGGTATTTGCGGGTAGTGTACTATCAGTACATTGAATTGTCATATTTACAGGGCACGAAATAACTGGCGCAGTACTATCATCAACAAAAATAGACTGGACACAACTGCTGGAGTTTCCACAAGCATCAATAGCCATCCAGGTCCTTGTTATTGTTCTTTCTTGAGGACAAGCACCACCGACAGTCACGTCAGTAAAGGTGATGTCAGGGCTTGGATCACAATTATCAGTAGCTGTTGCAGTTCCGGTATTTGCGGGCAGTGTACTTTCTGTGCATTCGATCGTCAATCCATTTGGACAGGTTATTACAGGAGGAGTTGCGTCATGGACAATTATAAGTTGTATACACGTACTTGAATTACCACAGGCATCTGTAGCACTCCATGTCCTTGTGATTGTATATTCCTGCGGCCCGCTTGGATTTGAGACATCCATAAACGTAATATCGGGGGAAGCATCACAATTATCAGTTGCAGTCGCTGTTCCGGTAATTGATGGATCTGTTGAAGCCGAACATTCAATCGATATATTTGGAGGACAGGAAATGACAGGTGCCAAATTGTCGTCGACAACTATTGACTGAAGACATGTACTTGAGTTACCGCAATCATCCGTTGCTTTCCAGGTCCGCTTGATCGTGAGCTCTTGAGGACATCCACCGCCTGAAATTACATCTGAAAAAGATACAGTCGGTGTAGCATCACAATGATCAGATGCAGTCGCTGTTCCGGTATTTGCAGGCAGCGTGCTTTCAGTACATGAGATGGTTCTATTGGTTGGACACGTAATCACTGGAGGGGTGTTATCAGTGAGTACAATAGTCTGCATACAGGTACTCATATTCCCACTATTATCTGTTGCCTTCCACGTTCTCATTATTATATATCCAACTGCGCAATTCACGGTTGCCACTGTTATATCACTATAGGTAATTATCGGCGTGGGATCACATCCGTCAAATGCTGTTGCACTGCCGGTTGCAGCAGGTGCAGTGCTTGAATTACAATCGACTGTAATATTGCCCGGGCAGATAATAGTTGGTGGTGTATTGTCCCTCACTGTTACTTTATAAGCACACATACTTGAGTTACCACATGGATCAGTTGCTCTTATAGTAATGGTTGTTGTACCAACGCCTAAATTCACCATATTCCCGGGAGAAAAGATTCCGGGAACACCGCTTACGAATATATCTATATCAATCATAGCAGGACTGGAACAAACATCAGTTACCTGAGGAAATGGTAATGTATATTTAGCTGTGCACGCATTATTGGTTGCACTTACAGTAATATTATTAGGACAGATCAGTACAGGTGGAATATTATCAATAATTCGTATTTCCTGAACATGATTCATTGTTCCACTATTACACCAATCTGTAACTTTCCACGTTCTCAATATCTTCTGTGATCCGGGACACATAGGGACTATCTGGTCAGTATGATATATTACGATCTGACAAGTTGAACTTAAAGGCTCACCATTGTATGTTGGCTCACCCGTGACGGAAGGATCAATATTAGCATTCGTGCAGCTTACTGTAATATTCGCCGGAAACATGATCTGACTGATTTGGGGTTTCTTCAGGTATATTACATCCACGCATGTAGAGCTATTTCCAGATTGATCAGTAGCTGTCCAGGTTACATTTATGACCTGCGTAAATCCATTTGGATTACATGGCAAATTCTGAATGGTATACGCAAACCATAGATCAGGATCAGGATCACAATTGTCATACACTGCTTCAATAAAACTTTCAAAATTAATACTTGGAATATCAACATTACATGGCAAAGTATCACTGGTGCATACCAATGTAGGCTTTAGTTTATCCTCTACATGGACTGTGGACATACAGCTGTTACCCGTGGGTAGTTCTGTCACCAAAACCATGACATCCTGTCCTAGCTGTGCACAGAAAACTGTGTCATGAAGAGGGCCCATGATATCGACATGATAAAGATTAGCCGGATATACAGGTGCATTGACTAAGGTCAATGCGGTCAAAACCGCATATCCACCAAGACCTAATGAAACATTTATATTAGGCTTGCACGCCAATGCTAATACCGATGCATCATCTACATTGTTCTCCTTTCCATCCCAACAAATAGTCCAACTTTTTGCTTGATTGTCATTTGGATCATCCATCCTCTTGTCAACAGAGGCTGATAATGACTGAACAAAAAGAAAAAACGAAGCGGCCATCACTAAACAGCCTTTCCTTGAAAGATACGATCCTAAATTACGTAGTGTTTCCATTACTAATACAATTAATATTTGTTAAAAAACGGCAACTACAGTTTACTTAGAAATGTAGCCGAGTCATTCCTATCCTGATAAGTGTTGAAATCCAATGGAGTAAAATCGCACAAAAAATATCTGATGGAGGATTCTTCCTCCACCAGATCAATTAACTATTATCATTCTATTGGTACTATGTTGAAAATCAGATTTAATTTCATATGTATACATTCCCGGGCCTGTTAATTCAGAGGCGTGAATGATAAATTCATTTTCTCCTAAGTCCAAAGACACATCCCTTTTCAGAATTAATCTTCCATTCACATCGAACCACTGAATCACAGCTTTCTCTTGCCTCGTGCTGCGAAAAATAATTGTTGTCTGATCCTTAAATGGATTTGGACGATTATTGATCTGCTGATTCGATTCGCTCATTCCGGATAATTGAATGCGAATAGGATCTGCCTGATCAGCTATGTAAGCCAAAGGAATTGTAGGCTGAGGCTTCAGGAAAAGCTTGAATGGAAGTCCATCCTGAGATTTTTGTTTTACCCACATTGTAAGCAATAGCATTTTCCCATCCGGCCAGTTACCGGTGGTAAACGAAACCATAGATGCAACCTGTCCGGGTTGATTTGGCATTCGGATATCTTCTGGAGTAAGATTTTCTCCAGGCTTCCAATCCAGGATTTGAAATCCTTCTTGATACCAATCGAAAGAAAACTGTATTGCATTATATTTTTCTGCACCTGTCAAATACATATCTACTCTGAATACATCCTGCTCAGGCTGCTGAGTGATCAGATACTGTATATCACACGATTGATCAGTCCTCGGTAAAACCAATTGATTGTCAGCGTTAACATTTGCAGATGAATTGATATCTCCAATTTTAATAGCATTAAAATTGACATCATTCATGCTTGAGCTAAATGGATTGATTGTGTAGGTTTCTGGAAAGGATGAAATCCATGGATTGTGTATATCAGGAAAAACATAGGCTTCATCAACAAACCGCCATGATGGACTGTTCGGAAGCTCATCAAAATAACCAAGTATTAATTTGCGTAACGTAATAATATCAATTGCCGTAATACTTTGACTGTTATTCGCATCAGCCGCGATATATTGGAACGGACTATCAAACGTTATTATACCCAATAAATGTTTTTGAATCTGTACAAGATCCAATGTCGTCACTCCATTTTTTGCATCTCCAATTTTTGCAGGTCGCACACTATACTGACCGCCAAAAGGCATAGCCGGAAAAACAAAATATCCATTTGATCCACTGGGAGATCCGGCTAGATTACTGCCATCCAGATAAACCATAGCCCCTCCAAGATTACCCGAACCCGGAACTTTAAGATTGCCTGAGATTACACCTGTCCCTCCTAAAGTGTTTGGACATATGTTATTATTATCCTGAATGTCAACATATGTGGTACATACATCCGTAAGTCCATTTATATCAATGGCCCAGAGTTCTATTGGATTAACACCCAGATTGCTACAATCAAATACTCTTGTGTCATCAGAAGGTTCAGAACTGAAGGCAAGGGAAAATGGATTTCCACATGGATGATCACTCCCTGCATCGAACATTTCTGCCGTCATCGTAACCATTCCCCAACTTGGATTTTGGCCCATTGCCATCAGATTTGTACTTAACCCTACTATACACTTTGCAGACGGGCCCTTACAACTCCTCACATTTACAAATTGCTCTATTGTATTTATATTTCCGCAATGGTCCCATACAGAATAAAGGATGCGATGCAGTCCAATTGGCATGGTATGTGAAAATGTAATTTCACCCCCCGTCAAAACAGAAGATGTAAAATCAAATGTTGAATTATTATCGATATCAATGTAATACGTCCAGCTCAGCGAAGCCTGTGATGAACAATCATCATGTGCAGATGCTGCGAAATCAAGAGTCAACCCATTACAATTCGGGTCATAGGAGCAAGTATCAATATCTTCTATAGGATCAAACTCCGGAGGTTCGCTATTGGTGACTTTGATGACCTGCAAATGCGTCCATATACCTGTGGCAGGAAGGTTTAATTGACACCAATCAATTACCGTCCATGTACGTAATATTTTAAAACATGGTTGACCCTGAGCAAATTCAAATACATCATCATCGTAGCTCATCCCTACCAGGCCACATGGGCCTTCAGTCAGAACGGGTTCGTTATAAGGTGGTGATAGATGTTCAGAATCAAGTGAATCAATTTCACAGATATTAGTTGTAACGAGATCAAGTGGCCATTGAATGTCAGATAAATTAAACGGAAAATAATTGATGATGCTTATAGTTTGCTGACATGTAGATTGTCTTCCGCCATCATCGGTTGCCGTAAATGTCCTTATTATGGTTCCAGTGCCGCAGTTATTTACAGTAATATTCGCAGTTGATGTTACACTCACTCCACAATTATCCTGCGCTAATCCATCGAGACCAATACAATGAACACCTGGAATTCCATCTCCCGGATCATCAATACATATTTGATCCCTGTCTTCTTCTGCCAAGACTACTTTACCGAAAACATTAAGATTCCCTGGTGCATAAGGAAACTGGCAACTAATTGTCAAATCACTAGGGCATAAAATAGATGGTGGTAGCTTGTCCTGAACTTCTACCTGGACCATGCAGTCATTGAAATGCCCGGATAAGTAGGAATCAGACACCGGTCCGGCTATAGGCGGAGAATCATAAACACGCATTATTAACCTGATAGGATTATGAGCTATATCCGAACAACAGAATTGAACAAAATCGTCGAAAAGATTATTCGGATTGCCGGGATTTGAACAAGAATAACCAGCAGGCTGAGTCATCCTTTTGACTTTAAAATAAACCGGACCACAATTGTCAAAACTTGCAGAATTGAAGATATATGCAGGTATTAATACTATTCCGGTATTATCTACAGGAATATTCAGGCTTGGATTACAAACAGGAGTTGGTGGCGTAAGGTCCTGAACTGTAATAAACATCGTATCCTTTCCTTCCAGCCCACAATCATTGGTGGCCTTATAAATAATTCTGTGCACACCGATTGGTAAATTCGAAAAAGTACCACCATTAGTAAAAACGGTTCCGAATGGCCCTTCCATTCGAACTGTCCAACTTGTAGAACATCCTATCTCCTCTGAAATCAATGCCGGAGGCAGTGTAACATCAGCATTGCAATTACTTGGTCCGGTTGAAACCGTAAGATCAGCAGGCGCATTTACTATGGGTCCTGTTTTATCTAATACCTCAATAATCTGGGTAGAGTCAATAAAAATATTATTTGCACACCTATCATATACTGTCCAGGTTCTGAATATTTTATACGAACCTGTGCATACGGCAACAGTTATATCCACCGGAACAGCGGTCAGGTTACAAAATGTACCATTGATAATATTCTGACCATCAACAGTCGGATATCCAGTATTTGAAGGGGCTGTATTTGGTGCGGGATAACAGGAGAGGGCATTGACTCCCGTTAAATCCGGCGGGAAATCCACATTGGCCAAGTCAGCTTTTACGAGAGAAATTATTTGGGTACACGTAGCCGCATTATTATATATATCAGATACGACATAAGTCCTTTCGTATTGAGAAACAATATTTCCAACACAATTTCCCGAGGAGAGTAAAACATCATCTTTGAAAATCTGAGTATCGGAGCAGTCTGAAATACCTGCTTGCGTCAATCCAACATAAGTTGAAAGGTCAGTATTACATGCAAGCGTTGTATTTGCAGGACAAGCGACAAGAGGTGCCTGTTTATCAACTACGGTTATAAATGTCATGCAGGATTGTCCTGAGGGATCACTTACGATCACCATATATGTAAGCCCTATCATGCTCGAATTGATAATGTTTCCAATAGGAACTCCATTGTCAAAAATCTGAACTTCTATTGGACCCGCACAACCAGTCACCATAACACCCAGCTGGGCATAGGTAAGAATGTCACTACAAGCGGAGGACAAGGGTATCTGAAGAGGAGGATTATTAGGAGGACAAGTCATCACACATCCCTGCGCATGCACTGCTGCCGGAAGAGCGACAGTAAATGAAGCCAGAGCGTAGAACACCAGCAATAAAGATCCTTTAAAACCAGAGGTAGCTAGTTTTTCCATAAGAGACTATTTGGGTTAATCAAACTTTTGTTACTGCTTTGGGAGCAATGTCTTTGGGATGGGACCGAACTACATATTATGATTATTTATAAATTGATATGTGCACATTTTTAACTCAATACACATTACAAATATATGTAATATATTATAAATACCTACAAGCGATCAAAAATATTTCAATATTATCTTAACATATATATATTATACTAATGTTTTAATTGCTGTTTTTCAGCACTATATAATAATATTTTTAATAAATTTCCTCTCAAATGATCTTAAAAAAAAAGGGAAAGTCTGCTTCTCTTCCAGAATTTCGCCTTTCAATCCAGCTTTTGCCCGCTGAAGACAGTTGCTATTCACCAGTTTCTTATTATGGATAACCTCGTTTTTTTTATGGAAGATCCTAGCGTCCTAAATGTGTCTTTAGTTGAGCTTTGCTAATAATAATCCCTTCATATGCTACGTAAGCACTAAAAAGAATCTGTGTTAAATCTCCTACATCGAGTAGGGTAAGGTAAAAGGAAATCTTTTACCTTATCCCTCTCACACCACCGGACGTACGGTTCACGTATCACGGCGGTTCACAGATGTAATCAATAGATGGTGATGCCTGTGCACATCTTGCAAAGAAATGAGAC
>JBBSAQ010000026.1:0-52833 GCA_038252065.1 Chitinophagales bacterium
CAAGACTTCATTGATATGAACAATGCGTCAGATCCAGTTTTGATTTGCTTCACATTTCAGATTAAGGTATCTTAGATTCAAGACCTTCTTCACCATTGTAAACGGTGTCACTGCCGTTTTGATTTGCTTCACATTTCAGATTAAGGTATCTTAGATTCAAGACGAAGATTAGCAAGACAAGTTGGTTCGTGACGTTTTGATTTGCTTCACATTTCAGATTAAGGTATCTTAGATTCAAGACTGAGTGGAAGCATGATTTTCAACCTGGATAGTTTTGATTTGCTTCACATTTCAGATTAAGGTATCTTAGATTCAAGACAGATTATTGCTAACGTGTAGAATATCAGCATTTTAAGCACTGTTTTACACGAAAAAAAAATGGATAATTGGTTCTGTTTAGGGTGCTCTTTTGGGGATTTTTAAAACAGCTCGAGCTGCACTGAAGTAGGTGGAGTAGCTGTTTTTTTAACCCCATGGAATACTTCCATCATGCCAAATTGCTTGTCCGTCATCATAGCAATGACAATATGGCCTTTGGCCGGTAAACCCCTCTTAACCGCTTTTTTAAACTTGTCCATGTGCTCCCGGCTAAGGCAGTGTCGGGTGTATATGGAATATTGGAACATAGTGAATCCACACTTCAGCAAGTGTTTACGAAACAAGGTGTAAGCTCTCCGGTCTTTTTTTGTTTCTGTGGGCATATCAAAAAATACAACCAGCCACATTATTTTATAAGCATTGAATCGTTCATAGGTCATCGCAATTTTAAATTAGTGTTGGATAAATAAGATGAATTGGAGTCTTTTCTTCATAACATTTTGCCAACGATGCACAAGTAACCTGCATGGCAACCTGAAGAGGTCTTCTTGATCCCTCCATTTCAACATCGAGGTAGGGTAGGGTTAATATTTTGTTTCTTTCATTCTTGCCAATTGTAAAATCTTCCAGGAGTAAAGGGTCTGTGTCAAGCAACTCAAGAATAAGCTGATCGGCAAAGGGTCTGTAAGGTTCCATCACATCATCAGCCAGGGGTAGTATGTTGTAGGTATTGCAGTGATGCATTCCATAAATGGGCCACAGCCCTGAACCAATAAGGTATCTGGCTGTCATTGATCTTAGAATCGCATAAGCGAAATTTAATAGATGATTTGGAGGTTCACCATCGGGATCTCTGCGGAAACCTGATTTTTCACCCATCCAATGGCGCCAATAATAGGATGCAGATGTAGCTTCAGTATTTGTGGTATCAGCACTACGGACAGAAAGAGCCAGTTTATCTAATGTGGCAAAAGGCCGGCTCCATTTTTTTAGAACACGGGATTGGTTTTCAATTTTGGACTTAATGGTAATTTGCCAAAGTTGTTTGTTAAGTGGTTTATTGCTTTCAAGTTGTGCTCTGCTACGACCTCCTGTCATGGTATGACCGGAGAGCGGAAGCCATATTCCGCAGGGCAAATGTTTTTGATCACAAACAATTATAGCGACCTGATTCTGAGCACAGGCTTGAAGGAGAGGAGCAGTGATCGTGACCTGAGGATTGTCAATTATAATGTGTCCGGCATCATCAAGAGGCCGGGTTTCACGTCGATCAGGCTGCTGTTGAATGACAAGTTGATCTAAGGCCAGGCTTAGTGAAGCAGGATTCTCAATATAATAGGACTTTTTAAGCACAAAGCCCTAAAATCAATAATCATGCCTTGATTGAACCTACGTCACTTCTCCAAACTATTCGACCTAATAAATCAAGTTTAATTTTGATCGCCTTTAATGTGCTAATCCCACACTTTATTTTCAATGGCTTTAGGTCTTTGGTCGTTTCAATTCTTGCTAAATGAGATTGGCCAAGGTAAATAGATGAGCCTGTAAATGCAAGAACATGATAAAGTCTAAATTGAATATCAGAAGGATCGTTAAAGTCTAGCTCATCTATATGGTTGCACCACAAGAATTTATCATAGTGTTTTAACTCAAAGAGTAAAGATTTGTCCCCAATTTTAGACGGATAAATTTTATTATTTTTTCTAGTTTGTTCTATACCATCGAAAAAACTAATTGTTAAATAATCCCTTTTACCAATTTCATTTTCATAAATGGCCATAAGTAAATTATTTCCTGTTGCTACATATGATTTTGTCTCGGATCTTAATAAAGGCATAGATTCATCATTCACTATGCATCTGACTCGTCTTAATGGTTTACCCTCAAATACTAGAGGATGTTTGAGAACAGCGGCCCAACCACCCTCTGTCTTATCAATTAGGTCAAATAAATATTTTTTAATGCCTTCATCAACTATTTTGTTTAACTGTTCTGATTTGAGACTGTCTATACTTTTTCGAGTAACAAAGCGTTCATTTCCTTCAGAATCCATGATCTTTCCATATAGAGTATCCTCATGAAGACTGCCTCGGACAGCATTTAAGGATTGTAATGAAATATGTTCACTTTTATTTTGGCGATATTTATTAGTGGACATATTCGTTAATCGCTTTCTCATTCGATGTACAACTAGTATTGAATTTACTTTTTCATAAATGGCTGATCGGAATCCTTCAAATGGAGGATCTATTTCAATGCCACCGAGTTTCCCCGAATTACCTAATTCAGCTTTCGAAACTTTTTGTACGATTCCCTGAGTAATTGCTGTCAATACACATGCGTCAATAAAATGATGTCGATGATCGCCTCTGTTTTTTATCGTTGTTATTGTATTTTGATCAAGCTGATCACTATCGTATAATAAGTTATTCAATCCCCACTGTGTTCTTAAAAGACTTGTTAGTCTTCCTTTTGACGTTCGAATGACAGGAAGGGCAACATTCAATTTCTCTACCACTCTTCTCGCGATAGTCGCCGTATCAGATAATTGACTGTTTAAATAATCAGCGTCAGCTCCTTTTTTCAAAAACTGCTCACGTTTATTCTTGTTTTGTATGTAACCTAGCCTGGTTACAAATGCATCGAGATCATGTTTGGGACGTGATTCAAAATATTCAACGGGAGTTCTGTTTGTTTTATCATGATTAAAACTTCTTTCGCAAAGTGTCTTGTTCATCATGGAGTTGTCCAGAGATTTACTGTACGGAACAATGTGTTCGATTTCAATTTCGGGACTGAATAGGTGAGTAAGATTTATTACTTTACCGGTATAAGGTGATATTCTACCCGCTTCAAGCCACAGTTGATATTTTTGCATATCGGAAGACTTTATTTTTGGAGCAAATCCATCAAATCCCTTAAGGTCTTCTTCGTCACTACCGAGCTCAAGCCACAGTTCATATTTGGTGATAAGGCTATCCCATGTTGGAACAGAATTGCCGCGATGTCGACCTAAAACAGCAGCATATTCTTCTCTTTTCTTTTCAACATTTCGATTTCGCAATCTTTCTTTTTCCCTGGCCTCCTTTGGTTTCTTAAGTTCTCTCGCGAGTTCAACGACTACTTCATCAGGTTTACCATAAACGTCAATTATTTTATTAACAAGATTAATACATTGACCGACGGCTTTTTGAACTACGGGGTTACGCATTTCATTAGTCTTCAATTGAGGGATGTGATCTAAATTTTGGAATGTATTTCGCACGCTCATGTTATAGCCCACTTCCGCTTCAGCTTTTTTAAAATGGAAGCCATTTTTGAGATGAGGTAACATTTTTTGAGCGGCTTTATGACTTATACTACTATAATCAGGCTCTAGCGGAATATCCCATAATTTTTGGGCTATGTCTTCAGATAAACCAAATTTTTCTTCAAAAAATTTAACATATTTGGAATAATTGTCATCAGCAGAATATAGAAGGCTATGGTAAATATTATTTATTTCTTGTTGTGTTAAAGTTGCGAAATGTTCATCTCCTATTGCTTCACGCATTTGTAAGATTGTAGAGCAGGACTTCAACGTAATATCATTAAATTCAACTCTTTTTGAAAGTCCAATTTTCGACTTCAGTTGTGTTTCTGTTGGTTTTAATTTGGTGCTATACAATTCAAAAGCTGCAAGTTTTTGTTCCTGACTTAAATTATCGGTTTCTGCAGTATCTCTATCCACCCAGGTCAAATTGTGAATCATTTGCCAAAACCTGAATTCCTGAAATACAGGGTGACTTCTGGGCATTACTTTTTTATTAGGCTCATATGCACAATTGGAAACCAAATGTTTGGCAGATCGTAGTGGACGTTGAAAGAATATTTCTTTCCTGATCGTATTTATTTTGTCATCGGTCAATAATGGTTGGTATTTTTTTTGAACATTTACAATTGCATTGAATTCATCCAAATACATTTGTCTGCTGGTCCAACGGCCGAGTATGCGGTGGTCAAGATTTTTTCCATTTTGGTGGGACTGGATAAGGTTATAAAAATATTGACCGATAGTGCTGAAGCCACTTTCTATTACGAGTTTTTGTAATTCCTGAATCCCTTCTTTGACGGTTCCGAGATCTTCACCTTCCTTAGCGGCAGATTTTCTGTTACTCTTAAAACCTCGTTTCTTTGAGAAATACAGAAATACCCTGCATAATTCAGATAAAGAAATTTCAATTTTTTCTTCAAGAGACTGGGCTCTGATGCGATACAATTCTTCGGGTTTCGTATCAGAATAGATTTGATCCGGAGTTATACCCCACCATTGGAAAAAGTATTTTATCAATCTGTCCCTTCTTAATTTTCTTCTAAACAAGCGCCTTCTCATGCCTCGATATGTCGTGCGTTGCTGGCTGAAAGAAGCCTCCTTGCCGGACTTACCATCAAGATTGTTGCCGCGAGGGAAAATAATAACGCCGCCATCAAGCAGCCGCAGACCCTTTTCAAATAAAGCCCAGCCGATGGAAGTTGTGCCTAAATCTAACCCAAGAATTTTTGTCATAAGATTAAATATTGTTTATAAAAATTGTTATATTTGTTGTGAAGCAAATCAGAATAAAGATTATTCTGTAGGTTTCTAACCTATGCCCCACTTCGGTAGGGGCTTTTTTTTTAAAAAAAAGTGAACCACTTTTGATTCCGGGATTATTTCAAAAACATTCAACCAATTTACAACAATTGACAAATCTTCACACATCAATCGTCATTCATTTCACTCCCTTTCCACATTCACCACACTCACCACTTTAATATTCCCACCATTCACATTCTCAATCGCCTTCGGACAAGTGGTGCAATACTGAAGTATAGTGCTCATATTCAAAGTCAATATTGTCTTGGGACCTGTGTTTAATATTGAACCACCTGCAACTCCTGTAATGGGCTGATTCGTCACCGAACAATGATCTAGTATTAATTCTGATTCATTGAAAATCGAACTGCCGTAAAGCGCATGATTATCCATCAGTTTGCAATCATGTAATCTGACAGGTTCTCTGTTAGACGATGAAACATATAAGCCTCCTCCTGTATCATGCCCTGCCACATCAGCATATCCGCAACAGATAGAAAGACCATCTATTAGAACAGTATCAATGGCATTTATGACACGCATTACATTATACACATTGTCCGAAACTAAACCGGGATTACCTATTTCTCCTGACAGCGTGGTGAGATGATTCATTATATCTCTTTGGGCAATAGAAGTTTCATTGCCTGCAAAACCTCCATAAATACGAATAGCATGTTTGATTTCAAATGAAGTATCCCGCAGCGCAGTAGTCGTTACTTTATATGTGCCTTCGGCTATCCAGATTTCACTTATCAACGGATTGACATTACTGATGAGCAGAGCATCACCAAGTGTCCTGAAAGCCGTAAGCCAACTTTCACCATCCGGAGAAGCAACTGCATCTGCATCAACATATATTCGTCCATTCGCCGGACCCGGTGGCGCATAAGGACTACAACTAAAATCACCACTCAGCAATTCGAGAAACAGATCATCGATGTAGCTATCATTGTCCGTTCCCTGATATCGTGTCCCCATCACAATGAATCGGATAAACCGGGTGCCTGACGGAACAATAACCGTTTTTTCTTTAAGTGTCCAGGTTGCATTTATGTATCTCGTGGTATCTGTTCCGGAGATCACCTGCGCTGAAGCATTTAAAAATTGTAATGCAAATGAGGGTTCATCTGTATTCGCCCAATCAGCCAAATGCGCACCGTAGTGAACCATGACCTGACCTGCATCAATAAGTGCAGATTGATTGCTGACAGAAATATCCTGATATGCAGAAGCGAATGCATTTTCAACACACAATGCACCTACTGCAAAATATTTTTGTCCCATGTATGGATTGATACCATTGCATTCGAGTGCGCCGAGTGATTCGATGACGCCTGTTGTGGCAGTCCATCCATTAATACCTGTTTCAGCCCCCGGATTTGTCACCAGGTTTCCGGTCAATACGGTCAATGGTCTTGTATGAAATTTTGTACTCGTACTCCATTGACTCCATTCCAGACTTTTATCACGATATCGGACACGCCACCAAAGTGTAGCACCAACAGGTAAGTTTGTAACCGCTTCATCCGTAAGATTATCATTGGCCTGAAGATCAACATTATTGTACCAATCCTGATATTGCTTCCACGAATCAAAAATAGGATTGGTATAATTCGTACTATCTGTAGATATCTGCCAATGACTCGCACCATGTTCATCGCCATCCGGATCAGCATAAGCATCTGCTTTCAATGTCAGACATAAAGGGGATACTACATCAGTTGACCTGGGAAAAAGCGTATATGGATTATAAGGAGCTACATTGTGTAATCTGATCGACAGCATGTCTGTTTCTGTACTTCCACCCGGATTGAATTCATTTCCAAAACTTAATCGCTTGAGTACAAATTTCGGATCTGCACCTGCTGTAACTTCCACCATCACAAATCCATATTGGTCCTGGCTGATGATGAATTCATCATAATTTCGATTTTGAAATTCACCCCAGTAATCAATATTGCCACCGGATGTCGCTACATTGACCCAGAGATGTTTGTGATCTCTCGATTCACCTCTTGAATACGCGTGTGTGTGTCCGAAGAAATGTATCGTGGGTTTGTTGCATGTCGTGGAGAATGTTTCAAGCCGATGCACAATCTCTCCTGAATAGTCAGATTCGCCTGGTACCCACAGTTCGGATTTGAAGGGATGATGCATTTGTGCAAAAACAAAATCAATGAGCGTATCCGCGCAGCTTACATTGAGCATGCTATCCAGCCAGTTAAGTTGTGCTAGTATGTTATAGGGATTATTTGAATCCATCGTCAACACCCGAACATTCGAATAGTCATGAGAATACCAATGTTCTAGATAGCCGGGTGTACCATTCAACGGCAGATTAAAGTAATTGAAATAATTCGGTGAATTCTGTTCATGATTTCCGATAGCCGGATAGCAGGGCACTGATCTCCAAAGGGCTTCACCGGGATTGAAAAAATCATTTTTCCATTGAAGATATACCGGGCCATTATCTACGATATCTCCCGGAAGAACAGCCATCTGAAGATGATCACTCAGAGGTGTACCGTAATGTGATGCGATATAGGGAAGTAAACTTGTATTGATCAGATTTGAAAAGATGTTTGGATTACCACCATCCTTTTGCATGTCGCTCATGAGGACGATATTGAAACCGGCTTCACTGTTGCGAAGCGGTTCGGATACAAAATCATAAATGGATGATTCCCATGCTCCGGTGATGGCTTTGTAATAGTAGCGTGTGGCTGGTGTGAGACTGGTTAAGTTGACGGTATGGAGAACTGTATTTCCGAGTGTAGTGATGGTGGTACCTGATGCTGAGCTTCCTAAGCTTTGAGTAGTACCGAATTGAACTGTGGTGGCTGTATTGACATTTGTTTCCCACAAGATGACCATTGAGGTGGGTGTGGCATTCTGGAGGTAGGGTTGGACGAGGATGGTTTGAGCCTGTAGATAAATAAATGAAATAGAAAAAAACAGAAATGAGAAAATGGAAATCCGGGTCCGGGGAAAGCTTATCATCAGCCGAATATAGTGAAGTTCGCGTGGATACATGAGCAAACTCCTACGTCGACATAAGGAGAAATGCCTTGGTTGGAGTTTTCTCCAACCACATGTAACGTAGATCATTGAGATTTTCGTAGACGCAGGAGCAAACTCCTGCATCGGCAAAGGGAGAAATGCCTTGGTTGGAGTTTTCTTCTATCACATGGAAAAGTAATATCATGATGGAGTGCGGTCAAAGTGTGGGATATAATCTCCTTAAAATCAGGCATTTCATGTTTGCCTTAAATACAATTATGTTTTCCTGAAACATCCTGATATTTTCCTTAAACATTTTTGATCAAGGACTTGATTTTATGGAATAAATCCCCCTATTTTTATTGTACCACAGTTGATCACCTTGTATTTATTTATTTCTTCACCAGTAAACACTTTTCAAAATGTCACTTTCCAAAGCTATTCTGTATCCGGAACCGGATCAAAAACTCTGTAATTCGTTCAAAGGCCTGGGACATCCAACCCGGACGAGTATCTTAAAAACACTATGTGCTGAAGGAGAGCTAACCATGCAAGATCTGGCTGCTCTTCATCCACTTACTTTAAGTGCTGTTTCCCAACACCTGGATATAATGCAAAACGCCAATTTCATAAAATTTAGAAAGTGCTCTCCATTTTTGCTGTTTGATGTGGACGGAGAACCATTTAAAGAATTTTGCGATCAATGTTTCCAGTTCCTGATGGAGATACAACGAAAATGATGTAAAAAGACGGGTTAAATAGAATTGGTTTTGAAAAGGTAGTTCTAAGTTTTTTGGAATCAATCATTTCATATTTTCCTTAAATACAATAGTGTTTTCCTGAAACATCATAATGTTTTCCTGAAACATCATAATGTTTTCCTTAAATATCCTGATGTTTCAGGAAAACATTATTGCCCGTTTTATGCAATCCTCTGATTTATCACTTTCTTTACCCCACCTTTCCATCCCAAACCCCCGCCAATGAACCCCGAGTATGCTATCATCCTGCAAGAAATTTATCAGGATGTTCAACTCCTTAAGGATAATGGCATTGTAGCACAATACATCCCGGAACTAGCCAATATCGATCCTTCTAAATTTGGTGTACACCTTTGTACTATCGAAAATGAACATTATGGGGTAGGCGACCATGAGGAGAAATTTTCCATCCAGAGCATCGGAAAAGTATTAACCCTTACGCTCGCATTTCAGCAACAAGGCGAAGAACTTTGGACACGGGTCGGTGTAGAACCATCAGGCAATCCATTCAACTCACTTTGGCAACTCGAATACGAACATGGTAAACCACGTAATCCCCTCATCAATTCCGGTGCGATAGTGATCTGCGATATCCTGTGTAGCTTGTACAAAAATCCTCATGCCGAATTTCTTGACTTCGTCAGAAAAGTTTCCGGCAATCAATCGATCGAATACAATCACAGTGTTGCAAATTCTGAAAAAAAGTTTGGCTTTCGAAATGCAGCGCTGATCAATATGATGAAAGCAAGCGGAAATATCTATAATGAAATAGATCAAGTCCTCGATCTTTATTATCACATGTGCTCCATCGAAATGTCATGTCTGGAACTTGCATCTACTTTTTTATTATTTGCAAATCACGGAAAATTAATTTCATCCGGCGAACATATCATCACTTCAAGTATGGCTAAACGGATCAATGCAATCATGCAGACCTGTGGTTTTTATGATGAAGCCGGAGACTTCTCATTTAAAGTCGGCCTTCCCGGTAAAAGTGGAATCGGCGGCGGTATTGTAGCCGTTCATCCGGGCAAATATACAGTAGCCGTATGGAGCCCTCGATTAAATAAGAAAGGCAATTCTGTAAGAGGAATGGAATTTCTAGAAAGACTTACAACAAAGACGGGGCTTTCGATTTTTTAGGAATTGATGATCTCGTAAAATTTCATACTGATCATTAGCTGTGCGTGGACTCTCCTGGTTAGAAAAAGGACATGAGATTCATTATCGTACAATATATTTATTCACATATTGTTTTATCTATTATGAAACGAAGCCATATTCTTCCAGCTGTATTAGTAATTATTTCTTCAACAAATATTATTGTTGGGCAAGGATGTAGTGATGCAGGAGCATGTTCAATCCCTGCATTCAAGCCTTCCACTGAAATTGTAACGGTCAAAGGGAATGAATTGATTTTTGGCCTTTCTGCGGGAGTTGCTGACCATTCCATTTTTGTACTCACTCCTCAAATTGGATATTCCAGAAAACTCGGTTCCGGATTCAGTATGGATGGCAGAATAACTGCAGCGATGCATAGTGGAAATGGGGTATCCACATTCGGTCTGGGAGATGTATATGTGGGTATAAATTATTTGCCCTCTACAAAATTTTCAATTACCGGAGGCCTGAAAATTCCCTTAAATGATGGAGGTCGTTTTTATACGGATGAAATTGTTTTCCCTATGGATTATCAATCAAGCCTTGGAACATTAGATTTGATAGCGGGGATTGCATATCATTCGAAGGGCTGGCATTGTAGTTTAGCATATCAGCAGCCACTTACTCAAAACGAAAATTGGTTTTATCCTGATTCTTTGTCCCATCCTGACTCTCCGTTCAATGATTTTGTTTCAACTTATAATTTTCAAAGAAAGGCTGATATTCTTCTTCACATTTCTCGCGAGTTTTTGGTAAGTGATCGATTGAAGTTAATTCCCGGGCTTCTTCCGATCTATCATCTTGGCGAAGATCAGTTTTTGAATTCTCAGGAGTTATACGAATCTATTCAAGGATCATCAGGCTTAACACTCAATGCCACAATGTATGCTGTCATTGAAATGGGTGATTCAGGAAAGCTTGGTGTGAATCTTGGATTTCCGCTCATCGTTCGTGATGTGCGACCGGATGGTTTGACAAGATCATTTGTCCTTGGAGCGGAATATTCATTTGCATTTTGAAAGAAAAATAACTTAACTACTTAGACGCAAAGTTCATTTAAATAAAAGGTGCTCCGTTTTTAAGTATGAAATTTTTATTTTTCTTGCTTTGCACAACCCCTTCGTTCCCCATCTGCTCAACCTATACATGGAAACGTAGAAGTCGGTGGCAAACTCATTTGCTGAGCACCACCAAATCTCCCCGTTCCGATTCTTTTCCATCATCCATTTTGTATGTAAGATAAAAAGTCCTTACCTGATCATTTTTTAATACAAGAATATCAAATGAGATTATCTGTGGTATAAATGTTTTAAGAAGTGAAACATCACCGTTTTCTTTTATTTCATAGAGCAAAATTGATTTCACTCCGGCGGCCGGAGTTCCCCAGCTTAAATGATAACCAGTAGAAGTAGGATGAACAAGGATAATTCCGGGGTTCACTGAAGAATTTTTTTGTAAAGGTTTCACCGGGTCAGAACAAGCACTTTTATTGCCCCATGCATCTTCAGACTGAATACAATAGCCTGATTGATTTTCTGAAGGATCAGGATTCATCCAAAACTGTTCTTTTGCATCAATTGGAGAATTTTTTACCTCGATTGAAAATTTTCCATTAGCATCTATAGTAAAAATGTGATACATCACAATATAGGGATCTTTGATCCGCTGGTCATTCCAAAATAGCATAATATGCCCATCATCAAGTCTCCGCCATTCAGGATCATCAGGAGGAAGTACAATTCTACTTTTATCAGGTCTGCTACTTGCTAAGGGTGAGAAATCAGACAATATATAAGATGTACTTTCTGCTTTAACACCATATGTATATTGGAGATTAGGTATCAATAGATTACTCGTATCTGTGAAAGTCATAGTCATTCCTGTTTTTGCCAGAAAATTAGAAACCTGTGTCCAGGAAGAAGTATCTCTATCGCGACGATAAACGTAATATCCACGAATCAGATAGAGATCATCAGTTGTCGGCCAACTGACACGGATCCCGTTTTTGACGGACTCTGCGATAAGATCAGGTGGTGATACAGGTTTCTCTTTCAATGTAGGTATAACAAATGAGGTGATCCCCTTTATGCCTTGTCCTGTCTGATCAATGATCTGTACGTAATAGAAAAATCCCTGCATGACCCCATTGACATGATCTATGTATACAGAATCCTCAGGTTCAAGCGTTGCAATTTTCATAAATGGTCCATCCATTTGAGGGCCGCGATATATTTCAAAACCACGGACACGTTCAGTTGTTATACTTTGCCAGGATAGTTTTATGGTCTTACTGTTCTCCACGACATGACTTTTGAAATTGGACACTCGGGGTTCTGATATGGAGTTATAATTCTGTACGTACATATTCTGCAGATCTGGATGGGTATTTCCTAATAAATCTGTTGGATGTATGGAATAGATAAATTCGCCAACTTGCTTTGTGGTATCGCGGATGATCATTTCTGCCCGGTCATGCATTTGGGTGGTCATGATAAAAGGAAAAATTTCAAATGAATCTCTTCCGCCTACTGCTTTTTTATAAACGCGGGCATTACGGATCCAGCTGTCTTTTGGTAATGTAAGTTTCATCTGGATATTTGTGCCTTTATCTATACCACTTTCAAATTTTGTATTCATATGTGTTGATGCAATGTGATCGGTAAATTTTAATGCGGTATTCGTTTCACTTTTATCGGCATGAATGATTTCTATTGTATAATCTTTCTGTGAATGATCATTTGCAACATACGCTGCCTGACCAAGAGCCATCAACATGACGGGATGATATTGGACAACGAAGGCAAGCTCTTTCATTTTGTTCAATTTCGTCCAGTAGTTGGTCAAATCCTGATCTGTCATCGGAAAGGGAGGAATAAAAATTAATTCAGAAGCTCTGTAAGACTTGATAAAATCATTGAGATTGTGGGGCCATCCAAATTGAGTGATGTTTTTATCCTTTTCAGAAAAATTGCAGGATATTTCTTTTTCCGCCTTTTCCTGGAAAACTACAAATGCTCCGCCCTTCGCTGCATAAACCTGGCATGATGCAGATGAATATGTCATCATGAAAAATATTCCGAGGATAAGATTTTGGTTTAAGTACATTTTCATGATTCTTTATTTATAATTTATTAAAATCCCCCCTTTTCAGGGGGTAGGGGGTCAAATCCTTTTCATGTGGTAGGGGGTCAAATCCCCTTTTCAGAGGGTAGGGGGTCAAACAATTATTCATCACAGAGTATTTCTTCATTATTTCCTCCGTTGCATGATTGTCCCAAAGCAGCATCAATTTCCGGATCCTGACCGGATCTAAAGTAGATATCCGCTTTTCCACCGATCGGCTCGGTAAAACCACAAGTGGATGCGCTAAACAGCAGGGATCCACAACCATGGCCGGTGACGACCCAATCACCCCCTACATGTGAAACATCAGCTTCAAGTAATAAGGTGACTTCTGCAGAAAGGCAAATTGATAATTCACAAGGGAAAGGTGGTGTTAAAGGTGGTGCTAACACTTCAGCCTGTATAATTGCACTTGCCCATGCAAAGGCGCCGAAACCAAACGTTTCTTCTTTGGGATTGAAATCCATATAGACTCTCGCATCAAATCCAACAGATACGCCGCCGGATACCCTGAATAAGATGAGATTGACTGCAGGCATCTGCGCATCTACCAAATCTATCCTGCCAGTCAGAAAAAATCCACTCAGGTTATGATCGGTTATACTTTCCGGAGGATTTTGATTTTTTGCTTTTTGCATTACGAATGAAATCATATCGTTCGGAATATTGGTGTGTGATCCTAAGAGCATGCCTAATGTCACCGGAAAAGCTGCTGCGAGATGTCCCTGGATCACACTTGCAAACAGAAATCCTTCAGGTTCAACCAGGATCTGAGCTTCAATTTGATCAATAGATACCGGACCTAAATATATATCACCGGGCGGATCAAAATTTAAAGATCCATATAGCGATTGTCTTTCAAAATTGAAAATTAGTTTGATATCTCCGAAACCTGTATTGATATCAATATTGTCAACTTTCAGGTTTGCTCCTTCTGTTTTTATCGGCCCGTCTACAATGAATGACATAGGGGGCTGATTGGCCTTCACACCCGTAAATTGATCCATATTCGCATCAAACGTGAGTGACCCCCATTCATCATGATGCACATTCTGTACGCCCTGTCGTACAAGTAGTCGTTTCTTTTGGGTGCCGAGACTGATCTCCTGATCTAGCTTTGTATAATTTATACCCGGGATATCAAGATGCCGATCGATGACATAGATTCGCACATGATTGGAATCTACGTCAAGGACTCCTTTGAGTTGGAAATTTCGCTCGCCTTCATACACCTTAATGATACCCGTGCTGACAAATCTTTTTTGCGAGTAAAATTGTTTCGTTGCATTCGCTGTATTTGGATCTAGGGTGAAATTCACCTGTCCTGAGGTTTCAAAAAAATCAGTGAATGAAGAGACGATCTTTCCGGTCAGATTATATTTCGGGCCATTGTATTGAATAACCATTGAACCCTCGCGCATACCAGGCACCCTTACACCATCCCGCCCTAATTCTGCGTTGCCTGTGAAGACAAAATAACCTTGCCCTGTTGTGATTCCATGCACTTCAAAGTCAACAATATCAAATGGTCTGACAGTTCCGCTGACATTAAATCCTGCATCATTATTCTCACTGTTCAAAAGTATCGAGCTGATGGAGACCACATCGTTATTTCGAAAGGGTGGAGGAAGGTTTTTAATTTCAGCCACTTTTGCATCATACATTACATGTCCGTCATCTTTGAGGCGTTGTACAGTGAGCAACCATCCGGGATCGGGCAGGTTTTTGCTAAGGATGATATTTACTCCGGCCTCCACAGGAATATCTTTTATGCCGGACAGTGTCAATTGAGAGATACTATCAATATCATTCATGCTCAATGCATAAGGTTTAATGATGGGGTTTCGCACAGGCACATCGATTTGACCCGTTTGAATAAAACCATTAGATGCTGTGATGGCGCCAATGTTTGCATCATAATGAAAAGGAGTTGTACTGTAATATCTCCACAGCTTGCCCATTTTAAAATCCAGTGTATTGAATCCGTTACTGAAGGACTCAATAGTTTCAGGTGTAACGATAATCTTACCTACGGACAACTGCAGATCACGTGGCGTTACATTCGGGATATCCGTGTGCAGGATGGTATGAATATAATAGGCTTGCTGTGATACAAATGACTTTGAAGAATCGCTTGTGGCGGGGAATTGGAATACCTGGTATGAATAGGAATGAGGTCGATTATGTTGATCAATATCCAGGAGATAAAAATCATCGGGTCCGGGAGTAGGTTCCTGTCCCGCCTGACCAACATGTATTTGACCTAATGGTTGATATAATTGAATGCCAGTCTGGAATACTTCAAGATTGTACTCGGTAGGTGTTTTGCCAAGGTAAAATTTTCCATTATACTGATAGGAAAAATTGAAAGAGGATAAGGAGGTTTCCACGACACCTTCTAATTTACCATTTGCATTTCCAACTTTTCTTAGAGAAAGATATGGGAGTGTCTGGTAGTCAGGAGAGCGTTTCGGTGTGACATCTACATCAAATTTATCAAACAACACACACTCGACCCCATGCTGATATAAAGTCAAACCAGTCACCGTTGGCTCAAGGATTTTCTTGCCCTGATCATCCCGACGACCTGCATAAGCAAATTTTATCTTAGGATAGGGTAGTTGAACTGCAGGTTCCTTGCTTTTGAATCTTGAATTTTCAGGTAGCTCAGTGATGATGCCTTCCAGTAATGTATCCTGTTGACCATTTGTTGTTTTTATTTCCATATCTGTTATTGCCGTAGGGAATCCCCAGATGTCAGGTATCACTACACCAGACAATCTTTTCAATGAAATTTCAAACGGTGGATTCAAAGGTCTATTGGTCGATGCTGATGCAGTCTTGCCGATGTATAGATTGTCATCATCATCTTTCCATGCACTGATATCAACCATGGGGGTTGCCGTAGGTACTCCTTCAAGCGTACAGATTCCTTCTGCATTCGTTATGCATTGGATGTAATGATTGCCATCAGACGAAGTAGACAGCAGCGTTTGTACGGTTGCTCCGGGTATAGGAATTGGATTGACGGATTGGTTTTGCTGACCGGATTGATTTACAATGACCAGCACTTTTATTTTTCTGCCTTCTTTCAGATGAAATGTATGGTATAGATATGTTTTACTGATCGGGATTTGCATGATGGTATCGACAGGTACAAGTGTAGGTAACTCAGGATCTATGCGCACACGATAGTTGGTCTCGGCGGATGCAAATCTGAAGGCAGTGAACCCCAGTTCGTTTGTTTCCCTTACTTGTTCATCGATACGTACTTTGGCCTGTGCGGAATTTCCATTCGGATCTTTGATCGTAATGGCCATGCGATGCAATTTCTCTTTGACCGTGATGAACCCCAGATCCTGAAAATGTCCTGAAGGCATTTCATCGACATCTACATAGCATGTATCCTGAAAATATTGTTCAGGCAATGGAATGATCGCAAGTCTTCGGTGATCTCCGGCAGCTGCTGGTAATACGAATTTCGCGGCTTGAGAGCTATACATCGTCATATTGTCATTTATGCCCAGTTGATAAGTATCAGGTATCTTTGTGTTTTCATCGATAGCATCTCCTAATTGATTGACTAAGCCACAAAATTCTGGTTCACCTGTAGGATAAGGTACAATAACAGTCTGGATGTAAGGTCCGCCCACTAATTTGACTAGCGCACGCACAAGTATTCCATCTTCATCTTTAATATAACCAGTCAATGTGCCCAATGGATCCATCACTACGTCAAGCAAGTCCCACTGCTGTCCTGGTTTTAGTGCCATCATCTTACCGTCTTCAGGCAATTCGAGGTCTGCATATCCATAGTAAGAAAAAAAGATTCGCCATGTATAGGATTCATGTCCTTCATTATCAACATTCAGATCATCAAATTCAAACTGACCATATTCGTCTGTATACATGAGCTTTGATTCTTTAATTACATTGCCTTCATAACGTCTGAGAAAAACTGCAACATTCCTGAGTGCCCCCTTATCATCACCCGTTGATGTGACCACACGACCAAATACTTTTGGTCTTTGTGGAAATGCTGTGACATTATCATTTATAAAAAAGGATCTGTGATTGCTGAAGCTATTCAGATTCAGTTCAAGATTCATCTTGCAATATTCTGGTTCAAAAAGCTGATAGGTCTTTGTCTGCAGCGGAACCTTGTAATTGATGTCTCCACCTTCAGGTGTAGTTCCTTTTACATAATATGGATATCCTGCAACAAGCCTGGTGTAGTTCATTCCTTCGCCGGAATCCAATACAGAAACAGAGTCATATAGTGCATTAATTTCATATCCGTTTTCCTCCAGAATTTCATACTGGTACGGACCTTCATTCGCACCTGCATAGTCGCGCAGACCCTGACCTTCTTCTATCGGAATTTCTCTTGGAAGACCATCTTTTTTACGGCTATACACTACATCAATATTGGGTACTTCTAATCCCTCATCATAGCTTTGATAATTCTGATTGTTCTCCCATCGGCCACCGATGACTTTTAAAGCAACATCTACAGCTTTCACATAGGAAACCTGATCCGGCAGATGAAATGTATCGCCGGGTTGCGTCCAGAATATTAAATCTGGTGAATAGTAATACGGTGATGCTACCTCAAGCCGTAATACTTTGTAGAGGTGACCACCATTTATTTCAATACTATCATAGCCTTGTTGATTTGGTGCGGGACCAAGTGTACCAGACCTAAGGGTTGTGTTGCCCGGTGTGATGATCTGGGAAAGATTTCCTGTCATGCTACCGATATTATCAAAGGCATGGTTATTTTCATAAATATCCGCTGGATTTGATACGATATCAAGCGGATGAACAAATTCATTTATGGTTACAGGCACATCTACAGGCTCACATTGGAGGTATACTAATGCATGACCACCATATTGATTGAACAACAAACCCGGTGTCGATTGCGTAAAATTGAAGGAATAATTTCCATTGGCATCCGTATGATCCACTGCCAGTGTGTGGCTATATGCATCTGTATTGATTGCGCCCGGATTGTCAAATGCGATTGGATTTTCGTCGCCGGAGTCGGTGATCCCATCTATATAAACATTGAGTGAAGTGCCTCCCATTGCGCCACCTTGAAAATTGGATTCATTAGGAAGAATGAAAAAATCTTTATGTTCAGACCGGCCTTGAGGAAAATAGGTTACATCGCAATCCGTGATCACCCAGCTTTCCACCAGTTTTACAGGTATGTTTTTTAAAGGATTGCTATTAATGGGGGAAACGGGAAATGCATCTTTGTAATTATGGTTTGCAAGCGCAGTCACATCATTATTTACAATGGAAAGGTCACTTGAATTGTTTTCAAAAACATCATACGTCATTGGTTCTGTTTCAAAATTAAAATTGAAATTCATGACATTACTTTGAGCTACAGTTGCATCAGGGAATTTATATTTCAATTTGCCTTCCACTCTTGTTCTGTTTTGCACAATGTGATAATCATGTGGAGGCAGGATTCCAACATCAATCCCATTATCATCATTTGTATTACTGCGATATGTGAAACTGCAGGTCTCGCTGAGCCCGTTATTTTCGAATGGGAGACGATTCAGTTTGTCTTTCGCCTGCACCACCCACAGATACGTTGTTCCATCCTTTAGCTTTGGATCTGTCATGCTGTATTGATAGGAGGGTGTTGAAAGATTTCGGCGGATGATGGCATTGCCTGCATTGTAATCTACAGCCAACTGAATGAGATCCTGTGGATTACTTCCCTGCAACCATTCTACAATAAACAGATCATAACCAATTGGAGAAGCACCAGTATTACCACCGGGAAGTGTCCATTGAAAAAACGGAAGACCATTTTCTGAGATGCCTTCACATTCAGGAGCGACAAGTTCAGCTGGAGTGGGGTAGCCGATCGGAAGTAATGCACAACCGGAAGGAGACTCATCAGAGAGTGGAATATCCGTCAGATAATCAAAAGCCCGCAGACAAATCATATAATTTCCTTCAGGCAGAATTCCATCCTTTAGTATTTTTGTCTTCAGCTCCGCAGGACCATTAAAATCGAGATGATCGGGATCAAAAAAACCTCTTGATCGACTGGATGCAGGTATTCTAAATGTTCCACCAGGGGTCAATGTGATTGGTGTTGCAGGTAAATAATCCGCATTGGTTACTAATGAAATTCCATTGTCTCCTTCGATAGATCCCAGTAATTTAAGGGACAAGGTTTGGGTTGTTGTATTTTGTAGCTGGAGGACCATACGATTCTCATACTGAAGATAATCCTGCAGATATGGGCTATAAGGTGGTGGGATCAGGATTGAAATCACAACATTATTCTGCGCCTTCAGAAGTGAATTATTCAGCAGAAAACATACACACAGGACAATGAAATATCGCAGATTCATACGTTGTATTTTTTAATTGTTCAAAAATTAAGTTGAAGACCCATCGTGGCCTGTTTCTCCGTGAATGCATTTTCACTGATCGCCGGTGTGTTTTGAATAAATTGGCCTAATAGAAAAAACTGCAATGATTTCTGTACCTGGTATTGAATATCTGTACTGAACACAATAGAATGTCCGTTGGGATTTTCATCTTGTGTATTAATAAAGTATTGCGCCTGTGCGGATAAATTCCATTTGCCTTTAGCGCCATTAAAAGATGTATTACCACCTAAACCGGTACTGTTAGAGTTTGAAGTGCCTAGATCCGATTGCAGCCAGGTAAAGAGAGCTCCAAATGCAAAACTTTTTTCTGCCTGTCTGGAAATGGTATACCCGCCATTGAATTGAATCGTACGAATGTCTTCGAGAGGGATCAAAGCTGATTTATTAAAAGAAAGTTTATTTAGACTTATGGTCGAATAAACCTGGTGTTGCCATATATCATTTCCCCAGAAAAAGGATGGACTGATGCCATATGATCCGTTGATCTGACTTACTCTCGTGGAATCCGTGATCGCTCTGAGTCCTGGTGTTTGGGTAAGGCCAAAATTGGTGTAATAAGCACCGATCTGAAAAAACCGGCTTTGATTCCATTGCGCATTAGCAGATGTGATGATGCGTTTATTCGTGGCCAGTCTTGTATTGTATAAATTATTATTTTGAATACCCAGACTGCCACGCAATCTTAATTTCTTGCCCAGTAAAGTCACGTGCGGTGCTATGGTCCATTGTGCCACATCCGTTTGCAGATAATAGATACCCATTGATTTAAAATCCGGATCCACTCTTTTGTAATTGATTTGTACGCCCCAGAGGGTAGTGTTATAGCCTATTCCTGCTTCTCCTGCAAACAAAACCTGTGTAGATGTTTTGGGCTGAAGGATATTACCGATCCAGGCTACAGATTTATTCAGCACGTATGCATCAGAAGTAGTATCCCGCGTAAATACACTCGAAGCAAGATCCATCTTAATCTGAAAATTCTTCAGGATTTTAAATTGTGAATGTATACCCAACGCCACATTCTCCTGTGGCCGTGGCGATGTTGTATCTGAATAATTTCTTGTATCCGCCACATCATATGCTTTCATGCCGACCACATCGAAATAAGATTGACTTGTACCATACCCTATCTTTCCTCCATAGGCTCTTCGTTCAAATCTTGGAATTTTCTGTGTGGATAAAAAGGAAGTTTGATTCTGTATTTCAACGGAATCTTCACGCACAGCAGCCTGCAAACGTCCGTACAAAAATGCAGTACGCAATTTGCCCGGGTTCAATTCCACACCTGCTCCAAGGAATTGTCTGTTGGAGAAAGTGTATTTTGACAACGCCATCGTGTTATAGCCCAGGTAAGCCTTAATCCATTTATATTCCGGTGCTACACCGAACCTGTTGAACGGTTGCTGAAAATTTTTCTGATGATTTGAAAAAATGAAATGAAAAGGAATATCAAATCCCTTGATGGTCACTGTAGGTGTTCCATGCAGAAAAAATGAAAACGGTTCCTGCCTATTGTCCTGTCCCGTCATCTGATAAGCCGTCAATGACATACGCACCGATGAACTAAATTCAACCCATGGCTTTTTCTCTTGTGCTGTCAATTTGAGACAGCACAATATAAAAAGCAAAACACTGAATTTTATTTTTGGATGTAGCATGATGTTGGGGGATGTTGCGCAGAATTATTTTTTCAATTGCGCAATTTCTTCCTGGAGTGTTTGGATTTTTTCTTCCTGTTCCTGAATGGCTTTGATCAGGACAGGTATAAGGTCGCTGTAATAGACGCCGAGACGGTCAGTTCCAGCGGGATCTTCAGCTGAAGGTCTGGCGATGAGTTCAGGGATGATTTTTTCAAGCTCCTGTGCGATGAGTCCAAGTTTTACTTTGCCATCATTGCGCGAAATCCACTCAAAAGAGACAGGCCTGAGTTTCATGATTTCATCAAGACCGTATGTGAGAGGAAGAATATTTTTCTTCTCACGGACATCAGATGTATTGATGGTACCATCTACTGCCCATACTGAGGTAAATCGTCTTGTGCTTAAACCCAGCGAGCGGTTATCATCAACAGCGGGTATGATATGAGATGAAAACTGAATAGAAATAGAACCAAACTTACTGATCGTTTGATCTTCAATCTGCAGTGCACCACCGGAGATGTGAAGCCGGGATTCAGGATTGGTGATACCGATCCCTACATTTTGTTGGAAGTAAATTTCATTTCCGTTGGGTTGCCAGTATGTAGGTGAGAGACTTTGTGGGATCCATCCTCCCGCTGTCGACGTATATTTTAGTATCTGACCATCGAGAGGTGCAATATCAACTATATTGAAACTTCTCAGTTGATTTGCATTCCACAATTCATTTGTATTGAGTGCAGAAATTGTATTCCCTGCGATACTGATTCCTGTGCCGGCATTATAGTTATGACCGATATCCGTTGACGGTGTCCACATCAGAAGATCCGGGTTCCATTTCAATACTTCACCACCATCTGGAGTTGCTGTAGAAACATTAAAGTTTTGGATCTTATTTGCATTCCAAAGATTTTGCGTGTTCAGTGCAGAGATAACATTTGCAGCAATAGTGATGCCTGTACCTTGTGTGTAATTACCTCCCGGAAGATTGACTGTACCGCCATTTGTGATTGAAAGTTGATTTCCATTAATTGAAAGAGTTTGAATTTCATTTGTAGGATCTGCATCTTCATCACCTGAATTTGAAATGACACCAGCATTAATGTTGATCCCATTTCCGGCTGTATAAGTCACACCATTATCCTGATCTGGCGTCCAGAGCGATCCGTTCCATTTCAGTACTTCACCATTGATGGCACCTTGCTGTGCTATCTTTAAAGGCGAATTCAGCGTCCCGTCACCATCCAGTGTATTGTTGCTTTCAATCGTCTGATCACCCCAGTCATCACCACCACCTGAACCTGAAGGCAGAACTACAGCATTACCATTTGAAATCGATAGTTGATTTCCATTGACACTAAGCGTTTGCTGATCAGTGTCATCACCAGGCGTCCATTCATTGCCGTTCCAGATTAATACCTGGCCAATTGTTGCCCCACCGCTGCCTATTGAGCCCGGATCAATAACTGCGTCATCATCAAGTGAATGTGCTTTTTGAGCATACAAAGCATACGGAACACTTTGCATTGAATTCGTGCCGAAAGGAGCAAAATTGCTACCACCTGTTGGATCCATTTCCACACGAATCCGAACACCTCCCGTCTTCCAATCGATGTTTTCAAAATTTCCGGAGACTACATTACCTGAACCAATCACAAGATTGATACCTCCCAATGCATTTGTCATTGCAGATTGTGTTTCCTGATAATACAATTGAATACCGCCAATATCCTCTACAGAAAATCTGAACTGAACGGGTATGGATAATAAAGGATTTCCATTTCCATCACGGATGACGGCCTGATATTGCATGCTCTGAGGCACCTGTGCGGAGATCAAGTGAGCAAAAAGAAATAGAAGGCTTAAGAGTGTGGTGCAATGTTTCATTTTTTAGAATTTATATTTTGATGAATGAAGTCATGATCGATGATGATGTCCCTTGCTGCACCCTGAGAAAATAGATGCCGTAATCCAGGTGATCAATATGGAGTGATTGGATATTGGTTGCTGTTATGTCTTTTTCCATTACAATCTGGCCTAATGTATTTGCAATGGACATACGTCCACCATTAAATCCGTTTTTCAGTTCGACATAAAGCAAATCGACACTGGGGTTAGGATAAATAGTTAACACGGGTGATGGCAGGATATCTTTTGTACCTGTGGAAAGATTTATTTTTTCTGGTTGCTGAAATCCTTCAGTGATCCATCGACCCGAATTGTTTTTATATTCAACAAAGGGTTCGCCGATAGAATATGAGATATAGTAAGTTCCGGTTTGTTGCATGCCACCACCTGTCGTGATCAGAGAAAGATCCTGGGACTGTGCAGAAACTGAATCGCAAGAATAAACGAACATCAGTAAGAGAATTAGTTTTGTTAGCATATCCAATTAGATTTTTTGTATGGTGGATGATATAGAGTCAAGTTCTATGACAAGCTGTAGGATCTGTTTGAAAGGCGCATCAGAATTCATATACGGCCTTAGTAGCGGCGCTATATAATGAGGCTTATGCGTAGTTCCTTTCTGTCTCATAGGCAGGTAGATGTACTGTAGCCATTGCCAGATATCCGGAATGGGTTCTTCGCGGTACCGGGTGATCCAGTCCGGAATTTCTGTTGACCATACACCTGCTTTTTTCATAGCTTCTTCAATAAGATTGATTTGAACTTGAATCGTATCTGCATAAAGGGTCATGAGGGCAATATTTCAATTCAAACTTAGGGCTAACCTCAAGTGGCGAAGGGCATGAACTACTGAGCGGTGATCGTTTGGTATCAAAAGGATATATTGATTGAGAAAACGGTTGTTGCTTAATGTTCCTTAGACTGACATTGAGTGATCGGTGATGACGGATGATATAACGGTGTCACCTTACGGATTTAACTTCTGTAGTTTTGTATGTCATTCTTTTATGGGTAATAAATGGTTATCTCTTCTTTGCGGCTGCCTATTGTTTACAACAGGTGCTGAACTCTATGCCCAGCAGCTTGCTTTCCGGTACATCGGGAATGGCCAGGGGATGAACAGTTTTACCGCCTGGAATTGTGCAATCGATAAATATGGTTTTTTCTGGATTGCCACATCAGATGGTTTAGTCCGGTTCAATGGAAAGGAAACCACCTATTTCTTTCATCAGGCTTATCACGACTTACCTTCTGACCAGACTGGATTTGTGTATTGTGACAGTCGTGATTATATCTGGGTATGTACAGATTATGGGCTGGCCCGGATCAATGATGAACAGAAATTCCAACGACAGGTGATCGTTGAAAAGGATACAGCAGCATATGTATCCTTGTGCTTTGAATCCGGTGATGGTGATATGTATGCGCAGACATCCCATGGTTTGTATTCGCAGAAGAAAAATGAAGAAAAATGGATCCCGGAATACTGGATGGATAGTCTGATCGCAAACCGGAGAGTAAGAGAAGTCCGACGTTTTGATCATGATAGAATCTTAATGCTCCTTCCATCAGCGGGAGTTTTGCTCGTGAATACCAAAACAAAAAAGCAGGATGCCTTTTTCAATGTCAGGGGAGTCAATTGCGTTGCTAAGTTTAATGAGCGAAGTATACTGATCGGAAGGAGTGGTTCCTTCGGATTGCTTTATGCAGATATTCATCAGCCTGATCAAATAAATTCCATTCCTGCCCCCTCATTTTTTCATAAGGAAAATGTACATGAACAAATCAATTTCATGGTGAGGTCGCCTGATCACAATGTGTATATGACTACTGAAGGTGAGGGTCTGTTGCGTATTGACAGCACGTTGTCAACATATACTCTTTATGTGCATGATCCGGTTAATCCTTCTACGATCATTAATAACAGTTTGCGATATATTACTACAGATTCTTCGGGTATCCTGATCATTACATCTCTTGATGGGGTGATCTATTCGAATGTAATGAATAATGCGGTAGAATACATTAACTACCAGCAAACCGAAGATGGCAATCTCATCGATGAGCGGGTGTTAAGTATTGCAGAGGATAAAAACAAAAAATTGTGGTTATGTACAAAAGAACATATTCTTCTCTATGATCCTGAATTGAAACGTGCAAAACAGATTATCATTCCTGTCACGATCAGGCATGATTCCATCGCGCATTATCCTATGTATGTCGAACGGGATGCAAATGACAATATGTGGGTAGCATTGCGGCAGGAAGGCATTGCTATATTTAGTCCGGAAGGTAAGTTCAAAAAATTATTATCAGATGCAGATTTCCCGGGTTTTGGTCGTGTTTTTAATACAACTAGGATTGTTAGAGAAGGTCATGATGGTTTTATGTATGTGGGTACTGAAAGAGGAATCTTCAGAATCAGTCATGATGGGTTAAAACTGGATACGTTTGCAGATCTCAACGGATTAGCTCCCCTGCGCGCTAAAAGAATTGTGGATATTTTATTAGCGGACAACTCACTCTGGGTCACTACCTCACCGAATGGAGCAGTATGGCGATATTCTTTTAGAGAAAATAAATTAGACACGTTTACTTTGCGCAAAGGCATGCCCTCAAACCGAGTTTATAGACTGACGGCAGATCATAAGGGTAATATATATGTTGGTTCCCGCTATGGATTTTCGATTATACATCCTGATGATTCATTGTTCAATTTGACTAAAGGACAAGGCCTGATCAGTGACCGGATTGAAACTATTGAAACTGCTGATGATGGAAATATCTGGATGACCAATAGTTATGCCTTGCTTAAATATAATCCCATGACAGGAGAAGTGTTCAAGCTGGGTGGAAGACAAGGCCTGTCAAATACTAATTTTGTGATCATGTCTTCAGCAAAATTATCTTGCGATAAATTAGCTTTTGGCGTTTCAAAAGGATTGATCATTGTAGATCCGGCTACCATTCGATTTGATGAGGATTCATTGAACGTGTTTGTGTTTTATCGGAATACGGAAGGAAGAGAGATCCAATGGCCTTCCGGTCAGAAAATGGATTTTAATTATAAGCAAAATAATATTCAATTTTCTTTTGCGACCAGTGATATGATGATAGCCGACCAGGTGCTATACATGTACAGGCTTTCTTCAGGTGGTGATGAACAATGGTCAGTTCCGACATTAAATTCAACGAAAGACTTTAATCTCAATCCCGGTAATTATTCTCTTGAGGTGAAAGCATTTGATGGTCATAGTTGGTATAGTAATTCATCACCGATTCGGTTTAAAATCTATTCGCCCTGGTGGAAACAATGGTGGTTTTTAATGTTGATTGCTGCAGGAATATTTATATCCATTTTTATTTATTTCTCATCACGGATTCAAAAATTCAGAAAAGAATTATCAATAGCGCGACAAATATCTGATCTCGAATCAAAGGCATTGCGAGCGCAGATGAATCCACATTTTGTATTCAATAGTCTCAATGCGATCCAGGAATGTATAGTCACCGGCAGAGTAGAGGAAGCATATACATATCTCTCTACATTTTCAAAACTGCTTCGAATGGTTTTAGAACATTCTGATGTTCCTGAGGTAACTCTTCAGGAAGAACTTGAAGTATTTGGCTTATATATTTCTCTTGAAAAACTTCGATTCAAAGATGAAATGACATATACGCTTCATTTGGATGGTGATCTTGACGCAGAAGAAATATTAATTCCGCCCATGTTGATCCAGCCTCATCTCGAAAATGCCATTTGGCATGGATTACGACATAAGGATGGCGACAAATATCTGAACGTTACCATCAAAGAGAAGCCAAATGGTTATCTTGAAGTTATGGTAGAAGATGATGGTATAGGAAGAATTAAGGCCACTGCGATGCGTGAGGCCCGTCTGGGAGGTAATAAACATCGGTCAAAGGGAAAACAACTCTCTGAAAACCGCATGTTACTTCTGAAAAATGTTTTTCCTGCCACGGCCATGAACATCACCGACCTTTATGGCAAAAATGGTGAAGCTTCAGGAACAAAAGTCATACTCATCATTCCGATGCTAAATAAAAGAAGCGGAATTAGTAAATAATATTAAATTATGATCCGCATATTGATAATTGATGATGAAGTGGCAGCCTGCAATATATTATCCGTGCTCATCAAAAAATATATGCCGTTAGAACACGAAATCCGTATCGTACAGAATCCGGCGAAGGCACTTCTTCTTTTAGATGAATACAAACCTACACTCGTGATGCTTGACATAGAGATGCCGGGTATGAATGGTTTTGATTTTTTGAACAAAGCAGTCTCATGGGATTTTGATGTCATATTTACCACTGCATATGACAAGTATGCCATCAAAGCCATTCGTTTCAGTGCATTAGATTATTTATTGAAACCTCTTGATATTTTGGAATTACAAAATGCACTCAATCGCCATATCATCCGACGTAATCATACTCAGGAATCCAGAAAAGAACTTGTATCCAACCTGATTGAAAATATTCAAAAACCGGACACGGAAGAATACCGTCTTGCCATATCCACGTCGGAAGGAGTCTTCTTCTATTTGCCCTCCGAAATCATCCGCTGCGAAGGAGAGAGCAACTACACAAAGTTTTTCCTTGAAGGTGGAAAATCTCTCCTGGTATCCCATACACTAAAAGATTATGAGTCCATTTTGAGCGATTACGGATTTGTCCGCGTCCACAAATCTCATCTTGTCAATATGAAATATGTCACAAAAGCAGATCGCGATGGCTTCCTCTGGCTTAGCAACGATCAAAGTGTCCCGGTATCAAGGAGAAGGAAAGAAGAAGTGATGAGTATGCTTCGGAAGGGGTGAATTTCAATTGCCCCTGATTTCAATCAGGGGAAAACAGGAATAGCCTTCAATTGCCCCTGATTTCAATCAGGGAAAATCAGGAATAGCCTTCAATTGCCCCTGATTTCAATCAGGGAAAATCAGGAATAGCCTTCAATTGCCCCTGATTTTAATCAGGGGAAAACAGGAATAGCCTTCAATTGCCCCGGATTTCAATCAGGGAGGAAAATTTATTAAATAAAATTTGCATTTTTAATTCAATAGGAATAATTTTAATCATCCTTATTTCAAATCAGGAAATATAGGATTAGCATCGGTCACCAGCCAAAAAACAATCTTATGCCATACATAAGAGTCTACCTGCACTTTGTGTGGACTACAAAAAATAGAATTCCTTTTCTGTGTACAGACACTTTGCGAAAAGTCATGTGGACTCATATAGAAGAAAATGCTATGGTAAAAGAGATTCACACACTTAATATTGGAGGATACAATGATCATTGTCATTGCTTAGTTTCCTTGACAAAAGATCAGACGATCTCTAAAATAGCTCAATTATTAAAAGGTGAAAGTTCATTTTGGATTAATAAATCTGGCCTGCTTGTTGAAGATTTTCCAAAGAAGAAATTTGAATGGCAGAATGATTATTTTGTTGAATCTGTATCTCCTAATCTTTTGTTTTCAATTCAAAATTATATATTAAGTCAGGAACATCATCATACTCTCCCCGGATTTCATGATGAGTATGATAGATTCCTTGATGAATTTGATTCATGAAATGAAACAAAAATTATTTCCCTGTCATTATCCACCGGATAAATCCGGTGGCAATTAAAAACTTATCCTTAAAAGAGAAGAAGAGAAAAAGAAGAGCCTCATTTGCCCCTGCCTTCAGCCAGCAGGGCACAAGAAAATGTAAAAAAGATAGGCTTTTCAATTACCCCTGGCTTCAGCCAGGGGGAGAGGAGGGCAATTATTTCAATGCGCTGTATCAATCAGCATCGCCGGATCATTCTCCGGTACTTCATACGCCTTCTGTTTCTTCCCGAATACAGAAACATTGACATATCGCTTAGGATTCAATCTGAAATCCTGTAAGAGTAATTCAAGATTCTTTGTAGTCGCCAATGTATGTGTATACAAGCCCTCATCTTTCAATAATTTTCCGAGACTACCTTTTCCATTCTGCATGTCTTTCATCACAGTTGACAATTGGGTAAAGGATTTATTAGCTTCTGCTATAGTAGCATTGAGGTTCTTAACCGTATTCTGTGCATCCGTGATCAATGCTCCCGCATTTGCTCCTGCCTTTGATTCATCAAATTGTTTTGTGATACTTTCAAGATGAGAAATTGATGAAGCTATCTTATCCTGATTTTTAGCAATAGCGCCTGTGATGGCTTCAACATTCGCCAGTGTATTATTCAGATGCCTGTCATAACTACCCATCGACTTATCCAATGTGCCGGTGATCGAGGACAGATTCGTAATGAGGGCTGAAAGCTGCGTATATGTTTTCGCAATTGCACTATTCGAATTAGGAGATGTAAGCGAATCACCAATGGTGTTTAATATGTCACCAATGTTTTCTTTCACTTTCGCCAACGTGCCATTTTCACCTTTGTCCAGCAGTGAATCAAATATTCCTTTAACTCTGCCTTCAAGAAAACTTCCCGGCTTAGCACAACCATCCCCGGTACATGGCCCACTTATCTTCAGATCAATCGCTTTGCCGCCCATGATACTAGTACTCATGATCATCGCCACCGCATCTACCGGAATCTTAACATTACGATCCAGATTCAATGTCGCGATTACGGTCTTCATGTCTTTATCCAGATTAATAGCGGATACCGTCCCCACACTGAACCCATGGATTAACACCGGGGAGCTTATGGCCAACTGCTCAATATCCGTATACCTTACGTAATAGTCATTGGCATGCTTAAGCACATTCCTGCCACGTAGGAATTTATAACCCCAAAAGGTGAGCGCTATGACTATAATCGCCATCGCACCTATCTTAAATTCATTTGATATCTTCATAAATCTTCAGGTTTCCGCATGGTCACACCAGGCTTTCCGGCCTTAAATTGAGTATGAACCAGAAAAGTGAACAAGCATTAGCCGGCAAAGTTAATTGACGGAGCAAAAGAGTTAAGTTTTATTCTGCAGGATTTCAGCCCGGATCCGCTGTCCATCCATATAAGACACGATAAAAGCGCCCAGAAAGCCTTTGGCTTTAAGTTCAGAAAGACGGGGTTGGGCAGCTTCGTAACTGCTGAAACTGCCGACCAGGAACTTATAGTAGTCATTTTCTTTAATCACCTCAAGGTCCTCAAGCGAAGTATATTTTTTATCCAGCGATGGCTTCGAAGCAGCAGCTATCTGTATGCGATAGACTACTTGGTTAGGCCGGGGTTCAATTTTCGTCTTTTGTGTAGCACCTTCAATATGAACGACTACGGCTGTAGTGTCCTGCAACCGGGGCTTGATTTTCTCAATTTCTTTTGTGGCTACCTCCAGCTCCTGATGCTGATCCTCAACATCATTTTTATAGTTGCCAAATGCTTTGAGAATGGATTCTGCGACCTCATTCTGAGCAGACTCCTTCATCAGGAAGTTTTCATCGGTGTCCGTACTCAGGAATCCCGATTCGATCAGAATGCTGGGCATCGTAGTCTCCCTGATCACCAGGAAACCAGCCTGTTTGACACCCCTGCTGGGTAAACGGCCCATTCTTTTGAAAGCACTTTCAACATACGTGGCCAGTTGAATACTCTGCTGAAGATGCGCATTCTGAAACATTGACAGGATAATATGGCCTTCTGTAGAGTAAGGATCAAACCCGTCATAGGTCTTTTCATAGTTATCTTCCAGTAGGATTGAAGCATTTTCACGCTTGGCTACGGCGAGGTTGTCTTCTGCCCGATGAAGTCCCAGGACATACGTTTCTGAGCCGGTAGCATGATTGCGGGGCCCCAGATAATTACAATGAACAGAGATAAAAAGATCAGCTTTATTCCTGTTGGCGATGGCAGCCCTTTCGTTAAGAGGGATAAAAACATCCGTCTTCCGGGTATAGATTACTTCCACATCAGGGTATTTAGCTTCTATTTTTTTACCCAGATTAAGGATGATGGAAAGGGCGATTTCTTTCTCTTTGGTACTATTGCCATGGCAACCGGGATCCTTACCTCCATGCCCGGCATCAAGCACAATTTTCTTTATTTTATAGGGATGCTGGGCGGCCAATTCTCCCCTGAAACCTAAAAATAAGGTTAAAACCAGGCTAAGCACTGACGAGAGACGGATAAGGGACGTTTTAGAACGGTAACAAACTTTCATACCTTTGAACATATGGGTTGCATTAGCAAAAGTAATAATATGTAAGTATATGTTCATATGCCGATTGTATATTATTTCAAGAAACGAGACAACCACGAAACCGGTTTTTGGGCCTATTGTTAAACTCAACGACCGTTCATCAAGCCTTATTTTCTAAAATTGCTCACCCACTCACCCAGATTGAGGTCTATTATATTCATATTTACTTTTTTCTGCTTATCCCTTGTGGGGGTCAGATCGGCTAATGCTCAAAACCCGTTAACCCTGGTTTTTCCGGAAGATTCTACGAAGTTGGATTCCTTCAACGCTGATACGAATCACTATGCTAAGCGGGCAAGTATCGTGATGTCACCTGACAGCCTCGATGCCAAGGTCGAGTATGGATCATTGGATTCGAATTACCTCGACAATGATGCGCATAAAGTCTATCTCTTTGGAAAAGCATATGTCAGATACAAGGAATTGTCCATCAAAGCTGATTACATCGTGGTCAATCTCGATAGCAGCATCGCTACAGCCGAAGGAAGACTTGATAGCTTAGGCCAGTTGACAGGAAAACCCGAATTCAACATGGGCTCTGAAAATTTTACCGCTGAAAAAATGAGGTATAATTTTAAAACCCGGAAAGGATTTATTTCCAATGTACTCACCAGGGAAAACGATTTATACATTCATGGTGAAGTCACAAAATTTGTTGCCGGTGGTGCTGATTCCTTACATCAGGATGATATACTTTACAACGAAGGCGCATTGATCACCACGTGTACCGCGGAACATCCTCATTATGGAATACGGGCAAGTAAAATTAAAACCATTCCGGATAAACTGGCTGTCATCGGTCCATCTCATCTTGAAATATTTGGAGTCCCTACACCACTTTGGTTGCCATTTGGATTTTATCCCATTTCAAATACAAGACATGCAGGCCTCATCTTCCCCAAAGATTATGAACGCTCACCGACTTGGGGCTTTGGATTGAGAGGACTGGGATATTATTTTCCAATTAAAGACTGGGCTGATGTACAGCTGACAGGTGATATTTATTTCAATGGATCATGGGGTGTTAATTTCAATTCTAATTATGTAAAAAAATATAAGTTTCGAGGGAATATTGATCTTGGTTATTCTAATCGTCTTACAGAAGCCAGCGATTCCTATCTCAATACAAAGAGTAAATCTTTTTCCATACGCCTTACGCACAACCAGGATCCAAAATCAAATCCGTATCAGACCATCGGAGGAAGCATTAATATTCAGACCAATGATTATCAATCGCTCAATCACAATGATGCACAGAGCGCACTGACAAATACATACTCTTCCAATTTTAATTACAGCCGGATTTTTCCAAACAAACCCTATTCGCTGACAGCATCCTTCAATCATAGCCAGAACACGAGATCGCATATTGTAACCATCAATGCCCCGGATTTGAATTTTCGACTCAATCGTATTTATCCGTTCAAAAACAAAAAGAAAGCAGGTCCTGATCAATGGTATGAAAAAATAGCATTTCAATATAGTGGCTCGGGACGTTCTCAGATCATCGGGACGGATACATCATTGTTTGATCGTAAAACATGGGCCAATGCACAGTGGGGCGCACAACATCGCGCTAGTGCAAATGTCAATTTCAATGTGTTGAAATATTTCAACTTCACGCCCTCCATTGATTATGGAGAAACCTGGTTTTTCAAAACAAGAGACAGAACCTTTCGATTTGATCCGAATGATGTCAGATTTGTAAAACAGGATTCCATCTTTTATCCGGATGGCACATTTAATTACCTACGGCCGGACACGATCAGTTATGGGAAAAATGACGATACCTTAACTTCAGGTTTCAAAGCATTCCGAACGATGTCAGCGAGTATCAACATGAACACACAACTGTTCGGTACACTTCAATTCAAAAAAGGTTGGTTGCGAGGGATTCGACATGTGATTAAACCCAATATCGGATTTTCGTATACACCAAAATCTCCGGATAGCTACTACCAGGATAAGCAATTCAGCATTTTGTATCCTGATTCCACTAAACGATTAAGCAAGTTTGACAATTTACTTTACAGCGCTTCACCGATAAATATCGATCTGGCTAATCTCAACTATTCAATTACGAATCTTTTTGAAGCAAAATATTTTAGTAAGCGAGATAGCACGGAGAAAAAACTAAAGCTATTTGATAACATCAGCATGTCAGGTAGCTACAATATAGCCGCTGACTCATTTCAATTCAGTCCTTTAAATATTAGTGGTAATACTCGTTTTTTCAAAGGCATTACATCGTTGAATGTTGGAGCCACCTATTCATTTTATGATCGGATTAACAATTTAAGATTAAACAAAGAATTATATATAAAAACAAGTGGAAAATTACTTCGCTTCGAATTTCTGCGTCTTCGATTTTCATCGCACATCACCTTTCAACAAGTCCTGGATTTATTTAATCCTAAAAAGGAAACCCAAACGCAGACGCAAACCGGATCAAATCCTGGCAATAAGAAATTGCCCAAGAAAGGAGATAAGTTTTTTGATCTGCTGAGTCGTTTTTCCATCAATCATGAATTGGGTATTTCGAGAGCCTGGATGCCGGGTCGTGATACGACCACCATCACTACGAATAGTGTGAACATGGTAGGCAGCATGCAGCTCACCCCCAACTGGTCAGTCAACTTTGGGAATATTGGCTATGATTTCAAATCAAAACAACTGACTTACCCGGATATCGGTCTTGCACGCGATCTGCATTGCTGGCAATTGTCATTCAGCTTCCAGCCCACACGAGGCACATACTCTTTCCATCTTGGCGTCAAACCTGGTTCATTCGATTTCCTCAAGTTCCCGTACAACAGAGGTAATTACGATACATTCGGATTCTGACATAGTCCGGCAAATTCCCTTATTTTTGAATTCATCATGCGTATACGTCTTCTTGTAGTCAGTAGCCTGCTATTCGTTTCATATTTATCTTTTTCGCAGATTTGGTGCAATATGCCTGCCATTGATCAATCAGGAGCAGATGGTGACAGATATAATGAATTTCTTAACCGGGTCCGTCAGCAGGAATTAAATCCAATGATAAAAAGCCGATCTGAAGTTTGTTATCAGGTTGTCGTTCATATCGTCGTAAGACAATCCGCAACATTTATTTCAAATGCGCAAGTGATTCACCAGATAGATGTGCTCAACAATGATTTTGCAGGGAATGGCGCTAACATCTCAAAGTTGGAAAAGGAATTTGAACCATTGATCTCAGATACAGGTATACGATTCAGACTTGCTTCAATTGATCCAGATGGAAAACCTACCGATGGTATCACGTACACTTTTACAAATCGACAAAACATCGCCTTACTTGTCGATCCGCAATCGTCGCGCCGGGCGATTCATTTTAATGAACTTGGCGGAAAGACAGGATGGGATCCTGCACGATACATCAATATTTGGGTAGGAGAGTACGGAAATTTCCTTGGCTCTGCATTTTTTCCAGGGATGGCCCCATATCCTGAAGAGATAGGTGTCGTGATTGATCCGCGTTCATTCGGTTCGCTTGGTGATGCAGCATTTCATCCTTTTTATAAAGGAGGCCATACATTAACGCATGAGATGGGCCATTTTTTTGGACTGATCCACATATGGGGCGGCCCATCAGAAAATGATTGTAATGATAGTGATGAAGTCGATGACACGCCTGATCAGGAAGGACCCTATTTCGGCTGTCCATCAGGAATACAGATGTCATGTGGCGTCAGTAATATGTATCAGGATTTTATGGATCTGACAGATGATCGTTGTCTTGCAGCATTCACTTCAGGTCAATCGGCACGCATGCATGCTTCCATAGATGCTTTTTATCCTGATCTGGGCGTTGAGGGACCTTGCCAGCAAGTCATACTACCTTTTGATACATGGTATGACAAACTAATATGGGCAAATGATCACTATTCCGGTCAATATGTATTGTATCATCCCGATGGCTATGCCGGGAAAATATATCTTGAAGTATTTTCAGTCGATGGCCGCCTTGTCCTGAAGGACACCTGGGAAGGAAGTCAGACGTATTTGCTTAATTTGAATTCCTTTGGCAGCGGTATTTTTTTCGTACGACTATCGGACGGAATGCAAGATAAAGTGAGAAAGGTCGTTTCTTTTCAATAAGCAATGCTTCGACCAGCTAAACGCAACCTCGTGCTATGGTTCGACTTTCTATCACTCAACCTTGTGCTACAGCTCACCAACCACAGCTCAGCAACCGTAAGCAAAAGGCAATAAGCAATTAGCAAAAAATAATTTGCGTGAATTTGCGGAATTTGCGGCAAAATAAACTGGTTCATTAATTTAATTTATAAAAAAAGCAACTAACAATATAATGAGCAAAGATTTTAGGCCAAATACTGATTACCGATTACTGATTACCAGATTAATGCAGATCATGTGTATCTCACTGCTCTCATTGTCTACGGCTTGTCATTCTTCCAGAAAAAATATGATCTCAGAATCCACTGTCCCCGGCCTGAAATCATGGACACTTAAATATCAAAGGGGCCCTTGTTTTGGCCAATGCCCTGTGTACGCTTTTTATCTCCTTTCTGACAACACTGGTCTGATCTATGTGCATGCTAATTTACTTGAACCCGGTTGGTACACCGCTCCTCTCGATCAGAAGGCTGTACAAGAGATCATGCAGCTTGTCGAACCTGCGGCCTGGTGGCATGAAGATATGAGTGGACAACCTGAGATCGCCGATCTTCCACTATTGAATCTGACCTACCTGCATCCTGATGGAGTGCGGACACTAACAGTGCAAAAACAATTTTCTACTTCATTATCAAATGTTTTTGAAAAATTGAATCACCTTGTCACCGAAGGTCGATGGGTTCCAACAGATATGCGACCTTTGGAAAGCCCTCAGGAGCCACTGACAGATGTCATCGTACAACTCAAAGAAGGCGTAGACATTCATCAGTGGATGAAAAACTATGAACGTTTCGGTATGGAACTAAAAAAAATGATAGCTCCTCGCCAGCATTATTATCTTGTGAAGAAGGATCCTGCAAAGGGAGATTCAAATGATTTCCTTCAATACATCAAGCTCGATACAAATGTCGTCGGTGCAGAATGGGATAAGACCCTGGAGCAAAGACAACCTTAAAAGTGAATAGTGAATAGTGAAATTTGAAATTTGAAAATTGAAAAGTGAAGAGAGTAATTACAGAGCGTTAAAAATTTCTCCAGGAACTCTGTGTACTCCGGTGCGCACCAATTTTTATTTCCACACTAACGATTTCAAATATTTCGGTGCCACTCTATTTTTTGAAGCCTGCTCATATGCATATGCAATGGCTATCAAACCGGGTTCATCATAGGCCCGCCCAAAAAATGAAAGTCCTACTGGTAAATCACTTACTAATCCCATAGGAATCGTAATTGATGGATAGCCTGCCATCGCTGCAGGTCCATATGCACCATAACCTGTCCAGTGATCACCATTGATAAGGTCAATACTCCACGCAGGTCCAGTGGCAGGGCCACAGAATGCATCCAATTTATTTTTAGCCATCATATCATCGAGAAACTTTCTGATCGCCGGAAGTTCAGTCATTGCTTCTATATATCCTTTGCTATTTAAATCCCCCTTCACTTGCGCACTATCCATGATTTCCTGTTTGAAGTAGGGCATGGCTGTCATTTCATTTTGCTCATCAAATTTCATGACATCAGCCAGCGATTTCATTTTGCTATTTGAAGAAGCCAGGTAATGATTTAGTCCATCTTTGAATTCGTATTTCAATATGTCAAATTCCTTATTCCCCAATTCCTGGTATTTACCCATAAACGCCACCTCAACGATGACAGCGCCCTGACTTTTCATTTGGTCCAATGCTTTTTGAAGTATTGCATCAACACTTTCATGGTTGTGAAGCAATGTCTTTTCAACGCCTATTCGTTTCCCTTTCAAACCATTGACATCCAGAAAGGCAGTATAATCGGTTTTATTTTTTCCGGTACTTTCTTTTGTCACTGCATCAGACGAATCGACACCCGTCATGGCACCTAATAAAATCACTGCATCTTTTACGGTCTTGCCAAAAGGGCCGGGCGTATCCTGTGTTTTTGAAATCGGAATTATCCCCGAACGACTGAGTAATCCAACCGTGGGCTTTATGCCGACAACCCCGTTCATTGAGGCCGGACATGCTATTGAACCATCTGTCTCTGTACCAATAGCAACAGTGCAAAGATCTGCAGCAACTGCTACGCCAGAGCCAGAACTTGATCCGCATGGTGAACGATCAAGCATATACGGATTTTTTGTTTGTCCACCACGACTACTCCATCCACTTGAAGATCTGGAAGAGCGGAAATTAGCCCATTCACTCAGATTTGTTTTTCCCAGGATGATAGCACCTGCCTCACGTAGTTTCTTTACAATGAAAGCATCTTGTGAAGCAATATTATCTGCCAATGCCAGGGAGCCGGCTGTCGTATGCATCTTATCTCCGGTATCAATATTGTCCTTGATCAATACAGGAATACCATGCATCGGTCCGCGTACTTTTTTATTGGCTCTTTCTTTGTCCAATGAGTCTGCAATGGCCAGTGCATCAGGATTTATTTCGATGACTGCATTTAAGGAAGGACCGTTTTTATCGATTTCACGTATTCTATCCAGAAACATCTGCACGATAGCATGCGAAGTATATTGTCCGCTTTGCATTTTTGACTGTAGGTCTTCTACGGACATACCTTCAAGTTCGAATTTAGCTGCGACCCTTTCCTCAGGACCTTTTATTCCTTTATCCTGCTTACAGGAAAAAAATAGTACAAGAAACATTAATGCTATAAACGCCGAATGATCCTTCAGATAAATAATTTTATGCATTTGATTTTCATTTTATAAAAAACAATTTTTATTCTCACATTCTCACTCTATCTCATATTTAACCTGAAGTGTCAATACAAATTCCACTGCCGGCTCTGTCACATATGGATTGATCACCTTGTCAAAACCTGAGTAATTGATTTTGTCATAATAATACGTGGCACTTTTTCTGACTTCTTTTGTAGCATAGGTAGTATTGTAACCTGATCCTGATACATTGCCGCTTTCATACGCCTGGTAACTGGCATAAAGTTGATCAGGATAAAAACTATAAAACTGATCGCCATATATTTCAGATGTAGGAGAGAGATGTGCATTTGTCGCTGTTCCGTACAAGTCTTTCTTCTGATTGATTATCTCTATTGCTGCATTGAATAGTTGAGTATGGATCGCATTCAGATCAGTCACGATATAATCCACTTTCACAAGATCATATATTTCCAGGGCAGAAGCCATGATCACCATTTGATCAAGATCGCTGATATGATTGAATTTAACAATGACATTTTTCTTCAATTCAAAACCCTGCAGATATTCTTCCGCAAGTTCCCCCGTCATTTTGTAATCATATACTTTATTCCGGGATGTCATATCAATATAAATATCTGTTTTCGTCACACCCATCCTGGTCAACTGGCTAGTAAAGTCCTTGATGCGCTTATCTATTTTTTCATTACATTCTTTCAAAGTCGTTGCTTCTTCGGTCAGACCGAAAGTCGCGACATAACCGTCAGCTATCACATTCTTCACTACACTGGCTTCAATGATAAATGTTGAATCAGATAAGTACAAGGTCTCCTTACCTGACACTTTACCTTTTGAATATCCTTGCCCATAAACAGAATTACCACTCTGCTGCCCATCGGCTGACAGCCATAGTATACATAAAAGAAGGACATATAAATAATTTATCGTTTTCATTATCCGCGACTTAAAATACTGATTACATTTTATCTCAACACAAATTCCACAAATTCCCGCAAATCAATTTAGCAAATACCCCGGGTTTGCACAGCACACAGGGGAGAAACTGAGCCTGCGAAGATTTCTGAGAAGTTGCGAAGTGATGGGTATGTAGCCGCAAATTCCGCAAATTAAATTTTTTACTTTTTACTTTTTACTTTTTACTTTTTACTTTTTATTTTTTGCTCATTGCTCATTGCTCATTGCTCATTGCTCATTGCTCATTGCTCATTGCCTATTGCTCATTGCTCATTGCTCATTGCCTATTGTTTTACTTGCCGCAAATTCCGCAAATTCACACAAATTGATTCACCATTAAATAAGTTCTACTCACCGATCACTAATTTCTGTGTCCTTATTCCTCTTTTCGTTCTCAGCTCAACTACGTATATACCTGATGTAAGTTTTTCTGAATCAAGTCTAATCTGTTGGTATCCGACGGAATAGTTCTCTGCTTTTTTGTTTAACATCAACTGTCCATTTAAATTAAACACACGTATACCAATCTCTGCTGATGCATTAAGATCCAATCCCAGGGTTACTTGCTCATGAGCAGGGTTAGGTGAAAGTTTAAATGAAGGAACCAATGTAAGATCCGTTGTGCCGGAAACCGGCATGAGCAAACCACTTCTCGGTCCCTGCAGGGTGTTTCGCATGAGTTCCACCTGCCCATGCGTGAACATATTCATACAAGCCTCACTGGCATAGTCCATAAAATTTTCAATAAGATCGGGGACATCCTTGTTGTAAAATGTTTCAATTTGTAAGCATGTATTTTTAGTGGTATCGCAGTCAAAATTGGATTGTGAATTTGCATATGGTGTATCATCTACGCCGTCACTTTGATCACATGCATTGGGTCCAAATGTTCCTCCATCACCCCAAATATGTCGTAAGCCAAAATAATGACCGACTTCATGCACTGGAGTTCTGCCTTTGACGATGATGGCACCACTCCCGTCAGGATTGTCTATAAGATTTGGATTGTTACTTCCGAATACGCGATAATCAATGACAACTCCATCTTCACCCGGCGTAGGCGCACCGGATTCTGCAGGCCAGTTTTGCAAATTATTAGGTGGAAAAGCGAAGCCAAGTATCTGACCAATTGTGATGCCAAACAAAGTGATAGGTTGAATTTTACATACCCAGATATTCAGATATTCATCCGGATTCCATGCATCGCTGCCGCCATCAACATCATGTTTTGCTTCTGCGAGAAGATTAGATCCAAATATATCAACACTGAAAAGTTGATTCGTATGTACACGAACTACATTGGCCAGATTGAAATGGATGTTTGCATTCCCGGCTTCATCATGGAATATCGAACGTAGGTTTGCTGTATCAGCATTTAGCCTGTTATAATCATTGTTGAGGATCAGGATTTGATTATGGATGATGCTGTCATCCAGGTTTTCATCAATTCCATTCCACACGACATGAACAACCACATTTACTTCGAGCGCTTGGTTTCCCTGTTGACGATTCGTCTTTCGGACTTCCTCAAATGTTGCAATAAAAGCATCATTCAACGCCGGGTACTTTTCATGAAGAATTTTTGAAAAAATCTCGTTCCCGCAAAAAACGGGTTTTATACTTTCCTGCGCGCGTATGCTAAAGGAGAGCAGAGTGAAAAACAGGAATAGTTTATTTTCCATGAGGCAGACAAGATGAGGCGTGAAAAGAGGGTAGTGCGAATATAATGATTTAACAGACGGCTTGCATTCGTCAGGAGACCGATTTGGTTTTCGCCGAATTGGAAGATGAGGATTAGAAATCTCTATTATTTCAGCTTTGATTCAGGCAGTTTCAGGAAGGTTTATGGCAGCATTCAACTGTAGCCGAAGTTTTTCCCAGTTTAGGACTTAGGTATGGAATGCCCAGGTTCATTCCTCTTAAGATAAGAATGACAGCCATCAGACCAACGAAGACAGGTACAGCCCTTTTGAGTCTGCTCCGGAAATTGAAGGAAAGTAAGTGTCCAAAAACCATCATGGCGGCCATCACTGGCAGCGTGCCGAGCCCAAAAGCAAACATCAAAAGCATACCATTCAAAGTATTCATTGTAGCCAAAGAAGCCGCAATAGCCACATACACAAGTCCACACGGAAGCAACCCATTGAGTAACCCTATCGAAAGAAATGAAAATGTGGTTTTAGGCCTGTTCAAAAGTTTCGCAAGTGAAAGTTTTACCCACGTATTCAATTGGGCAAGCCATCCAATACGGGATGAAAATGAAAAATTGGAAATAATGAAAATCAGGATCAATACCCCGGCCCCAATTGAAACCACTTGTTGTAATCCCCAGATGCGGAATTGATTGCCCATGAATCCAAATAAAAGTCCAAGCGCACTATAGGTAATCGCTCGTCCAAAATTGTAAAAAAATATACCCGCATATTTTTTACCACCTGATACCGAAGCCACAGGTAGCGACAATGCAATCGGCCCACACATGCCTATACAATGAAAACTTCCCAAAAATCCAATGGAAAGACCTGTTGCGAGAGTTAAGAGTATTTCATTCATTTATTAATGGTTAACCCAATTCAGTATCCGATAAGCGGTAATCAGTGAGCGGTCCGTATTTTTTTTGTTATTCAATATTCGTTATTCATATGATTCTCGGGGGTTCGAGGTCAGAGACACTCGAACGTCAGGGTCGGAGACACTCGAACGTCAGATTCTCGGGGGTTCGAGGTCGGAGACACTCGAACGTCAGAACGTCAGGACACTCGAACGTCAGGACACTCGAACCTCAGTATTTGTTATTTGTTATTCGTTACTCGTTACTCGTTACTCGTTACTCTACAATGAGTTTCTCCTCCCGGTAATACTCCTTGTGTGCATTTGTCCATTTTATTCGCGCTGTATACATTCCCTTTGTGAGCGAATTTTTTGAGATAAGCTGACGATCAGTTCCATTTGTTCGGATGGCCAGATCCACATCTTTGCGCTGAGCATCATTCCGGAGTAATTCAATTGTTCCATTTTCCATTTGTTCAAATGATCCTGCCGGAAATGTAATGATCACCTCATCCTGATCCTGATCAATCATACTGGCGGACGATTTAGTCATCAGGTTTTTCTGTGCATCGATGGTAGATTGATATTGCATTTCTTTCTCATAGTAATGATCATCGATCATTTCATTCGATTGCAATGATGCATAATATACCATCCCCAGCATTCCGGCCAAAAATAATATAATGAAGATGGTCAATGAATGTCCCCAGTTCATACTTAAAGATTTTGGATTTTAGATTTTCGATTAAGAATTGTCACTACTCCTGCTGCTGCTCCTTCCACCTCTTCTGCCCCTTCCACCTCTTCCGCCCCTTCTGCCTCTTCCGCCCCTTCTACCTCTTCCGCCCCTTCCACCTCTTCCGCCCCTTCCACCTCTTCTGCCCCTTCCACCTCTTCTGCCCCTTCCACCTCTTCTGCCCCTTCCACCTCTTCTGCCCCTTCTACCTCTTCCGCCTCTTCCGCCCCTTCCACCTCTTCTGCCCCTTCCACCTCTTCCGCCCCTTCTGCCTCTTCCGCCTCTTCCGCCCCTTCTACCTCTTCCGCCCCTTCTACCTCTTCCGCCCCTTCTACCTCTTCTACCTCTTCCGCCATTTCCGCCTTTTCTGCCTTTTCTGCCCTTTCCGCCCTTTCCACCTCTTCCGCCCCTTCTGCCTCTTCCGCCCCTTCTGCCTCTTCCACCTCTTCTACATAAACGGTCCTAAGAATTTAGACTTCAACGTCTGTATCTTTTTCCCGTCCTGATATACACCTATTGATATTTTAGTACTTCGGTTATGGACTTCTGTTTTTGGCAGCTCAAGAAAGAATGTAAACTCATTGATCGCTTCTTTTTTAAGCATAAAGTCCTGCGCGCCCACCAGTTTGATCTCCCCCTGCAAATCCTCAATCCGCAATTCAACAGGGAAATCTTTATTCGTCTTATTAATGATTTTGGCATCAAATAAATTACTGATCTTATCACCCTCCATTTCCTGAAAAAGCTGGCCACTTACTCTTGAAATATAGGTGTCCACAGTTTTGCGTGTGATGATCATGACCGTCATGGCGGATAACAATACAAATAAAAGTATAGTATACGCTTTCATCTTTGTGTTGAATTTAAACGGAGTACCATTTGCTATCTGGTTTTCAGAAGCATAACGGATGAGTCCTTTTTGAAACCCAACTTTTTCCATGACTTCATCACACGCATCAATGCAAGCTGTACAGCCTACACAATCCATCTGGACGCCATCACGGATATCAATACCGGTCGGACAAACGACAACACATTTTTTGCAATCTATGCAGTCTCCATTTGTCCTTGTTTCATTGCGTTTGTATTTTCCTCTTTCTTCGCCTCGTTTATAATCATACGAGATCTGCATCGTGTCTTTATCAAACATGACACCCTGCAGACGACCATAAGGACAAATCGTCGTGCACACGATTTCCCTGACAAATGCAAAGACGCCATAGAACAACAAGGTGAATACAATCAATCCTGCAAGCAGCGCTACATGTTGACTTAAGGGTTCACCGATTATTTTCGTAACCTCATGTACACCGATGATGTAGGCCAGGAAAGTATGCGCTATCAGAAAGGATACAATAAGGAAAAGCGTATGCTTTGTAACTTTTTTCCAGATCTTCTCCATTGTCCATGGTCCGTCATGTAATGTCTTTTGTCTGGAAGCAGATCCTTCTATCCACCATTCAATCTTTCTGAATACAAATTCAAGAAAGACAGTCTGCGGACATGTCCACCCACAAAACAAACGCCCATAGATCACCGTAAAGAGTACGATGAAAACAATAAATGAAATCATGCCCACAGCAAAAATGAAAAAATCCTGTGGCCAGAATATTTTTCCAAAGAGAATAAATTTGCTGTCAATGACATTGATCAGGAAAAATGGGTTTCCATTGATCTTAATGAAAGGCATGACAAAAAATACAATCAGGTAGATGTAGGATACAATATTTCTGTATGTATAGAACTTACCTGATGGTTTGAATGCATAGATCCAATTTCGTTTGCCGGCGGCACTGACGCTGCTGACCCGATCACGAAATGTCTCTGCATGTAATAATTCTTCGTCCGTCATTTTACTTTTTCGTCAGGGTATCTACCTTCATTGTAGCTGCAGATGTAGAATCTGCCATTGTCGTTTCGGGTACATACAAAGTTCCTTGTTTTTCCTTTGGATTCGGTGGATTTGTTCCATGAAGTGTGAGGATATAATTTGCAGCCTGAGCCATTTGTGATGGGGAAAGCTGCTCTTTCCAGGAGATCATTCCTTTCTCCGGATAACCATATTTTATGGTTTTGAATATATCCTTCAATGCACCGCCATGAATCCAGTAATCGTCAGTCAGATTCGGGCCAACCTGACCACCACCATCAGGTCTGTGACAAGCTGCACAAATAGTCTGAAATGTCTTTTTTCCTTCATCAAGGTCGGCACCGGTCATTATTTTGACATTTGTTTCATCAATGGCATTTGCTGCCGTTTTCAGATAATCATCATGCTGGATTTCGGCAAGGGCCAGTTCACTTTTATACTCCTGTATTTGTGTGGGACCTGATTTGGCTATCTGGTATCTGTAAAAATAACCGATTCCAAATATGATCGTGATGGCAAATGCCGTGGTGAACCATGGCGGAATAATGTTGTCCAATTCGCGGATACCATCATAACTGTGTCCTGTATCAATCTTATACTCTTCTTCAATAGGCTTGAAGTTCATCGCAGTCCATTTCTCTTTGAACCAGGAGAAGATATCATGTGACGCATCCTCGCTTATCTCTTTTGCCGATTTTTTCTGTATCAAATCCATTGTCCGGAGCGCAAAGACGATAATGAGAAGTAATTCAAGGCCAATCACACACAGTAACATGATGGTCATGGTGTTAGTCAATAGGCCCCATGACTGCACCTTGACAGTTGTTTGGACAGCAGACGTTGCCTGAGCTGTAGTCGCCTGCGCCAAAAGAGATGTATTGATCAGGACAAAACAAAGTGGAACGAGTACCTTAAGCATTCCGGAATTTATAGTATCCGTATAATGGCGCTTTGCTGCGGCTATAAACGTTTTGGACAATATCCGCAGAGGTATCAGGAGCAATACAGCTATGATGACCAGGAGCATATTGGCATCGATGACGATCCCTTTACTGACCTTTGCAGGTACATCAGCTTGTCCATAAGCGACACAACTGATCAGAAGCATGACAATACTTATTATTGCTTTCATATGTTTTGATATACTTTTCATTTATTTAGATTAGTCATTCAAAGGAAGATTTTCCATATGCTCGATTTCAGTTTTATCGATGCGATAACTCCATATCAATACACCCGTAAAAAAGATGACAAACAGTCCGAGGGATACGAGAGGATAAAGACTGACACCGGTAATGTGCTCGAGATAATTTGAAAATTTCATAGTTCTTTTATTTAGTTGGTATGGCGGATGTTACTTTAATGTCTGTCCCTATTCTTTGCAGATAAGCAATCAAGGCTATGATTTCTCTTGAACTCGGTATATTGATTTTATCATTCTTCAGATTTGCAGCTATACTGTCTGCCTGTATTTTCAAATCATCATTCGCGATAGCTTCATATCCGTTCGGATACGGAACACCCATTTTGCGCATGGCATGAATCTTTGAATTGGTCGTAGAGATGTCAAGATCATTTTCAAACATAAAAGGATACGGCGGCATGATCGAACCCGGTGACATAGAAGTCGGCTCATACATGTGATTGAAATGCCAGCTGTTCGGATATTTTCCTCCTTCCCTCGCAAGGTCAGGACCAGTCCGTTTACTTCCCCATTGGAACGGATGATCATAGACAAATTCTCCTGCTTTAGAATATTCACCATACCGCGTTACTTCGTAGCGGAACGGACGAATCATCTGAGAATGGCAATTGTAACAGCCTTCCCGTATATAGATATCTCTTCCCTGAAGTTCAAGTGGTGTATATGGTTTTACAGAAGCGATTGAAGGGATATTGGATTTAACAAGGAAAGTGGGTATCAATTCAAACAAGCCCCCAAGACTAACTAAAACCAAACTCAATATCAGTAACAGGATTGGTTTGCGCTCTATCACGCTATGCCAGAAACTGCCTTTTGGTGCGGCATATTTTCTCTCCAAAGCCGGAGCTTCAGCAGCTTCCTGCGCAACAAACGAACCTGCTTTCGCTGTCTTCCAAAGATTATAAATCATCAGGATTACACCAGTCAGATATATTGTTCCACCTATCGCTCTGAGCACATAGAACGGAACAATGGTCTGCACGACGTCAATAAACTGATATTGAAGTTGACCTTCAGGGGTAAATGCTTTCATCATGAAGTACGTCCTGAATGCACTCCAGTACATCGGAATGGCATACATGATAATACCCAATGTTCCAATCCAGAAGTGCGTACCCGCCATCTTCCTGGAAAAAAGTTTCGTATTGAACAATTTCGGAATCAGCCAATACATCATACCAAATGTGAGGAAACCATTCCAGCCTAAAGCTCCGATATGTACGTGGGCAATCGTCCAATCACTATAATGCGATATTGCATTTACATTTTTAAGCGACAGCATCGGGCCTTCGAATGTGGCCATACCATACGCTGTCACGGCCACAACAAAAAATTTCAGCACGGGATCTTCTCTTACTTTATCCCACGCACCTCTCAATGTGAAAAGGCCATTGAGCATACCTCCCCAACTGGGAAGAATCAACATAATCGAAAATGCAGTGCCCAGTGATTGAGCCCATTCAGGTAAAGCTGTATACAGAAGATGATGTGGACCTGCCCAGATATAGATGAAAATAAGACTCCAGAAGTGTATAATACTCAGCCTGTACGAATAGATAGGCCGATCAGCAGCTTTAGGAAGAAAGTAGTACATCAATCCCAGGTATGGTGTAGTCAGAAAAAATGCTACCGCATTGTGACCATACCACCATTGCACAAGCGCATCCTGTACACCGGCATACCATGAATAACTTTTAAACAGAGAAACCGGAAGCTCTACCGAATTAACAATATGCAGCATTGCCACTGTAACCCACGATGCGATGTAGAACCAGATGGCTACATAAAGATGTCTCTCCCGTCGGGTCAGAATAGTCCCAAACATATTGATGCCAAACACAACCCATATCAATGTGATCAGAATATCGATCGGCCATTCTAGCTCTGCATATTCTTTACCTGTAGTGAAACCTGATAGAAGTGTCACTGCTGCAAGTACGATGATGGTTTGCCAGCCCCAGAAATGAAGCTGTCCCAGCTTTTTACTCCACATCGATGTCTTTAGTAATCGCGGCAGAGAATAATAAACAGCTGTGAATATTCCGTTACCGACAAATGCAAAGATGACTGCATTGGTGTGCACCGGTCTAAGCCTTCCAAATGAAAGATTAGGCAGGTACTGACTAAAGTTAAGTGCCGGAAAAGCCAACTGAAAAGCCGCAATGACTCCCAATAGCATTCCTACCGTTCCCCAAGTGATGGTCGCAATCGCAAACATCTTCGGGAGCCTGTTATCGTAGTAAAATTTTTCTAATTCCATTTTCTGTATTCCGTTGATTATTTTGATTTATTTTCTTATTCCCTCTTTTTACTCGTTACTCGTTATTCGTTATTCGTTATTCGTTATTCGTTATTCGTTACTCGTTATTCGTTACTCGTTACTCGTTACTCGTTACTCGTTATTCGATTCGCGTCTCAGGCCTCACGTCTCACGAGGCTATGGAGAGACGCGATGGTTCGACTTGCTTTACTCAACCTGGTGCTACAGCTCACCAACCGTAAATCGACGTCTCTACAACCGATTCACTATTCACTACTCATTACTCGTTATTCGTTACTCGTTTCTCATCATTCGTTACTCGTTACTCGTTACTCGTTACTCGTTACTCGTTAGTCCTTTCCTCTTTGTCCTCAAACAAGATCCTCCTCGGTGGTGCATAATCATCATCAAACTGCCCATCACGCACACTCCATAAAAACCCAACAAGAAAAACAGCGGCTATACCGAAGCTGACGAGAAGAAGAAGAATGATGGCGCTCATTATGGGTTTATGGGTTTATATCTTTTGTTTTTATTTTCTTTTTGCTCATTGTCTATTGCCTATTGATCACTCACATCTCACATCTCACATCTCTCGCCTCACTAATTTGTATTTCCTCGCATACAACTGACTCAATCCAAACGTGATTAAAATGATGGAAATCGAACTGCACGGCATCAGGATCGCTGCGATGATCGGTGATAAAGTGCCCTGTACGGCAAAGAATAATCCGATGATATTGTAGGCAATCGAAATCGCAAAACTCAACAGGATGATTTTTTTGCCTGATTTGATGTACTCCAGGATATTGTCCATTAATGCTATTTTCGATGCGTGTATGATACCATCAGCGGCGGGAGTGAAATTGTTTTCATCATCACACACCGCTATGCCGATATGGCTTTCCCTTAGCGCACCTGCATCATTGAGACCATCTCCGATCATAAGGACTTTTTCTTTTTTGCTGTCCTGCAGATATCGGATGTATTCCAGCTTGTCATGAGGTGACTGTTCGAACAAAAGGACACAATCATTTCCCATCTTTTCACGCAACCTCGTCTCTTCATTGTTATTATCCCCTGAAATGAGGGAAAGGGTATACTTGCGTTTCAGCGATTTAAATAAATCAAACACGCCTTGTCTGTATGTATTTGTGATATGGAATACACCTATTGGTTGTGAATCTATACTTACAGCGACATTGCTCTTCCCGTTATGCGGCATCAGTCCGCCTACGAATTCCTGTGAACCTATCTTGAGATGATGTTCGTCCACCCAGGCTTCTATTCCTTGGTGCTCTGTTATTTTGAAACTTTCGATATGACTCATCGGAGGCGTATCCAGATACTGAAGGACTACTTTACTCAGCGGGTGGTTGGAATGATGAAGTACGGAAGCAATTCTTGTTTTTAATGTCGGAGAGAGAAACATGCCCGCATAGCTGACATTCGTTTTATGATTTTCGGTCAATGTTCCGGTCTTGTCAAAGACAATTGTCCCAATATGCGACAGGGACTCAATGACATTTGCATTTTTGAGATAGAATTTATTGAGAGACAGGATGCGCAGAATATTGCCCCTGGTGAAACTTGCAGATAACAGTAAGGCACATGGACAGGCGACAATAAGAATGGTAGTCAGCGCATTCCACATCAGGTGGGTTTCTCCTTGCCATAGCCAATAGCCGCCGGCCACCACACCGATGGCCAAAATGATGTACGTAAAGTAATTACCCATGACGTCAATAAATGAATGCCGGGCCGATGTGTTTTTACTGCTGTTTTCCTGATTCCACAAGTTTGTCAGGTAGGATTGAGAGACTTCTTTGACGACAAGGAGTTCAATGATACTGCCTGTTTGTTTCCCACCGGCATAGACAATTTCTCCTTTGTTGACATGCACAGGAAGACTTTCACCGGTAACAAAACTGTAATCCACCTCTGCATGACCTTTTGAAAGTATAGCATCCACCGGAATCAATTCCTGGTGATGGATAAGAATAATGTCATTGATTTTAACCTGATCGACAGGAACAGACTGAATGTTATTGTCCTTTAGCACATTTACAGCGATCGGAAAAAAGGATCTGTAGTCTCTGTCAAAAGAAATGGTCTGATAGGTCTTGTCCTGCAGCCAACGGCCGATGAGCATAAAAAATACAATGCCGCTCATACTATCAAGATAGCCGGAACCAGTGGCTGTGATGATTTCATACAGGCTTCGCCCGAAAGTGATAAGAATGGCCAGTGCAATAGGGGCGTCAATATTGAGGTATTTATTTTTAAGTCCGTTCCATGCGTTGATAAAAAATTCACTTGCGCAGTATGTAATGACCGGTATTGACAAAATCAGGATGATTATCGTGAGTGTCTTTTTGATGAGGGGTTCAAGGGTTGCTCCATCAGAAAAATATTCCGGGAAACTCATCATCATGATGTTGGCAAAACAAAATCCGGCCAGGCCAATCTTATACCATCGTGTCCTGTCGATGAGGCGCAATTGACTTCTGGACACATCTTCCATGCTGAGATGTGGTTCGTAACCGATATGAGTCAATAGTTCTACAACTCCCCGCATCGAAATAACAAGGGGATCGAAAATGATGAAAACTTCTTTGTTCGTAAAATTGACTCTTGAGGATGTGATCCCCGGATTGACTCTGTGTATATGCTCAAGGAGCCAAAGACAACTACTGCAATGGATCTGAGGCAGATAAAAAGTGACATGGGTTCTGCTGCCGTCCGTAAATTGAATTAATTTTTTTGCGATTTCAGGATTGTCAAGGAATGCAAATTTTTCTTTCCGGATAGGGTTTGTTTGCTTTATTCCCGGATGGCTGTTGAGGTCATAATATGCACAGAGGTTATAGTCATTCAGGATCTGGTATACGCTTTTACATCCTTCGCAACAGAATACCATGTTTCTCAACGTGACGTATTGATTCTGGCATGTGTCGCCACAATGTTCACAGAGAAGAAGTGTATTTGTTTTTGAAGAATTCATATGGAATAAAGAAAATAATACCTTTTTGTCTTTTATTTAGATATTAAAAAAATCAATTCACCAAAAAAAACTTACCTGAATCCAACTTGGCATTAAAGTCACCTATTGTATTCTCCTCAATCATTTTGATCAGGTTTTTCTTGATATCCTGAAACTGGTGATGAACAGGACATGGTTTTTTAGCGTTGCAGGTTTTCAGTCCAAGTGCACAGTCGGTATAAATTGCATTTCCATCCAATGCCTGGACAATATCGGCCAGGGAAGTTTTCAGATCAGTCTTATCGAAATAGAAGCCGCCATTAGGACCTTTAATAGAATGTACCAGCTTTTTCCGACTTAATTCCTGCATGATTTTAGCTATAAAATGTTCCGGAGCGTCCGTTCCCTTTGCTATTTCCTTGATACCGACACGTGAGCCATCTTTTGATTTTTGCGCCACAAAAATCATGGCCTTGATCCCGTATTCGCAAGTCTTAGAGAACATATGAAGGTAGCTGGGGAGTGAAGGAGTGTGGACAGCGTATCATTTCAGAATCAAAGATAAAAACTGAATTCAGAATTAAAAGAGTTTATTATCTTTTTATATTGGAATGCTGAATTTCAGGATGTCAACGGGGCATTTTTCTTATAAGAGATATATAAATGTATTAGTCCGCTGGCCCGCCTATTTTAACAATTCATTGGAAATCAAAGATTTATTTTAGTAATTCCCACTTCATTGAGCAGGGTCAGCATGCGTGGTGATTATTGTCATTGGCCAGGACCATTCACTTCATATGGTGCAGTGAGAAGCTATGTCAAGTCATTCCAATGGATGTGCCTGAAGGCATGGGCAAGCCTCTGCCTCTACTCTAACTGTCGTACTATCATGTCAGCTTTTCGAATTCATCTATCTTGTCTAGTTCAAAAACCGTGACACCGTCTTCTCTGAAATAATAGGGCAACTTGAATTTTGCATCCCATGTTATTTCACTGCCATGATAAGAGCTTTTAGCATGTATACTTTGGGCCGAGGTTTCATTATATCCTTTGATCATCACCAGCAGTTCCATTTGTGATGTGATGTAATCTTCAGCGCTCCATCCGAACAATGGGCTTGTGTCATCAATGTAATGAACGATCGTCCAGTTCATCGGGAAGTAAGTTATTTTGGCATTCTCTATGGACAGATTTTGATATTTACGGTTTGATCTTCCATTCTCCTCTACAATGATATTCATCAGGACACGCGTTTCAAGTTCAGTAAGATTATGATCGCGCTCATTGGCAATCCGAAACATTAAAGCGAATCCTTGTTTATATGGAGTATAGAGTATATTTTTTGAAAAACGGATACCATGTGATGGTTTTGAAAAACGGCCATACATAAGACCTGTAAAAATGGCAAAACTCATCAGGCCAATTAATGCTTCGACGGACGCGACCACACTTACGGCTCCGGTCAATGGATACAGGGATCCATAACCTACTGTTGTCATCGTCTGGGCACTAAAAAAATAAGAGACAAGAAAATGATTTTTTACCTGATAATCCTGCGTCATTCCTATCCCCACAGGATCTATAATCATGTATAAGATTGCGAAAATTGTATTAATAACGATATACGAACTGAATACAATAGCAAAAAACTTCCACCAACCCATCGTCACCAGATTGTGAAACAAAGATCTCTTTTCACCTACTCTGATCAGGTTGAATGAGCCATCCTTATTAATGATCCTCTTCGTATTCTGATTAGCCTGATTGGTGAATCCAAATTCATCGCCTTTATTTTCCGGTTTATTAAATCGCTTCTGGATCAGTTCATTGACTTTCATTGGAAGGTGTATTTCTAAATGTGGATTAAAGTAATCTTCATTCCCAAATGTAAGGAAGGGTAACTATTCGTTGACCTAAATGTTCATGGCCGCCCGAGGTCCGTGATATACGGTCGACTGATCTACGAAAGTAAAAAGGGTGTCCCATTTCCGGAACACCCTTTTAAAATATAGGACGCAGATCTTTTAAGAAAAATTACTTGTGCTGAGCGTGTCCAGGACCCCCAGACGTTCGAGTACCCCAGACGTTCGAGTGTCTCTGACCTCGAACCCAGACGTTCCAGACGTTCGAGTGTCTCTGACCTCGAACCCAGACGTTCCAGACGTTCGAGTGCCCAGACGTTCGAGTGTCTCTGACCTCGAACCCAGACGTTCCAGACGTTCGAGTGTCTCTGACCTCGAACTTTAATCCGGTTCGAGGTTCGAGGTCAGAGAC
>JBBSAQ010000027.1:0-52820 GCA_038252065.1 Chitinophagales bacterium
TATTTCTCACCTTCTTGAACGAATGGACATACTTCAGAAAGAATTGAATGTATTCAAAAACAGATTGTTGTTTTATGAATCAGATCAATCCTGAGTTTCAATCTTACTGATCAGCCTGTTTTTCTTCAGGTTCAGCAGGATTAAGGTCTGTGTGAAAACTTTCATGTTGAATTTCTGTCTAGTTTGGATCAATAATATTCAGCCATGGAGAAATATGATGTCGTTGTGATCGGGTCTGGCCCCGCAGGCGCTACTACAGCCAGATATGCCTCCTCACTTGGTTTAAATGTATTGATGCTTGACAAACGACAAGAGCTCGGTGCGCCCGTGCAATGTTCAGGCGCTGTAAGTCATCATGCTCTTGATGACAATACCGTGCCAATCAGCGAAGAATTTATTGAAGCCTCAATTTTTGGATTCGATATTTACAATCAGGAAGGAAATAATCGGCAGATAGATTATCGCAAACTTAAACCAGATGTATACGGAAATGAAAATGGTAAAACACCACTTGGATATGTAGTCTTCCGTCGGCGGTTTGATCGCTACCTGATGACGCTTGCGGAAAAAGCCGGCACCAGGGTCTTACTTAAAGCTGAAGCTAAAGGATTCGAAAAATCAAATGAAGATGTGATCGTACACTTTAAACATTTCAATGAAAATATCAGTGTGTCGACAAAAGTTATTGTAGGTGCAGATGGATTGCAATCGCTGGCAGGAAAATGGGCAGGATTAAAAACACATTTGAATTATAACGAATTAGCCAGTTGTCTTCAATTTGTAGTAGATGGAGTACGGGTAGATGGTTTACTGGAAATAATAACAGGACACGAGTGGGCGCCCGGAGGATATGCATGGGTGTTTCCAAAAGGTCATGGCTATGCAGAAATCGGTCTAGGTGTGATCGCTTCGATGACAAAGCATAATGCACAATGGCATCTTGATCATTTTATGAAAAATTCTTTTTTAAAGGAACGATTCCGTGATGCAAAAATCCTTGAAGTCCAGGGCGGCGGTGTTCCTCTTTCGCATCCGCTTAAAACACAGTTTGCAGACAATCTGATCCTTGTAGGCGATGCAGCCAGGCATGTCAATCCGATCACCGGTGGCGGCATACATACAGCATTGAGCGCCGGAAAAATCGCAGGTGAATTCCTTGGAGAATTTATCAAATCGGGTAAAAAAGCCAGTGCTGAAAATCTAAGCGCACATCAGGATAAATGGATGAATGCAATGGGAAAAAAAATGTGGGAACTCTATGAAATCAAGTCCCGCATATTTAAAACTGAGAATATTGAAGAGAGAAATTCAGCCCTGTTCAATACCATGTCTGAATATTTCAGTCCCAATTCACCATTCAAAAAAATATAAGCATGGGAAAAGGAGAATCAGTACTTTTTTCCATCTCGTGGAATGCTTGTATCCAATGTGGAGTATGCGTTGCCATCTGTCCCCAGGAATTACCCTTTATCAGTGATTTTGATACGATAGCGGTGCATACACCGTGCGATATTGCATGTATGATCTGTGAGACGATTTGTCCGGTGTCGGCGATTACGAGTGTGCTTCGACCAACTTAACTCATCCTTGTGCGTCAGTTCAGCAACCGAGAGTGAGACGTGAGATACGAATTTTGAATTCTGATTTTGGCAAATAGTCTGAGGGCTGGTTATATTCATTATACCCAACCATGACAATCATGATAATCCGCGTTCAAAAAATTAAGTATGACGGTTTCTGAAATTAAACGAGGCAATAAAAATTAATGCAGGAAATGATTACCACCTTCAGAAATTTTCTTTTATTCTCCAGGCTGCATACTGTCATTGGTACGCTGATCAGCATTTTTTCGTTGTATATGATTGCTCTGTCAGGACATCATGAAGTACCGGGAACCATTCGCTATTTACTACTCACATGGATCGCTTGTCTTGGAGCTAATATCTATATAGTCGGACTGAATCAGCTGACAGATATTGAAATCGATAAACTAAACAAGCCTTATTTGCCTCTTGCTTCCGGGGCCTATACAAAAAGCCTGGCCCGGCGAATCATTTGGATCGCGCTACTGATTTCTGTTGGCATAGGTATATATTGCGGAGGCTTTTTGCTGGCCACTATTTTAATCAGTCTGTTTTTAGGCACTATCTATTCGCTACCTCCGTTCCGGCTAAAACGATTTTATTTCTGGGCAGCATTTTGCATCATTGCGGTTCGCGGATTAATTGTCAATTTCGGATTGTTCCTTCATTTTAATTCGGTGATTAATCACAGCAGAGATATTCCACCAACAATCTGGATGCTGGCTAGTACCATTTTTGTTTATAGCCTTGTCATTGCATGGTTCAAAGACATACCGGATATTGAAGGCGATCAGAATCATAAAATCAGTACCCTGTCCATAAAACTGGGTGCACGGAAAGTATTTCTGATAGGTAACCTTTTCCTGATTATACTTTATGCCACCATTATTTCAATCGGCATATGGAAAAATTTAATTCTCCTTAGCATTTCGCATAGCCTATTCATCTTGTTGCTACTCATCATTGCCTACAGGGCCAAACCAACTGAAAGACGCTCGATCAGCAGATACTACCAATTTGTATGGGTATTGTTCTTCCTGGAATATATCATCTTCGCCCTGAGCACCTGGACACATTGAATGTGGAACAAGGAATAGAAAATGACAAAGAGAATCGTGAATATAGTGGTTCGGCCTGCTGTACTCATCCATGTGCTACAGCTCAGCAACCATTTTGAAGAAAGAATTAAAAGCTTGAGCTAAGAATTATGACTTATGAATAACTAAGGTTTTAATTTATCATTCTTAATTTTAATTCTCAATTCGGACTTCTATATTCACGATTCTCTTCCTAATTCAACATTTTACATTTATAATTGTTTGCCCTTCTAAACTCATCCCCTATGAAAAATATAGGCTTTATACTTATCATTGGCTTTTGCCTTTTAGTATCAGGTTGTAATAAAGGACAGACTCAGAATTCAGCCTCCCTGCTGGCACCTGCTGATTTTGCTGAGAAAATCAAACAAGTACCGGAATCTCCGATCGTTGATGTCCGCACTCCGGAGGAATATGCAGAAGGCCATATCGCCAATGCAAAGAATATCAAATGGAATAGTGCTGATTTTGAAGCCCAAATCAACCAGCTTGATAAATCGAAACCCGTCTACGTCTATTGCCAAAAAGGAGCCAGATGCGCTGAAGCAGCTACCAAAATGCGTTCGATCGGCTTCAAAGATGTATATGAACTAAAAGGCGGCCTTTCGAATTGGGAGAAAACAAGGCTTCCCTTGACCACTAACACAACTCCCCATTAAGGAATGATAAAGGAAATTCAGAATAGAGAATAGAGATTAAGGAATTTGAAAGTTGAACTAAGAATTGACAAATAACAAAGTTCCTAATTCATCGTTTTTGATTTTGCTTTTGTGTTTCAAATTCTATATTCCATATTTATTATTTCTTTTCATATTCCGTATTCGGAAATAAAAAGAGATAGGAGTTGAACATCATTTAGAATTTACAATCTAAACAAAGTTCGCTCCTATCTCCACGCTTTCGATTTCTGATATCGTATTTTTTGAAGAAAGAATCAAAAAGTTGAAGTAAGAATTATGAATAAATAAGGTTATAATTTGTCCTTTTTCATTCTAAATTCTTCTACTCAATTCCAAATTCAAAATTCCTTATTCACGATTCCCTTCCTCATTTAATAATCCATATTCTCATTATTCCCGTAGCACTGAAAATGTTCCCGTGAATGGATATTCTATATTTCCATTATTTGGGCCGGTACTTACTGTGCCACTGATATTACCTAATACATAATCTCCGGGTCCGCCGTAATAGGTGACTTCTACGGTCAGCGTAGAATTTCCACGATAAACATATGTATTGGTGCCGGGCAATTCAAAGGCCAACTCAAAAGATTGTGTTGTGTACGTACCAGGAGCTGAACCATCAAAACCAGCATAGAAATATCTAAAGCCGGTCTGTGTACTGTCTGCCGCACTGATATTATTGTGCGTCGTCTGAATGTTCACCGTTGGCAATAATAACACCACATGCTCCGCATAGCCCGTGACCTCGATATCGATGAATTCATTGATTGCCTCACAAACTGTAATAGTACCTGCATTGATGATAGGAGCGTATGCAAATGTTAGTGGAAGACTTTGTTTGACAGCCGCTACATCCAGGGCAGTAACTGTAGCATCACTTTCATTACAATTTATCACTGCCAGATCAAAAGTACCCGTCGCTGCATCCATTACGGTATAATAATTGACGTCATTGAGTTTGATCTTTGCATAACCATTCGTCACTGGATCTCCATCACAATTGACGGCTGTACCACTTATTGAAGTGAGTTCCAGAGCAGCAGATGGAATAGTAAACGGACCTGACATTGTAGAATCTGAAAATGGACCGATCTGTTGCGATAAAATAGTTTCACCGCACGGTGTTTTAACTTCCATGAGCAATAATTCATTCGCAGCGACAAGGCCACACACCACACCCGCTTCATTGGTATAGGCACATTTCGTCGTCGCGAGATTTATGATTGATATACATACCTGGATCTGGCTTGCAGGACTACCATTCTCATATACAAATGTTGCCCCCCACTTGACGGCAGGAAACCATGCATCATAATTCCAATAACTGAAGTGTCCGACTTGCGCAACATATGTATTGCCATCCAATGTAGCCTGACCTTGTTCTTTCCAAAAACCGGTCGCCTCATCAAAATACCACATCGGTATTGTTGAAGGTACATTATTTATCATTTCAGCAGGAACATGCATACGGATTTCAACTTTGGATCCGCTTTTGATCTGCAACAAATCATCTGTGGAAGATCTCATCTCAACCGCGACCATACCCATACTGGCGAGACTGCCCCGATCTCCATTTTCTTTGTCGCCCACCAGATCGCCCGGCATTTTAAAGGATAAATCCGGATCATCTGCATTCAATGGCTGAGCAGAAATAGATACAGTGCCATTGTATTCATTTCCATTCAGATCAACTATTGCATTTGACGGAAACTCTAAAGTAGTCCCATCCGTCAGATTTACCATTCCTCCATTCGCTGATTCTATTGAACCTATCGCATTGAATGGAAGCAAAATAATCTTTACAAATTCCGTATGATTGGGCATGGGATAAAAGCGTCTTGATCCATGAAAATACCCTGACAATTGAGCCGTCACATACGTTGATTTTTCCATCGTTACATCCTTGAGGTATACAACCCCATCTTCATCAGTATACTCAACCTTATTGCCAAGATTGATTTCCACACCTTTCATCGGTAGTCCATTCACATCCCTTACTTCTACAAAAGCTGATGCATTGAATTTAGCAGCTTGTGGATCAGGAAGGAATGTCTCTGTATCCTTGCATCGTACGATAGCAAGGGCCATCATCATAAAAAATAAAATTCTTGTTGCCATTTCTTTACTCTTTCTTGTTTGTAGAGTAGAGATGCCAAAAAGAGACAGAACGCTGTCTGCTCAAATATTTTTTAATTCAAAACGTGTACAGGGTTAGTGATATGAGACACGATAAATCGTCGTATCTACAACCATTTAACCTGCTAAAAAAATATTACCCCCGGGGATTGCGCAGCACACTGTGGAGAGAAATTCCATGGAGTAGAAATTTCGAAGGGGCAAAAGGAGGCCGAAGTACATAACTAACTTTTGACTTATTTGTTTTACACAGACAGGGGCAAGCCCTGTCAATACAAATTAATTAATGTAGAGGCGACCCTTGCGGTTGCCTTTAATATAAACCCAACTTGGGCGTAAGTACCAGACAGGGGCAAGCCCTGTCAATACAAATTAATTAATGTAGAGGCGACCCTTGCGGTTGCCTTTAATATAAACCCAACTTGGGCGTAAGTACCATACAGGGGCAAGCCCTGTCAATACAAATTAATTAATGTAGAGGCGACCCTTGCGGTTGCCTTTAATATAAACCCAACTTGGGCGTAAGTACCATACAGGGGCAAGCCCTGTCAATACTATTCACTACTCACTATTCACTATTCACTACTCACTAAAAGGATATGCCCTGGAGTCCTTACCTTCGCCTTCGCACTTTACTTCGCCTTTGCCTTAGCCTTAACCTTTTACACCAATGTCTGCATTTTCTGATAAAATCAATTCCGACAAGCCCACCCTCGTTGATTTTCATGCTATTTGGTGTGGTCCATGCAAAATGCAGGAACCCATATTGAAATCGGCACATAAAAAATTCTCAGATAAAGTTTCATTTCTGAAAGTGGATATTGATAAAAATCCAAATGCTGCTGCTGCGTATCAGATCAAAGGTGTTCCGACTTTAATTCTGTTTAAAAAGGGAGAAATAAAATGGCGCCATTCAGGTGTGGTGAGTGAGCAAGTCCTTTCACAAGAGTTAACCCGGTATAATTAATATGGTCAAGTTAAAATTTGCATGTCTTTTCATTCTACTGACGAATGTTACAATACTATTGTCTCAGAATTTTTCTGACAATGTCAAACCGTTTATTGCGATAAAAGAACAGGTCTTTGCCATCACAAATGTTACTGTTGTAGATGGCACTGGCAGTGCGCCGCAAAACAATATGACCGTCATGGTTAAAAATGGAAAAATCTCATTTGTAGGACCGTCAGAAAAGATCTCAATTACGAAGGAAACCTTCACGATCGATGGCACAGGGCAGACACTGATCCCCGGATTCGTGATGCTGCATGAACATATGTTTTATACCAAGCCCTTCGAAGATGAATTCAACATCGTCAATATGACAAATACATTTCCACGTATGTATCTCGCCGGAGGCGCGACGACTATCCGTACAGGTGGAAGCGTATCCCCATTTACAGATTTAAACATCAATAAGCTGATCAAAGAAGGCAAAATGATAGGCCCAAAAATGGACGTCACCGGACCTTACATTGAAAGAGAAAATAATTTTGGGATACCCCAACTTCCTATTCTGCCTGCAGGCCAGACACCCGGACCAGTAGTTGATTACTGGGCAAACCTGGGTTGCACTTCGTTCAAAGCGTATATGTACCTCTCAAAAGAAGATTTGAAAGAAACACTTGAACATGCCCATGCAAGAGGAATGAAAGTCACTGGTCATCTGTGTTCAATAAGTTATCACGAAGCTGCAGAGTTAGGCATTGATGATCTTGAACATGGATTTATGGTTTGCAGTGATTTTAATAAAGATCGTACTGCAGATCAATGCGATTACAAAAAGGCATGGTCTGGCCTCATAGCTTTGGATAAGGATGCTCCTGCCATGGACAGCCTGATGAAATTCCTTATAAAAAAGGATGTCGCGGTGACCACGACACTTCCCGTTTTTGCACCACTGAAAAATTATGAATTAATTCCGGGTGGTGGTGAACAAGCTCTTCATCCTGATATTTTGGAAGAAGTCAAAAAATATTCCGCAGGAGATGCCAAAAGTGATTCAATCGACAATATCATGTTTACGAAAGAATTATACTGGATCAAAAAGTTTTTTCACATGGGAGGCAAATTAGTCGTCGGCACAGATCCAACGGGATCAGGCAGAACGATAGCGGGATATGCTAATCTATGGACGCTCGAAACACTGATTAAATCCGGTTTTACGACTTCAGAAGCTGTAATGCTATGTAGCCTTAAAGGAGCTGAATACCTGAGAAAACAATTTGATACCGGCAGTATCGAAAAAGGCAAAGCTGCTGATCTAATATTGATGAAAGGGAACCTGCCTTCAGATCCGGGGAGTATCCGACACATTCGCTATGTATTCAAAGATGGTATCGGATATGATTCGAAAGCAATCTTTGAATCTGTGAAAGGAAAAGTGGGTGTATATTAAAAATAAAATATCTTGTCAAACGTATTGCAACAGTTCATTTACATGGGCTGACACTTTACAAATTACAGTAAACCGAAATAAAAAAGAATGATCATGAAGTCCTATCTATTTTTTCTTTTCTGCGTCAGCCTCTTTACCATTGCCTGCAATGGCAAGACGTCAGATCAATCAAAAATTGAAACCAAAGAACCACCCGTAGGTGAGGTTAAAAATACCAGGCCCACCAATCAGGGCAACGAAGCTGACTGTTACAGATATTTCGGCAATAAAGACTCCATCTATCTTCAACTCAGTGAAGTCTATGGTATGATGACAGGAATGCTGCTCGTCAAAAACTATCAGAAGGATCAAAATCTGGGTACGCTGCAGGGCAAAATGATGGGTGACATGCTGATAGCAGAATATTCATTTAAGTCCGAAGGAAAGATGTCAGTGCGCCAGGTGGCATTTCGAAAAAAAGGCGACGCTTTTATCGAAGGATTTGGCGAAGTGCAGGATGTCAATGGCAAAACAGTATTTAAAGACGTAAAAAACCTGAAATTTGATGACTCAAGAGTCTTCAGTAAAGTACCTTGTAAAAACTAATCCCGATGCTAAAGAAAATAATCATTATTTCTATTCAAAGTTTGCTGTCAGCATTTCTGCTATTTTCCATTGTAAGTTGTGGAAAAAAATCATCGGTACTTACCTTAAAAGAAAATGAGGCCATCATTGACACGATCAGGGAAACCCTGACCCTCTACTATGCGGATATCAAAAAAGATGGTTTAACAGCTGAGTTCAAATACCTTGATCATTCATCCGAATTCTATTGGGCCCCCCCGGGCTTTAATGAGCCTATCACATATGATCAGGTAGAAAAAGGAGTGAATCAAAATGCAGCAAAATTTAAGTCCGTTGATAATACCTGGCTTAGTCTCCGTATAGATCCACTAACTGCTGAACTGGCATCTTACACCGGTACTATCCACTCTATAGCTACTGACACTACGGGGCAAATAGGTGACTATAAACTTATCGAGACTGGCCTCATGATCAAACGGAATGATGGTTGGAAATTATTTAGGGGACAGACATCCGTACTGCCTTAAAAATATCTTTAGCCACACGTTAAACAAATAGTCATTCATCAGGACCATTTATGGACTGCTCATTAATTATTGTAGCCCATTAATGCACTAAATACGCACTAGAGATTCAATATTAAAAATCCAATTATGGCCGCCAGAAAAATCAGGCCATAGCCCAGATAAATATATTTCCGCAATTCACTGCTTCCTGTCCAAAGTGCGATCACGATTTTCACAATAGTATTACTGATTGTTGCGAGGAGTATAGCGTTCTGAGCTGTCCGCATTGAAATGGAAATATTAGCCAGTTTCAACACCGAAATCGTGATGGCATCTACTTCAGATAATCCTGCGATGCCACTGGAAATATAGATTCCTTTTTCCCCAAAATATTCATTCGCATAAGCTACCACAAATAATACGACGACAAATAAAACGCCAAAGAACAAGGCGGTGACTAAGTTCAATGGTTTCCCCAGAGGTATTGTCGTTTCTATCTTAGCTTTCCTTTTGTCCAAAAAATAATAATAGGCAGTAATACCCACAGAAGTCAGGAATACAATGCCAAAAGGAATAATTAATCCGGGAGCAAGCGAAGGGTTAAAAATAAAAACCCAGACCATCACACGGATCACCATGATCGTACAGGCCGCAAAAATAGCCGTCGCACAACTTGATGATAACAAAGGTTGTTCCTTACTTTTCTTTGAGAATACCCACGTGACCATTGTGCTTGATACCACGCCACCAATAATACCGGTCAGAAAAATTCCTCTGCCCGCACCAAACACCCTCATCAATACATACCCCAGGAATCCTAAACCTGAAATCAGTATGATAATCCATCCAATCTCATGTGGATTGAAAACGTGATATGGCCCATAGGTTTCATCCGGAAGAAACGGGAATATCAATAAAACAATAACAACGAATCGAATAAAAGCAAACAACTCTTCATTGGTTATTTTTCCAATGAGAAACTGAAGCTTTGGTTTAGCGGATAAGAGAACGACCACAATGACCATGATCATCAGACTAACCTCGACATACCCCAGAAAGGTCAATCCTCCCAAAAGCACAGCAAGAATGGCTGTAACTTCAGAGGTTCCTCCTATCTCTCCTCTATTGGCTGTAATCCAATATGAAATCCCAATTAAAATAATAGCGCCAAAAAGTACAACACTGAAAACCCAAGGGGAAATTAAAAAACTCAACCCCGCTCCGATAAAACCTACCAGCACCAAAATAATAAACGTGCGAATACCCGCGAAAATACTTTCCTTGCTAATGATCGCCTCATGCTCTCTTTCAAGCCCAATCAACAATCCAATACCCGTCGCAACGATAAGTCTAATGATAAATTCCATTTGCGTCAGATGAAACTGAGGCGTATCTATGATATAGGATTCCATCTTTCTTAGGTATTCATTTCTTATGTGGCTGCTCCTCCTGCCGATAAACTGAAAGTCGAATGTTGTACCTCTGTTAAGGTAAGCAAACAATCCTGAATCGCTCCAGGGAATAAAAATCTTAATCCCGCTGGAATTGCATTTCAACTCAAAAAATAATTAACCCAACCATTTATCAATCGGAATGTTACGCATAGTATCCATATTGATATAGCCAACAGAAAAAATACATTGCCCGGACCATTTGCTTTATTAGCTGGAAAAGACATCAATAAAAAGGAATTAAATTACAATTTGAATGTCACCAATGTCTTCATCTTCACACAAAGGCCTTAGCGGATCAGAAGTAAATGCCAGCCGAAAGCAGTATGGCTCTAATATTGCCCAAATGGTTAAGCCTCATGTACTGCTGCATACACTAAAAGAAATAGTGATCCAGCCTATGACTTTGTTGCTCATTTGTGCGGCCTCGGTATATTTTATTTTAGGACAGCCCAATGAAGCTTTCATCATGCTGTTTGCTATAGCTATCGTCACCGGTATTTCTATATACCAGGAAAACAAGAGTCGCAGCGCCATCAATGCTCTGAAAAAACTATCATCACCTCAGGCCAAAGTGATCCGCGATGGCCAAAAAATAACTGTACCGACAGGTGAAATTGTCATCGATGACCTGATCGTGGTGGAAGATGGTAATGTCGTACCTGCTGATGCTGAAATCATCGAAGCTCATGACTTTACTGTCAATGAAGGCATTCTGACCGGTGAGTCCTTGTCCGTTTTTAAAAACCAGACGCCGCCTGAAAACATTATTTTCCAGGGAACAATGGTCATGACCGGGTCCGGCATCGCAAAGGTTACAGCCATTGGTTCACAGACCTCCTTTGGTAAAATCGGTCAATCTCTCCAGGAGATCGTAGTGACGAAGACACCCTTGCAGATCCAAATTGAAAATTTTGTGACCAAAATGGCATGGACAGGTGCAGGCGCTTTTGTACTGGTCTGGGGGATCAATTATTATCTGTCAAAAAACCTATTGCATGGCTTATTACATGGACTGACGATGGCGATGTCCGTCATTCCGGAAGAAATACCTGTAGCCTTCAGCACCTTCATGGCACTGGGTGCTTACCAACTTTACAAACGAAAAGTAATCACCCGCAGCACACATACAGTAGAAGCATTAGGCGCAGCATCTGTGATCTGTACTGATAAAACAGGTACGCTTACGGAGAACAGCATGAAGCTGACAGCCATATATGATTTTACGAATGACACAACTTATGATTATACTTCTGCAGCAGCGCCTTACAATATCGTTCTTGAATATGCGATGTGGGCTTCAGAAATAATTCCGTTTGATGCCATGGAGAAAGCGATACATGAGTTGTATACTACTTTGGCATCATCTGACAAGCGCCCTGATAATACACTTGTACATGAATATCCGCTCAGTGGCAACCCACCCATCATGACGCACGTCTTCAGCGATCACAAATCGAATCCTATCATTGCTGTCAAAGGAAGTATAGAAGGCGTATTAAAACAATGCAAATTATCTGCCCAACAAATCCAGGGAATAATGGATAAAACCAGTGCCCTGGCTTCGAAGGGATACCGCATCTTAGGTGTTGCAAAATCAAATTCGGATATCAAAAATCTGCCCCATTCACAGCACGATTTTATATTTGATTTCCTGGGCCTGGTTGCATTTAACGATCCACCAAAGAAAAACATTCAATTAGTCCTTGGTCAATTTTATGAAGCGGGCGTGAAGGTAAAAATGATTACGGGTGATTACACAGAGACGGTTGTGGCGCTAGCTGATCAGATTCATTTCAAAGGAAGTTCTACAGTCCTGACCGGTACTGAAGTCATGAAAATGAATCAGCCGGAGCTGCGCAAAAAAGTTGAAGATGTAAATATTTTCGCCCGCATGTTTCCGGAAGCCAAATTAAAAGTCATTGAAGCATTGAAAGCCAATGGAGAGATTGTAGCCATGACAGGCGATGGCGTCAATGACGGACCTGCTCTGAAAGCAGCCCACATTGGAATTGCGATGGGATTAAGAGGCAGTGAAATTGCCAAACAAGCAGCATCACTTGTCCTCATGGATGATGATCTGATCCATATGGTCGAAGCTATCGCGCTGGGCAGACGCATTTACGAAAACCTGAAAAAAGCACTGCAATACATCATATCAATTCATATTCCGATCATCCTGATCATCACTATACCCCTACTTCTTTCCTGGACTTTCAAAGATTTCTTTTTGCCTATTCATGTTATTTTTCTGGAGTTGATTATGGGCCCGACATGCTCCATCGTGTTTGCAAGAGAACCGATCGAAGAAAATTCCATGAAAAAGACGCCTCGCAAAATGACTTCTTCATTATTTGGTCTATCAGAACTTTCACTAAGTATTGTGCAGGGATTGATGATCACCCTTGCCTGTCTTGGTCTTGGCTATTACTATATGGAGACCGGCCACAATGAAACAGACATCAGGACACTCATTTATGCGACTTTGATATTTTCAAACCTATTTCTTACACTTGTCAACAGATCTTTTTATTTCTCCGTCTTCACGACACTAAAATATAAAAACACATTATTGCCGTTCATACTCCTCGCATCCCTGGGTGTATTCTTTCTCTCTATTTATTTTCAGCCTGTGCGAAATTTATTTCAATTTTCAATGCTCAATACGCGTGACGTAGTGCTGTCGATGGCCATTGCTTTTTCAGGTGTTATGTGGATTGAAATCTATAAATGGAACAAACGCAGACGCAAGACTATTGAAAACTAACCTGTGAAATACATATCACGCATACCTATGACATGGATCATTTACCTTTTAATCCTGATTTAATAAAATTGTCTTTCAATATCTGAACGGTGCAACAAAGAAATTCCAATGTCTATTTATACCTATCACTGCCTCTGGTATTTGTCATGGCGATGACCAGTAGTATTGGATTCTTTACGCCAGGTTTTTATGTACGCGAGACCCTCAACTGGGCGACCCAATCTCTGGGTCAGGATATGATCGATTTATTTCTGGTGGCGCCAGTTCTATTGATCAGTTCTTTATTTTCATGGAAAGACAATAAAACTGCAGTATATATCTGGGCAGGTACAAATCTTTACCTGGTATACACATTTTGTATTTACTGTTTCGATGTTCATTTCAATTCGCTGTTCATTTTCTATTGTATCAATCTTGGATTGTCCTTTTATTCTTTGCTCTGGTTTGTATACATCCAGGTTAAAACACCTGATCATATTCAGGTAAATAATTTAGTACTCCCCAATATTATTGGCATATACTTTATCCTCATCAGTATTATTTTCTATTTGCTCTGGCTCTCTGACATTATACCGGCTATTGTCGCGCACAACGTGCCTGCAAGTCTTATTGAAGTGGGCCTGCCAACAAATGCAATCCATGTGATCGACCTTGCCGTCCTTCTTCCGGGCATGTTCATCACCGGCATATTGTTACTTCGAAAAAAAACATTAGCATTTATTCTTGCTCCTGTTATCCTCATGTTTTTTATTCTAATGAGTATCACCATCAGTGGCCTGATCATCTTGATGTCTCAAAAAGGACTCGATGCTTCAATGGCCGTCGCAACAGCCCTGGGCTTTTTAGCCTTTTTCAGCTTGATCCTTCTGCTCCTGTATGCGATGGAATTGAAAAAAACGCAGAATACCCCTAATGCATGAATTTAATGTGCAGCCCAATGGTGACGCTTATGCCAGATATTATATCTTCTCAGGGGGATATGCATATTCTTAAACCACTCAGGGTGATATGTCTCATCGGAAGCAGCCGCAATGTCAGGAGCTTTTTTAAACTCAAACCCGGTGATCGTAATCAAAAACAGGATCATACCCAGTATAATACCTAAATACATATAACCGGCAAATCCCATGACCACGATCAAAGCAACAAGCAGATGAAATCTTATGAAAAACCCTCCAATACCAATATTATACATTTTCATAACGAGTAAAATTTATAGATAGATACAATAGATCCACTGGCTACCCTGAATTCAGTCACTCAGAATAAAACGTATGGATCGTTACCTGTTCAAACAGATTGTTAAGCTTAAAAGTTGAACTGCCGTCGTTGAAAATAGATTTTGTGTGGATACTTATTCTACCGGATGAAGTACCGGATGGATGACCATCAGGGGAAGAGTAGCATGTAAGAGTGCTTTTTTTGTCACGCTTTGATGTGTCAGATTTTCAATGAAGTTTCGATGTTTAGCTACCAGCACTATCATTCCGGCCTTTACATTGTCCGCATATTCCGATAATACTTCATCAATATGTTTTTGCCCGAGTGGCATCGAACGGATGTTGAATCCGACTAAGAGATCCCTGTTGGACATTAAATTTTCATAAAGTTTATCTTTTAGTTTCCTAAATTCCGTTTCATCATCATTGATATGCACAAAATCAAAAAATACACTATTCTTTGCACCGAAATTCAGCAAAGATTCAAGTGTTTTATCAATGATCAATTCTTCCGAAAATCCAATTACAATTTTCCCGGGAAATTTAATCTCTGCATGGGGTGGCACTACAATGACAGGTTTTGTGCCATGTCGACTTACAGTAGACGTCACTGTTCCAAACAAACGCCTGATACCTGTATCCGTACCTTTTGTCCCCATGACCATCAGATCATGCTTTTTATTTTCCAGTATATCGATCAGGGAAACATCGACTCCGCCTACTTCAAGGTTTGTTGAGATGCGAATGGGATTATTGCTTTTTTCATCTTCTTTCCGAAGCTCAGCAGCAAGCTCCTCCACTTGTAGTTGATGTTGTTTTAACAAATGCTCGTCAAGTGAGACGGACGTCACAGGATCATAGACAGGATAATGCACATGTACAATATTGATCCCAAGACCAAGATAACCTGCAATCATTTTAGCATAATGCAAGCCATGAATGCTCGCTGGTGAGAAATCAACAGGCACAAGGATGTCGTGATCTTCATTCCCCTTCAGAAAGTTCACTGCTTCTCGGATCATCTCCTCCATCGCGTTTTCAGTGGAGTTTTGTATTATTTTATCACCAATCTTTAACGCCGGTACTGCCGTAAGCCCTGCCTCAATAAATTGATCGACACTGTGGATTAAATTTACCGCATAGAAGAGTTCATTCTTTTGCAGGGCCTCTTCAAGCATATTTTTTAGCAGGTTACCTGAAAACCCTTTCACACTGAACACCTCTATATTCATCTCAACGGTAAACTAAACTGGAAATTAATGTGATTTCATCCTGACCAAGTCTTCCTCCATCAGTATTTTTAAGACATCTTGTGTTGTAAATATCCCAACTAATTCACCGTTGTCTACGATGGGAATAGCGTGAAATAAATTTTCAGATAGTACATCAAGAGCTACGTTGATTCTTTCCGTAGATTCCATAGTTGCAAGACCAGTAGTCATGATGTCTTCCACCAGGTATTTCTCCAATCCGCTGTCTTCTACCAATGGAGCATGTTCTCCGGTGTTTACTTTTCGAAGAAAATATAAATAATCTGCTTTACTGACGATACCGACAATGGTCTTATATTTTACGACCGGGATATGGTGAATTCGATTGTTGTTAAATATATCCTTGACCGCCATCATATTGTCTGTGGGTGATACTGTGAGCAATTTCTTGCTCATGAATTTTGAAACGGGAGCAGTAAAATCCATAATATAGGTTTTAAGATTTATAGTTTGATTTGAGATTGTGATTTAATGAGCGTGCTGTAAAGTTTCCGAATCGGCTTTATAACTTCTGGCGTGTGCTGTAGGCCAACTCATTTTAATACCCATCAGGGCACTAAAGAAAACAGGCAAAGCCAGTAGCGAAATCACCCAATAGCCGGTAAATCCTGACCCGACGACAATAGCCATTAATAAGTAAAATCTGAGAATAAGTGATGTTATACTAAGATCCAGGAGCTTCATGATTATTTGTTTTTTTGTTGTCGTAAAGGTATTTGGCTGGTATGTCCTTCAAAATGATACAGGTCATAATTAAAATTGATTCTGGTCATTCTAATAAAAAACTCTGAATTTCAATATCTTAGCCACATGCCTATGCACTCCATTTTTGAAGCTGAGCATTCTTTACGTATAATGAAATCGATAGTGGAGACTGCTATTGATGGCATCTTCCTGATTGATACGAAGGGGATGATCGTGATGGTCAATCCGGCTGCCCTCAACCTCTTTGGCTATGAACGGACTGAAGTCTTAGGGAAGAACATATCCCTACTGATGCCTTCACCTCATAAAGAGCTTCACCATACCTACGTGCACAATTATCTTAACACCGGTCACAAACAAATAATCGGAATAGGCCGGGAAATCGAAGGCAGACACAAAAATGGAAATCTCTTCCATGCCAGACTAGCCGTGAGTGAAATTATTTTAAATGCTCAGCATTATTTCACAGGGATCATTCATGATCTCTCCGATGTCAAAAATGTTGAAAAAAAACTCATCACCTTAAACCAGGAATTGGAAGCCAATGTCATCGAACGCACCATTGAACTACAGAATGCTGTCAATCGCCTCCTTGATACAAATCAACTTTTAAATAAATCCATTGACAAACACAAAGCATCAGAATCTGCCCTGATGCACACACAGGAAGAATTAAAGAAGTCCCTGGAAAAAGAACAGGAGTTAGGTTTATTAAAATCCAGGTTTATGTCCATGGCATCCCATGAATTTAAGACGCCATTAAGCGGCATACTTTCTTCTGCTGCGTTGATCACACGATACGACAAACCTGAGCAAATCTCAGATCGAAATCGCCATGTTGAAAAAATAAAAGCAAGTGTCACGCACCTCAACAATATCCTCACCGATTTTCTTTCGATCAACAGGATGGAAGAAGGATATTTTGAACCTTTGATAAGTCGCTTTTCTATCGATACCCTACTTTCAGACCTCAAGGGTGAAATGGAAGGAATATTAAAAAGTGGCCAGAAAATACAAATGCATCAACGTAAGCAGGGAATTGAGGTAACTTCTGACAAAAATATGTTGCGCAATATTCTGTACAATCTGTTGTCCAACGCCATAAAATATTCGGAAGAAAATAAAACTATTTCTTTACGGGTACAGGAGGACGATCATAACCTCATGATGGAAATCAAAGATGAGGGCATGGGTATCCCGGATGAAGACCAAAAATATATTGGTTCGAGATTTTTTCGCGCCTCAAATGCCATGAATATTACGGGTACAGGTCTTGGGCTGAATATCGTAAGCTCCTACCTGGATTTACTCAATGGCTCGATGTCGTTTGTAAGTAATTCAGGTAAGGGAACTACTTTTACCATTAATATTCCTATCTCCTATGAAAAATAAAATTCTAATTATTGAAGACAATCAAAATGTAAGGGAAAACCTGAGCGAAATATTAGTTCTCTCCGGTTACGAAACGGTCACTGCATCTAATGGCAAAGAAGGCGTCCAGGCTGCTTTAAATGAACTGCCTGATCTCATCCTGTGTGATGTGATGATGCCTGAACTTGATGGCTATGGTGTGCTGCGTATATTATCCAAATCACCCGGCTTTACGCATGTCCCTTTTATTTTTTTAACCGCCAAAACAGACCTGGCTGATGTCCGGCGCGGCATGACCCTTGGTGCTGATGACTATATCACGAAGCCATTTGATGATGTTGAATTATTGGATACAATTGAAATGCGATTGACCAAAGCCAGTACTTTAGCTCAACACGGATCTCATGCAGGCGCCATCATCCATCTCCAGACTGATCAGCAGTTATATGATTCACTCCCCGATCATTTCAAAGAATCTGAATCCAGACTGCTCCGCAAAAAAGATCTGGTATATGCGGAAGGTCAAACATGCAGAAGCGTATTTCTGCTGAAGTCCGGAAAAGCAATGGCTTCAAAAATTGATGATTATTCGAAAGAAGTTATCACGCATTTATACAAATCCCCGATGATCCTCGGCGTCTCATCTGTTTTCTCAGGATCACAATACAAGGAAACCGTAAAAGTCTTAGAAGATCTCGAAGTGATTCCTGTCAAGAAGGATGATTTTATCCTATTTGTCCTGAATCATCCTGCAGCCTCCTATTATTTCTTACATCAAATGTCTGCGGATCAGCTTAAGGCAAATGAAAAATTATTACTTCAGGCCTTCGGTTCTGTGCGTATGAAATTAGCTTCTACACTTAATGATCTGCATTCCTTCTATGCGAAAGACGGGAAAGCAACATTATCGATCACCAGGGAAGATCTGGCCAATATGGCTGGCACAGCTAAAGAAACGATCATACGTTGCCTCACAGAGTTTAAGGAAGAAGGTCTCATTGAAATTCAGGGATCGGATATCATCATCGATTCCGTCAAAAAACTCAATGAACTACGATACTGATACTGACTATACGCTTCAAGCTGACTCCGGAAGATGAAATGTCAATAATGGAATATGGATATCATAAGCCACCTTTATCGCCAGACTACTCGAAAATAATTCTTTGATCATATTCCGGTGATGTGCCCGCATGACCAGCATGTCAAGGTGTTTCTGTTTGCAATACTCTATGATACCCTTCTTCGTGTCCAGGCTGTAATGCATATGAAAACTTATGTGTTTATCCTCCTTAAATTCCCGTTGCCATTCTCCTGGATCTGATTTCATTTTGTTGTGCTCCCCAGTATCCACATGGAAACAATCCAGATGGCCATTTATTTTTTTGGCAAAAGCAAGAGACTGGCGCACCAATTCTTTTTCCTCAGGAAGATATTCCAGTGTCAGGCCGATGTCAATGATCCCTTTGAAGAAGGCCTTGTCGGGTACCAGCAAAACAGGACACCTTGATACTTCCATGGTTTTCAATGCCACACTACCAAATACAGTCTTCTTAAATTCTGACGCTCCATTCGTACCCATGATCATCAGGTCAGCCTTCATGTCGCCGGCTTCATCAACAATGCCATTTACAACATAAGCTGATTCGCGAAGCGAGTAATTGATGTCTACATCGTCAAGATTATTTTCTGTCGCTATTCTTTTCAATGTATCAATCCGTGCTTTGAACGAATCGAATTCATCATTGGTCACAAGGTCGTTAACTTCTTTGTTGATATCCGGCAGATCAAGCCATGGGGAGACATCAGGGAGCGTATAAACATGTAGTACGGTAATCGGAGCTTTAAGCTGTTTTGCAAGTCTGAGCGCAAATATGAAAGCATTCTCTGCTGCATTTGAAAAATCAGTCGGAAATAAGATTTTCATCATTTTGGATTTGTTCAAATCAATTTTTTAGTATCATATGCATATCTGACAAGATCCATAGGTGTAAGTATCCCCACAAGCTGTCCAGATTTATTGACAACGGGCAAGGCATGAACCACATTCTCTTCGAATAAGCCAACCGCTACACCCAACTGCTCATCTTCTCTGACTTTAATGACCTGGCTGGTCATTATCTCTTGCGCGAGGATAGTAGAAAATATCCTTTGATTAATCTCTTCAGCCAGCTTCGAATGAAAAAGTGTAAAATGATGCTCCATCATATGGATATCCGAGAGGCTGATCATACCTACAATATGTTTTCCACGTACGACAGGAATATGATGGATGTGATTGAGCTGCAATTTATTTTTTACAGATTCTATGGTTTCATCCTTTACTGCAGTGACAACCTCAACTGTCATGATGTCTTTAATTATTGCACCTTGTTCCATGTTGGTCTTAATTTATATTTAAATAATCCATGCACTTTTCTGTTATCCTCTAAGCTGATGAAATACATAAGCCAAAATATCATGAGATGTAACAATTCCAACTAACTCTCCTTCCTCAACTACAGGCAACGCGTGAATCACATTCTCAAGAAATATATCCGCTGCCATACCTATCGTATCTGATGGCTCAATACACAATGGATGTGATGTCATAATGTCCGATGCCCTGAGGGTAGAATACAAATCGTTGATCCCGATCTGTCCACTCAAAGCATAGGCGAGCATGTGTCGAATCTTAAGATAATCTGACTTGGAGATCATACCCTTTAACTCTCCGCTGTCCAAAACAGGAAGATGATGAAATTTATAATTGTCAAAAATAGTATTGATCTCATCTATAGCCGTATCACTTCTGACACTTATCGCATCCTTTGTCATGATGCTCGCTACAGTGTTATCTCTATTCATAAGTCCAATTTTTAATATGCGGTTCAGAAACCCTTACAAAGATGAGGCATGCTCATTTTAAGGTCAAATGAGGAAGATCACCCGGCCGTATGATTTGAAACATTAGCCCCCGTCCTCACCGGAGCACTTTGTCATCCCATCTACTCTTCATAACTTACATATTCACTAGTCTGCACAGAAGCGCAGCAGTCCATTTCAAATACTATATATGAATCAGAAAAGCAAAACCATCAAATTCCGTTTGCTCCTCTTAACGTGTTTCTTATATATTTCTTCCGCACAAACACAGAATATTTTGATTTTTGAAGATTTCGAATCCGGTGATTTTACCGGCAAAGGCTGGTATGATGGATTCAAAGATCAGCGCACTACGACTGAATTTAAAAATGGCTCACACGCTTATGAAGGCCATTTTGCCCATGGCGCTACCACATCAGGTGCAGGCCGTCATTTATTCGCCGAAACTGACAAAGTTTACATCAGCTATTGGGTGAAGTATAGTAGCAATTGGGTTGGTTCAGGTGTCGCATATCATCCACACGAATGGAGCATTCTCACCAATGAAGACTGGATCTATCAGGGACCATCGGATACATATCTCACTACATACATCGAACAAAACGGCGGCAAACCTCTTCTGGCGTTACAAGACAGTAAAAATGTGGATCCAAATTGCATTCTGCTCAACAATAATTCATTTGTCGGATGTAATGGTAACTTCAGTACTTATCCTTTCACGGAAGCACGATCCGCTTGTTCATGCAATGGATTAGTCGGTCATCTTGACAAACGGGACTGCTTTCCTGATGCAGGAAGTAGCCATGGTTATTATAGTTCACGTAGTTGGCATGCAGATTCAGTGTATTTCAGAAATATACCTGGTCCCTATTACAAAAATGACTGGCATAAAATTGAAGCTTATTTCGAATTGAACAGCATCGTCGGGGGCATAGGCATTCCGGATGGAAAAATAAGATATTGGTATGATGGACAATTACTCATCTCATCAGACAGCATACTGATGCGAACAGGGATGCATCCCAACATGAAATTCAATCAATTATTTTATGGACCATACATAGGTGTGGGTTCGCCGATAGATCAGACATGGTGGGTAGATGATCTCACGATTGCAGATGGTATTCCTTTGACAGCAACTGAAAATATAACTGACCCGGAAGCCGGATTCACTATTTTTCCAAATCCTTCAGATGGAATATTTACAGTGAAAATTGACGATCAAGAGTATATCGACGCTGCACAATTTCAAATTTTTGACGTAACAGGGAAAATGCTTTTTAATCAAAAATTAAATTCAACTGAGCAAACATTTCAACTGTATTTGAAACCAGGATTATATTTTAGCATGGTAAAAAATATCCAAAGATTAATTGGAATTCATAAAATTATTATTCATTGATACATTTATCCTCTTCTGTCCTTTCTGTCCTTTCTGCCTTTTCTGCCTTTTCTGCCTTTTCTGCCTTTTCTGCCTTTTCTGCCTTTTCTGCCTTTTCTGCCTTTTCTGCCTTTTCTGCCCTTTCTGCCTTTTCTGCCCTTTCTGCCCTTTCTAATTCACAACATTCACATTCCCATACACCCTTGCCTGACTCATGTTGACAAGAGGTTGCATCGAAAGGCCTGATTTATGGATGATCACATTGTGCAGATTGAGTGTTCCTGTATTCCATACTATATTTGATCCGATACCCCGGAACGAAAGGTCATGTAGATTGAGCGTGACACCGGGCGAAATATTAATCCCCACACCACCGTATCCGCAATAGATTTTTGCATTGCCCGCCTGCATATTGATGATGGTAATGTTTTTTGTAAAATTTATTTGTGTCGAGGTTAATTTTATACTATCGCCTACCGGAAGCTGCAGTCGTATCGTGTCTCCGGCACTGACACATGACAGCACATCACGCAATGTACCAGGACCCTGATCACCTCCACTTGTCACTGTATGATTGCACGTATTGAGCTGAGGAATAAATTTCGAAAGCAGTTTAATATACGATCCCTGGTTTGAGATGGACGTCTCTGTGATCTCCCACGAATCCTCTGGCCAGCTTGTATTCCAGTCCTTATACGATTTCAATGAAGGTTGATTTTGCGGGGGCACGATCGTACCTCCATATGACGGATCAGGTTGATAATTGGGATTGAAACCTCCTGTCTGATATCCGGGTGCAGGTCCATACAAAGAAGTCAATGCATCATCATAGTTAGTCCCATCTGCAAACCAGGAGTGATACATTTCATTCGCACATTTTTCTGCACCTGAATTGTACATATTAGTTAACATCACTCTGCTGATCGGATTGACACCATGTAGAAAATTAATATACCCTGTCGCAGCATTCCGATAGGGTACTGTGTCTGCTGCCAAATGATATTGGACATAATTGTAGAATATCAGGCCGGTGTGACCTCGGGGACGATTACTACCCCAAGTATTGTCACCATCATTCATAAAGGCTCTGTACGCACAACTTGTATTTGTATATGCAGGCAATAGATGACTGTTACCCGCCATGGCACTGATAAATGAATTTCGAATCGCATTTTTGACAGAGGCAGTTACACCGGGCAATGAAGAATAATACAACAGCAAATCCTGTATGATACTTTCCCAGGGATACCAGAATGTCCATTGCATCGGTTGGATCTGGGTGTAATTACTTTCAACATAATTCTTATAGGTGGCCTGGCTGGTGAGTGCATATAAAAGAACAGCTGCTCCTACCTGAGCTGAGGTCTGTTGATAATTACTGATCTCCGGATTAGCGCTTGAGAAACCTGCATTGTTGTAAGCTGAAAAACCAGGATTGGCGACTAACCAATTCCATGCATTGATCGCCGCGGTTTTTAATGTATCAGCATAAGGTTGTAACGAAGGAATACCTGATTGTTGAAAGGCCAATGCACCCATCGCATACATACTGGCAGCACATCTCGTAGAAGAAGCTTGTGCCGGACCATATCTGCGAAATCCGACATCCGCACTTGGCGGACTTGCTGCAGTAAAATCAGTGACAGATACTTTCATCAATACAGAACCATTTGACTCCTGCATGCGTCGCAACCAGTCAAGCTCCCATTTCACTTCATCAAGGACGTCGGGCACACCATTACCGGATTCAGGAATGTTGTAATTATCTGCCCAGACACCCGGTCTTTCGATGTACGCAAAAAGAATATCATGAATTGGTTCATAGGCGAAATTGACATACTTGTTGTAGTCTCCGGCATCAAACCAACCGCCTCTGAGATTTCTGGATGTTGATGCTATTGGATTTGTCACCAGTCTGCAGTCAAGGTCTTGTTGCGTGTGCAGATGGCTGGCCCCATCAGACCATACGCCGGCATATGTTGCAGTCTTTGCAAACCCTGATCGCTGATAGTAAAACATACGCATCGCCTGCTTCACGACATCACTATACGCGTCCGGTCTGATATCAAAATAAAATGAATGCTTATTGTTAGTCGGATCATAGACATAGTAAGATCCAGTTGTCGTGACAGATGAAAAATCAAACCACCATACTTTATCTCCACTTTGCGTATATGTAGCTCCACTATGCCATGACGTAGCAGGGCCTGAAAAAACAAGAGCATTTGTAGTCGCATCTCTGAGTTGCAATGTAGCTCCGGGCGTATACAAATCACCGGCTATGAAATCAAATCCGGCCTGTGGATTATTGATGACACATATCTTTTGCATATCGGGTAGATATCCAAACTGGTCCACTTTCAGATGCTCTGATACCGCACCTGGTTGTGCAGCAAGTAGCTTAGCTGTAAAAAGAATGCAAAATAGAATCGACTTCCTCATCGAATAGAAGATTTAATATCCTTAAGAGTGTTAAGTCGGGGAGAGTGTTTAAAGATATAAAAAAAGGAGTATTCAATAGTGAGTAATGAACTGAGGTAGTGACCAGGATGAATCTACAGCCCCGTTACCGCATGTAAATTAAGAATTGTGTGAATTTCATAAATAATTAATATCTTACTCCTGTTCCCTTAAGTCATACTTACTTCAACTGGTCAGATTCCCTGTCTTGATCAGGCTATATTAAAAATTTAGCTCCCTTAATTTCCCTCATTTAAACCATAATTTTTATGTGCCGGCATAAAGGTCCTGGTGGCTATGGATCCGAATGCAATACATATTTCAGACAAAGGTATACGCATTGCATACTGGTGCTCAGGTGATTGTTAATGACAAAAATCATAAACGCAAATGACTCAGATCACTAGCCTGTATTTCCTGTACAACTAGTTTTGACGTAAATAATAACAAATAAATTATTCAATAACTTCTAAAATTTCAATTCAATGAACTGGCAACTTAGTAAATTCAAAACCGTCCTGCTCATTTTGACAACAGTGGTAATGGCAGCCGTTTATTTCGGCAGTTGTACCAATGATGATCATTTTGTATCGGTTCCCGGAGTAGACGGAAAAGATTTGGTATCTCTAAAGGTGACAAGTGCACCTACTATTGATGGCACTATCGATGCGATGTGGGATCAGGCTACCAAATTAAATATTACCCCTACTGTGCCGGAACCTGGCAACAACCTCTTCACAGGCTATATTGGAGATAAATACTTCGCCACTTTGCGTTCGGTCTATGATGATCAGTATATCTACTTTTTGGCAGAATGGACTGACCCTACACAAAGCGTCCAGGTAGCTCCCTGGTATTTTGATCCTGCCAGCAGCAGATGGGTACAGGAACCAACCTCAAGGACCTATGACAAAAATGGATTATTGTCAAGAGAAGGATGGGGTGAAGATAAATTAGCCTTTTTGTGGAATATAGATAATTCAACAGCCAAGTTTCCATCTCAAACCTGTTATGCAAGTTGTCACGTATTCACTCCTTACACAGATTATTCTGTGACACCTGCAGAATACAAATCGAATGCAAGCAGCGGTAACCACTATACAAATGGTGCCAATGAAAAGATCGATATGTGGTGGGGTTATCTGAGCAGAGGGATTCCATTGTACAATCAGATGGATGACAATTATCAGGATTGGGCCGGCGGACCAGCTGTAACAAATCTGACAGGTGGAAACGCCAACGGTCGTCACCAGGATGACGTAGTGGTAAGTAGTACAAGTTCTACCTGGCCTTTCAGGCCTTCATATACATCTGCAAAAGGTGGCCCATTTAACAACAGAATATCATTGAAATTGAATGGTACTGGTGGATCTGTCAATGTTCCATGGTGGGTTATTCCTGATGCCACGAATTATAACCATATACTTGCTTCAGATACTCTGCCCGGTGGAAGTGCTAGAAAAGTAACTGGCGTTGATTCAACAGGTGTGCTGACTTATGTCGGCGGTACCATTGATCCACGAGTAGGCACAGATTATCAAAGAGTCGGTGATGCTGTCTATGGAGGTGTTGGGTCAAAGGTAATCCCAAGTTACATTGGCTCACCTTATATCAATGGAAGAGCAGACATCACTGCAGCCTCTGTTTATACAGGAACAGGATGGGTCGTTGAATTCAAACGATTATTGAAGACACCGGATGTGCTGAAACAGGATATTGATTTCTCCAGCCTGGAAGATCAACCTTTTGGATTGGCCATATGGGATAAGTCAAATTATCAACATGGTATCAAGCCAAATCTACTTTTGAAATTTAAGAAGTAAGGACAGTAGGTCGGCCCTGCATATACAGGGCTGACCACTTCTTTAAATTCACGTATTCCATAATCTATTAATTAATACATGTGATGAAAACTTCGCGATTTCAAATAATAACGGTCTTACTGGTTTTAGTGGTGATGATAGGTGGAGGATGTTATTACGATAACGTAATCTTTCCGGAAGGGCCCGGCATAACTGGAGATGTATTTTTCGCTCCGGATGTGGTACCCATCTTTACCAAGGATTGTAGTTTATCCGGATGTCATGTTTCTGGTGGTCAGACACCGGACCTGTCAGCCTCCAATGCATATAGTTCCCTGATCAACGGGAATTTTATCAATACATCTTCACCTAAAGAAAGTGAGATTTACCTATGGATGAAAGGCCTTGAGACCTTGCCAATGCCGCCTACAGGATCAAAACCAACAGAGACTGCTATCGTGCTGGCCTGGATAGAGCAAGGTGCACAAAACAACTAATAACCCGGACAACTCTTAATAAAATGAAAAAGATTTCAAAATCAATACAATGTTTCTTAGCCGTTCTTTTCCTATGCGCTGTGATGGTTGTACCCGCTATGGCACAGGAGGTGACCACTGCAGAAACGTCCACCACAGATAAAGATCTGCGGCCTGTAAAAAATACCTTCGAAGGGATGTGGATCATCGACAATCAATCCGTCATGGTGCCCATAAAAGGAACCTTTGAATTTGCCATTCAGCATAGATTTGGTACCATTAAAAATGGCTATGAAGATTTTTGGGGATTATATGCTCCATCCAATATAAGATTAGGATTCAGCTATGCACCTGTCGAAAGACTTATGGTCGGCTTTGGTTTCACAAAAGAAAATGTAACCTGGGATCTCAATGCCAAAGTCGCTATACTCAGACAGGCTCGTAAAGGTGGGTCACCGGTGAGCTTAACCTATTTTGGAAATGTAGCCGTCGATACCAGAAAGAAAGAAAATTTCGTCAATAGCTCTGATCGGTTTTCATTTTTCAACCAGTTGATCCTGGCTTGCAAAGTGACTGAAGATCTTTCTATTCAGGTGGCGCCAAGTCTTTCTCACTTCAATGCAGTTCCGTCATTCCTTAATGAAGATGATGACGTGATAGCCAAATTGAAAAACGATCATTTCGCTGTTTCTATAGCCGGAAGGTATAAAGTCTCTTCAGCTATGGCTATTATCGCCAATTATGATCAACCGATCACGAAGCATTATACAGATAACCCGAATCCAAATATTTCATTTGGTATCGAAATTGGTACAAGCTCACACACCTTCCAGATTTTTCTTGGGAATTATAAGAGCATCATACCACAAAGGAATAATCTGTTCAACTCCAACAATTTTGAAAAGGGAGAATTCCTGATTGGATTCAACATCACACGTCTTTGGAATTAATAATTAATTTAAAAGGCTTATTTCCGGATTTATAAATTTCAACTCATAGCGTAAATGCACTGATCATGGCCGATTCAACGAATAACAATAATTCTTCGCGCAGAAAATTTCTTTCACTTGGCCTTCTGGCTGGCGCAGGATTGATCACGACCAGTGCATCTGCGTCATCTCTGAATGAAAGTGGAGAGACTGTAAAAATGCTGACCCGGGACGGAAAATTGGTCGAAGTGGACAAGGCATTAATTGTAAAATCATCATCCAAAAAACAAGCAAGCAAAAAGGATGTACTGGGCTGGATTAATCCCACGGAATAAATCAAATCTCTTTTTGTATTCACACAATTAATGCCTTTTTCCATGGAAAACAACAATAGTAAAGAAGACAACGCCAGACGGGATTTTCTGAAATTAGGAACCCTGGCAGTCGCCGCTACAGCATGCGGAAGTATCATGTGTGGCTGTGGGAAAAATGAAGCAGCAGAAGGAAGTGGTAAAAAAGTAAAACTGCTTTCCCCCGATGGGGAAATCGTTGAGGTAGACGAAAAACATCTCAGAGAACCTGCTGATATTCCATGTGTAGACAGTAAAGAGGCACGTCATGGAATTCCAAACCGGAAATTTGTCATGGTGGTTGATCTTGCCCGGTGCAAGAATGCCCGAAAATGCAAAGAAGCCTGCGATAAAAATCATCATACAGGTCATCAGAAAGAATATCTGAAAGTACTGAAGATGCAGGACAATCCTGTATCCTCTCCTTACTGGCAGCCGACGATGTGCTTTCACTGTGACGATCCGCCATGTGTCAAAGTTTGTCCTGTCGATGCTACATTCAAACGTGATGATGGCCTTGTGCTGATAGACAATGACAGATGCATCGGATGTCGTTTTTGCATGGCTGCATGTCCATATTCTCAACGGGTTTTCAATTGGGGCGAACCTGAGACATGGGATGAGACTGTATCGACATGTAATTCACCTGAGGTCGGTGGTGTTCATGCCAAAAAAGGAACTGTTGAAAAATGTGATTTCTGTCCTGACCAGGTCCGCAAAGATGAAATGCCCCATTGTGTGACCGCTTGTCCCAATGGTGTATTTTATTTCGGTGACGAAAATGAAGATGCTGTATCCAATGGTGAAGATACTGTCAAATTGAGCGAGATGTTGGCCACGAGAGCAGGATACAGAGCGCTTGAAGAACTTGGCACAAAGCCCCGCGTATATTATTTGCCACCTGTCAACCGACTCTTTCCATTTAAGGATATGGAAGAAGAAAAACAAGATGATAAATCTGTAAACTAATCTGAACATGGAATCTTTATTCTCACATAGTGATACTCAGCATGAATCAAGACATGTTCAGGTCACAAGGGAGTTGATGCCTCGAAAATTTAGTAGCTATGGAAAAATCTGGGTCACTACCCTGATCTTCATCACAGCTGTTGGATTATATTTTTATATCCAGCAAATCCGGAATGGACTGATCATTACAGGTCTGAGGGATTATACAATTTGGGGAATTTATATTGCCAATTTTGTCTTTTTTGTCGCGATTAGTTTAGTTGGTTCATTAGTGAGCGCGATACTGAAACTCTCCAATGTAAAATGGGCTACACCACTGACCAGGATCTCTGAGATAATAGCTGTCGCCTCCATTATGCTTGCGGGACTAGTGATCATCATTGATATGGGACGTCCGGACAGATTTCTTAACGTCATAATTCATGCCCGGATTCAATCGCCCATCACATGGGATGTGATGGTCATCACGACTTATCTGTTCATTAGTGTATTGCTGTTGTACCTGCCTCTTCTTCCGGATCTGGCTTTAATGCGTGACCAGTTTAAAAATATTCCAAAATGGCAACGAAAAATGTATGCCATCATGGCCAACAACTGGAAGAATACACCTGGACAAAAGAAGATATTAAATAAAGCTGTCAAAATCCTTTCGGTGCTGATTATTCCTGTCGCGTTCGGCATACATACGGTGACCTCATGGTTGTTTGCGTCGACATTTCGTTCAGGATGGGATAGCACTAATTTCGGGCCTTATTTTATTTCAGGTGCTTTCATGGTTGGAGCCGCTGCTGTCATCGCTTCGATGTATATCATACGCAAATATTATCGATATGAAAACTACATCACACTTGATCATTTCGATAAGATGGGCAGGCTACTTGTGCTTTTATCTCTTGTCTATCTGTATTTCAATGTCAATGAATACTTTATCCCGGCCTATAAAATGAAGGGCTCAGAAAGTGCGCATCTCAATGAATTATTCACCGGAATTTATGCCCCATTGTTTTGGTCAGTACAAATAGGTGGAATGCTCATCCCTATCGCCATTCTTCTATTTAATAAAGGCAGAAGACCCACGACGATGTTTATTGTCTCCATCATGGTGATCGTCGGTGCATGGTTCAAGCGTTTTCTGATTGTCATCCCTACGCTTAATCACCCATTTTTTCCAAAAGATCAGGCACCTGAAGCATGGAGCCATTACAATCCTACTTTGGCCGAATGGTGTATTACCGCAGGAACGCTTGCAGGGGCACTACTGATCGTAACACTCCTTATCAGATTTTTCCCGGTCATTCCCGTAGTCGAAACGATTGAAGAAGAAGATGAACATACCGACGAAGAAATCCTTATGCATCCAACTATCAACAAGCAAATCAGCTGAACGTCATGAACTACATCTATCATATGGCAATCAAGTATTCCCTGATCAAAGGTTACCTTTTAGCTTTTATACTTACCGGCCTGTTCACTTCAGCATATTGTCAGACTGAAGATGCATCATCCAAAGAAGTGACAAAAAAGGATAGCCTCACTACAGCATCATCCACATCTCCTTCTCAGGAGAAGAAGGAATTGCGGATGAGCCTGAACGCTTTTAAAATTAATCATGACTTAAAACTCGTGTCCAGGGTAAGATCAAAAGTGGAAGCTAAATTTCAAAACACCGCAGGTGTAGAAATAAGTTTTTATAGAGATGAGGTAAAACCAGAAAATTTAATTGGAAAACAAATCTCAAATCATAAAGGCGAGGCCTATTGGATCATCCCGCTCGCAGGGAGACCGGATAGCATGACTTCGTTAGTATTTTATTCCTCCGTCAAAGATCATCCCGACTATGAAGATGCAGAGGAAACCGTCACGGCCTATCCATCAAAAATGACGATCAATACGGTAGAAGAGGATTCATTGCGACTTGTAAAAATATTTGTCGGACATCCTGATGAAGCGGGCAAGATGGTACCCCTTGCAGACGCAGAATGCAAGGTGTATGTCAAGCGTGAATTCGGGCTACTTGAAGTCACAGAGTCACAAACTACCGATGCTGATGGAAATATAAGTGCTGAGTTTCCGGCTGATGTGCATGGAGATGAATCAGGCAACGTGACTATAGTCGCTAAAATAGCTGACAATGAATCTGTAGGCAATGTAGAAGTCAGCAGTACGATTCCCTGGGGTATACCGACGAAAGTGGATAACTTCTATAGTCAAAGAGAACTCTGGTCTGCAAGGTCGAATTCGCCTATATCCCTTATTATTATTGTCAATGCAGCCTTGTTGCTGATCTGGGGATTTATAGCCTATATCTTTCTTGAAATCATCAGGATCAATAAGCTCGGAAAGACTAACTAACTGTTAACAGAGAAGTATTTCAGATATTTTGACTGAAATCAGACCTTTATGCACGTTTAATTTGTTTGAATAATAAATCAATCTGTATCACATAAACATAAACACAATATCGTCATGAAAAAATTGATCTTTTTATTTGCCATAACCGCTTCAGTTGCATTTATGTACTCGTTCACCAGCATTTCCAAAAATGATCCCTGGGTAGTACCTGACAAGTACCTTAAAATGAAAAACCCTGTTGCAGCGGATGCCAATTCCATCAAAGCCGGAAAGTTGATCTATGAAAAACAATGCCAGTCATGTCATGGCAAGACAGGCAAAGGTGATGGCACAAAAGCTGCCTCCCTGGATACAGAACCAGGTGATTTCAGCGCCAAGGCATTCAAATCAGAAGTAGACGGCGGTATTTTCTATAAGACCCAAACCGGTCGCAAAGACATGCCTTCATTCAAAAATAAAATCCCTGACGAAGAAGACATCTGGAATGTCGTCAATTACATCAGGACATTTTGCAAAGCATAAAAAATAGCTTAGTAAAAAAGGAAAGACGTTGTCTGTAGTCTGTAACTACAAATAACGTCTTTCCTTTTTATATCTCTTTCGATCATTCGATCATTCGATCACCTGATCATCTGATCATCTGATCATGCTTCGACACTCACTCGCTCATCAGTGTGCTTCAGCTCAGCAACCGCCAGATCACTAGATCACCCTACTCTTTCATCAGCTTAAAACTGTACGTAATATCATTATCTTCGGAAATACTGCATAAATAAATCCCCGGAGGATAATCCTTTAAATAGATCTTCGATGGTATAGTTACAGAAGCATCATCAAAAATCATTCGCCCATACATATCATATAGTTGCAAATGTGCAGGACGAAAATCTCCCCGACGAGATTGTATCATGATGTAGTCATGAAATGGATTAGGAGAAACAGTCACATCCGGCAGAATACGATCTTGTTCTTCCTTAATGCCTGTCGTCAATATTTCCACCCAATGACACGTGCTGTCAGACGCATATTGATTTGAAACTGTAAGACAGACATGATAATATCCAGGCTCGAATGTGTGCAGTGGACTTGGCGTATCACTCGTACCTCCGTCATCGAAATCCCAATGCCATGTCTGTGGATCAAAAAATGATAAATCAGTGAATCGTATCAGGTCCAGATTACTAGGCTCATCTTCTTCATATCGCCAGCGGGATACCGGAAGATTATTTATGCCTAATGTATCGCAAGGACTACCATCTATGGGTCCCAATCGAAAATTTGGAATATTTGGAGCACTCCTTCCATTCCATATCTGCAGATTGATGTAGTGCTGAAGAAATCTGCAATCCGGTGTAGGCAGATCAGGCCGATCGATGACATGGAGAAATTTACTACTACCTGCAGAAGGAACAATATAAATGCGTCCATCGGGTGCATTGACTAATGGACCAAAACGCATCGGACCCCAATTGGGCTGAGAAAAACCATCAAAGGTATCAACAAGTACTTGCGATGATTTAATATCATCTGAACTTAAGTCCCACTGCCATAGATGTGTATTGTCATCTGCATAAAGAAACTGTTCGGAAGGAGAAAATGCTACTCCTGTGAATAAACCTTCAGATGTATGGAAAGTAGAAACTCTTTGAAAATCTCCTGTGCATCTGTCAAATTGAAAGAGTGTGATAAATTCTCCTGCATTTTGACTTAAAGCATCCATCCTGGCAAAATAATTTCCCAAAGGTGAAAACACAGCCTGACCTAATCCTTCCCTTACAATGGAATCAACTGAACCAATATGATCAAAATGAATACCATCAGGATCCAATAATTGAACATAGTATTCAGGACTATCTTCTCTAAAACTAATGACCCACCAGTCCCGACCATTAGCATGACGTACTGCTGATACTGTACCAGTGTAATATTCTAGCCTGGGCCCAATAGGTAAATCCTTAAACTTCAGTTCAAATCCTGTATCATGAGACCATGAAACGCGAGCTTCAAGAAATTTTGTTACTGCAAAAACAAATGTAGGATGCGATTCAGCATAATGATAAATAATAGAATATTCTTTGGGATGTTCTGGCACAGGCAAAATAATAGCGCCATCATGTTCGGGAAATCCAAATGGCAATTGGATTGAAGGCAAATAAAAATAATCCCAGTATCCTTCAACTCCATCATAAGCAATTGTATCCGCAATTAATTCACCCGTATTATCCATTATTTGCATGCCATTAGTCCAAATTAAAACATTACCGTCTGCCCCAGCAATATTTGAGGCGGTTTCGATTATTTCCATTTTAAATAAAGGGTTCTGAATAATTTGAAGTTTAGTGTTTCTAAAATCAAGATACATAATTCCATATCCTTGATCATTTTGACTCCAATAACCGATCACCCATTGGTCTCCTTCCATTTGGGCTGTGGTGATGCCCGGAAGCATCACCACAGTCAATAGCATTAAAATTAATTTCGTTCTCATGGGTTTATCACAATTTTGACAGGATGTATTCCATCGCTGAGGTTTACGTTTAATAGATATACACCAGGTGACAAATCATCTACATTCAATTGGAAGGAATTAGTATTTGGATAATACCGTTTAAGTAATTTGCAAGTGATGTCATAAAAACTCACCTCCATCAAAGTTGCTTTGGAATCTATTGTAATGTTGTCACTTGCCGGATTAGGATAAACCGTCAGGTCTTCCTGAATGGGTGTGTAATGATATGCCGGTCTTATCAATGGATCAGGTGCGACGCATTCATATATATTATGTCCCGGCAATGAATCTGTACTCTCAGCAAAAAGACCATAATCCAATCCTAATGCATAGCCACCCTGCCATGGACAAAGATCATGCATATCCGATATGGAGGTCTCGTCTCCTCCAGAAAAAGTATTACCCAAAAGAGACTCCGCCTTCAATCTTAATGCCTCTTTTAAAGCTTTCTCCAGATCGTTACCGGTGGTCAGTCCGCCCAGAACATCCAAAGCATCGTCACAGACATCGAGGAAATCAGACTCTTCAGTGGTCAAAGTTCTTAAAAACTTCATTTAAATTGATTGGGGGGGGGCATATCTTTTGCTGCCATTTAACCCTGTAAAATTGTGTTTCATGATTAATATATTTATAAAGTTAAAAAATACTAATGACGTAGTGTCATGCAATGAAATAATAAAGGGTATTAAATTTCCGGGTATAAAAACAAAAAGACCCAGTCCTGCTTTAACTCAATCAACAGACAGGAGAAATCATACGAGTTAAAGCATTTTAATACTTCCAAGAGGAAGTGTCCTCAAAATGGATTTCGCTTTGTTAAAATTTAATTCAATATTTCAAAATTCTCTTTTGGGTATTACGAAATTACGTTCATCCATTTCTGGAATGCAACTGTACATTAGCAAAATGGTGTTAAATAGGCGACAGAATTGGATTTTTAGTACCTGAACAGGAGCAATTTGAACATAAAATGGAATTCAGAAAAAGCGTTATCACTGACGCTAGATTCCATACAAAGAGAAAGTATGATCGTTAATGAACATCAAAATCTACAAAATACCCATCTCTGTATATCACTTCCCCATCCGCTACAATCTCCCCTCCCTTCCGCATATCACAGATCATATCCCAATGTACAGTCGATTGATTTTTTCCACCAGTCTGCATATAAGATTGGCCGACAGCCATGTGGATGCTGCCACCGATTTTTTCATCGAATAATATATTTCGGGTCGGCGTCTGAATTTTATAATTTGTACCTATCGCTACTTCTCCAAAATATCTTGATCCTTCGATCGCAAATACCTGGTCCAATACTTTTTGTCCTGTTTCTGCTTCCCATTTTACAACCTGTCCTTTCTCCACAGTCAGCGTAATGCCCTGGACATCATGTCCTCCGAAAACAGATGGATAATCAAAATGCACTACACCCTCAACACTATCTTCAATCGGTCCTGTAAACACTTCACCTGAAGGCATATTCGCTCGTCCATCACTATTGATCCATATTCTATCCTTTACAGAAAAACGAATATCTGTTTTTTCATTTTTATAGCTGATCTCATCACATGTATTGAGAAAATCAACAACACCTTGCTGCGCTTTCCTTACCTCCAGCCAGGCGGCCACAGGATCTTCCTCATTCAGTCGACATGCATCAAATACAAAAGATGCATATTCATCGATAGTCATGCCTGCCACCTCAGCGGATGCCGGGGTAGGATACTGACAAAGACTTCTCACGAGACTTTTATCTGCTGTCCGGTTAAAATAAGCCTGGTTAGCTTTAGCTCCTGCAGCAGCCCTTCTCTTTTTCTGTTCGGCAGTTGCCTGCGCATCTTCATGCATATCATATGGAGCTCTGATAGCCAGATAGGCGTCAAAATTTTCCATGGCATACAGATGCAAAGCAGGCTCCATATCAAGCACTGTATTATTGGCATTCTCCCAATATACTGACATCTTATTCCGGAAGGCAAGATCATATTCAACTGCCACACCGGACTTTGTCGCTTCACGATGTATCTCAAGCAGCAATGGCTCTGACAGAAAAGATGTGGATACAAACAACCGTTGGCCTTCTTTCACTTCAAGACAATAATGCAGCAGCAAATCCGCATATTTTTTTAGTATTGTTTTATCCGGCGTATAGACGTCCATCATCGTATTTACCATTCTTTTGTTTTGTAAGGATACCGTACGGCATAGGCATCACTGATCTTCGTCTTCAACATCTCTCTCAGCAAATTAACATTCTCGCCTGTAGCCGCAGATATCATGATGGTTTCAACACCATTTTCATTACGTATCCTGTCCTGGATCTCTTCTTCGATCTGGACTTTAATACTTTCTTCAAGAAACGCATCATAATTTCGCTCACGGTAAAGATCAATTTTATTCAACACCATGACCGTAGGCTTCTGCTCAATTTTTATTTCCTGTAAGGTTTGATTGACCGCATGAATATGATCTTCATATTGTGGATGAGCGATATCAACTACATGCAATAAGATATCCGCTTCACGCACCTCATCAAGTGTTGATTTGAAACTCTCGACAAGATGATGCGGAAGTTTCCGGATAAATCCGACCGTATCACTAAGCAAAAAAGGCATTGTCCCGAGTACAACTTTTCGCACAGTTGTATCCAGCGTTGCAAACAATTTATTCTCTGCAAATACATCACTCTTGCTCAATAAATTCATCAGCGTTGATTTACCCACATTGGTATATCCAATCAGCGACACACGGATGAGTTCTCCGCGGCCTTTTCGTTGGGTTACATTTTGCTGATCTATTTTTTCAAGCTTCTTTTTGAGCAGCGCTATTTTGTCGCGGATGATACGACGGTCAGTTTCTATTTCCTGTTCGCCGGGTCCTCTCATACCGATACCTCCACGTTGCCGCTCAAGGTGCTCCCAAAGTCCACGCAATCGCGGTAGTAGATATTGTAGCTGCGCAAGTTCAACTTGCGTTCTTGCCTGTGCCGTTTGTGCACGTGCAGCAAAAATATCAAGGATCAGACTTGTTCTGTCTACGATCTTAATCTTCCATTCTTCCTCAAGTATGTTCGTTTGTTTTCCCGTCAGGTCATCATCAAAAATCGCAAGATCGATATTGTGCGATTCAATATAGTCTCCGATCTCTTTCACTTTTCCGCTCCCGATGAATGTCCTGGAATCCCGATGCGCCAGCTTCTGAACAAATCTCTTCACGGTTTCCGCACCGGCTGTCTCTGCCAGGAATTCTAATTCATCAAGATATTCAGTTGACTTTTCTTCAGTCATCGGAGGCTGAATCAATGCGATGAGCACAGCCCTTTCAATGCCGGGCGTGCCCACATTTTTCTTACTCTCACCCAGATTCCAATTATTCTTTGCTAATGCCATGCGTGTGAAACAGTTTAAGAGGTGCAAAGTTATGATAAAAGTCCCCGGCCAGAAGGCCGGGGCAACTCAAATGACTTTAAAAGAATATATTTATTCAATTGTACATTATAAGGTAATTTTTCAATTCCCCTGGCCTTTAAGCAAGGGAAGCTAAAAGAATAAAAAACCCAGGGCTTTAGCCATGTCCCATTCATTTTTAGAAATGTAACAGTTGCACGTAGGCTGTGCCGAAGGCCTGTACTGAGCAGAGTCGAAGTATCGTGCGTCAGCAAAACTCCGTTTTGCGGATTAAATCATCCTGTGTAAATCTGAAATTTGCTGACACTCTGATGTAGTTAAAAGCTACGTCGAACCTTGTATTGATGTATAAATTTTGACTCCGTCAAAATTTATACATCCGAATAATCCTGGCCTATTAGTGAACTTTTCTAAAATATCAATAACTTAAATCGTAAATCCAAAATCCAAAATCATTTCCTCGCTATCCACGTCTCCGGATCAAGCTTGTTCTTGTCCTGCCATATTTCAAGATGAAGTTCAGGCTCATCTTTATCGAGGTAGCCCAGTATTTGTCCTGTAGTCACATCATCGCCTTTCTTCACAGATACATTTACAATTTTACTATACACCGTAAAATAAAGTCCATGCCTGACCATCACCATATAATCATATCCGGGAATTCTCGTCACCGAAGCCACTGTACCACCAAATAAACTTTTTACGGCTGCACCAGATTCCGATTCAATATCAATTCCATTATTCTGTACCATGATACCTTTCAGGACAGGGTGCGGATGATTACCAAATCTTCCTGATATCATTCCTTTACCCACAGGCCACGGAAGTTTCCCTTTATTCGAAGCAAATTTATCATTGAGCACTTTTGTTTCAGGCGCTGTGGCAAGCCCGGATGTATTCATTTTCTTTGCTTCTTCACTGATCAGTCTGGCGATCTCCTCGTCAAGCTTTTTTTTCTTCGCCTGCGTATCCGCCAGCTTGCTCCGTAATTTCTTCTCCTCCTTTCCTAATTCACTGAGCAATGCTTCCTGTGATTTTTGTTCCGCCTGCACATTACGCCGCTGTTGTTCTTCTTCATTGAAAAGCTGTGTCTTTTCTTTTTTGTTCTCTTCGATGATCGTGATGAGCTCCTGGTGCATTGCTTTTTTTTGCGCGAGTTCTTTGAGCTGTTGTGCTATAAAAATTTTGTACTGGCGCAGGTATACCCACCGTGTCAATGCTTCTGAAATGGATTGAGCACTGAGCAGGTATATCCAGTCTGGTTGCAGTTGCTTGCGGACATACGACATACGTAAGGCATTATTAAGTCTGTCTTCAAACTGCGATATCGATTTGGAAGCCTGATTTTTACTCTGCTCATGCAGCGATGCTTCCTTTTTCAGCCGGTCCAGTTCTTTATTGATTGAAGCCAGTAATTCCTGACGCTGACTGATCTGTACATTCAGTGCCTTTAATTGCTTGAGTGATTTTGTTTTACTTTTTTGCGTCTTTTCGAGAACCTCTGTTGTGGATTTGATCTGACTCTCCAGCGCCTTGCGTTGTGACTCAAGATCATCCCGATTCTTTTGACCGAAACTCATAAATGCCAGGAAAAGAAATGCCGATGTGGCCCATACTTTTATTGACACATTAGATTTTATCATAATGTGAAGGTATGGAAAAAGGGAATTCCTGGGGAATATTGATCTCGATGGAGGTATAATTGAGATCAAAAAGATTGGATACCCCATCATTGACCAGTGTATTGGTGCGTTGGTAGGGGAATAACTGACCCGTATTCGTGACCTTATAATCCGCATACCCTGCCTCCCATTGGTGATTGAAAGGGTCTGTGACCAGAGACTGCACCAGCGTGGAAGTGACGTCCAGCCAGAGCCTGGCATTTACGCCTGTGGCTGACTCCACGTACAATGAGCGATCATCTTCGATCATCGATTTCGAAATCAGGGGTGGCACATAAGCTCCTCCGGTAAATACTTTCGAAAACATATTGAAATCAGCAGGCAAATTGTATTTCTTAAAAAAATCATTTGTGCCGTATAATGAATATGATCGTTCAAGACGATTGATGAAAAAAGCAGAATCACGCGTGACAAGCATCCTGCCGACTTCAAATCCAAATTTTTGAATCTGTACCCAGATGATACTGTCATGCAATATTCTCACCCTGATCTTAGCCGTATATCTGTTACCCTCCCAATCTATAGTTCCGTTTCCTTCAGCACCAAACCATGTGTATGGTATATCAGTAGCGGATACAAGGTCAAGCATCGCAGAAGTCTCAGTTATGCCATTGAGGATCACCGGACCGTTGTTATTCGCTAGTCTCTTCGTGGTGTTACATGACGTCAACATGTACAAACAAACAAACAGCGTATATAAAATAATTCTTCTCATAAAAATATTCTGGACGATCAGGATACGTTCTTAGTCCGATAGACATTTAAGGATATTATTGCCCTTTGTGTTCTGCTATTTTTTTCTTTACCTCAGGATCAGAATAACCATTATCTAAAGCCTTCTGCCACATTTCAATGGCCTTATTAGCGTCTCCTGTCAGTATATAAATATCACCGGCCAGATTATACCCATAGGCATCGGTACCTTTTTCAACAGCTACATCAATAGCTTGTTTTGCACGATCATATTTTTTTTGATTATAAAATACCTCTGATATCCATTGCTCTACTCTGGCGGATTGATTTCCCTCAGAAATAACTTTTTCTGCCATCGCTATTGCTTTGTCACTTTGTTCTATTCGTTTGCTCAGAACAAGGCTGTATTGCGATAAAGTTTCGACACTTTTTGGATTTAAGCTCAAGGCTGTCTCGAACGCCTGGAAGGATTTATCCGCTTGTCCCAATTCATCATACACCATCCCCAGCACATTATAGACACTGATTTTCTGGTTTATATTTTTACCGGTCATGATCAACGACTGATTGAGCATATCAAGTGCTTCATCATATCGCTTGTTTTTATATTCACTGTAGCCCACTGCATAATAAAGATAACCCTGGTTAGGGAAAAGTTCGATGGCCTTCGTTGATTGAGTGATGACATCATCATAGGCATACGTATCAATCAGAAGACTGACCAATTGCTCCCATACGGCGTAAATGTTTCCATTCATTCCTGTAGAGGTAATGTAGGCGGCAATGGCATTTTTCTTTTGGCCCAAAATCGCTAATACATCGCCTTTAAGCGCATATGCTTTTGCTTCCTTAGGATGTGCCGTGATAAGTCTGTCAATCACATTGAGCAATGCCTGTCCGAGATCATTTTCTTTTTTCTCTGACAATTCCATGACATAGGGAAGTAACTCCTGGATCTTCACATCAATATTGAGCGCAGGATTGCTCATGATGGAAGAAACAGATTCAAGATAAGCTACTTTATTTCCATCCTGTTTTTCAGCACCTGCCATGGCAAGACGTGCACGTGAATCAGAAGGATCAATCGCTAATACCTGCTGATAATAAACCATTGCTTTATCATCCATTCCTTTCGTCTTGCAATAGGAAGCCGCAAGAAATTTGTATTCGATATTCATTGGATAGACAGCTATTAGTTTATTGATGGCTTCCAGTGCTTCATCCGTGCGGCCAAGAGAGTCAAGTGTTTCAAACCGATTTCTGGTAATCGCTTCGGTGACTCCTGTGAGTTGCTCGTATTTATCCAGGACAGTCAATAATCGTTCGCGCTCATCTGTTTTTTTACAAAAATTGATCAGCATCGCGTAGTAATGTGGTCTCTCCGGTTTTAAATCTATCAATCGACTATAGACATCCATAGCCGAATAGAGATCACCTGTTTTTTCATCTATATCCGCTTCCATGAGGAGAAACCATTCATTGTCCGGCTCTATCCGATTGGCTTTACGTATATAACTAAGGGCTTCAGTGAATTTACCCTGAGCTGCCATTGTCCTCGAGAGCTCGTAGCATGCAGTTCCATTTTGGGGATCATCCGTGAGAATAGACTTGTAGTTTGCTTCAGCCTTCGACCAGTCACCCAACAAAATGTATTTATTGGCCTCAATAAGTTTTTTCTCAATTGTGACCTGTTCTGACGAAGGCCTGACCTTTTGTGCAGAAGAAACTGTAGCAAAAGATATGCTGAGGGAAGTCAGTAAAATGAGAGAAAATGCTTTATACAACTGGGTCACAGGGTTCATCCTTAGATAGTGGTGCTGATATCGATTAAACAACGTAAAAACAGGTATTTAGGTATATGTGGTTCACTTGAATGGGTAAAATTAAGCTAATGAGGGCACTGGAGTTGCTATTGCCTTTCGTTTCGTTTCGAACCAGGAACTTTGCATCATAAATCGTCAGACACAAATCTTCGACACACTGAAAAATATTGCGGCTTCATTTATTGAAAATTATCGGATAATAAAAAGAAAGAAATTGTGCGTAGTCTCAGACTACGCACAACTTCTTTCTTTTTATTTACAGCTCAACGAGATAATTCTTTTTCGCCCTTTCCGCCTCTTCCGCCTCTTCTGCCTCTTCCGCCCTTTCCGCCTCTTCTGCCTCTTCTGCCTCTTCTGCCTCTTCCGCCCTTTCCGCCTCTTCCGCCTCTTCCGCCCTTTCCGCCTCTTCCGCCTCTTCCGCCTCTTCCGCCTCTTCCGCCTCTTCTGCCTCTTCTGCCTCTTCTGCCTCTTCTGCCCTTTCTGCCTCTTCAGCCCTTTCTGCCTCTTCAGCCCTTTCTGCCTCTTCCGCCCTTTCCGCCTCTTCTGCCTCTTCCGCCTCTTCCGCCTCTTCCGCCTCTTCTGCCTCTTCCGCCTCTTCCGTCTCTTCCGTCTTTAATTAATCCACCAACGTCAACTTAAGCATATTCGTACGATACTTTTTATGCATCGGCATACTTCCGGTATTGATGACGATATCGCCCTGTTTTACCTTTCCTGCTTTCAACAGAATATCCACTACATCATATATAGTTTCATCTGTAGAGGTAAAACGATCATAGAAAAATGTCTGCACGCCCCATACCAGATTGAGTGTGTTGAGTATACTGATCTGATCAGAAAAAACAAATACCCTGCTATCGATCGGACGATAGGAAGAAATTTTAAATGCCGTAAATCCTGATACCGTCATTCCGATGATAGCTTTAGCTTTTACATCCTGAGCCATTCGGGCCGCATGATAACACACGGTGTCAGACCAAAATGTTTTTGATTTCGGCGAAGGGCTCGCCAATTGAATACTCGTTGAATAGTGTTTCTCTGCTTCTTGTATGATCTTGTTCATCGCATGGACCACGGTGACCGGATGAGCACCTACTGAAGTTTCTGCACTCAGCATGACAGCATCAGCACCATCGAGTACGGCATTGGCCACATCAGTAATCTCCGCCCTTGTCGGACTTGGATTGATGATCATAGAATCCATCAATTGTGTAGCTACAATGACAGGACGTGCACGGGTAATGCACAACCTGATGATTTCCTTTTGAAGTGTAGGTAATTTTTCCATTGCCATTTCGACACCCAGATCTCCTCTGGCGATCATGACAGCATTGGCTTGCTTGATGATGTCCTTTATATTTTTGATCGCTTCCGGCTTTTCAATTTTAGCGATTGTCTTCGCCTGATGACCGGCGGCTTCGATCAGATCAGCCAATTCTTTAACATCCTGCGCTTTCCTGACGAACGATAAGGCGATCCAATTGACAGGTTGCGTCAGGATAAACTCAAGGTCAGCCAGGTCTTTTGGTGTGAGACAAGGAATAGACAATTTTGTATCCGGCAGATTGACGCCTTTTTTTGAAGATAGTTTCCCACCGAAGATCACTTTGAGTCTTACTTCTTTGTGCTTGTCTGTGGAGATGACCTCAAGGACAAGCTTCCCATCGTCAAGGAGAATTCTTTCTCCGGGCTTCACTTCTTTTGGAAAACTTTCCAGCGCCATGTGTACTCGCTGAGCAGTACCCGGTGTTGGATCTGTAGTAAATACGATTTCCTCCCCGTTGACCAGCAAAACTTCTTTATCAGCGATATTACCTATCCGGATCTTTGGCCCCTGAAGGTCAGCCATAATCCCAAGGTGAAATTTATATTTCTCATTTATGGCCACGATATGGTTTATGACCTCAAGATGCTCCTCGTGTTTACCATGTGAAAAGTTGAGCCTGAAGACGTCCACACCTGCTCTGGCAAGGTCAAGGAGTCCATTGTACGATGAACAGGCCGGCCCAACGGTAGCAACAATTTTTGTATTCTGATTAGCGGTTTTTGGCATAATTTGGTTGAAGATTCACATTTATTTCAGGGGCGAAGCTAAAACCTCAGTTTTGTTTGTGCAAACGGCCTGAAATACACAATAAAATTTTGCAGCCAAATAACATAAGAAAAGGACATAGAACCTATATTTACGTTCCCTGGAACTTAATCAAACCGAACGTTATTTATGTGCTCGACTGTTTTGGCTTAAAAGTCAATACTTTATTTACTTTTGCAACCTTAATCAAACACAACTATTATGTCAGACATTGCTGAAAGAGTGAAGAAAATCATCGTTGACAAACTTGGTGTTGACGAATCTGAAGTTACTTCAGAGGCAAGCTTCACGAATGATCTTGGAGCAGATTCACTGGATACAGTGGAGCTTATAATGGAATTCGAGAAAGAATTTGATATCTCAATCCCGGACGAGCAAGCCGAAAATATCCAGACCGTTGGTCATGCTATAGAATATCTGGAGTCCCAGGTTTCTGCCTAAAACCGGTTACCTGCTGATGAAATCTTACAGATCCACAGGGGAGGTAAAGCTCCTCTGTGGATGTTTTATTTTAAAGGCTATAAATTCTTCCGGCTATAGTCCTGCTGACATGGTGGTTTGCGCTTATTTTTACCTCCTACGAAGCAAGAATTGAGTTGATCAAAACTATATTATGCAGCATTCAATACTCCTTCAGAAGCGAATATTGAATGCGCATATCACTAGAATCAAAGCTGTATGTCCAAACGAGTTGTAATCACGGGAATGGGGGCATTGACGCCCATAGGAAATAACCTCGCGGCATACCTCGAGGGCTTGAAAAATGGTGCTGACGGTGCCGGACCTATTACCAGGTTTGATGCTACAGGCTTCCGGACCACTTTTGCCTGTGAGGTAAAGAATTTCAATCCGGAAGATTTTCTCGAAAAGAAAGAATCACGTCGGATAGATCCGTTCAGCCAATTTGCTTTGGTAGTAGCTGACGAGGCTATCGCTGACAGCGGTCTGGATCTCAACACTATTGATAAATCCCGCGTCGGTGTCATCTGGGGAAGCGGTATCGGTGGCTTCATGACTTTTCAGGAAGAGATCGAGGAGGCCGGCAGAGCTATCGGGGTTCCAAAATATAGCCCGTTCCTGATCCCTAAGCTGATTTCTAATATTGCCCCGGGGCATATCAGCATTAAATACGGCTTCTCAGGTGTGAATCTGGCAACTGTTTCTGCCTGCGCTTCGGCTAACCATGCTTTAATCATCGCTGCCGACAATATCCGTCTTGGACGGGTCGATGTGGTGGTGGCAGGAGGATCTGAAGCAGCGGTCACAAGAGCAGGTATCGGAGGGTTTTCGAGCATGAAAGCACTTTCTACCCGCAATGACGACCCATTAACTGCCTCAAGACCATTTGATAAAGACAGGGATGGATTTGTGCTGGGTGAAGGCGGAGGAGCACTGATCCTTGAATCCTATGAGTACGCTAAAGCCAGGGGAGCAAGAATCTACGCAGAGCTGATTGGCGCAGGTATGAATGCGGATGCTTACCATATCACTGCGCCAGAGCCTACAGGCAAGGGTGTCATCAAATGCATGGAATATGCCCTTCAGGAAGCCGGGATGAATACAGGCGATATAGATTACATCAATGTCCATGGGACCTCTACAGCTTTAGGTGATGTCGCTGAACCAAGAGCTATCCAGGCTGTCTTTGGCGATGATGCTTACAAATTGAATATCAGTTCTACTAAATCCATGATGGGTCATTTACTTGGAGCTGCGGGTGCCGTGGAAGCTATTGCTTCAATCCTCGCGATCAATCACGGATTCGTGCCACCGACGATCAATCATTTCACGGATGATCCCGAGATTGATGGAAAATTGAACTTCACCTTCAATGAAGCACAGGCCAGGGATGTTAAAACTGTGATGAGCAACGGATTTGGATTTGGAGGCCACAATACATCTCTTATCTTTGGACGGATATGAGCGCATAATAGCCGATAATTTTGTGATCAGGACTTTCTACAATCATTATATATCTTCCGATAAGCATTTTGCCCGAAGTGTAGCCAATATCGTAGGCTTCACCCCAAAAAACCTTTCGATATTCAAACAGGCTTTCAGCCATAAATCCGCTTCCGAACCTAAGTTTCACACCGTCACCAGCAATGAGCGGCTTGAATACCTCGGCGATTCAATCCTGAGTACGATCGTAGCGGAATATCTTTTCAAAAAATATCCCAACAGCGACGAAGGATTTCTCACTAAGATGAGGTCCAAGATCGTCAAACGAAAGACCCTCAACAGAGTCGCCGATGATATGGGCATCGATGTGGTTCTTCAGGATGCTAATGATACCAGACTAAGTGAATCCATGAAAGGCAATTGTCTTGAAGCATTGGTGGGCGCTATTTATCTCGAAAAAGGATTTGATACTACCAAAAGGATCGTCATCACCAAAATCCTCCGACGTCATGTCAATATTCACGATCTCGAGGAGAATGATGACAACTATAAGAGCCAGCTTCTTGAATTCTGCCAAAAAAAGGGAAGCGAAATCGACTACCGTGTCATCGAACGATTCAAGATGGAAAATCGCGATCGGTTCAAGATCGGTGTCTACGTCGATGGTAAAGAAGTAGCAACCGGTGAAGACTTCAATAAAAAAAGTGCTGAGCAGAATGCGTCATTTAAAGCGTTGAAGATGATGGGGATTGAGATCTCGGATTTGTGAGAAGTGAGAGAAGTGAGAGAAGTGAGAGAAGTGAGAGAAGTGAGAGAAGTGAGAGAAGTGAGAGAAGTGAGAGAAGTGAGAGAAGTGAGAGAAGTGAGAGTGAGAGAAGTAAGAGAAGTGAGAGTGAGAGAAGTAAGAGAAATTAGATTATTGTAGTGGCGGTGACTTGCACCTGCCATGGGAAAACAAAAGAGAGATGAGAGAAAACTCTTTTAGCTCCGTAGGAGCGACATATCTGTAGCACGAAGTGCGAAGGAGGGTTTTTAAGCTCCATCGGAGCGACATATTTGACCACGATGATTACATGAAATTTTGGATAGCTGTGTCAATAGAAGATTCGTTGTAACATTCATTCATTGAAATAATTTTCTGCTGTTTGACTACAAATCTCGCACTCAAAATATGTCGTGCCATACAAATGTAGTCTTGAGTTATATCTTCAATCCATCTTAGTTCAAAATCCCCTATTTTTGCAGAATGGAATACTCAAATTATATCCCTTGACTGGCTCTTGCTACTTGAAACACTTTACTAACAAACATTTCTGGAAATAACTTGAGCTCTGGTATTTTGTTATCTCGTTGAAATACCTTCAAATACACGTCAACTAACTATATAGTAAGTTAACATCGAATAAAATATTTAAAAATGAAATACGGGGCAATCAGTATAGACCAGGAAACTATGGGTGGCACGCCTGTATTCTCTGGCACAAGAGTACCTATCCAGGCTTTATTTGACTACATTGAAACTGGGGAAACACTGGATGAATTTCTCGATAATTTTCCATCCGTTAAGAAAGAGTTTGCTATACAAGTATTGGAAATGGCAAAGAAATCATTAACTACTGAAAAGATTCTGAATGAAAATTTTGCTTGATGAAAACTTACCTGCAAAAGTCAAGTACGATTTTGGAGAGGGACATGAAGTAAGCACTGTCAGAGACATGGGTTGGTTAGGAAAAAAGAATGGGGAACTTTTAGGATTAGCTGCTTTCAATGGTTTCGACATTTTTATTACGCTGGATAAGAATTTGAAGCATCAACAGAATTTAAACAAATTTGATCTTAAATTTATCCTGCTGCTGACAAATGACAATAAACACCAGACTATTCAGCCTTTCATACCAAAGGTCAAAGTGCTTCTTCAAAGCGGAAACGATATTCCTAAATTTTCAGAGATTCCCATGGACGTGAATCCTTAAAACAGTCTTTTGTGAAAACAATTTTCTGTATTACAAATAAATTCCGTATTCAAAAAATGTCGCTCCTATGGAGCTAAAGTCCTTGGCTTGAAAACTACATCCTAGAAATTCAAATTTCCTTCTTTATTCAAAATTCCAACTTTTCCTTCCCAATTCAAAATGGTTGCTGAGCTGTAGCACAGGGTTGAGTACAGCAAGTCGAAGCACAAAATTCCTTATTCTCGATTCTCTTTACAATTCCTTATTCACGATTCCCTTTTCAATTCCCAATTCAAAATTTTTTCAATTCATGCCCTTGACGGCATCCATCGCTTCATGCAATTTCTCTTTATTTGAATCACTTATTTCAACAAGAGGCAACCTCAATTCAGCCCCACACCACCCTTTGTAATTCAACGCTTCTTTTATACCGACAGGATTTCCTTCGATATAAAGCCATTGATGCAGATCAAGCAAACGGTAATGGATATGTCTTGCTTTCCCCCACTCTCCACTCAGTGCATACCGTACCATCGATGAAAAAGATTCAGGATATGCATTTGCAATCACCGAAATAACTCCGCGTCCTCCATTCGCGATGAACGCAAGTGCCGTCGGATCATCACCGGATATCAATGTAAAATGGGATGGCGCATATCTTGCCAATGCAGCTGCCTGATGCAAGTCTGCAGACGCATCTTTTACACCAATAAGTTTAACAGAATCATTGGCCAAACGTAGTAATGTGCCCGCTGAAATATTTGAAGCTGTACGACTCGGTACATTATATATAATCATCGGCAACGGCGACGCTTCTGCAAGGGCCATGTAATGTCTGTATATTCCTTCCTGGCTCGGTTTCACATATGCAGGACTGCTGGACAGTATTGCAGAAATACCGGTGACATCAAATGAAGAAAGTTTTTCACAAAGCTGTGCAGTATTGTTACCCCCAAATTGTCCGGCTATAATCGGAACTCTTCCGGCCACGGCTTCAATCGTATGTTTGATCACCTCAGTTTGTTCCTGATCACTCAGGCTTGTAGCTTCACCGGTCGTACCAAGACTGACGATGTATTCTACTCCACCCTGGATGACTTTATCCACGAGCGATGATAGTGCATTGAAATCAATTGAATTTTTTTTGAACGGGGTGACGAGTGCAACTCCCGTACCTGAAAGATCAAGCGTAGACATCGGGTATCAATATATCTTTTGCAATGTATGCATTAGTTCACTTATCCATTCCTTCAATGTAGCAGAATTTCCGGCATCGATACAAAGATCATATGGATTGGCCTGTTGCTGAGCATACCAGGGTCCGATACGGAAGGATGCTTTTGACACCGAGCTGATATAATCCAGCGGCCTGTGATTTTCTTTGATCGAAAGATTAATCAGGATATCAAAAGCCTGATTCATGAAGTCTTCAGCCACAGCACTCTTTGGCACCTGCGATACTTTATTCAGATCATTCGTGGTGAAAATATCAAATGGCGTGGAAATCGTTTCCATTTTACCATTGACGAAGCCCAGAATTTTTACACGATTTCCATCTTTTCTTAAATCTTCTGCGAAAGAATTCACGATCATACGATCGTCCACACTGGCAGCATCAGTCAGAAGACCATAATGATTTTTACGATCGAGATGAAAGCCTGATGGAGTACCTGAAGAACCTTTGAGTCTCTTCTTCTTGGCACGTTCAAAAAAATATGTCCTGATGGCTTCCAGCATAAATCAATTACTACGCTCTTCAATCATTCCGACGTCTATCGGAACACACTAACGAGATTCCTCGGTCTCAGATTTTATTTCGTACCGTCCCATCGCCGAATATTTTTCAATCCGTGTATTGATCCGCTGATCAGGTGTAGATTGGTTCAACTCTTCAAGCTGAATTTTGATATGCTCTGCAAGGGCTACAGCCATGCCGTCAGGATCATTATGTGCGCCGCCTAAGGGCTCACGAACGATGCCATCGACAAGACCGAATTCAACCATGTGATCAGCCGTCAACTTTAAAGCTTCAGCCGCCGTTTCTTTAAAATCCCAACTCCTCCATAGTATCGAAGAGCACGACTCCGGTGAGATCACACTATACCACGTATTCTCAAGCATAAAGACTCTGTCCCCCAATCCGATCCCAATCGCTCCGCCCGAGGCTCCTTCACCGATGATGTAACATACGATCGGAACTTTAAGCTGAGCCATCTCGATCAGGTTTCTGGCGATCGCCTCAGCCTGGCCCCTCTCTTCTGCTTCCAGACCAGGATAAGCACCTGGTGTATCTATCAATGTGACTACCGGAATATTAAATTTTTCGGCCAGCTTCATCAGGCGTAAAGCCTTTCGATATCCCTCGGGATTGGCCATACCAAAATTCCGGTACTGCCTCATCTTCGTATTTGATCCTTTCTGATGCCCTATGACCATCACCGACTTGCCATCCAGTTGGGCTAATCCACCTATGATAGCTTTGTCATCGTGAACAAACCGGTCACCATGGAGCTCAATAAAATCTGTAAAGATCTGTTGGATATAAAACAACGTATACGGCCGTTCGGGATGCCTTGACAATTGCACTTTTTGCCAACCGCTAAGGTTGCCATAGATCTCCGTTTTGAGTTGGATGATCTTATTGTCCAGGTCCCGTATGGCAGCGGAAACGTCGATGTCACCCTGAGCTTCGATTTGTTTGATCTGCTCGAGTTGATCATAGAGACTTTCAAGGGGCTGCTCAAACTCAAGAAATACCATAAGCTATTGATTGACAAGCCTTCACAAAGGGGGAGGATGAGGCAAGTTTGCAAAGGTAGACAAATTCCGTTTTCGATACCGGATTAAGAGATTCCGGACTCTGGACTCTGGACTCTGGACGCGCATTTTCCTTTTGACGCAGATTGACGCAAATTTATTTTTAAACAGTAGACATCAGATCTAAGGTTAAAAGAATACAGTTCGACTGTATCAAGTAACGCAGATTAATTTGTGCCAATCCATTAAAATAAATCTCCACGTAATTAATGGTGAAAAACCAATAAGCAACAGGCAAATGGCAAAAACGTATATAATTTGAGCTAATTCTTTGAAATAAATCTCTGTACAATTAGATGTAAAACATAAAGCTCCGTAGGCGGTGTGCTGAGCGCGAGTCGAAGTAAGCGACATATCTGTAAAACAGAGACGCTCCACCCCCCTTTTTTTGTGGCACCGGCGATGCGAAGCGAGTGAGGCGCATTTAAAATATGTATCTACTAAAGAAAGGGCCGCAGCATGACACGACCCTTCCGGACATCATAGCCATGATTTATTTTGCTTTGATCCATTTTCCTGAACCGATGGAGTGCCCATCCTGAATCAATACATAGGGGTAAAGACCTGCTGGTAAGCCTTGTGTGTCAATCTCTGATATCTCGGAATTGATCTCTCCCGTCAGGACATGACAACCCTGGATATCATACAATTGAATCTGTGCTTGTACATGATCAGGATTAAGAATGCGTAATGTCTCATCTCCGGGATTAACGATTTGAAGAGAGGTCTTTGATCCTATAGGAAGCGAAATAGTAGACAATATTTCTCCATTCACGTTTACATGCATGACATAGGCATACCTAACATCATTAGAAGTATCAGTTACAAAGCCATATGTCAGTGAGGAACCATCATTTAATAAATGCAATCCATTCATTAAATAAGCTCTATCACCTCCGTACTCTTTATACCATATTTGATTCAGATTTTCATCATATTTAGCAAGATAAAATTTCTTAATACTCTTATCTAAATCCGGATGATTATAAGGACCATCAAGATGTCCTCCAACTAGAATTTCATTGTTCCTATAGTCAATCGATTCTTCAATGAAGGGATAATTGTCGTGTCCAGGCCTGCCAAGAGTATCTGCCTTTAAAATATTAAAATTTAAATCATACTTATGAATTACCAATTTTCTAAGTCCAATATTCCATGATGAATCTCTTGCGCCATGTGAATAATAATTATTCTCGACATTTATTAAATGCCCATGATCAGAAGTTTGTACTTGAATTGAATTTAAAAATAAAACTTCATTAAGGCTTGAATCCAGTATGGCAATTCCACTAATACAAAAAATGAGCATATTACCTGAAGTGTGATCAATTTTCATCGAAGTAATGATAGGAAGTGGTTTTGGCTTTGATTGACTGATTACAATTGGCCCTATTTCGAAAGGTCTCCCATGATTATATTTAATAAATAAAAGTTCATCTTTAGGGGGCCCCAATAAATAACCCAAAATGTAGGTTTTGGAACCATAAGTTTCTATATGAAACAACAATGGATACCCTTTAGTATCCACTGTTGTTTCATGTAGTATTCCGAAATTCTCATCGCAAAGAATTGCTCTGTAGTGCTGATTATTTGCTGAATCATATCTCATTTGAACTAGAATCCAAACTCCGGTTTCCTCAATAAATTTGATAGCAAGGGTTGAATAACCAGGAAATGAAATTGAACTAATTTCATTAAGCGAGAATTCAGCATCTTCTGAATTGAGGAAATCAAATTTGTAAAATAAGAGTTGGTTTAGGGCATTTGAATCAATCGAAAGATTATTAACTATCACTCCATAGCATTCTCCATTTATTTCATCGATCCCTCGGAAAATAGAATTTTGATAACTGCTTGCTGTCCAATCAAAATCCTGGGCGGAAGAAAAATGACTGATTACATTGATAAGAGTTATTGTTATCCATATTTTCTTTTTCATAATTTTATAGCTTTAGCAATAGTTAAAAAATATAAATTATGGATGTGGGAGTTCCAGACCTTCTTCGTATTCCTCTTCTACAATTGGATTCTTGTCAACTCTTACAACCAACATTGAATGAAAAACTGTCTTTGTTCCAGGCCATAAAATAGCATATCCAACTTCAATCTGACCTATAACCTTATTCCCAACTGGATTAGGTAGAATTCCATTTGCCAAATTTGTCATCTCATCAAAATAAAAATTCATCTCTTCAGGAGAAACACATTCATGAAATCCAGAAAATCCACTATAATTTTCAAAAATAAGGAGATCGAAAAGATTATCTTGATGAGGGTCATCATTTTCATTATAAAGCTCATCTCCTTGGTAAGCTAGATCAGTAGGAAAATAATTTTCAGGAATTTCCTCAGAAAAACAATCATTACTACTTCCACTAAAGCACACAACATAAGGATTTGATAAATAATAAAAAGAAGTGTGATTCCGGTATGTTACATTTTTCCTTAAATCTCTGCGCAATAAATCTGCTGCATCAGCATTTGCTTCTTCTGAACTACATTCTTCACTAACATCTTCCCCATATTGACCGTAAATCCAGGAATCACTATATGGATATTCATCTGTCGTAGTCAATGGGCTCCCAACTTCCATAGCGAATGTCGCTTCA
>JBBSAQ010000028.1:0-51843 GCA_038252065.1 Chitinophagales bacterium
CAGGTTGTCGTGGCGGTGTAGGTTCTGTAAATCTTCCCAGTGCTGGCTGCATAGCTCAAGATATTCAGCCTTTGTCATGGTTAGATATAGGTTTGGTTGCCTAAATTTACGCTATACAAGCGAAAAAGTGAAATGCACCCTTATCGAGATGAAAATATTTTTGGTAAATTTGAAATCAGATTCACAGCAGTTTCAAACATGGATGGGATTAAATCAAATCTCATTCCTGACTATTCAGCAATAATTTTAAACCCATATAATTCTAAGACTGGTTTTGATGCACTGCGAATATCTTATTTTAGAAGAAGCCTTTCGAAAGGAGGAGGATTTGTTAATTATTTAAGATATTTATATGATAAGGAGGAAATAAATAGTAAAACCTTCGATGAAATAATTAGCCAATATAATGATAAATTTAAACTCGAAAAGTATAAAAAATTAATTTATAGATTTGGTTATGCCCTAGAAGGCAATATTTCCAATTTTACCTGGATTAATTCAAATGAAATAAGCAAGAATGGAAATATTGTTGCGATTAATACATATTTTACTTTTAACTCTAGAATTAAATTTCTAGATGATGTAGTCGATATTACAGGTGGAATTGGACCGGCGATCAGAATAATTGCGGGGAGTATTAGAAATGACAAGGAATACCTTAAGTCTATTGTTGAAAACGATAGAACAGAATATATTGGAACCCAGCTTAGCGTACAAGCTTATATTGCTGGATTTTACGCAACTGGTAACTATGCAATTTTTGGTGGAAAATCAAATGTTGAGGGACTTACAGGAGGTCAATTTTATGCGTCAATAGGTATTCAAGCAAATATTGGTATTAAATCAGCCAATAAAAGAAGCATTGATGATATTTTAAGAAGAGATTTAAAAAACAAAAAATAGTTATATAATTAATTTTTTGACTTCGTGATTAAGTTTATTAATCATGTATTTAAACTTTGGAATCACATTTGTTAGTGAAATAGTTTTAATTATTTGAAATCTTTGATCCTTGGTATAACGAAATCAATATTATATTAGCTTTGCATACTATCATACAGTCCGGCACATTTCACTTTTTCGCTTAGTCCGCTGATTTATAGAATTGGTTTCCGACCTCTATTCCGGGTTAAATAAAAATGGTAATTTTGGGTATTCTAAAATTTTTATTGCAATATTTTAGGAATGCTATAACGTATAAGTACTAATTTAATGACGAGAAATTTCACAAAAACAAATAATCATGTTTTTAAAATTTATAACTAGCCCAAATCTCAGGGAGATAGATCTTAAGGTAAATACCTCTCAAAAATTTCGAATCGTCCCGAGGAAAGTTCCTGGTGCAGGGAAATCTGCTTACCAAATGATTACAGTCAAATCAGATGAAAAACAAGTTTCAACTATTGGCGTTTGCTTAGGTGATCCTAAAACAAATTTTGAAGTCACAATCGAACTGAAATTATTTCAGGGAGGGAAACCTTTGGAAAAGTCGACCATAATGGGTATTTTTTCCAAGAAAGGTGAATATAAAATCGGAGCTACATTTTTCCTTAGAAATTTCCGGGAAATGCGTGGTTTTCAAAATAGGAGAACGTGAATACCTTACTTTCAAAACTTATTTATAGAGGGATAATTATAGATAATCCGGTTCAAATGATGCCCGTCATTTCGGTCGATTAGCGTCACTGTCCCTTTTCAAATAATGCCAGTTACCACGGTTCTAACCTTACCATTTTTTACATCCCTTGCACTTGCAACGCACCAAAATAGTAGGTGATATTTTAGTTAATCATGACTGGATTCTGGGTATAAAATAGATACCACGTTGTTTATTTGAAATGTTTTTTAATCCTCTCCCTATCCTCCATTTCCTGATCTGCTTTAAAATATAACTCCACAAATACGATCTTTTGTTCTTCCTGGAAATAAGCATACACGAGTCTGAACCCGGATTGAACTCCTCTCCCCTGCAATGATTTGCACGCGATTTTCCTGACTTTAATGACACAAGTTGTAATGCCCAATCCTTCAATTCTTTGACTGAAGGGTGGTCTGGCATCCGGTTTTATTTGCAAAACCTTCCTGACCGACTCTAAGTCTTCCTCAATTGTTCGGTACCTCTTTTTATACGCTTTGACATCCTTGTCATATTCGGGGAAAACTGATATTTCCATGGCTTATTCGTCACCGTCATCATACACTCTTACCGAATAGGGTAGTTCGCGGTAAAAGGCAAGTTCATAGTCAATATCCTGACCATCCTGAGTGGCTAGCCATGGCATGTCTTTGTGTGAGTAATCACTGATGGCCGTAGCATTCCAGTCACTCATTTGATCAATCACCCGGTCAATCACCTCCTTTTCGCTCGCTTTCATTTGTTGCAGATCGGCTTTCTTCAAGGGTATATATCTGGTCTGTACAAGGCCGTAATAATCTGTAACCATCTGCTCAATTTCCTTTTCTTCCATCATGCCGGCTAATATGGATGTTAGTTTTTGTGGAACCGGTCCATATTGTAATTTCTTATAATTGGCCCCGGTCAAATGTTGTTCATATAATTCATAATAATTGAAATCGGAGAAGTAGAGCAATTTGTACAAAACAGTTTCGCCCACGTTTGGCTTGCCAGCACATCGTTCGAGAATGTAGAGAAGTACATTTTTGAATTTCTCCACATTCAATTTTGGCACCGAGATCCGTTCCTCAGGTTTTGACTTTTCCTTTATTACGGGATCATCGTGTACTTCGCTTTGCATAAAATCCTTCGACATAAATTCATCCAGTGCGAAACCAAGTGCCATGGAGAGATTCTGGAATTCCATAACATCAACACCCCTGTTACCCAGTTCCAGCTGAACAATTGAAGTCCTTGATAAACCAATCGTCTTCGCCAGGTCTTCCTGAGACCATCCTTTTCTCTTTCGAAGAAGAGTGATACGCTGGCCCATTTCTTGCCGGGATAATCTATCTTTCATGTCCATTGAGGTATAAAACGAGACCAATCTAGTAAAAGTTTACTTATAAAACATTTATTTGTTCGATTATCCAACACAAATTTACTTTTATACTGATTTTCAATATGTTATAAATTAAAATTAATATTCACTTTGACTCCCAATCAAAACCCCGAACAACTCGCACGCGATCGCATCTCCTGAATAAAAGTTTCCATTTATTGAAACCAATGTAGTGTCTTTGTAAGGAAACTTTGCCAAATGAAAATGAAATGGCAGTGTTAAAAAAACCCGTAAAATGCCGGAGAAGGAAATCAAAAAAGCTGAATCACTACGTCAACTATATTTCAAATTGAAAAAGCAAAAATATGGCAACGAAAAATAATATGAAACTCTATACCCTTGAGGAAATATAAGAGGAATTCACTGGAAAAAAAGGTACAGCGAAGCGTGACAAATATGAGCAAACGTTACAAATGGAAGTTCTTGGTGGAATCATTAGGCAGGTCAGGCCGGAACGTAATCTCACTCAAGAGCAATTGGGAAAACTTGTAGGTGTACAAAAGGGCCAGATCTCCAAACTGGAAAATAATACAACCAACGTCACCATTGAAACGATCCTAAAAGTATTTGCAGCATTAAAAGCTAAAATCAGTTTCCGTGTAGAATTAAAGAATGAACGGATACGAATTGCCTCATAAATTTGCAGGAAGGACCTTTCATAAGTTGTTAGTTAAAAGAAAGCAGCATAGTTTTTGGTTCCATACACTACATTTTCACAAATCTCCTTGTATACTTTTCTTTTTTCGCAACAACAGTCACTTCATAAGAACCCTGCGGCAGCTTTCGAATATCAATAGGGATAAAATCATTGACCCCCTTGTCTACATGCTGACTATAAACAACTCGTCCCGTCATGTCCGTAAGCACAACATTTTTAACATCAACCGACTGCAACTGAATATTTATTTCATCTGTCGCCGGATTTGGGTACAGGTACATGGCCTTGTCTTTTGCTCCTTCTGTAGTACCGACTATGGTGATTTGCACAGCTTTGGAAAATGCAGTGTAAGCATTGAATTCGACTTTTGCCGTATACAGTCCTGAATACGTTGGGATCCAATAGTTTTCATCACCCACCGTATAGGCTATGGGATGTCCATCCTTATACCAGGTATAGTTTCTTCCCCAGGGAACAAAGAGGGTGTCATTTAAATAAATCAATGGGACCATCATCGGCTTGTCATATATCTGGTGTTGTTGCATTCGTCCATTGAATGGATGTTCTCTTGTATACAACACAAGATTCTGATATGGATCAACGACCGTGTAGTAATTCGTATACTCCGGACCACCAGTTGCCCATGGTACAATATAAGTTTGATTGTTGTGATCGTATACACACAATTGTGTGTTTAGATGGGACCAATAGCTTTCTATTTCGGAAAGTTTGGTAAAGTGCGGCTCACACGGATCGACAAATCCAAAGGTGGCTGCCTGATGACCGATCATTTCTCCGGTGCAATGATTAGTGACCAGGCCATAGGCCGAATTGTTGCCTCCCTCATTAGTTTCTGACAGTACCCGGCATTTGATTTCACCTGTGGCAGCATCGATAGCAAGGTAATAAGACCTCCCTCCCTGGGTATCCAGATAAACATATTCATTTCTTTGCGGAATATATGTACGGATTTGTCCGAATATGACGGCATTTTCATTTTCGATGTCTTTCAGAAATGTAACCGTCATCGTCTTCAGATCCAGTGAATAAAAGGATCCGTTTTTTTCATAGGGAAGCTTGTTATGTAGAAAATCATATTCGATGTTTTCGGGGTACACCGGGTAGGATGTGATGTCAAGCGTATTGAGATCAATGATGTGAAATTTTCCTTCATATCCGGGGATAGTGCCACCGAAAAAATAACGGCCATTATATCGATCAATAGCCGATCGAAATGCAAGATTGATATATGGCAATCCTTCAAATTCAATCAGGGTATCCGCCTCCTCCGTGTAAGGATTAAAGGAAACAAAATACTTGTCGGCAAAACCATAGATGTTTTGTGCCTGGTTTTTCAACGGGACAAGTACAACCAACAAGAGGAGTAACCAGAATATTTTCATCAACTAAATATAAGAAATTGAAGTGATCTAAGATATGCCGCGGTTATGTGTCCTTTGAATCGAAGACAAAACTCATAGTTCATTATCAACAAACTTTAGGAGCCTATGTACATTCAACCAGCTCAGCACAGCGCATAGTTAAAAACTACGCCTGACCGTAGTCTGTATTTCCTGGCACCCCGGAGTTTTCGAGCGCAGCGATGAAACACAGGCGATGTGCTGAGCGCAAGCCGAAGTAGGAAGAGAAATTTCGCGTAGCAGGAAATTTCGAAGGGGTAAAACCCTGTGGGATAGCGATGAAGAAAAATGCTGTCTCCAAGGCAGGGTCTTCTGCAGTACTATATTTATTCCCGATCGGTAACATTTTAGAAAATTTAGGTTTAAAAGATGCTAATATTACCGAACGGTAATATTATCTTTATTTTCTCCTTAAAAAGAACTATTATTACCGATCGGTAACTTATTCAACATGAAATATACTCCAGAAATAATAGGAGAGCGTGTTCGCGCTGCCAGGAAGAACTTGGGCGTAACCCAAAAAAATCTGGCCCTCACTTCAGGAACAGGTGTACGATTTATCATTGATCTTGAAGAAGGTAAGCCTACCTGCCAATTAGGAAAAGTATTGATTGTCCTAAATACGCTTGGGGTAAAAATGGAACTAACCCTTCCTACTATTTCACAGATATCATCGAAGGAGTAATTATGGTCAAAATAATGGATGTCTATTTACATGAGCGATTGGCAGGCTATCTGGAGCAGGAAGAAGATGGTCAGCTTTCGTTCATTTATATTGAATCTTATTTGACATCAGATAGAGCGATGGCACTTTCAAACTCATTGCCTCTCAGAAGAGAAATTTTTTCCTCTAAAGAGTGCAGGGGTTTTTTTTCTGGCATTTTACCTGAAGGTGAAAAGCGCAGGATCATCGCTCGAAATCTTGGTATAAGTGCTCAGAACGATTTTTCTATGCTGGAGCGCATTGGTGGTGAGTGTGCAGGTGCTATAACATTTATGCCTCATGGCCAGGTGCTTCCTATCGAAGAATATCAATACAGGAAATTAAGCGATGCACAACTTGCCGGTATACTCAAAGAATTGCCAGGCCGACCATTATTGGCCGGAGATGATGGGATACGTTTATCATTAGCAGGCGCACAAGAAAAACTCGCGGTTCACATCGAAGAAGGGAAAATCTCAATACCATTTGGAAACGCCCCAAGTACGCACATATTAAAACCGGCTATTGAACAATACAAGGGAATAGTTTTCAATGAGGCGCTTTGTATGAATCTTGCAAAAAAGACAGGCCTATATGTAGCAAATGTCGAAACCCAATCTGTAACAGACATGGACTTTCTGTTAGTGGAAAGATATGACCGAATCACATTACGATCTCATGATAAACATTCAAAAGTAAAATATCAGCAGCAACGAATTCATCAGGAAGATTTCTGCCAGGCGATGGGTATTGTCCCCGAAAAAAAATACCAAAGTGAAGGAGGTCCATCCATCAAAGACTGTTTCTTGTTGCTCCGTGAAGTATCCAGTTTTCCTGTGATGGATCTGCAAAGATTACTGAATGCTGTCATCTTCAATTTTCTGATAGGTAATCATGATGCGCATGGAAAAAACTTTTCACTCAGGTATGATGCTGATCCGGTGACCGGAGAAGTATATGTTCGATTTGCCCCTTTGTATGACATTGTTTGCACGATATATTATCCGGACCTTAGTCAAAATATGGCCATGGCTATTGGTTATAAATTCAAATCTCAACGCATCCTTCCTGTTCATTTTGAAAAAATGGCGGAGGATACAGGTCTCTCGAAACCATTAGTGAAAAAGCGCGTAATTGAAATGGCTCAAATAATTCTGGCTGAAATAGATGCAGTCATACCGAATAACCAGGTGGCGATTGAAGTTGCAAATCTGATTCGAACAAATGTAAAAAACGTAATAACTAGTTTTTGAAGTGGAATTCCCATGGTCGATTGCTATACGTGATGTTTAAGCTAGAGGTCTATAAAGTTATGAGCTGAGGATATTAAATGTTGCAAAACTTTATCCTAATGGTATCTCTTTTTGGTGCATTCTGAAGGGCCATTTTATTGGTTTATCCCGATTCTGTTACAGTTTTCAGTCAAGTTTACCCTATTTTTGATACAAAATGATCTTATATTTACCCTTATTTTGTTACATAAACGGATAAAATTTACCCTTATTTTATTACATGTTTACCCGAAGTGCTACACAGGAACTAGAGAAATGGGCGGCTAAATCTGATCGTAAACCACTGATTATCAGAGGAGCAAGACAGGTTGGAAAGACCACCTTGGTCCGACAGTTTGCCGCAAGATTTGACCAGTTCCTATACCTTAACCTGGATCTACCCGAGGATAAGGCTCCTTTTGAACGATTTCAATCCATTGAGGTACTCATTTCCGCTCTCTTTTTTCTTAAAAATCTCTCACTGGAAAAGAAGGAACAGACCCTGATCTTCATTGATGAGATCCAGGAGGTACCGGAAGCCCTCAACATGCTTCGATACTTCTATGAATCAGCACCAGGTATACCGGTCATTGCAGCCGGCAGCATGCTCGAGTCCCTGTTTGATAAGAACATCAGGTATCCTGTAGGCAGAGTGGAGTATAGAGTCATCAGGCCGGTTTCGTTCCCGGAGTTCCTGAAAGCTATGGCAGAAAATACTGCACTGGAGCAGCTTGAAAAAATACCCATTGCTTCATTTGCACATGACAGGTTATTGCGATTGTTTCATACCTACGCACTTATCGGTGGTATGCCTGAGATTGTGAATCATTATGCACAGCACAAAGACCTTACAGCTTTAGCACCTATTTATGATTCGTTGATCACTTCTTACCTCGATGATGTTGAAAAGTATGCTTCGGGTAATACGCAGATCCTGCATATACGGCATATCATACGGACCTCTTTCGCACAAGCCGGCAAGCGAATAAAATTTGAAGGATTTGGTAATTCCGCCTATCGGTCGCGTGAAATGGGTGAAGCACTCCGCATAGCCGAGAAAGCATTGCTGTTGCAATTGATCTATCCTGTCACATCCGCAGTACTGCCGTTGATACCTGATATTAAAAAGTCTCCGCGACTACAGGTACTGGATACGGGGCTGCTCAATTATTATGTCGGCATTCAAAAGGACATTCTGAATACGGACAATCTGAATACCATCTATGAAGGGGTCATGATTGAGCATCTCATCGGTCAGGAAATCTTGGCCGCGCAGTTTCTTTCCCTGAGCAGCCTGAACTTCTGGGTAAGAGAAAAAAATACTTCTTCAGCTGAGGTCGATTACGTTTATAGCTTTGAAGGAAAGCTTATCCCGATTGAGGCGAAATCAGGTGTCGCGGGAAAATTGAAATCGCTGCATCAATACATGGATCTCGCACCACATACGATGGCGATACGCTTCTATGCAGATGAATTGAAATGGACTGATGCGGTCACGCCTGGAGAAAAAAAATATCGCTTATTAAACCTTCCTTATTATCTCGTCTCGCAATTGGATAAGTATCTTGATTGGTTTCAAAAAAACAACGCATGAGCACAATCTTCCGGGTCCGGAAGAGTTAGTTTTGGAGATTGTGGAGAATCTGGAGGCGGTGTTGGGGAGTTTTAGGGCGGTGTTGAGATCGTTGAATAAAAAATAGTAAATAAGAATTGGATCAAAAATGCAATATTATGTCAAGCCCAATTAAATTAAAAAATTTTGTTGAAATAGTTGTAGTATGAATGATCATATGCAGAATGTCAAATTCGACAAGCATTTTAATATTGGGTGTTGGACCATTGTTAGTTAAATATCCTTTTCAATTTCTTTTCCGTTATTTACCTTTACTTATGCTAACTCGAATTGCTACTTTCCTTCTCCTTTTGATATCCATTTCCGTCCAAGCCCAGGAATTCTATTGGGCCAAACGCTTCGGCGGTACGGCCAGAGATGCGATCGGTTCATCTGTCGCTGATGAATTTGGTAACAATTATCACATCGGCTACTTTTCAGGTTCGATGAATTTTACCGGCAGCGCGACTGTGCTCACCTCCATGGGCAAAACCGATATCTTTTTTACAAAGTTTGACGGGAATGGGTCGCTGATCTGGGCTAAGCAAATCGCAGGAACTAGTGATGAAGATGCCCGTGATCTACTGATGCGCAGCGATGGTACCTTATTACTATGGGCACGATTCAAAGGAACAATAGATCTTGATCCCGGTAGTGGTGAATACTTGTTGACCGATGTCGGAACCGGGTACAATGCTTTCCTTGCCAATTATGATGCGGATGGAAACTTCCTCTGGGCCAAACATTTTACAGGCAGCGCTGACAATACGCCATATGATTTGCGATTGGATGATGATGGATCTATCCTGCTCAGCGGGCGATTTACCGGAAGTGTTGATTTGGATCCTGATCCCGGTACAACGGATACCAAAACATCTGGTGGTGGCTTAAATTCTTATCTCATCAAACTTGATGCAACAGGAGGATATCAATGGGGCAAGCATTTTTATGGTGGCACCGGCGTCCTTGCGCAGGACATGTGCCTGTATAATGGGTCACTGTATTTCGTTGGCAATTTCCAGGGAAATATGAAGGTCTATCCTGAGAACACGCCAACAATGACTTCGCATGGAGTGAATGATCTCTTCATTAGCAAGTTTGGTATGGATGGCACCCTGGATACGATACTAGGATATGGTACAGTGCGAAATGATGAATTCTCAGGCGTGTTCGTGGGACCGGATGGCATTATATTATCAGGAACTTTTATTGACAACATTGATATTGACCCGAATCCGGCTGGAGAAGAAATACTGGTCTCAAATGGAGGTGTCGATGCATTTGTATTGGCATTGAACCATGACTTCAGTTTCAAATGGGCTGAACATTTTGGTGGAACTAATTTTGATTTAGCCGGGTGGATTAAAAAAGGACCAGAGAATAAGTTATTTTTTCTATTGAAGTACAATGATGTGGCTACGCTGGAAGTAGCCGGATCATCCAAGACGCTGACTGCCAATTCAGCAAGTGCAACGGATGCGGCGATACTAACCATTGATCCTGCAAACGGTGAAGTCAACTCCGTCTGGGAGCTCAAAGGTCCTGGCGAAGAATACCCGATCATCTTTGGTTTCGATAATGGCGATCAGCTGCTCTCCGGTGCTTTCGAAAACGATGTCGATTTTGATTATACGCCGGGCGGTAATTACAAATTGGTCTCACAGGGAGTGACGGATTGCTTTATCATGCGCGCGGATTTTCGCGTGAATACGGCGACTCATGAGATAACTGAAATCAAACCCATGTCCTTATATCCAAACCCCGTTCATGCAGGGGAAAATTTACATTTAGGGATGGAGGATTTCAGGGGTATGGTAAAGATGACGGATGCCATTGGGAAAGTGATATTGGATATCTGGGTAGAGGAGAATCAAATTCGGATACCAGGTCTATTGACGCCGGGTCTTTACCATTTGCAGTGCACTGGAAAAGATGGATTCTTGTATAACGGAAGATGTTTGATTAGATAATCCGAAGTATTATAGTTTATTTTTTTAATGATGACCTAATCGTCAAACCTGATGTCGCTAACGGGTTAAACGGTTCACAAAATCCAACACACCTTCAAAAAGAATTCCCTCGAACCCGAAGACCTAAAAGACTTCATCACTTGCTACAAACCTAAAAACTGAAGGATATAATTTATGTAAAAAGGTCCCATTCCAGAGGATTTAGGAGTTAGTAGTTTTCTGTGAATCTGGAGGCGGGGATGGAGAGTTTTAGGGAGGTGGTAAGGTCGTTGAATGGAAAAGTAAATAACGCGCACCTAATTGTTTTAAAAATTAGAATGCATTGACTCTGATTACTTATGGATATATGCCCATTTTAATTACAATTTAGCATTAAAAATTACTAAATACGATATTAATGTTTATTAATAATTGGATAAAAAATTACAAATAGATATGAAATTAGGAAGACTTGAAAAATTAGATTTAAGAAGTCAATGGAGACGTGAGGATAGAGAATTTACTCCATGGCTAGCAACTGAAGAAAATATCAGACTTTTAAGCGAAACCATAGGTATTGAATTGGAAGTTCAAAGTAAAGAGGAGGGTGTAGGACCATTTAGTGCAGATATTCTGTGCAAGGATATCCTCAATGATCATTTTGTACTAATTGAGAATCAACTTGAAAGAACTGACCATACCCATCTTGGACAATTAATGACCTACGCAGCAGGTCTTGACGCGGTAACTATAATATGGATAGCACAGCGATTTACTGAAGAACACAGGGCGGCTTTGGATTGGTTGAATCGGATTACAGATGAAACTTTCAATTTCTTTGGCTTAGAAATAGAATTGTATAGGATTGATGACTCGCTTCCTGCTCCAATGTTCAAGATTGTATCTAAACCAAACGACTGGAGTAAAAAGGTTAAAAAGTCCGCTACTTCTCAAAACGTATCAGGAATAAAGTACTTACAGCAGGAATTTTGGCAGGGTCTTAAAGATTACATGGAAGACAATAAAAGCTTCGTGAAAATGCAAAATGCTTCCCCTGTGCATTGGGCCAACATAGCCATTGGTAGGAGTAATTTTTTTCTATCGGCTACGGTTAATTCAAGAGATAGTTCCATCAATATTTGGCTTAACATTGTAGGGGATCATGCAAAAGAAAATTTTGATAAGTTACATGAATCGGCATATCCAAATTCTTTAATTGAGATTAGTGATGATTTAATTTGGGACAAACTTGATGGGAGAAAAATGAGCGCTGTAATGTTAAAATATTCAGCAGATTTTAAAAACAAAAACGACTGGCCTAATCAATTCAAATGGTTTAAGGAATATCTAGAAAAGTATACTGCATTTTTCAAAAAACGAATTTCAGAATTATAATTTATCGAAAATGGTTTCAAATACAAATGATTACTATGTCTATGTTTACATAGACCCTCGCAACTATGAAGAATTCTATTATGGTAAAGGGAAGGGTAAGCGAAAAGACGCACACCTCAAAGATCTCGGTAGATCAGATAAGTCACAAAAGATTGGAGAAATTAAGAAGTCAGGACTAGATCCTATCATCCGGGTCATAGCCAAAGGATTGACGGAAAAAGAAGCTTTCCTTGTTGAAAAAACCTTACTATGGAAATTAGGAAAAGTTCTTACTAATAAATCAAAAGGACGACTCAAAGTCCATTTCCGTCCACCAGTTTCAATGTATAAAGAAATACCTGAATTTGATTTTTCAAATGATGTTTATTATGTAAATGTCGGTGAAGGTGAGCACAGAAATTGGGATGATTGCAGGCGATTTGGTTTTTTAGCTGCTGGACAGGGAATTCAATGGAGTACGCCACTTAAATCTTTGAATCCAGGAGATGTGGTGGTTGCATACCTTAAAAGGAAAGGATATGTTGGTGTTGGTATTGTAAAGGAAAAGGCAATCAATGTTGCTAATTTCAGGCACAAAGGGAAATCTCTTCGGGATTTTAATTTGATTCAGCCTAATATTTTTTATAATTATGAAAATGATAATGCAGATTTCCTTGTGAAAGTTAAATGGTTGAAATCGGTATCGAGAGATGATGCAAAATGGAAAAGCGGAATAAGATTGTTTACCACTCAAAAAATTGTTGCTAGGTTAAGCGGCCAAAATAAAACTATTAATTTTGTTAACAAGAGTTTTGGGATTGTAATATCAAAATATTTATAAGTTAAGAATAATGCCTCTCTCCAAATCCTCCTTCCTCCCTTACCTCCAATGCCCCGCATGGTTCTGGTTCGCACAACATAAACCTGAAGTACTGAAAGCGGCGCCAATGAATGACTTCGAACAAATGCTCGCTGATCAGGGCAAGTATGTGGAAACAGAAGTGTATAAGCTTTATCCGGAAACTGTCAGAGTGAAAGCAAGAGGAATGGAGGCGGTCCAGGAGACCAACGAACACATTCAACAAGGAATTCGATATATCGCACAAGCAGCTTTTGCTACGGCTGATTTCTTTGCACAGGCTGACCTCGTACACATGAATGAAAATGGATCTCTCGTCGTCTACGAGATTAAGTCCAGTTCAAGCATGGTTTATACCGGCCTGGATGAAGGCCCCGAATCGCAGGCTAACCAGGACCACGTCACAGACCTTGCATTTCAATATAATGTGATCACTGAGGCAGGATATACCATCGAACAACTTTATTTAATAAAACTCAATAAGGATTATCGCCTTCATGGAGAGTTAGAACTTACCGGATTATTCGCTATCAAAGATGTAACAAAGGAAGTATTAAATCGTGCGGAAAGTCTTCGCCAGGAAATGAAAGATGCTTTGCTCGCAATAAAATCTACTGAAGAACCTATCACTTGCGATTGTAAATACAAATCACGCAAGAATCAATGCCCGGCTTTCGCACACCTTCATCCGGAGTTGATGGATTATGGAGTATATGATTTGGCAAGAATAGGTAGTAGTAAAAAAACGCTAAGAAGCATGATTGATGCTGGTATTTACAAAATCACTGATATACCAAATGATTATAAACTATCCGATGGTCAACGCGATCAGGTAAATGCCTGGAATCACAATTCCATCACTGTCCGAAGATCAGAAATCGCTTCGCTACTTAATAACCTTTTCTTTCCCCTTTATTTTCTGGATTACGAAACAACAAGTACTGCAATTCCTGTTTATGAAGGCATCAAACCTTATGAACATGTACCATTCCAATATTCCCTACATATTGTTCAGGGAGTCGGTGAAGAAATAGTACATATTGGATACCTGCATCGTGACCGAGAACATCCAATCCTTTCACTAAGCATTCAACTTCGAAATGACATTGGGAATGCCGGCACTATAATCGTATGGAATAAATCCTTTGAAAGCAAATGCAATCAAAACATGGCGTCGGTGGCAACGGATTTATCAGACTTTCTTCTTGGACTCAATGGTCGCATATTTGATCTCATGGAAATATTTTCCAAACGACTTTATGTTCACAAAGATTTCAAAGGCAGCAGCTCGATAAAAAAAGTATTGCCTGTCCTGGTACCTGAATTAAGTTATAACGATCTAACCATTTCAGATGGAGGCACAGCAACCACCCAATGGAGCCGAATGGTCTTTGAAGTTGAGGACGAAAGTGAAAAAGAAAAGATTTATCAAAATCTCTGGGATTATTGTCGGCTTGATACGCTGGCGATGGTAGAGATATATTTGTTTCTGTTAGAAGCGATTAAAAATGAATGAACCATTCTTACTGGAAAATATCTGCAGAATCCGCCAACTAACTGGAAAATATTTGACAAAATCCATCCCAACCAAAGACTTACTGGAAAATATTTGCACTCACTCCATCCTCAACTCATAAACCACCTTATCAATCAGCACCACATATTTCCCATCCTCTATCCGATGACTATCGACAAATGAAATAATCATATTCGTACAGAGCTGACTTTCTGACCAAAATTGACCACCATCATTGGTAAATGCTAATAAATCATTTGATTGCCAGACATCATTGGGACAAAAATTTTTATTAAGAATAGCGACGACGTGATCAATATCACTGTATCCAATGAGTTCGGTGTAGCCCTTATATATTGTCCGGGTAGTTTGAAAAGCATCATCAGTGACAACAAGTGAATCAAAAGTGGAAAAAATGAATTGATTTTCATTCAGGATTTCAAGATCATAATTAGCGGACTTTGGAATGGGCATTGTATTCACAAGTACGCCTTCAGTATTGATCACACGGAGCATACCATCTGAATCGCCAAAATACATTTTACCCTGAAAGATTTGAAATGTCTGGAGATCGTTAAATACGGGCTCCGAAATTTTAAAAGTGTCCCAACTGATCCCGGCATCATCTGACCGCACAAATGTGTAGTCATGCTGAGAATAAAAAAGGAGAGCGAATACATGACCGTTCCCATCAGGATAAATCAGTGATAAGGACCCTTTTAAATTTTGAATCTCATGTTTGGTCCAATTCAATCCACCATCCGTTGTACGCAGAATCACACATTTGTTTTGACAATTCGACGGACATCCTGTTGCATCATGAAACGAGATGATGCCTGTATCAGCACTGATAAATTTCATGCTTAGAGCAGATTCATCCACATTTAACTGCAGATCAGTCCAGTGATAACCACCATCTACAGTCTTTAACACATCTAAATAATTATACTTTTTTGAGGCCAGTGCATATCCCACCTTGTCATTTACAAACTGGAAATATTTAACAAAGACAGGAAAATCCAGGGTATCGATGAGCGTAAGCTTAAATCCCGGTGGCGCCGTTATCGTATCCCTGTATGTACATAATTCTCTCCTGTCAATGTCAACGTCAGGTTCTTTACTACAACTGAAAATCACAAATGCAGAAAGGCCGAGGAGAGCAGTGAATTGTAAGTTGGGGATTTCCATATCTATAATAACGGAGAAATCAAGATTGAATTATTTCTTTCTCCCTAAACTAAATTACTACTAGGGCAAAAGAGGACGCAGATCAATTAAGAAAATTCATGATCAATCTCGAATTACACTAATTAAATTTATTGGAAACAGTTCCCCCTTCAGGAGGTAGAGGGCAAAACGAAACGATCCTTTTCATTTCACAAATCAGAAATTTGCTGACACACCGACGTAGTAAATACTACGCCGAACCGTTGACGCCATTCCACCGTCCTGGGTTGGGTGTAAAAGTTTCTTTGTTGGGCGGACAGTTGTTGAGCTGATACACAAGGTATAAGCTAAGCAAACCGAAGTGTCGAAGCATTTTCGCAAATTAAATTTCACGTTTCACGCTTCACGTTTCACGACTCACGTCGGTTGCTCTGAGTTAACATACTTCGCAGTCAGCTCTAGCCGAATGTGTCGAAAAATTTCTCTCTTCCGCCTCTTCTGCCTTTTCCGCCTTTTCCGCCTCTTCTGCCTCTTCTGCCTTTTCCGCCTTTTCCGCCTCTTCTGCCTTTTCCGCCTCTTCTGCCTCTTCTGCCTTTTCCGCCTTTTCCGCCTCTTCTGCCTCTTCCGCCTCTTCTGCCTTTTCCGCCTCTTCTGCCTTTTCCGCCCTTTATCGAATCACCGTCACATCCCCTGTATACCTAATTACAATCCCATCAATAAATTCAACCTCCGCCACATAGACATATACACCAGGATTTATTTTTCCATTATCATCCACTCCTTCCCAGCCAAATGTCAAATCATCCGGAAGGAAATCAATGGCATGATGTACGATTGCACCCCAACGATTGTAAATCTCGAATTTTTTAATCCTCGTGATTTGTCGTTGATCAGGGATGATGGAGAAGATGTCATTGATGCCATCATGATTTGGAGAGAATACTGTCGGAATATATACTCTTCGGTCTTTTGTCACCGTGATTTGCAATTCGTCAGTGCCGGTACATCCATTGATATCAAAAACGGTTGCAAACAGTGTGACATCATTGATGGGATGAAGCAGGACACTGAGACATTTAGGATCAAGACAGGTGACGACATCCTGCGGTGACCAAATAATAGTATCAATCTGGTCGGGAGTAAAATTAGTATTGGCCTTCGTCGTAGTGGTTTCACCAAGTGACAAGGATATATCCTGACCTAAGCCAATCGTAATACCGGAATCCATAAACACTTCGATGTCGATGGAATCTGTATTCACACAATGATTGATATCGGTGGCCGTATACTTCACAGTATGTGTTCCCGGCCCAAGCGCGATGGGATCGAAAATATTTCCGTTGACAGCACTTCCCCATGTTCCACCGGCAGGTGATGCTGAAAGTATTTGAGGAGGTGCACTTTCACAAAAGGGACCAACCGGTTTGATGATGACTTCCGGCAGAGAAACAAATACAGTCATATTATCCTTACTCAGGCAACTATCCTCTTCTACAGTGAGTGTATATAAAATAGTCCCGGCGAAATCTGCTGGCAAGTGAATATCCGGATTAGGATTGTTAGGATCACTCAGAAAACCGGTTCCACCATTTGTACCTGACCAGCTGTACGTTTCAGCACCGTGATTATTTGTACTCGAGCCATGAAGAGAGATAATGGGTTTGTCTCCGCCACATACATTGATGTCAGGTCCGGCCGATGCAATTATTCCACAAGGCACCACGACATTGCAGTTGAGAAAAGGTGCTGCCGAACCAGTCCAGGTAAGTTTAAATCCTTTATGCGATCCCTGCCAGTTGTCGATCAAAAGAAAAAATCCCTGGCCGGGTTCAACAATCAAGGTCATGACGAAACCATCACCCGAACCGGGGCCTTCAGAAACATCTGTTGTGCCATTTCCCATGCCGGTCTCGGGACAAAAATCACAAAACGAACTTGAAGAGGAACATCTGACAGGAGCCCCAAGATTATTGCAGCGTACATCCCGGCCGTATAATGCCCAGTCATAGTCTTCTCCAAATCCACCATTAGGTAGAATGACGAAACCCAATATCAACGATGGTGGTGCGTTCGGATCGATTTCAAAATAAAACCACGACGAATTTTTTTCAAGATCCGTAAGGCAACCCGGTATATTATTCGGGTTAGCGAAATCATCTATCCCCGGGCCGTTAGGATTAAGGTTGATATTGTCATCAGAGCATACGACGATCGCGCCGAGGCAATTATTTGACTGAGCCAATGATTCAATAGGCAATAAGCAATAGGCAAAAAGCAATATTGTGAAGAAGGTTTTCATTATTGAAAATAGAACGGAGAATAGTCTGACAATGTGATTAAAAATAATGGAATAAAAATAGTGAAAAGAGGATATCTCCGTTTCTGGCCATTGGAAGTAATGATAGGCGGAAACCATTGGGTGATTTGGTAAATGTAACCAAATTGGGAACATTTTATATCTTTGCCCTGTTTATGAGAGCCATCGCCATTAGAACTTTAAAAGCATTTTGGACCACTCATGCAGATGCAGAACAATCGCTTCGAGCCTGGTATCAGGAAGCTACAAGTGCAAGTTGGAGGAGCGCTGGTCAACTGAAGTTGCAATATAAAAATGCTTCGATCCTTACTTCGAAACGAGTTGTTTTTAACATCAAAGGCAATTCATACAGGTTGATCGTGGATGTTGAATACAGATTGCAAATTATATTTATTGTTTGGGTGGGAACGCATAAAAAATACAAGGAAATAGATGCTAAAACAATCGGTCATGATAAAGCCAATAAAAAATAAAAAGCAGTACGAGTCTTACCTTGAAAAGGCTTATGCTTTAATGCAGCTTGATCTTCGTGCGAATACAAATGAGTCCGATGAACTGGAACTGATCACTATACTCATCGAATCCTATGAGCAAAAGCATTATGCTATTGCTCCTCCTCATCCAATAGAAGCAATTCTTTTCAGGCTTGATCAACTCGGGATGAAAAAATCTCAGCTTAGTGATATCCTTGGTCATCGAAGCCGGATCAATGAAATATTGTCAGGAAAAAGAAAACTAAGTCTTGCGATGATCCGGAATCTAAATTCTTCGCTCCAAATTCCTGCTGAAATCCTTATCAAAGAATATGAATAGATTCTGGATGTTGATGAGATGTTACGATAGAAAAGAGCCTGCCTTTTGCCCCTTCGAATTTTTCTTTCCCGTGATCCTCTTTTGTATTGGTTTTGTTTTTCGTAGAGTTATTTGACATATTCCATTCAGCATTTACTTTTACCCCTTCGAATTTCTTTCCGGAAATTCTCCCCCCTGTGTGCTGCGCAACCCCGGGGTAATTAAAGCCAGAACTTATTAATACCCCCGGGGTTTTCGAGCGCAGCGATGAAACACAGGGGAGACACTTCGACACGTCCGGATCCATCCATGAACATTGCTCAGTGCAAGGAATTTTTAATTCAAAAATTCGAAGGGGCAAAAAAGAAGAAACACAATGAAGACACTTCAACACGTTCGGCTTGCATTCTTAACTTTGCTCAGTGTAAGGAAATTTCGCGAAGCATGAAATTTCGAAAAGGTTAGATTGCTGAGTCGTCGGGTCTTAAAAATGTATCATCATGAAACACTTATTTCTCTTCTTATGTGTCATCGTATATATTTCAGGTTCAGCGCAACAGATCGCTGATACATCGTATCATCCGATGATTAAGCATCCTGCATATTCCAAAGGAAAAGGGCCGGTTATTTTTATCGATGAAGGACACCATAATTTTCATACCAAGACAGGTCGATATCTTCCATTTGCAAATCTTCTTGAACGTGATGGATATCGGGTCAATGCATTTGCAGATGAATTCACAGCGAAAAATTTATCTAAAGGCAAAATCCTCGTCATCTCTAATGCATTGAATGAAATCAATGAAGAGAACTGGTATCTGCCTACACCTTCCGCATTTACAAATGCAGAAATTTCTTCAGTAAAGGATTGGGTCAATGATGGAGGAAGTTTATTTCTTATTGCGGATCATATGCCGATGGCCGGTGCAGCACATGATCTTGGAGCAGCCTTTGGATTTGAAATTGCAAATGGATTCGTTCTTCATACGGTGACAAATGGAACAGGATATTTTAATTTGACAGATGGTTCTTTAATAGAAAACACAATCACTAAAGGCAGGGAGAGTAATGAACGTGTGGAACACATTGTGTCCTTTACTGGTCAGGGTTTTAAAATTCCGCCTGACGCTACGTCTATCTTAACATTTGATGAAAACTATAAATGCCTATTGCCGGATACGGCCTGGGTCTTTACAGATAAAACTCCTGAAATGAACATGAAAGGCTGGTCTCAGGGTGCGTATCTAAAGTATGGCAAAGGCAGAGTGGTCGTTTTTGGTGAAGCCGCCATGTTTACAGCCCAACTGAGCGGAGAGCAGCAATCGAAAGTCGGCATGAATAGCGAAAAGGCTCCTCAAAATTATCAGTTGCTTTTGAATATTGTGCATTGGTTGGATGGGAAACTGGAGTAGTTGGTAAGAAGGAATGGGCAGATATCCATTTCTTTATTTTGGTGAATCAATTGCAGCGTATTAAATCATTGTCGGATACATTGAAAAACAACCATCTGGGTGAGGTGGCGAAAATGAGGTAGCAGTTATTGGGTTTCAGAAGTTTTTGTAGAAGGGGAAGGTGGGTTAAAGTGATGCAAAAACGAAAGATAAGATCGGGGGGGAATTATTTATGTTTTTAACACACACTTACTGTTAATTAAAAAAGTATTACCTTTGCAGTGAAAATTACCTTTTCAAACAAAAGACTTGAAAAACTGGCAAATGATTACAAGAAATGTCAGAAGGAGTTTGGCGCGATTCGGGCTAAACTTTTCAACAGGCGCTTGCAAGATTTAATAAATGCCAACACGTTGGAAGATGTTCGCCACCTTCCAGGGCATTACCATGAATTAACGGAAAATCGAAAAGGACAATGGGCTTGTGATCTGGATCAACCTTATAGGCTCATTTTTGAATCGCATAATAAACCCACAGCTGTGGACGAGGCAGGAAGATTTGTTTGGAAAGAGATCACAGGTGTTGAGATCATCGAGATAGCTGATTACCACTAACCTACATATTGCCACCTGTATGTCATCCCATTCAAATCAATACCTACCTCAAATTGCCTTTCATCCCGGTGAAACACTTCAAGAAAAATTAGATGAATTGAAAATGGGTCCAAAGGCATTTGCTATTCGGACAGATAAACCAGAAAAAACAATTATTGCTATACTCAAAGGAGAAAGTTCAATCACACCTGAAATGGCTGTGAAATTTGAAAATGTATTGCAAATCCCAGCTCATTTCTGGTTAAACATTCAGAGAACTTATGATGAGTTTATAGCCAGAGAAGAACGAAATGAGCTGTTGAAAGGATCAAATGAATGGACAAGGCAATTCCCTGTTGCAGATATGATTAAAAAAGGATGGCTGCCTGGCAGGACATCCATGCTGGAGAAGACCTCTGAATTATTGTTGTTTTTTGGAATCAGCAATCATCGCGCCTGGGAAAATTACTATTTGAATCAACATTTAAAAGTTGACTTTAGAATTTCCCTTGCCCATACAAAGGCACCATATGCAATTTCAGCATGGCTTCGAAAAGGTGAGTTACAAGCTTCAGGCTTGAAAGCAAAAGAATATAGTGAATCAAAATTTAAGGCTGCTTTGGTTGATATAAAATCATTAATGGCAGATCATCCGCAAGATTTCTTCAAAAAATTGCAGGCGATTTGCCTGGAATCTGGTGTTAAAGTCGTTCCTACTCCCTGCCTTCCTAAAGCTCCATCCTGTGGTGCTACAAGATGGATAAATGATAATCCGCTTATTCAATTGAGTGATCGATATAAACGAAATGATGGATTTTGGTTTACATTCTTTCACGAAGCAGGTCATATAATTCTACATGGGAAGAAAGAAATATTCCTCGAAAAAATAGAGTATTCAGAAATGGATACGGAGAAAGAAGAAGAAGCTGATAAGTTTGCTCGCTACTGGACCGTAAGCCAAAAAGAGTTAGATGAAATTCTTGAAAATCAAGAGTTGAATGATACTTTGATCTTGCATTTCTCCAAAAAATTTAATACTCATCCGGCAATTATTATTGGAGCACTTCAGCATGACAAATTAATTCCATATACGTTAGGAAGACATTTTTTTGAACCGGTGGAATTTAAATAGGGGAAATTAATTGTAAGTACCAAATTAAATTACGCATTAAAATCAAGGAATATAGAGACCCTCTTATATGCAGAATTTGAAAATGAAAAAATAATTTCTCAACTGGCTACTTCTGGAGATTTAGAGAACATCAACCAGAGCATCATTGAGGTTGCAAAATTCCGTTTTATTGAAACAAAAGTTCTTGGGAGGCCCTCTTCACCAGCTAAAGAGCGAAACCTGCTCGACTTAATTTGAAATCGGGAAACTCAGAATTTGAGATTCTATACCCCTTTGTTACTTCAAAGGCTTTGCAAGTTTCTGGCCCATCTTTTGCCCTCACCCCTCTACATGCCCGAAAAGCTCTCAAAAACTCATTTTTGGTTGCTTTTTAGGTCATGATTGAGTAATTTTGTTACTCAATTAGTAGCGAAAGTCATGATAGAAACGCTCATCTCATCAAAAATGAGGATAAAACTTCTCCTGAAGTTCTTCCTCAACAGTCAATCCCGTTCCTACCTCCGTGGTCTGGAAACTGAATTTGGCGATTCCACCAATGCCATCCGGCAGGAGCTCAACAGGTTCGAAAAGGCCGGGATGCTCAAATCCTATACCGAAGGCAATAAAAAATTCTTTCAGGCGAATACGACGCATCCACTCTACAATGAGGTGCATAATATCCTGATCAAATACATCGGTTTTGATACCATCATCGATACGGTCATTGAACGCCTTGGCGAAATAAAAGAAGTATACATCATCGGCCAGTTTTCAAATGGCCTCGATAGCCCCGTCATCGACCTGATGTTTACCGGCGACATTGATGAAAATTACCTGATCAATCTTATTCATAAAGCGGAAACGCTTGTCAAACGTAAGATCAGATATATCATCTATCGCAACGACGAGATCCCGGCTATTGACTGGAAACAATTCGAACCTCAACCCCTACTGCTATGGACGAAGGACAGTTGAAAGGCAGGGAGCAGGGAGCAGGGAGCAGGGGAATTGTTATCTCACAGTTTGTTAATAGGTATCAACAGATATCAATTCCTGATGATAGGGACGCAAAGAGTCCATGGTATGTGGTCCGTACAAAGGTCAAGTGTGAGAAATTTATTCGCGATCGACTGCAACAGATGGGACTTGAAGCATTTGTACCTCTTCGAAAACGAACAGCGAAGTATAATCGCAAGGTGAAAGTGTATGAGCTTCCACTTATCACAGGATATACATTCGTTCGCCTCGATAAGACAAGAAGAAATGAAGTATTAGCACTTCCATACGTGCAGGGAATGTTGCGAACCGCAGGGCATGACTGCATAGTCAGTGACCGCGAAATGCAATGGCTTCAAAAAATAAGCGGAACCGACATTGACGTGAGAACTGAAACGCTATCCATGCAAAAAGGTGACCGTGTCGTATTGGCGTCCGGACAATTGGCAGGGATGGAAGGTGTCATCGTATCACAAAGATCAAAACATGAAGTAGTCGTGGCACTTGAAAGTATTGGATTGCAGATGGTGATACAGGTGGATACATCCATGCTGGAGCTTGCATGGTGACGCAAAACTGAGTTTTGCTGACACCCGAACGTAGGCACAACCTACGCTCAACCGTGAATCAAGTCCCCCTTTTCAGGGGGCAGGGGGTACTGATAGGCTGCGACCTATCAGAAGGCGAAGCCCTGTCAAATGATGAATAACGAGTAACGATTGAAGAAAAACGAAAATCCCTAAGTGACTCCTTATGTGTCCTTATGTTTCTTAAGTGGTAAGCCTTTTTTTCATTGTGCATTAGTTGTTAAGAATATAAATTGAGTAATCAACAAGAAAAAACTTCAAGTCCCCTGGTTGCTGAGCTGTGATGCATAAGGTTGAGTTTAGCAAGTCGAAGCATCAGGGGATTTAGGGGCAAAATGGCAAACCTCTTTCCAACATCACAATTCATCTCCCGCGAAGAAAAACAACTTCGTCTCGGCCAGCATGCGAAAGTGTTTTGGATGACCGGTTTGTCAGGTTCGGGAAAAAGTACTTTGGCAATAGCACTCGAAAGAAAATTATTTGACTTTGGATATCATGTTGTCGTATTAGATGGTGATAACATTCGAACCGGAATAAATAACAATCTCACTTTTTCACCAGTCGACAGAATAGAAAATATCCGCCGCATTGCAGAAGTTGCAAAACTTTTTATTTCCAACGGACAGATTTGTATCGTCAGTTTTATTTCGCCCACAATAGAAATGAGAAACAACGCAAAACAAATCATCGGTGAAAATGATTTTGTTGAAGTATTCATCGATACGCCGATTGAAATCTGTGAATCAAGAGATGTGAAAGGTCTTTACAAAAAAGCAAGAGCAGGTGAGATCACAGATTTTACAGGTGTGAATGCGCCATATGAAACTCCAATACAACCGGATATTCATATTCAAACGAAGGATAGGACGGAAGTTGAGAGTTTGTTTCAGCTTATAGAGAATGTTGTTCCTATGTTGAGACTTCAAAGTCGGGGAAGCGTTTAGAAAGTTTATAGCCGACATCTACGATGTCCGCAGTTTAGAAAGTTTAGAAAAAAATAGATTCTATAAATTCTAAACTCTCTAAACAAATGCTACCGTAGGTAGCAGATCTAAACTTTCTAAACACACTGTCTGGTTGTAAACAAACAAAACAGAAAGATCACATTCAACTGAAAGATCTGTCCACAATCATATGAAGTACTATCTCAACCACCTCGAAGAACTCGAATCCGAATCCATCTTCATCCTGCGTGAAGTAGCGGCACAGTTTGAAAATCCGGTCATCTTATTTTCAGGGGGCAAGGACAGTATATTGATGGTGTACCTGGCGATAAAAGCATTTTATCCGGCAAAGGTTCCATTTCCATTGCTACACATTGACACCGGCCACAATTTTCCCGAGGCTCTTGAATACAGAGATTGGTTGGTGAAGCACTACAATTTGAGACTGATCATTGGCTCGGTGCAGAAAGCTATTGATGAGGGAAAAGTGAAAGAAGAACGCGGATACAATGCAAGCCGCAATGCCTTACAAACATATGTTCTGCTGGATGAATTGGAAAAAGGAAAATACGATGCTGGATTAGGCGGAGGAAGACGTGATGAAGAAAAAGCAAGAGCGAAAGAAAGATTCTTTAGTCATCGCGATGAATTTGGCCAATGGGATCCTAAACATCAACGTCCTGAATTATGGAATTTATTCAACGGCCGTAAACATTTCGGCGAACACTTCAGAGTATTTCCAATCAGCAACTGGACAGAACTTGATGTGTGGCGCTATCTCGCTGCAGAAGAATTTCCATTACCAAATCTCTACTTCGCACACAAACGAAACATATTCGAACGCGATGGTGTCCTTCTCGCCGATTGCGAATATATCACACGCAAACCGGAAGAAATCATAAAAGAAGAAATGATCCGTTGTCGCACAATAGGTGACATGACCTGCACTGGCGTATGGCGATCAACCGCTTCAACGATAGAAGAGATCATACAGGAAGTAGCTACATCGCGACTCACAGAACGAGGTGGAAGATCAGATGACAAGAGGAGCGAGACAAGTATGGAAGACAGGAAGAAACAAGGATATTTTTAGAAAGGGTTATAAGGGTTATAGCGGTTATGAAGATTATGAAGGTTATGGTGGTTATAAAAGGTTAAAGGGGTTATGGCGGTTATAGAGGCTATAAAAGGATTTAAAGGATTCAATATACGGATGAAATAAGATGGAAAATTTAAAGGTATATTCTTTTGAAACATTAGAAGTCTTTAAGGAAGCCAGAATTCTGACTAATAAAATTTATATCATAACCAACAAATTTCCAACTGAGGAAAAATATGGGATAACAAATCAAATGAGAAGAGCTGCAATATCAATCATTTCAAATATTGCTGAAGGCTCTTCCAGGACATCATATAAAGACAAAGCCAGGTTCTCTGAAATATCATTTGGTAGCTTAATGGAGTTATTAAGTCAGTCCTTGATTTGTTTAGACCAGAAATATATTACCAATACAGATTTACTTGAGATAAGAATAATGATGGATTCACTTGGTTACAAACTCAATAAACTTAAAGAATCACAATTAAAAAATATAATCCCTAAAAAATAGAAATGTTTATCACCCCTATGACTTTTATAACCCATATAACCCTTATAACCTTCATAACCCAGTGAAACTTCCGTATTGTCGCAATCAATGAAAAAGTACAAACAATCTCCCGACAACAAATCCACTGAGCTCCTCCGCTTCACAACAGCTGGCTCCGTAGACGATGGCAAATCAACGCTCATCGGAAGATTACTGTATGATAGTAAATCCATCTTTCAGGATCAATACGATGCGATAGAAGAAGTCTCTAAACGCAGAGGTGAAGAAGGAATTAATCTTGCATTGTTGACTGATGGCTTAAAAGCAGAGCGCGAACAAGGCATCACGATCGATGTGGCGTACAGATATTTTTCAACACCAAAGCGAAAATTTATCATCGCCGATACACCGGGACACATTCAGTATACGCGCAATATGGTGACAGGTGCGAGTACTGCCAATGTGGCTCTTGTTCTGATCGATGCGAGACAGGGAGTCCTCGAGCAAACAAGGAGACATGCGATCATCGCGAGTCTGTTACAGATTCCACATATGGTGATATGCATCAATAAAATGGATCTGGTCGATTATAGTCAGGAAATCTATGATCGCATTCATGATGAGTTTGAAGCATTTGCCAGTAAGCTGGATGTGCATGATGTTAATTTTATTCCGATCTCAGCTCTTCGTGGTGACAACATCGTGGACCGCAGTCAGCATATGCCGTGGTATGAAGGTTCAACTCTACTTTACTATCTCGAAAATGTACACATCGCAAGTGATTATAATTTTATTGATTGCCGGTTTCCGGTTCAATATGTGATCAGGCCATACAATGATGAGTTTCATGATTATCGCGGATATGCAGGAAGAATAGCGGGAGGGATATTAAAGAAAGGTGATGATGTAACGTTGCTGCCTTCGGGATTTACAACGCGGATCAGCAAGATTGAAATGTTCAATAATGAAATTGAAGAAGCATTTCCGCCGATGAGTGTTGTCGTTCATATTGAGGATGATTATGATGTAAGTCGGGGTGATATGATCGTCCGGGCCAATAATATGCCAAGACAGGAACAGGATATCGATCTGATGATATGCTGGTTTCATGAAAAGCCATTAGACGAAAAGGGAAAATATGTATTGCGGCATACCACAAAAGAAGCCAGATGTATAATAAAGGAAGTGCGGTACAGAATGGATGTCAATACACTTCATCGGGACATGAACAATAAAATAATCCGGATGAATGATATAGCCCGTATCACTATCCGTTCGACGGTCCCATTGTTCGTCGATGCGTACCAGAAAAATAGAATTACCGGAAGTATCATTCTGATAGACGAAGGAACTAATGAAACTGTTGCGGCGGGTATGATAATCTAACTTTGTGAAGACATACGTTTATATGAGTCCACGGAACGACATTGCGTTTAGAGAGTTTAGTGAAAGACATCTTCGATATCTTTCTGTTGAGAAAGTTTAGAGGAATGAAGAAGAAAATATTGATATTCAAAAATATAAAATCACAAGAGGAGCACGACATTCAGGAATCAATGAAATTGACTCCCGAAGAAAGAATTGCGATGGTGGTTGAATTAATTAAAAAGATATATCCTGACATGAAACCGGATACTTCTAAAAGAATTCATTTCTCAAAATGAACAATTTATTAAATGAACATCAGGAGATCTTAAGTCATCTGATAGAAAATCAAGTTGAATTTCTACTCATTGGAGGATATGCGGTTATTTATCATGGATATAACAGGACTACGGTTGATATGGATGTTTGGTTAAATCCAACAAATGAGAACAGAGATAAAATTATAGATGCTTTAACTATATCTGGATTTGAACCTGAAGATCTGGAGACTTTATCAAGGATGGATTTTACGAAACATTTTGCATTTAACATAGGTATTGAACCCCAAAGAATTGATTTCATCACATATATTAATCACGTTTCTTTTGAAGAGGCTTACCAGAATAAAGCCATTTATTCTTTTGAAAATATGCAAATTCCTGTCATCAATATGCGGGAACTAATCCTTTCCAAAATAAATACAGGAAGGAAAAAAGACGAAGCTGATGTTGAAGAATTGCAAAAAAGAGTGAACAGTAAACAAAGCCATAAATAATCTAAACTCTCTCAACCAATGGCGCCTTCGGCGCCATGACTAAACTTTCTAAACACTGTCTCCAAAGTGAATATCTTCGAAGAATTAAAAGCAAAGAAAAAAGCAATCAGCGTCACAGGCCTGGGCTATGTTGGCTTGCCACTTGCGCTTGAATTTGCGAAGCACTTTAAGGTTATTGGTTTTGATATCAATGAAGAACGAATCAACCTGATGCGTCAACATATTGATCCGTCAAAAGAACTTTTAGAAACGTCCTTTGAAGTATGTGATATTTCATTTACCAGTAGTCCTGAAGATTTAAGAGATGCACATTTTCATATCATCGGTGTGCCGACGGATATTGATGATCACAAAGTACCTGATTTATTGCCGTTGCTTAAAGCCAGTGCAAGTGTAGGAAAAGCACTTAAAAAGGGGGACTATGTTGTGTATGAAAGTACTGTCTATCCGGGTTGTACAGAAGAGGATTGTCTTGAAGTCCTTGAGCGGGAGTCCGGTCTGAAAGGAGGTGTTGATTTTAGTTATGGATACAGTCCTGAACGAATCGTGCCCGGCGATAAAATCAAAACGCTGACAAATATTCTGAAAATAGTCAGTGGAAATAATGAGGAAGCACTGGAAGAGATATCGAAAGTATACGGGGAGATCATCACTGCCGGATTATACAAAGCTCCATCCATCAAGGTAGCAGAAGCTGCAAAGGTAATAGAGAATACGCAACGTGATATCAACATCTCGTTGATGAATGAGCTTGCGATCATCTTTGATAAAATGGGAATTGACACGCGCGAAGTCATTGAAGCTGCGGGTACAAAATGGAATTTTCATAAATATTATCCCGGGCTCGTTGGTGGACATTGTATCAGTGTGGATCCATTCTATCTGATGCATAAAGCAAGGGAGCTTGGTTATGAACCGCAGGTGATAGCTGCGGGAAGGAGAGTAAATGATTACATGCCCCATTTTATCGCGAAGAAACTTGTTCAGGCATTGATTGAATCAGGCAAGAATCCCGGAGAGTGCAGAGTATTGGTGATGGGGATTACATTTAAGGAAGATGTATCGGATATACGGAATAGTAAGGTGGTGGATTTGATACGGGAGTTGGAAGATTATTCAGTAAAAGTGGATATCGTGGACCCCAATGCGTCCATAGAAGAAGTGCGACATGAATATGGTTTAGCATTGCTTCGGGAAACCACTGATAAGTATGACGCAATCATCATAGCGGTAGGTCACAAAGAATATGTAAACATGTCAACTAAAGAACTGACCGCAATGTCAAATACTGAATTAATGCTGGTGGATATCAAGGGGGTAAAATCAAAATTGGGTATTAATAGATATTGGAAGTTATGATTAAATCATATTTACTTTTGCTAATCGAGAAACTTAACCTGTCTTCGTATTTCTAGCTGACGTATATGGTTTTATTTTTTTATGTACCATGCCGTAGTAACAGAAATAGAAAAAATTCATTCGGCGATATCATCGGAACCAATATTCTGTATATCTAAGTAATAAAATGACCGAAACAAAACTAAATCGAAATTCATCTTAATATGGGAATGCTGCACGTGTATAGATTTATCACAAACCATCCGCTCAACAGGAATCATAAGGGTCAGGCTATTTTGCGTTTTTTGAAATGGCAGATTACTTCACGACTGAATCCAGATCCAGTCATATATGCGTTTACAGAAAAGGCAAAACTGGTTTTGGAACGTGGAATGACAGGCGCTACTGGAAATCTGTATTGTGGTTTGCATGAATTTAATGATATGGCTTTTCTTCTCCATTTTTTAAGACCAGGCGACACCTTTGCAGACATAGGCGCTAATGTGGGGAGCTTTACGATGCTGGCCAGCGCACATGTAGGAGCTAAGTCATTAACCTTTGAACCGGTAGCGGCGACATATGCCAAATTAATGCGAAATGTCGCTGTCAACCAGATAGAGGATAAAGTAACAGCCTACAACGCCGCAATGGGATCAAAAATCGGTGAAATAGATTTTACGAATACCCTTGATACGATGAACCACGTAGCTGAAAAAGGAGATACGAAAATTGTAAAAGTAAAAGTGGTTACACTTGACGACATAGTTGAACATCACCAGGTTCCAATACTTTTAAAAATTGATGTTGAGGGTTTTGAAACAGAAGTGATCAAGGGAGCTGAAAACACGTTGAATCAGGATGCATTGAAAGCAATTATTATTGAATTGCCTGGTGCCGGTTCAAGATATGGTTATGACGAAAGTAAGATCCATGATAAACTGCTGAGTGTTAATTTCAGGGCATATCAATACGACCCCATAAAAAGAAATCTCATTCCTGTTGAACAATTCGGAACATATAATACCCTATATGTCCGTGATCTCGATTTTGTGAATGACAGGTTAAAACATGCCGATAAGATTAAGATACGTCACCAGGAAATATAGGGCATATATTAAAATGAAGGAAATACCAACTGACCTATTTGCAAGTCCCAATACAGGGAATCCGTTATCAGTTAAAGATAATCCATTGCGATTGTATAATGAACATGAGGACTTCACCAGTGAAGATGGCGTGATCGTTATGCTGGAAAACCAAAATGAGAACTATGAGGGCGTGTATTTAGGCAAAGTAAAATATGTACCCAGAAAGGATGGATTTCCTTTCACATTTCCATTGTGGATGATGTTCAATGGATTCGTTTGGGAAGTGAGAAGGCATTTTGGTAAAGGGGCGGTGCTCTGTGAATTGGGATGTGCATCCGGTATAAATTATTTCGGTACCCGATACACGATGATTGGCCTTGATTTTTCGCTGAAATCATTGCAGGGGATAGAAAATTATGCTTATAAAATTCAGGCTAATGCACTCAAACTTCCCTTTAGAGATCAAAGTCTGGATGGCATCATCAATGCGTATTTCTGGGAACATATTGACCCGAAGGAAAAACCTGAAATGCTTCAGGAATTTAAACGGGTACTTAAGCCCGGCGGAAAGGTGATCATGTTATACGATGTGGAAACAAAAAATGGGCTCTTGCAACCCTTAAAGAAAAAACAACTCGCCATTTATAACAAGCTATTTCTTGAGGGGGATTTTCATGTTGGCTATGAGACCCTGGAACAGAATGCCGAAAAATTCAGACAAGCATCCTTTCGGATCCTGAAACATTTTGGCATGGAGAGATCCATATTCCAATCTACCTCGGTTTACATCAAACTCAGTAAACTTCCCGGCTTATATGGCGCATATGCTAAAATGATGAAAGGGATCAATTCCAGCAGGCTGACCGAATACTTTAATATTTTGTTTGTAAGAATCACGGATCTCACATGGGGAGGCATTCTAAATAAAATGAAGTCCAGAATTGCAATTTCTGTGTTAGAGAAATGAAAATTTCACTCTGCATACCTCAATATAACCGGATTAAATTTCTGTTGTACAATCTTGAGGAGATCGCCAAACAGAAATATGAAAACATTGAAGTGGTCATCAGTGATGATGGATCGACGGATAATACTGTTGAAGAGATTGAGCGAGTTAAGCTCAACTATCGGTTTCCGATTATCTTTTATCGTCAGCCATCTAACCAAGGATATGATAAGAACTTACGGACTTCCATTGAACTTGCCACAGGTGACTATGTGATCATCCTTGGTAATGATGATACCATCAATCCGGCTTATGATCTACTCGACCTTGTACTTTTTTTAAATAAGAATAATCTTCCCGATGTGGGATTCACCAATTTTATTAATGCTGAAACAGGAAATACCGAGTATCGTGCAGCGAATACTGAGATCTTGGGCAATGGACCTGAGGTCGCTTTCAGACATTATTCAAGATCCAGCTTTGTAGGGGGGTTGATATACAAACATTCCACCTACATGAAGTACAACAGTCCTAAGTTTGACGGAAGTGTATATACACAAATGTATCACTGCAGCCTGATTGTGGCTGATGGAGGCGTTCTCTTTTCTATTGTCGAACCTGTGGTTGTGAAAGATATTTTACCGCATGAACAAAACAGATCATCTTATACAGATAATCTGCATCGGCGTTGGAGCGAATTCAAAGTCGTGAATGGGGGTCTGCCTTCAGTCCTTCGCGTGTTAATATCGGCATTCGAAGATGCTAATGTTTTGACGCAGGAAAGGATTTATGGCATCTTCCGTAAAATGTACGGGACCACATTTCCATTCTGGATTCTTACATATAGAAAAGATAAAGCCATGCCTGAAGCTGTTGGGTTAGCTATAGGAATGAAACCGGGACGAGTAACTGAGTTTAGCAGACTTAATTGGAAAAATCGAATCAAAATTAATATGCTCTATACACTGACATCAGTCTCTGCATTAATAATTCCAATAATAGTTTTCGAGAAGATGAAAACACGACTTTGGCATATGGCAAACAATGTGAAAGCATGAAAATAAATTTCGGCAAATAAGATGCGTTGGGCAATTATCGGGGCAAGAGGGAATGACACACTTGAGTTTCATCTCAAAGATTCTTTGACGTTCTTAGGTCATGAGGCAGAAATCTTTGATATTTCATATCCAGGTCATTTCGCAAAGAATGCTCAATACTGGCTTCGTCGCATATCAGATAAGTTTGATGAGGCTACTGCAAAAAATTTAGCAGCGAAAGTTCTGGCATATAAACCAGACATTGTCGTCGGCACTTACCGTTACATCCATCCTTTGACGATTGAGCTGATCAAATCCGCAAATCCTGCTATTAAGATCATCCATGTTAATCCTGATGCACTTGTCAATCTTGAACAACAGCAGGTCATGGCTTCTGCTTATGATTTTTTATTTATGAAAGATCCTTATATGGTGAGTTTCATGCGGGATAAAGCAGGTCTGCCGGCTTATTATTTACCTGAAGCTTTTAATCCCAGGGTGCACAAAGCGCCAACGCGGGACAGAAAAGAGCTGGAGGATGTAGAGCGAATTGATATTTTAGTTTTTGGCAATTTGTATCCCTACCGGGTTCGTGTCATTGAGCAGTTGTTGAAAGCCGGCCTGAACGTAACATTGTTTGGTGTAGAAGGACCGTTCTTTCCCTCAAGGATTCGTTCGCATTTTTATAATAAAGTTATTCTTGGGCAGGATAAATCTGAAAAAATATGGGGGTCCAAAATTGTGCTCAATAATTTCCATTATTCGGAAATTGAAGGCGTGAATTGTAAGTATTTTGAAATAAATGGGATCGGGGGTTTTCAAATTTGCGATTATAAAAAAATACTTGAGGAATATTCACCAGTTCTACCAGAAAGCTATTCTTTCAGGACAGCTGACGAGGCCATTGAGCTTATAAGGTATTATCTTAAAAATGAAGAAGAGAGACACAAAATTGCTGAGAAGCAATATCTGTATTTTCAGGAGAATCACACCTATGAAAAGCGAATCGAGTCCATTCTGAGCATCATTAAAGAATAAATAAGGAATCGTCCCGTTTTTTAAATAGTCATCTAATGCATAATAGTTTCAATTCGTCAGAAGCAGTCGTTATAAAATGACAACATGAAAACTGTTGAACGGAGAACATTAAATAGTACACTATTTGGCTTTATTCAATTTGGTTTAACATTTATTCAGTCAATTTTACTTGTCCCATTACTCCTCTCACATTGGGGGAAGGAGAAATATGGAATTTATATTGCAGTTTTTGCTTTTCTCCAATTATTGAGAATTATCGATTTCGGGCACCAAACGTTTGTGGGTAATGAATTTAATAAAGAGTATTTTATAGATCAGGCGAAAGCAAGGGCTATCCTGGCATCTAGTCTTAAGATAGCCTTTGTATTAGGAGGGATTGAGTTGGTTCTATTCTTACTCTTTTGGCTTAGCCGAACGGTATACCCCATTATGGGACTGGATCAATTTGAATCCTCTTTCGTAATGTTTGGCATTCTGAGTATGATCCTGATGTGGTGGCTTGTCGGTAGTGCAGGAGGTGTTTTCTCCCGGGCATTATTAACCAAAGGATTATATGCAGAAGTACTCTTATGGGCAATTGGTTTGAAAATTCTTGAAATATTTTTTCTGATCATTGCGGCTATTGTCAATATGAGCTTGTTTAATCTGCTGTGGATTTGGGCCATCATCAATATTCTGTATACGGCTGTCGTGATCAGGTGGTCAATGAAAATCCTTATCGATTTTAGAACCATTTTTACAATTAGTGATTGGAAATTAGGTTTTAGGGGTCTTAAAAAATCATTTGTTCTTATATTCAATAATGGACTGGAACAATTTAATTTAAATGGTATAATATTCCTGATTACCCGATTAGTTTCACTGGCCGTTTTGCCAATTTTTGTTACAACACGAACACTCACAAATACTGTCGTCCAATTTACAGGACTTATTGTAAGTCCACTTCAACCGGAATTAATACGATATCATAGTGAACGATCCGGGTTGAAAATAGCGAGTGTAATAAAAACAGTATGGATTATCAATGGGTTTTTGGTAAACGTATCCCTCCTGGCAATTACACCTTTTATAGCATGGGTATATACCTTTTGGACAAAGGGTATATTGACTTTCGACAGAAATCTGTTTTTCCTGTTGTGTTTAAGTACTTCAATTGCCAATTTTGGAAAAATTGTTATTGCATATCTGACAGGAATAAATGATCTTAAATCCATTACAATTTTGTCAGTAACAAGGTTTGTAATTTTATTTGTCATTAGCCTTCTTTTGATTAAAACATATGGATTGACTGCGATCGGTATTGGGTTTATTCTTGCTGAAATAGTAAGTTCTGTAGTCCTTCCACTTTATTTAACCATGGATAAATTAAAGAAATTTGGAAGTGAACTGCACGCCTATGACATTGTTTTAGGGTTAGTGCCAATATTTATTTTAGGCTTTTGCTTTTGGCTGGAGTATATATTGGATGCTCATTTATGGATGATTGCCATCATCGGCGTTACCGTGATGACTGTTGTTTATTTTATCCAGTGGAAAAGGATGCACATTGAAGTAAGATATAAATTGGAAACACTGACTGTTCTTATAATTAAAAGAGGAAGAAATATCATTTTAATGAAGCGCAAATTAATGTAAAGTGGTACAAATCAAAAGTAGAATCTTGTGAAGTTGATTATTTACACAGCGTTCACCACATGTGTATGCACCATCTATTGGAATCTGACACTTTTACATTTTTTTATTGTATTTCTGGAGTTGTTTTTTTTATTTTATCTTCTCAGTAGAGTAGGTCACAAATTTGTTTATCTCGAATTATTAGCCCTAATCACAGTTACTCAATGGCTCCTTGGCCCTGTAATTGCTGAACGATTCGAGACAAAAATGGCCATACCGTATGATGAATATTTTGCTTTTGCCCTTCCTGCAACTTTGGCTTATTTAATTGGACTCACCTATCCCATTTGGAAACAGAAAGAACTTGATCGGAAGACAAGCTATATATTTCTTCAACTTCAGACTATATGCCGAAGCAAACAAAGATGGGGGATGATTTTGATTTTGGTGGGAGCTCCATTCTGGATTTTCATCAATCGTGTCCCTTCCGATTATTATTACATCTTCTTTTTATTTTCGAATCTCATATTGATTGGAATTTGTCTTTTGCTATTTACGGACTATAAATGGAAATGGCTTTGGATCAGCACGAGCCTGTTCTTACTCATTGTTACAACGGTTTTAAATGGCATGGTTGGCTCAATTATTATCTGGTTATTTGCCATTGGAATGCTTTATACGATAAAGAACCCAATCCGCATTCATTTCGCTTTTAAACTATTATATTTTTTACTATTCGTCTGGTTTATTGCTATCCTGCAAGTCTCTAAAACAGAATACCGCCTGCTTACATGGAACATAAAAACAAATGAGCTGACTGGCTATGTAAATCGAGAAATAAAGCAGGACCCTGGCCTTTTTTACTCATTAATAAAGAAAAAGATAACCGACCCCAAAACACTTACCAGGCCCAAAAGTATTTTGGCATTAGCCGGTCGAATTAATCAGGGATATCTCGTATCACTTGCTATGGATTATGTGCCCATGCAAAGGGAATTTGGAGGTGGAGAAGTTACCTTATACAATACAGCAATTGCCTTTATTCCCAGAATCCTATGGAAATCAAAACCAATTATTGGACAGGCTGAATATTTTAAAAAATATACCGGAATAAAGCTAACAAAATATACTTCTTCTACCATTGGACCACTTGGTGATGCGTATGTTGACTATGGGTGGTGGGCCATTTTATTTCTAGGGCTATTTGGATTTATGATAGGAGCTATGTTCCAGGTATGGATTAATATGAGTTTGGGTCAACCAGTTTTATTACTGTGGTTTATGATCTTATATCTTAGCAGCATTACATTGACAGAAGTTAGCATCGCAGGATTTGTCAATGGTATTTTTAAATACATCATTTTTATTTTTGCTATGCGGCTAATCCTTCGGACCATTGGAATTAAAGTATAAAGAATCTTGGTATTATTAGTATTCCGTGATCCTGCCCGTCGGGGCACTAGTGTGGAAGAGATCTATAATGGGATTAGAGATGCATTGAAAGAAAAGCTGAATATCCAGATATATTATTATCAGGATCAGCATAACACGTTTTGGAATATAAGAGAAATTCAACGGTATAAAGCAAGCGTAATTCATGTAACAAGTGATATGTACTTTATAGTCCCCTTCATCAAATCGGCAAAAAAAATAATTACCATTCATGATATCGGCCGTTATCATGAATTGTCGGGACTTAAGAAATGGATTTACAAATGGTTCTGGCTCAGTATTCCGGCTAGACAAGCAGATATAATTATTACTGTTTCGGATTTCACGTCTCAGGATGTGCTGCAGCATATCAGCAGAAACCTTGCAAAAAAAATTATCAGGATTTATAATCCATTGCCAAAATTGTTTAAGCCGGGGGAAAAAGAATTTAATGCCGACCGCCCTATTCTCCTCCAGGTCGGAACTATTCCTAATAAAAATATAGAAAGCGTCATCCGCGCCCTTGAGGATATTCCCTGCCACCTGGTACTCATAGGAAGGTTATCAAAGCATCAAATTGAATTATTAGATCAGTATAAGATTCAGTACTCAAATCATTTCGGCCTCAAATTTTCTGAAGTGTATGCGTTGTATGCTAGTTCAGATATTATTGTGTTTGTCAGCACGTTTGAAGGTTTTGGTATGCCTGTAATAGAAGCAAATGCCGCAGGCAAACCTGTCATTTGTTCCGCAGCAGCATCCTTACCGGAAATAGCAGGTAAAGCAGCATTGCTTGTTCAGGATCCGGGGTCCATATCTGAAATTAATGCAGGGATCAAAAGACTGATCAGTGATAAGGCATTAAGGCAAACCCTGATAAAAGAAGGTTATGAAAATATCAGGAGATTTGATTTTTCTGACGTTGTTACTGAGTATGAGAAATTATATACATCTTTATTAATTCCGTAATACGCAATGAATATTTTTGATTTTCCAGTTTTCAACTGGAATTCATTCTTATATTCAAAGGCCTTAAATAATTCGACCGTTAAAAGCCCCTGCCCGGATTGAAGGTATTAATGATCGCTGCCGGTTACAAACCCGCCTGGATTTATGGCGGACCTACTTACTCCATCAGCGCGCTTAGTGAGGCCTTAGTGCAATACGGCATGGACGTGACCGTGCTGACCACCAATGCAAATGGTCAACATGATTTCGGGTACAAGAATTATACAGCGAAATCCATTGCAGGCGTAAAAGTTATTTATTGCAGGCGAATAACCGGAGATCCGACATCAGTTTCGTTTACCCATTCTTGGGCCTTGTGGAAAATGATTAAAGAGTACGACCTGGTGCATATCAACGGCTGGTGGAACTGGGTGGCGATTGCCTCTTTATTCATTTGTAAAATTCGCCATGTACCCCACGTCCTGTCTTTAAGAGGTTCTTTGAGTGAATATACTTTTCATACTATACATACCAAGCGAATTAAAAACATACTTCATTCTTTTTTATTCAAGCCTTTTTTAAAGGGAACATTTATTCATGTCACCAGCGAGGAAGAAATGGAGAAATGTAAAAGGATGATCCCGGATGCTAAATATGCTTCTATCCCAAACATTATCTCTATGCCTGATGCACAAATGGGGATCAAAAGGGATAGGGATGAATTGAAAATCATTTTCCTGGGACGAATAAACCCTGTTAAAAATCTGGAATTACTGATCAATGCCCTTCGTCGTATATCCTTTGCTTATAAACTGACGATTGTAGGAGACGGCAGTCATGAATACCTGGCCCATATCAGAGAGATGATCAATGAAATGCCGGGCATCAGTATACTTGATTCACGTTATGACGAAGAGAAGTATGATTTATTAGCCCATTCCGATTTGCTTGTATTGCTCTCCCACACGGAGAATTTTGGAAATGTAGTCATCGAAGCTTTGTCTCAGGGAACAGCGGTATTGATCAGTAAGAATGTAGGCGCTGCAGATTTTGTACAGCAACATCATTTAGGCTGGGTGATCCAGCCGGATATTGAATGCTGCGTGGAGGCACTTTATAAGATAAATATAGATCAGGAGCAACTTGATGCTATCCGGGAAAGAGCACCAGGTATAATTAATAAAGAATTTTCATCGCAAACGCTTGTTAACCGCTACGTGCAGGAATGTTATCAATCAGTCAATCCAAAATTTCTACGGCATGCAAAGGTGGTTGCCGATGCTTAAGAATATGCACGAACGTTTTCCGGCATTAGCTTTTGGTACATCCCGTCTGGTTCATCATCACAATAGATCAGCTGCATTGCAAAATCTCCATGTAGCCTATGACATGGGAATTCGCTATTTTGATACTGCACCGATATACGGATATGGATGGTCAGAGAAAATCCTCGGAACCTTCGCGAAAGATAAGCGGGATTCATTACGTATAGCCACTAAGATCGGGCTACTACCTTCTAAGCTAATATCCTCACTTCCATTTGAAGTGATCTCTGCATTGCGGCGAAACGTAAAAGGTGCAACAGCGAAAAATTCTAATGAGGGTACGATAGCCAGGAATCCTATAAAGGCAGTTCATTTTGATTTTAATTGGGCTATAAAACATTTCGATCAAAGCCTGCGGAGATTGAAATCAGATTATGTCGATGTCCTTTTATTGCACGAGGCAACAGTTGAATTTGCTAATGAAGATGAAACGAAAAAATTCATTGAACATATTCTTAAAGAAGGAAAGGCACGCGCTGCGGGCTTGGGTTCAGAAGCAGATAAACTAAAAGATGTACGTGATTTAGCTTCCATCTATACTTTTCTTCAACATGAATATTCTTTGGAAGATGCAAAAAGTAGCATTGACTCAGGCCGAACAAATAATATTCATGGACTTTTTCAAAATCTGAAATTCTTAATCACTTTATCCGCGGATGAAGAAACCAGAAAAGAAATCAAAGCAATATCAGCCCTGGATATAAGAAAAGAAAGAGAAGCGTTAGATATTTGCCTTGCCTGTGCCCGATACCTTAATGCATTTGGTATTACATTATTCAGTGCTACAAATGATCACCATATAAAAGAAACCATTTCTGCCTGGAATAATATTACGCTAAGTGATGCACAAATAGAAAGCACCCTGGCCATTATCAGAAAACACGCACCGAACGTATGAATTTTACGCACCTGACATTTATAAGAAACATAGCGAGAACGCTGGGGATAACCCGGCTTTTATCCATACGAAGCAGGATCGCAAATAACAAATCCACCAAATATTATCAGACACACAGTCCAGGGCTTGCTGAGATCAATATGCTGGGATATACCTATAAGCTCAATACTTTAAGTGCGTATGAATGGCTGCGTGCAAATGCAGTTTACCAGGATAAACATATTATCGAAGCCCTGTTGAAATACCTGGAACCAGGAATGGATTGTTGGGATATAGGAGCAAGTATCGGCGCGTACAGCTGTATATTTTCACTTAAAAACAAACCTGATGGAGTGGTCTATGCTTTTGAACCCGAGCCTGCATCCAGACAAAAACTAAAAAATAATATAGCCTTAAATGATGTGACGAATATCGTCATCTATGATGTGGCACTCGGTAGAGAAGAAAATGAATTGCAACTCGTCCTTGCACATGATGCTACAGCAGGTACACACAAACTTGAAGAAAACGCAACAGGAAAACCTGAAAATACACATAAGGTCAAAGTGACGACTGCGGATCATCTTATTGAAAAGGATAAACGCAGAATACCGGGGGTGTTGAAGATTGATGTTGAAGGTTGGGAAGAGCAGGTTTTACAGGGAGCACGCCAAACGATCAGTGATCCTTCCTGTAAGGCGATCATGATTGAAATGCACTTCTCCATTTATGCAGCCGAAAAAGATAGCGGAAGAGCTGGTCGAATTTCGGATATCCTGACGTCAGCAGGATTTGCGCATCAGCGATGGGTAGATCCATCTCATTTACTTGCACACAGATGATCATTGATTTCGAGGGAAGTAAATTGGGTTTGTACCAGGCAGACATTTGCATTATTGGTGCCGGCATTGCCACATATTCTATATTGTCAGTTTTAAAAGATTCTCCTGTAAGCATTATTGTGGTTGAACGCGGTTCGATGAATACTGACATTGAAAATGAGCAATACAAAACATGTGAAATTACGGGACATCCATTTATAGGCCATAGCACAGGCAGGGAATTCAGTGTGGGTGGAACATCAGTTACATGGGGAGGACAGTCATTACCTTATACACCATTTGATTTAGAAAATAAAAAATGGGTGGAGAATAGTGGATGGCCGATTTCATTTGAAGAAATCAGCCGGTACTATCCTGTTGCTGAAAGATTGTTGAACCTGGATGATGTCCCTTATTATGCGACGCTTCATAATTTACAAAAACTGGCAAAACTAAATATTGATGAATCGATATTACACTGGCATTTTTCGAAATGGAGCCCAAGACCTAATTTAAAAAATGATCTCACCAGAATATGTACCAGCAGTGAACAGATAACATTACTTCAAAATGCGCATTGCAACCAATTGATTGAGGATTCAAATCATGAACGTATTATCGAAATCGAAATTAAATCACGGGGAGGTCAGTGTTCGAGAGTTCGGGCGAATAAATTTATTCTCTCGGCAGGGGGGATAGAAAATGCAAGGATCCTTTTAATGTCTGCCCCCGTGATCAGGAATCACACGTTTGTAGGAAAAATGTTCCAGGATCATCCTACAGCGCAAGTTGCAACGATTGAGACCACGAATGATAAAAAACTTCAGGCTTATTTTAATTATTTCTTTAAAGGTGATACGCGATTTCTCCCCAGGATCTCAATGACAAGCCAGTTTCAACAGCAGGCGGAATTATTGGCGGCTACCGCTTTTATTCAATTTATACCACCGCCCGGTGGATTGTTTGAAGCCTTAAAAGGAATTTACAGATCATTCGCCAGGCTAAAAATGCCGGCCAAAAAAGAATTCTATAGTGTCTTTAAGAATTTAATTGAAATAAAAACATTAGCGAAGACGGCCTCAACGTATTTGATACATCGTCGAATATATACACCCCGAAGCACGGCAAGATTGACAGTCATGCTTGAGCAGGAACCCATCACCGAAAGTTACATCGCCTTGTCAGAGAAACTGGATCCGATGGGTCTGCCTATAGCGCGGATCCACTGGACATTTACTTCACTAACAATAGAAACACTCAAACGATTTTGTACTGAGATCGAATCCAATTTCAGGAAGATGAAATTGGGAGATATAAAATGGGATGCATGGATTAAAAATAGCGATGAAGAAATCCGGGATAATTTGATTGACGCTTATCATCATATGGGCAGCACAAGGATGAGTCAATCTATAGCGTCTGGTGTAGTGGATACAAATTGTAAAATGCATGGTGTGGATAATCTCTACATCGCCGGTAGTTCAGTATTCTCTACAACTGGTCATTCCAATCCTACACTTACGATTATGGCGTTAGCGATCAGGCTGGCGCACTATCTGAAATCAGATTTGATCACTGCACATGAGGAATAGGTAATGTCCATCAACCTCACCATTATCATCCTCACCAAAAATGAATCTATTCATTTAGGCAAATATTTACCTATAGCGCTTGGCCTCACAGAAAATGTAATCCTTGTGGATAGTTTTTCGGATGATGATACGTTGGACATTGCGCGTTCACTGAATGTGAAAGTGTATCAACATGCGTTTATTAATCATGCCGAGCAGCTCAATTGGGCACTGGACAATTGTGATATCACCACAGGATGGGTCATGAAGCTGGATGCGGATGAATATCTCACACCGGAATTGATATCCGAAATACGACAAAAGCTCGATGGTCTTTCGGATAGTATTACAGGATTGGTACTTAAACGCCGTGTTTATTTTATGGGGCAATGGATTCGTCATGGAGGTTATTACCCGATAAAACTGATTCGGATATGGCGTAAAGATGCAGGCCGGTCTGAAAATCGATGGATGGACGAACACATTGTTTTGTCAAGTGGCGATACGATTGAGCTGGAACATGATTTCATTGATGAAAATCTGAATAACCTGACCTGGTGGACGGACAAACACAATCATTATTCAACAAGAGAAGCTTTTGATTTGCTCAATACCAAATACGGATTGCAAAAAAACCAGTCAACAGAATATTCACTGGCCAATAAACAAAACAAGCAGAAGCGCTGGTGGAAGCAAAATTTTTATGGACGACTGCCTTTATTTCTGAGAGCCTGGTTGTATTTCAATTATCGATATATTTTTCAATTAGGCTTTCTGGATGGACGAAAGGGCCTGGTCTGGCATTTCCTGCAGGGCTTCTGGTACAGGTTTCTTGTGGATTCGAAAATTCTACAGATTGAATGGTTGGCGAAGAAAGAAAAAAAATCAGTTAAACAAATCCTTGAAGAAAATTATGGCATTAAGTATTAGTATAAATTCTTTTTCCTTAACGAATAAGGCACTGCGTTAATGTTCATCCTCGGTCTTAATGCCTATCATGCCGATTCATCCGCCGCCATTTTCAAGGATGGTGTCCTGATCGCGGCCACGGAGGAAGAACGATTCCGAAGAGTAAAACACTGGGCAGGTTTTCCTGATCAGGCCATAAAGTTTTGTCTTCATGAGGCCGGCATTTCACTTGATGATCTCGATTATATTGCGATCGGCAGAGATCCGAAAGCGAAATTGTTTACCAAAATAGTATTTGCAGCCTCACATCCGGGCATCGGTATGAATGCCATCCGAAACAGGATGCAGAATGCAAAAAAGATTTCTTCCATACCTGAAGAGTTCCTTAGGATTTTTCCCGGCAGTGACAAAAAGAAAATAGAACAAAAACTCAGATACATCGAACATCACCGGGCTCATCTTGCTTCTTCTTTTTTTGCTTCCCCATTTAATGAGGCGGCATTATTGTCTATCGATGGCAGCGGTGATTTCACGACGACAATGGTGGGACACGGTCTGGATACATCAATGGAGATTTATGATTCAATTGATTTTCCGCACTCCATTGGCATATTCTATTCTGCGTTTACTCAATTTCTGGGTTTCCCGCATTATGGTGATGAATACAAAATCATGGGCCTTGCTCCTTATGGCAAGCCTCTATATGTGGATAAGCTAAGACCTATCGTAAAGCTTTTGAACAACGGTCTGTTTAAATTGGATCTTCAATATTTCACAGCTACAAAAGGGAATATTATCTCATACGGTGACGACCATATCCCTGTAGTAGATAAATTGTTTAGCAAAAAATTGGTGGAAGAGATGGGGCCTGCACGAAATGATAAGGATCCGATCACCCAATTCCATATGGACATTGCTGCTTCTGTACAGCGATATACGGAGGAAATTATTTTTCATTTACTCCATGGTCTTTATGAGCGCACTAAACTGGAATCTGTATGCATAGCCGGAGGAGTCGCCCAAAATTCTGTTGCTAATGGGAAAATAAAAAGCAACACTCCTTTTAAAAATGTGTACATCCCTTCTGCAGGTCATGATGCCGGTATTGCTATGGGTTCTGCACTTTATGTATACCACCAGCTGATGCATCAAGAACGGATGCCGGCGATCTGGAGTGCATACACAGGCAGCCGATTTGATAATTCACAGATCGAGGCCATGCTCAATTCCGAAAACATCCCGTACACATCGTATCCGGACCAACAATTGTATGAGATCGTATCTGAGCGACTCGTCAATGGAGGTGTCATAGGATGGTTCAATGGACGAGCTGAATTCGGACCCAGAGCATTAGGGGCAAGATCAATTCTTGCAGACCCAAGAAGAAAGGATGCAAAGGAATTGTTGAATTCAAAAGTAAAACGACGTGAGAGCTTCAGGCCATTCGCACCGTCCATTCTAAAGGAGTATGTTGGTGAATATTTTGACGTTGTCGACGATGTGCCCTTTATGGAAAAAGTATTTCCAGTCAAAAAAGAGAAACAGGAACTTATCCCGGCAGTCACACATGTAGACGGGACAGGTCGGCTTCAAACTGTGGATGAGAATACAAATCCGAGATATTACAGATTGATTAAGCGCTTTTATGAAAAATCAGGAGTCCCTGTTTTATTAAATACGTCCTTCAATGAAAACGAACCTATCGTCAATAGCCCCAAAGAAGCGTTGGATTGTTTTCTGCGTACACAGATGGATATGTTAGTACTTGAAAATATCGTCATCGAACGCGACCATCTAACTGAATAAGTTGTCAGTTTTATCCGACACAAATAAGCCATTGGTCAGTATCATAACCGCCTCCTACAATAGCGCGCGCACGATAAATGATACCCTGACATCGGTAGCCTTGCAGGATTACTCTCCTATCGAACACATCATCATCGATGGCCACTCTTCAGACGGGACGATAGATATTGTAAAAAATTTCAGTCATATAAAGAAAATTATCTCTGAAAAAGACAATGGTATATATGACGCCATGAATAAAGGAATAAAGGAATGTTCGGGTGATATCATTGGCATCCTCAATTCAGATGACTTTTATCCGAATCCTCATGTGATCAGTAGTGTAGTGGAGAAAATGCAGGAAGAGAATACAAGTGCACTGTACGGTGACCTGATCTATGTCAGTCAAAATGATATAAAGAAACGACTCCGGACATGGATAGCCGGCGAATTTAAAGCTTCGAAATTTTTATACGGATGGATGCCGCCACATCCCACATTTTTTGTGCGAAGAGAAATGTACGATAGATGGGGCTTGTTCAATACATCCCTGCGATCAGCCGCCGATTATGAACTGATGTTGCGCTTTTTATACAAGCATCAGATTTCTGTATCCTATCTGCATCAGATCATTGTAAAAATGCGGGCCGGAGGCGTAAGTAACTCTTCCATAGCCAACAGGATAAGAGCCAACAAAGAAGATAGTGAAGCCTGGCGATTAAATGAATTAAAGCCACGCTTCTACACATCATGGCTAAAGCCATTGAGAAAAGTATCCCAATTTATTCACGACAAGAAAGAGAACGAATGAAAAGAGCATTGATCACCGGTATCACCGGCCAGGATGGAGCTTATCTGTCTGAATTTCTTTTGAGGAAAGGGTATGAAGTGCATGGCATTAAACGAAGAAGCTCACTATTTAATACGGCGCGGATAGATCATCTATATCAGGATCCACACGAATCCAATCGAAATTTTATACTTCACTATGGTGATCTGACAGATTCATCTAACATCATTCGCATTATACAGGACGTACAACCTGATGAAATCTACAACCTCGGGGCTATGTCTCATGTCAAGGTCAGCTTCGAAGTACCGGAATACTCAGCAGATGTAGATGGCATCGGTACATTGAGAATTTTAGAAGCTGTCCGACTCTTGAAAATGACAGAGAAAACAAAAATATACCAGGCATCTACTTCAGAATTATTCGGAAAAGTAACGGAGACTCCTCAGAATGAAAATACACCCTTTTATCCAAGGTCACCTTATGGAGTAGCTAAATTATATGCCTATTGGATAACCATCAATTACAGAGAAGCCTATAATATTTTTGCATGCAATGGTATTTTATTTAATCATGAAAGTCCATTGCGTGGAGAAACATTTGTCACCAGAAAAATAACAAGAGCAGTCGCAAAAATTGCACTTGGTCTCCAGGCAGATCTCTATATCGGAAATCTGGATGCTAAGCGCGATTGGGGACACGCCAAAGACTATGTGGAATTGATGTGGAAGATATTGCAATATCATCAGCCGGAAGATTGGGTGATCGCGACAGGAATTACAACAAGTGTTCGTGATTTTATCAGCATGACCTGGAAGGAATTAGGGATTACACTTTCATATTCAGGTCAGGGTGATCTTGAAACCGGATGTATTGATACGATTGATCATGATCAGTTTCAATCGTTGACAGGTGTGCCGGCCCCATTCACTTCCGGACAAATTGTGTTGCGTGTTGATAAACAATATTACAGGCCGACAGAAGTCGATCTGCTGATCGGGGATGCCTCAAAGGCAAGACAGAAACTGGATTGGACACCGGTACATGATATCCATTCACTTTGCAAAGAAATGATTCATGCAGATTTGAAGTTATTTCAAAAACTCTCTTTCCTGCGAAGAGAAGGATTTGATGTACGAAATGAATTTGAATAAATAACAGAGATAAGGGGATGAATAAGACGGATAGAATATATGTTGCCGGCCACACAGGTATGGTTGGATCCGCGATCGTCAGAAGACTTACGGATCTGGGATATCATAATTTGGTGCTAAGGACATCCCGGGAAACAGATTTGAGAAAACAGGAGGCCGTCTTTAACTTTTTTGAAAAAGAAAAACCTGACGTTGTATTCCTTGCTGCAGCCAAAGTTGGAGGTATACTTGCCAACAATACTTATCGTGCGGAATTTCTTTATGACAATTTAATGATCGAATCCAATATCATTCATGCCTCATATCTCACAAGGGTTAAAAAATTATTATTCCTGGGTTCGTCATGTATATATCCAAGACTTGCTCCTCAGCCCATAAAAGAAGAATACTTACTCACAGGTTTATTAGAATCAACAAATGAGCCTTATGCCATCGCGAAAATAACCGGCATCAAATTGTGCGATGCGTACAGGTCCCAATATGGATGCAATTTTATTTCTGCGATGCCTACCAATCTGTATGGGCCAAATGATAACTATGACCTTGCAGGCTCACACGTTCTTCCGGCATTGATCAGGAAGTTTCACGAAGCTAAAAAGAACAAGGTCAATGAAGTAGTCCTTTGGGGAACGGGTACACCCTTACGTGAATTCCTGCATGTAGATGACCTTGCAGATGCATGTTATTTTTTGATCAATAATTTTAATGACCCTGGCTTTGTCAATGTGGGAACACAAGTGGAAATATCCATTTTGAATCTGGCGTATCTAATTAAAGAAATTGTGGGTTTCGAAGGAGAAATCGTTTATGACAAGACAAAGCCGGATGGCATGCCCCGAAAATTGATGGATGTAAGTAAACTAACAACTATGGGATGGCATGCTTCAATTCCACTGGAATCAGGGATTAGAAATGTGTATAGTCAATTGAATACCCAAGACTGGTTTTAAGAATAGATGTGTGGCATAGCCGGCATATTAAATATTGGTCACGAAAAAATAAATAAAACGGCTATTCAGGCCATGACGACTGCCATTGCCCATCGTGGGCCCGATAATGAAGGCATTTTCATAAATAAGAAAATTGCATTAGGTCATCGGCGTCTTTCCATCATTGATCTGAGCGAAGCGGCTAATCAGCCCATGAGTGATTTCGCAGGAAAGTATATCATCATTTACAATGGTGAAATATACAATTACCGTGAGGTGAAAGCGCAATTGACATCTTATCCGTTTCATACCCAATCTGATTCAGAAGTTATTCTGGCCGCGTATTCAAAATGGGGTACAGATTGTCTTTCCCGTTTAAATGGAATGTTTGCTTTTGCAATTTGGAATAAGGAAGAAGAATCTTTATTTGTCGCACGCGATCGACTGGGTAAAAAACCATTTTATTATTTTTTATCTCAGGACTATTTTGTATTCAGCTCTGAAATACGAAGCTTGCTGGCCTCGGGTCTGGTGCCACATGAATTGGAGAAAAGATATTTAGGAGAATATTTTCGCTACCAGGCCACACTCGGCACACATACATTGGTTAAAAATGTAAAACAATTGCAAGCCGGACATTTTGCTATTGTTAAAAATGGAAATTGCACTGAAGTACCTTATTGGGAATATAAAAACATCAAGCCTGCTACTGAAGACTATGAAGGTGCCAAAAAAAAGGTAAAAGAATTATTTATTGATTCGGTAAGCGTTAGGTTGGTTTCAGATGTACCTGTTGGCGCTTTTTTATCGGGGGGTATTGATTCAAGTCTTGTGGTAGCCTGTATGGCAGAATTGGCGAATGGTCCTATTGACACCTATAATGTCAGTTTTACTGAAAAGAAATATGATGAGTCGTCCTATGCGCAATTGATCGCCACAAAATATCATACGCATCATCACAGAATTATTATTAAACCCGAGGAGTTCCTGGATTCAATAGACGAAATATTGAAAGCGATGGATTCTCCGAGCGGAGATGGACCGAATACATATCTAGTATCCAAACATACACGTCAGGCAGGAATAAAAGTGGCCTTGTCAGGATTGGGCGGAGATGAATTATTCGCGGGATACCAATATTTTATGATGTATCACAAACTGGTACGGAATAAACGATTCACAAAATTACCACTGGCGATAAGAAAAAGATTAGCGACAGGCATTCTGAAATTGAGTTCTGATCGGAAATACGATAAGCTGGCATCCATCATGAAGCTCACGAAATGGGACTTGCCTTCATTATATCCGGTATTTCGGGGATCCGGAAGTATAGCCGAATCCAATTCCTTAGTATGCGAGCCCTTCAGGAATGATGACATGGAAATGAAGCTGAAGGAAATAGATCAAAACACGTCATGGATGGGTCACCTGAGTAAAGCCTCAATAGGTGAAATTGAATTGTACACAAGAGATGTCCTGTTGAAAGATACTGATCAGATGGCCATGGCTCATGCACTGGAAGTGAGAGCACCATTTTTAGATTACCGGTTAGTGGAGTATGTTTTATCCCTGCCGGATACATTTAAGTATCCTACTTCACCAAAAAAAATGCTGGTTGAATCATTAGCCCCACGTATTCCTTTGGAAATTGTAAACAGACCCAAAATGGGATTCACACTTCCTATCCATGATTGGTTAAAGAATCAATTAAGCGTTATGGCGGATGAACGAATAAAATACCTTGCTGACCGTAAAGAATTCAACGGCGATGTGATTCTTCGAAAGTGGAATGAATTTAAAAAAGGAAATCCAAAAATTTTATGGACGTCCATTTGGAACCAGGTTATATTATCAGATTGGTTGCAACGTAACAATCTTTGACAATGAAGACAAGCCCATATGTATTGATCATGGCCGGCGGAATTGGCTCCCGTTTCTGGCCGGCAAGTCGTGAAAACCTACCTAAGCAATTTCTCGATATCACAGGATCAGGCAAATCATTGATTCAGCAAACCTTTGACAGATTTTCTGAATTCATTCCTGCTGAGAATATCTATGTCATTACGCATCAGAATTATAAAGGACTGACCCTTGATTCCCTGAGTGGGTTTCATCCCTACAACCTGATCCTGGAACCCTCAAGAAATAATACAGCAGCGTCTATCGCATTCGCATCATTCAAACTTATACAAAGGGATCCAAATGCGGTGTGTATCGTTGCTCCTGCTGATCATGTCATCAAGGATGAAAAAGAATTTCAGAGAGTCGTCACAGAAGCCTGCGCTCATGCAGAAGTGAATCATAGTATTCTTACGCTGGGTATAAAATCCACACGTCCCGATACCGGTTATGGATACATCGAATATGATACAAATGATCACGCTGATGTGCGAAAAGTAAAATCCTTCAGAGAAAAACCAAATGCTACTGACGCCTTATATTACATGGAGACAGGCAATTTTGTATGGAATTCCGGAATTTTTATTTGGCGTCTCGATGAAATTCTCGAAGCGTATAAGCGATATGCTCCCGGAATTTATAATGTGCTTGAAAAGGGGATCGGAAAATATAATACGGACGATGAAGCCGATTTTATTTTCAATGAATATCCAAAAACCGAAAAAAATTCAGTGGACTATGCAATCCTTGAACACGCAGATAATGTCTATACGATTCCCTGCGATATCGGATGGTCGGATATTGGTACATGGAATTCACTGTTTGATATCAGCGAAAAGATTGCCAACCATAATGCAGTTCTGAGTACGCCGGTTTATCTGGAGGATACACATAGGTCGCTCATCCTTTCCGAAAATGCAAAATTAATAGTCATCAAAGGACTGGAAGATTTTATCATCGTGGATACAAAGGATTGTCTCATGATCTTTCCGAAATCGGATGAACAGGCAATCAAAAAGCTGAAGGAAAAATTAAAGGAAAGTGGCCTCACCCACTATCTCTGATCATGTCAAAAGCTAAGCGAATCATTATCGTTGCCAATACCACCTGGAATATTTACAATTTCAGGCTGAACATCATCCGGAAGCTGATCGACGAAGGACACGAAGTGATCGTCATGGCTCCGGTGGATAAATTTATTTTCTACACCGAGACGTTGCCACAAGTCCAGCATATTCCTATTCGTCATCTGTATCGTGATAGTGTCAATCCATTCCAGGATATCAGGTTGTTTTTGGAGTTTGTCAACTTATACAAACATTATAAGCCGGACCTTGTACTTCATTATACGGTCAAGCCGAATATATTTGGAGGCTTCGCCACCCGGTTATTGGGTATACCTTCCGTGGCTGTAGTAACAGGACTGGGGTATTCGTTAATTCACGAAGGATGGATTAACAGGATCACAAGGATGTTATACAAATTGTCGTTGCCCTATCACCGAAAAGTTATTTTTGAAAATGAGGATGATAAGAAACTATTTGAAGACGAAGGTCTGACTTCATCAGGCCGAAGCATGTCAATAAAAGGTTGTGGTGTTGATACTACTGCTTTTAGCCCCAATGGGGATGGGAGAAAAGAAGACCTGATCACATTTACATTTATTGGACGATTGTTGTATGATAAAGGGGTAAGAGAATTTATCGAGGCTGCTCAGTTGATTAAATCAAATAGTCATATCCGGTTTTGGCTTGTCGGAGAGATAGATAAAGAAAATCCATCTTCCATTCGGAATGATGATCTCATGCGATGGATCAGGGATCCTAAGATTCATTATCACGGATCCACTGACGATATCAGGAAGTTTATCGAGAAGTCGGATTGCATTATTCTGCCCTCTTACCGGGAAGGAATGCCACGCGTGATCATGGAAGCCATGTCGATGGAACGATCTGTCATCACTACAGATACCGCAGGATGTCGCGAGACGGTCGATGAAAACATAAATGGTTATCTGGTCCCTGTCAAAAACAGCAAGGCCCTGGCCGATGCGATGAATAAATTTATTGCATTGGATAAAGAAGCCAGAGTGAAAATGGGAAAAGCCGGTCGCATCAAAGTGATGAATGAATTTGATGATCGACTCATTGCCAATCATCTATATGAAGCCCTGCAAAATTGCTGGAATGGCAAAAAATAATTCACCTTTTCATTCGCTTTCACTTTTCACTTTTTCTCAGCCTTCGCCTTAGCCTTCGTCTCTTGCCTTCTCTGCGCTTTCTTTTTCTCCTTTATCATTATCCCCCTTTACCGGGAATTTCTCCCAAGAGAAACTA
>JBBSAQ010000029.1:0-50498 GCA_038252065.1 Chitinophagales bacterium
CGGGGGTACCTGAAGATGGTGACTTTACTGGGAGCTATCTAAGGTAAAACTGGTGACTGGGGCTAAGTCGTAACAAGGTAGCCGTACCGGAAGGTGTGGCTGGAATACCTCCTTTTATTTTACAAGAGTGTACTATTAATAATAGTCAATAGTCCCGCTCCTTCTTCCCTATCTCCTTGAATAAGGAATAATGAATACCGAATTCAGAATAAAGAAGTAGAATACCGAATGACGAAGTCAGAATATAGATTTTTGTTACTCGTTACTGGATACTCGTTACTCGTTACTTTTTACCGTTGTCCTTCTTGTTTACTAAGAAATAAAGATTTCTTTTTAGTCTCGTAGCTCAGTTGGTTAGAGCGCTACACTGATAATGTAGAGGTCGGCAGTTCAAATCTGCCTGAGACTACCATGAAGGACGCGACTTCGTCTTGCCTTCATGGCATGCCTGGATTTATTTTTTTAGTTTCAGGCTAGCTATGAAGATGAATTGCGGATATTGCGTCGCGACAAGTAGGCGTAACGTATTGAAAACTTAACCTTACGGCTCGCCAAGTAGGCGTAGCGTATTGAAAACTTAACCTTACGGCTCGCCAAGTAGGCGAAACGTATTGAAAACTTAAACTTACGGCTTGCCAAGTAGGCGAAACGTAGTGAAGTCCTACTTGGGGGATTAGCTCAGCTGGCTAGAGCACCTGCCTTGCACGCAGGGGGTCAACGGTTCGAATCCGTTATCCTCCACAAAGCCGATTTCGGCAAAACATTACTGGCCCCTTTTCGGGGCCTTTTTTTATTTCCAATCTGACCATCAAACTTGTTTGGAGAGGAAGAATGGAAATAAAAAATGCTTCGCAGAAAGTAATGTTTTGCCGAAATCGGCTTTTCGGTCACCCCACTTCCGGATCGGCGCAGCCAATCCGTTATCCTCCACCCAGATAATTAAGGTGTTATGATGTAACAATTATAGCACCTTTTTTTATTTGCATGTATTAGACATACAAAATTGTAAAAAGGTTAAATGTATCTTTATTCATACGCCTAATACGCTATGAAAAATTTATTTGCTGCTCCATTATGGTCTGAACTATCTGGTCTGGGAGAAAATCGCTTAGTAACAAGAACATATCTTTTCTTACCCTTAGTACCATTCTTGGTAAGAATACTGAGTAAAATTGAGATAGCTGTTGACGGCAACGGAGATAAATTTCATCTTCTTCAAGCTATACCTTTTAGTTGGAAAGTCTTCTTCTGGTGTGCATTTTTTTTCACCTTTGGTTCAGTTTTATATCAACTTTTTGCTCCAAAAATTATACGTGAAAACCGAACTTGGTATGACTTTGAGAATTCAGGTAAAACATGGGGGCACCTAATGACATACGTTTTGGAATTGGGTATAGATTACGATAAATGGAGAAAGGTATTGATTGATGTATCCGAAGAGGATGAGTATGACCAAGAAACTTTCCTGAAGAATCACTCTAAGAATGACAGAATACAATTGGAGTTTGTGCTAAACAATATGCATGATTTTAGCTCTACACATTATCCTCAATATGTTTCAACAGATCCACCTGAAACTTCCTTTCAAAAGTCTCAAGCGTATAAGCAAAGCTTGAAGGAAAACGCGGAAGAAAATACCAAAACTACTTTTTGGAATATTTTTGGTCTTGCAAACAACTACAATAAATTGGCTAAGCTAATTTGTTACATAAGCTTTATTGTTGGATTTCTGCTTTTAGCGTGGCTTTTGTTGCGGAGTGTTTGGATTGTACTAACAAAAACCGTAATCACTTAACCAGTAACACATCCAAAAAACCAAGCCTGACTAGAAAATGAATAAACTTTACATGAAATTGAATGACAAGGAAAACCATGAATTATTCTTGCGTAACTATTGTGAATTTTACGATCAGTAAAAGGAGAATTTAATACATAAAAAATTTTAAACTTTAACCCAATGAATAAAATAAATCTTTTTATACGATGCTTATTTATCTTGCTCGCATCATATGATTTTGTGCTTTGTCAGATAACTAATAATCCTACCATTGATAAAGGACCAAAGGCATTTATGATTGAATCAATTTCAATTGATAACTCTAAAACTTCTGTTATAATAAAACATACAGCAGGCCTGTCAAGTACATGGTTCATTTTTGGATCTCAGACTTATGTCTATGACTATTACGATCCATCCAATAAGTATCAAGTTGTTCAGTTCAAAGGCAACAATTTAGATACTAAATACACTATACCAATAGGCAAGGTGAATCATTATGAACTCATATTCCCCAAAATTCCACCTGGTATTACGAAAATTAGTATCGAAGAATTTGTGCCCAATGGATTTCTTTGGAAGGGAATCTCAATTTTAAACCCCGATACTAGTCCTAAAACACAATATGCAATGCAGAAGCTAAAAGATGAGTGGAAAAGCAACGGCATTGATGAAAAAGAAGGAATTTATGAGGTAATACAGGTTGGCCAGACGATAAAATACACTGTGGGAATTAAAAAATATTTAAATGACTACAACATAATTTATTTAGCAAGCGATGCAATTTCAACATGGAAAACAGGTGATATTAAAGGTTATTTGATGGAAACTGGAAATTCAAATGCTTATATGGTAAAGTGGTATGCATTAAACAAATCAGAATTTGAAAATGTAATTGCTACATATGAAAATGGAGTTTGGGAATTGTTGTTTTCCGGCACACCAACACAATTGTCTCTCTTAAAAACATTTCCAACAATAAGCGATCCTGAATATAATGTTATTAGATATGGAAAAACAACAGGTACTGGATTTGCTCTTCACCCAAGTGGATTAATAGTTACGAACTACCATGTAATTGAAAATGGTAAATCCATTAAAATTCGCGGCATTAAAGGAGATTTTAACGCAACATTCGATGCCAAAGTTCTTATTTCAGATAGGACTAATGATCTGGCAATTCTTAAAGTAGAAGGTATCTCAGAATTAGGTTCATTACCATATGGTTTCAGGAATAACGTTGCTGACGTAGGCGAAAACATTTTTGTCCTTGGCTATCCTCTTCTGTCAACTATGGGCGATGAGATTAAATTAACTAACGGGATTGTAAGTGCAAAATCAGGGTTTATGGGGGATGTCACGTCATATCAAGTTTCAGCTCCAGTCCAACCAGGCAATAGTGGTGGGCCGCTTTTTGATACCCAAGGCAATCTTATTGGTGTGATAAATGCAAAGCATTTAGATGCAGAGAATGCTACATATGGCATAAAGTCCAATTACTTAGCAAATCTTATTCAGTCATTGGATACGCCTCCAATATTAAAATGGAATAATGTTATTAGTAACAAGCCTTTATCTCAGCAGGTGCAGGAAATAAAAAAATTTGTCTATATCATCGAAGTTAATTAATTATATGAATAAGCTTTAGCCATTTAATTCCGAATGCAGCCATTTTAATACAGTTGTTTTCTGCGTTTCACGCAGTTTGGCATTTTGTTGTATTGTAACAAGGACGGAGAAGCGGATTTATCAATTGCAGCCCACGAGGTCTTGAACACATTAAAAACCGATCCACTTTACAGAGAAAAATATGAGAATTTTGTTACCAACATGTGTTTTGGACCAGCTGATCAAAGGATAACTTTCGATATGGCTATGGCACGATTTGCAAAGCTGGTTGAATCTCTTTCCTGAAAGCCAACTCAATAGGTCTTGTACAAATTCTTAAAACCTTTATCGAGCCGCATTCTATGAAAGGCAAACAGGGCTTTATCCAATTCCCTTGCCGTGCGGTTTACTCTCTTCTTTAGTTTGTCCATTACCGATAGATACTCCAGCCAGCAGTTGATAGAGATGTGGGTGTGGTTGAACAATCTCAATCTGTTTAAAGCCTGAACTGTCCTGATGTCGATAACTGGATATTTATTTTGATTGGTAACAGATAGGATTGCAGAGGCCATAGGAACTCCCACACCTTTAAGCTTGATCAGGTACTCCATTTTCTTCCTTTCATCTTTTTCTGCAAAGGCCAATCTGGTCAAGTCCTCGATCTGTTTACTGGTATTTTTCTTCAGTTTTTGCTTTGATCTTCTGGATTTCCAAAGACAGATTTTAAGAAACTCTTCTCGTTCAAGCCAACCTCTTTTGAGGAACTTTGCACCTTCCTTATACAGGGATGCTTCTACATTGTATTCCCTGATATAGAGATCAATGCTGGTAAAAAAATTCTCCATATTCAAAAATTGCATCGGGACAATTTTCTGATTTACAGTCAGTTATTGACAAATGTCCACCTTGATTGAAATAAATATCTCAAAAATCAGACCATATTGAACCAATAATATTCGTTAAAGGGTTTATATGATAAATTAAAATCTAACTATCATGAGCAAAGATGCATCAGGCATGCGCGGCAATCGCAGTCGCAATCAAGATGGGGAATTGCGTGACAAACGCAATGACACACACATAGGTACTATTGAGAAGAATTATAACCGTGATTTCGGAGTCAGGAGTGATAAAGAGTTTGGAAACTATCTTAAGGAGAACAAAATCAATTCACTTAATGACCTGATCAATAGCGATAAGGGCAAGAAGAAATAGACTATGGAACCAATTAAGGTTGTTTTTGAATATCCGGAAAATATTCTGATTGGCAATAAATATTCATCATTCTACAAATTGGTGAGGACTTTATGGTTCAAAACTGCGACAATGCAAAAGGTAATCAAAATACATTTTGTCTCAGGACCTCAACACATTGAACCAAAAATTAGATCTGCATGTAATCGATTTGGGATAGAATTCATTGTTCATTCACCGATAAACATTGAATTTACTTCAGTTATTCATCGATATTGTAAAGACGAATATTTTGAAAAGCTTCACACTGAAATTCTTCAGGATGCATCAAACTATGAATTGTCATAAGTAATATTAGCACACTACTAATAATTTCTGTTTTATTTTATTTCATGTCCAGAATTTCAATCAATTCTTATAGGGAATTTGAATCTTATTGGAATGAGGAATTGAGTGGTGCTTTTCCTGCTGGCGTTCATTTGCTCTACCGTGGTCACGCTAAACCTGAATATCAAAACATACCTACCCTTTTGCGTGATGGACTTCAGCTAGACGAAGCTCTGAAATACGAACAGCTCATTCATAGTTATTTTTTGAAGTCAATAAATTGTCGTGGATTTATTGGAGGGACTAAGCTGCGTCCAAAGGTAAAAACATCACCTAACCTTAATACCTGGAGGTATCTTGCTCAAGAAAGACACCTAGGACTTCCTTCTCGTCTATTGGATTGGTCGATGAATTGGAAAGTCGCTTTGTTTTTTGCGGTTTGTAATCCGGCTCATCATGGATTTGACGGACATGTTTGGATACTACCAAGTTTTACAGATTGGGCAATAAATGAAGATGATCTTTACGAACGAATTAAGAACAGATACCTACACATTAGTGCTAGTAAAGATGACGAAGCTATCATCAATAGCCATGACCCATTTAATCCGAACTTGATGATATTGCTTCATTACTCACAATACAGGCCTGATATGTTCCCTCAACATGCGGAAGATCGCAGAAGTATCCAGGGTGGAAAGTTCATTACATATGAAAACAACAGATTGCTAAACCCGCTAGAAAAACATCTCATAGGAAAACTCATGCGGCAAATAGAAATTCCAGCTCATTCAAAACCTAGTATACTAGCTGAATACCATGCTATGGGAATTACTGTAGATTATGTTGTGCCTCCATTACCTGCTAAAACAATTAAAATCCTTGAGCTTATTAAATCTCGTGCTTGTGTTGATCTACAAAAGTCAAATAACGAAGGCTGTCTTCCTTCTTGGCTTCATTATACATGAAGGCCCCTCCTCTTGATTAAACCAAGCTGTCATTTAATCACTTATTGATTGAAATCCTGTTTCTTAAAGTTTCCTCTATGGCGCGTTTATAACACAAGGCCTTTAATTAAAAAGGAATATTATTTAATCTTACCCGTTAAAATCAAAAGCCAGTTGTACATAGTACTTTTAAAGTATCTTAAATGCAAAACATTGCGAATAAAATTTCAAACCCCTTCATGCTTCTTATACTGACGTGCATCTTTTGTGCAAGTATGTCCTGCGTTTCATCACGATATGTGCAGGAACTAGGCGGAAAGCATGATCGTTCCCTCGTATACAGCAAAGCACTGTTTCGGGCTCCGGAAGAACCCAGGCTTTCCACGCTTAATAGAGTTTCACATGCTTATGGAACTGCCCAGGATTCCTTTGTCATCACCCTGATTGATATGGACGAAAACGGTTCCTATATTAATTTCATTGATGTCGTTGCGGTTAGTGCGCTGCATGATTCTATAGCCCCTGTCATCGTCAGCAACAATAGTAATGCAGCTTACTATAAACCTTCATTGGAATTTGAGTTTTATGGTACTACTTATAAATTGGGTGATGTCTCTCCGGATGGACAACAAGTTTCAATCCAAAAAATCTCATCTGACGAGACAATCAAAACGAAAGCTTTCGTTACTGATAAAATCTCCAATGAATTATCCATAGCCGGAATTGGATCTTATAAACCGGAGAATCTTAACGAAATAATTCAGTCACGGCACTCAAAATATATTCTACTCAATTTTTGGTCACCTGGTTGTGGACCGTGTTTTGACAATATACCGATGCTAAAGAAGTTTGCCGGTGAGGGGGTCGGCATTATCAATATCATTCAAATGGAAGATGATGAAATCGGGTTTGTTGAGGAGCAGATAACCCAATTAGATATCCCGGGATTGAATTTTAGAAGCTCAGATCAACTGGTCAAATATTTTAGCCAAAATGGATTTCCATACTCTGTTTTAATCGATGCTCAGGCCAATAAGATACTCAGTATTGATATTGATCCAGAGCAACATGAAAAGTATTTTAATTTTTGAGTTGCATTACCTCCACCTTTTTTATTGATTGGACTAACTCAGCTGGATATGATTTTCCTACTTAATTTCCACCAGCCGGCCACCTAGAATTATTTCCAATTCCTTTTTCTGCTGTTGTGTCAAATAATAGTATTCCTTTTCCGTCAATCTAAATGAAGGAATGGTGTATATACCATAACCTGTTGGCTTCAGTTTTTTGTTAAGAAAGGCCAATATGGATTCCTCAGTGGAATTGAAATTCATTGGAACGGTATCCAACTTCCCTGATTCATCTTTCCAATACATTTTACTCGCATCATCTGATAATCCCATCAACATGGGATTAAAATCCTGCCTGATAAATGCATATAGACCAGGGAAAAAATTACTGAAGGATGTATTACTTGGAATTTGGTTAAGAAATTCATCCGGCATTCGACTTATCCGGTATTGAATACCAGGTATAAATCTCCCTAAATTATCATTGAGTTCGATGAGTTCACTCTGCAAGTTCTCTTCCCTGGTTAATATTACTTCATCACTTAAATTCAAATCCTCCTGATATCGTCGCATAAATTCAATTACATTTTTCTTTCTCTCACTTGGCAAATATTCTGCAAATGAACTACACAGGTAAAGACTTAAAAATTGAGATTGGTAATGTGCCATATCCGTATTCCGGTAAGTTATCTTAATGTCAGCCGACCAATCTGCAAAATTTCGATCAAGCGCACCGACATACCACAAGCTTTTAAATAGGGACAATTCAGGATGTTTTTTGGTAAGCAATTCATAATCTCCCGTTTGCAAATCTGTCAAATTGTCCGAAAATGAACGAAATCCAAATATTTTATTGTTTTGGTAATCCGTCCCAATTTGTTTTAATACTTTTTCCAAATCGGATAAAAATTCAGAATCGAAACTGAACTCATTTAATTTTTTTAAATTCCTTACTTCTGCCTCTTCATCCCCATCATATTCCCGATAGACTTCTGCCTGATACTGAAATTTATCGGTCGAAACATGTAAGCGTCTGCTGGACGAATCAAGAGTAATCCAGACTTTTAATTCGCCGGCAAGTATAGGAAAAATCTGAACCAGAAGATTTTGTACTTCTTTTTCAATTTTACTCTTATCCTTGGTTTTATAAAAGGGTGGGATGGGATAAATGCCATCCACCGCAAGAAATATCGAGGAGACATCAACCTGTCCATTCAGAAAATCTGTTTTTGTTTTTTCGGATCCTTGTTTGAATCGATATCCATCCAGGGACATGTTTGCGATTATGGTTTCCCTGTTTTTACGTTCACTTACCATTTCATTGAGCATTAGTACAGACATCATGCTGAAAAACGTTTCTCGCGATTCTTTCCATTTTTCCATCTTGTATCTGACAATTTGCTTATTCAGAGCTGGTGAAATCAGTCCGTCTTTAATCCACATCTTTATTAGACTATCGTATGTAATAGATCTACTCAGATACTCAGTTTTGTTCATCCAGAATAACTTATCTACATTATCATTGTCCTCAATTCTGCTTTTAATATCACTTTCCGATAACAATCCGTGATCATAAAGGGCAATGCCAATGTCTAAATTCTCTCCTTTATTCACCTGATTATTATAAGTAGTCTGCAAAAGATGTTTGAGTTCGATTTTTTGTTTTTCTATATAGGTAATAGCACCTTCCTGAGAGGGGATTAACCATTCAGGGTTTTGAATATCTGTGTAAAAAGTATCTATTGATGCGTTCAATTTGAGATCTTCATATTCAAAGAATGATTTCAGGATTACTACAGAATCAAGCAAACTAAGTTTGTGTCGTGGATAATAGTTTTTCGACGGAATGATTATTTGATCAGTAGCAAGCATGGTGACTTTGCCATACTTTTTTGAAAACATCTGCATGGTATAACAGCTGAACCCTTTATAATTTACTTTTTCCGGAGCCACCACTAATCCTTTATAATATAAACTCAAAATTAAATTTTGATTATTATAAAAAGAAGCATTATCAGGTATGGAATCTTTGTAATAAATCCACTTGTCTTCCAACTTTCCTACGACATAATATGTATTCGCCTCAAAATCATACACTTCCCTGTTTTTTATATTACCATTTGTATCCATGTTTATTACCGAGATTTTATTGTCCTGAAGGACTAAATGCATCATTTCTCTTCTCGATGGGTGACTGTCGTCGTGTTCAAACAAATCATAACCAGGCACTATCCGTGGAATTGAAAATTGTCCAGTATGGAAGGTTTGGCCAGATAGTTCGAGCGAATACAGAGAAATAATAATAATCACGGTAGCTTTTATCATAATGCTAAATAAAAAATAATCTAAGTAATTTATCTTACGCAAACTGAAGTTATTGCTATTCAAACAAACAGCGTAAGATCGGAAGTCATTCATTTATGATAAGTTGATTTTAGTTAAATCATATCATTCTTTTGATTTATACACAATCCCTGTCATGAAATTAACGACATATGCCGGACTATTCTTTCTGTCCCGTACACTCTTATAACCAGGAGGTAATCGGCGATTCATAAAAAAAGACAGGAATTCAAAACCTTCGTGCGTGAATAATAATTTTCCTGTGGCATCGAAGGAGCTGTAATATTGATTTTCATCCATATTTGAATCGAGCTGCGCATACCAAAGGTCGCCCTCTTTTTTGAAAACTAAATTTCCCGTTGGTCCAACTTTTATTTTCTGATTCGGATCTGTCAGGTTTGCTATGTAGGTTGAAACAGAGTCCATCATTTACATTTTCTTCATTTCTTCTCTGGAATAATTTCTTGCGGCGAATAAGTGGCCTATTCGTCGCAGAAACGATAATTGCATCAATTAATATGCTTAATCAACGCATATATTGCGGCGAATAATTGTTTTTGCGGTGAAAATGCAGTATATTCGCCGCAAAGGACGAACAAAATGCCTTCTTATATATACCAACGAAAAGAATGGCCTCATTTTACCTGGGCTGAAGACAGGTTTATATCATTATTAATTGAGGTGCGGCATAAGCAGGGAAAGCTCCTGGGTCAAATGGAAGCACTAGGGTTTAATTTGCAAAAGGAAGCAAGTCTTCAGACCTTAACACTGGATGTCGTAAAATCCAGTGAAATTGAAGGCGAATTTCTGGATGCAGCTCAGGTTCGGTCTTCAATAGCAAGAAGATTAGGTTTTGATATCGCAGGTGTTGTACCTGTTGACCGAAACGTTGAAGGCGTTGTTGAAATGATGCTGGATGCGACACAAAATTTTAAAACTCCACTTACAGCGGAACGAATGTTTGGATGGCATGCTGCTCTGTTTCCCACAGGAAGAAGCGGTATGCAAAAAATCCTCGTAGGACGTTGGCGTGATAATGATAAATCCGACCCTATGAAAGTGGTTTCAGGTCCTATAGGTCGTGAGACAGTTCATTTTCAGGCCCCAGATGCCGATGTGTTGAAGGATGAAATGGATCACTTTTTTAAATGGTTCAATTCAGAATCATATACTGACCCTGTGATCAAGGCGGCTATCGCTCATTTATGGTTTGTAACTGTACATCCATTTGATGATGGAAATGGTCGTATAGCACGTGGAATAGCTGACATGCAACTTGCGCGAGCAGACAAAACCAGCAACCGTTTTTACAGTATGTCTGCGCAAATAAGAAAAGAGCGGAATGCATATTACGATATACTCGCGAGCACACAAAAGGAAACGTTGGATATCACTGAGTGGCTTGTATGGTTTGTAAGTTGTTTGGACCGGGCATTGTCTGCAACAGATGAAACGCTTGCAAACGTCCTGCAAAAAGCAAGATTTTGGGAAAACCATAAGCTTACATCCCTAAATGAACGTCAAAAACTTATGATCAATAAACTGCTCAATGGATTTATTGGTAAACTCACCTCTTCAAAATGGGCTACGATGGCAAAATGCTCTTCTGATACTGCCGTTCGTGACATAAACGATCTGGTAAAAAAAGATGTATTGATAAAAGATGAAAGCGGTGGAAGAAGTACAAGCTATTCATTGAATGCAACCCAATGAAAAGTCTTCAGAAATTTTACATTGGTTCAACCGAGCATTTAGAAATCCGCATTGAAAAACATGATTGTAGGAAATCTGTATTTACGAAATAAGGTATTCCATGGAAGTTATAAGTCCTGGTCCGAAAAAGGGAATCAGACCGGAACTAAAAGAGAAACAATCCGTAAAACAATTTAAATTAAATCTTCACTACTGGTACCATCTTCGAATATTTACCATCCACAAAAAAGGAAATATAGTAAATGCCGGTATGCAGCAATGTCAAATCCACCTTTTCTTTCAAAGAAGATTGTAGAATGGTTCGTCCAACTCCAACATACAGTGTAATTATTACATTCTCCTGATCATTAAGCCCTTTAAAATGTACCACGTTAGTCACTGGGTTAGGATAAAATTCAAGAGTACGGCCATCGCCGATATCTACGGTAGAACTAACGATCACGCCATCCCAAAAAAGTCGAAAGATAAACGTTGAATCCGTGGAGGGAGGAATGAACTGGTTTTCAATGTCTGTACCAAGCGACATTGCATCATGAAGGATCACATTTTCATTTGCTTTCAATCGCAAAATGAAAAATGGTTCATTTTCTATTATCTCAAAACCAGTAGCAAAATGAGCGGGGGATGCAATCCAGACCATCCTCATGGAACCATTGGAAACATAAGCATCCTGTGCAAAACTGAACTCTGAGAATTGAGGAGTTGTCACATCTAAAAATTCAAGACTATTTCACGGATTAGCTATTTCTATTCCAAAGCCTTTTACGTTAATGTGTCTGTTGAGATAAAATGGAATCTCATACGTTTCTCCATTATTTAGTACCTCATCACTACCGTGCAAAAATATTTCTTCTTCTCCTGGTGGTGTCACCACATCGCCTTTCTTTCGGCGATTGATATGTATTTCGAATTATGATCGACATAGTCTATTCGTATTATTCCTCTTCCTGCACTTCCATGTTTCCTGGTTTTTCTTCATTCGGCCTGGCAATAGCTAAACTGGTCATGTCGACAAATTTCAAATCGTCAAAATGGAATAGACTGTAAAACACAAGCAGATTTACCAATCCAAACACGACTGCGGATTGAAATTTGGCAGGCTCCACGAAGGTGACCATGAGCAAAATGGAACAAGCCTGGATAATGAATAAAGGAAGCAAAAGTCTTTTGTCAAACATGTACCATATGGAGAGTGCTAAAATCACAATGCCTGGCCAAATGCTTTGTTCAGCTCCAAACTGGGCGTCATTGGAAGTACTTAACTTCGTAGGAATAAACAAAATGATCGACAATATTATGATCAAAATGATCTTAATTCCCGAGTTTTTCGAATTCGCTATAAAATCATCCTTAACCTGAAGAGATTGAATTTCATTTATTTCATTTATTTCATTTATTTCATTTTCCTGTATTGAGGTTTGAATAGGTTTCGATCTAAGAAATAATGTATAAATCCATACCATAAAATGCAGAATAGGAGCATTCAATAACCAATATGTCACAGCCGGAAACCTTCCTTTTGTAACCATGTAAGCAGAAAGAAAATTTCGGTACATCGATGCCGTAATATAGATGCCGAAACAAAAACAAATGGATGTATAAATAACAGATGGACCCATTCCATACTTAATTGACGTTTGAAGAGCTTTAAGAAAGCCAACTGCAGAAATAAATAATACCATTCGAATCACCCAATATATAATCGAAAATGTTAAAGGAGAAATCTTTTGAATAATGGGCGTAATGGTCAACTTGAAATTGAAGTATCTGGGAAATTTAATCAAATGATACATAAACCAAAAAACGCATATCTGAGTGATAGATGTCATCTGATAGAGAATAAGCTGAAGATAATTGAAACTGCTAGTGCTGGTACCAAAATGACGCTTGTATATAAAAGGATCTCTTATGTTAAATAATCTCAGTATTCGCTCCATCAAATCATAATAAGTATCCCCTCCCAATCCCATACCCACACCTACGACAGCAAAATAGACCAACCCCATTAAAATTCCATTGAATTTTTTAAAATGAATCAGTCCAAAAGCAATATATGCAGCAACATTGATGATCCGATCAAGCAACGACATCAATGAAAACGCCTCATTTGTGGATTGTCCGAGTGAAAATGAAAGTTTGAAAACGAAAATATGAAGGAGCTGAATGAGGAGTGCTACAATACTCCCTGTTTTCTCCTTTGTCATAAACCATACAACACCCCAAAATACTGTTGTCGAAAGTCCATAAACAATTTCATTTAGGATAACTCGGAATGTTGTATTTGGCCCATCGATAGATAATCCATGCATTTCGTTCATTCTCAATATAAATGAAAAGGCGGCAAATAAAATGGATGTTCCAAATAAAATATGAATTCCTCTTGTAAATTCTTTTGTAAAATTCATTTCTCATTTCGTTTTGTTGGATACTAAACTAAACAATAAACCACATACCGTTGTCCTAGCTCATTTGCTATATTTAAAACCTGGAACATTAAAACTATCTTCAATACCTAAATCCATTTAAGTGCGATCCTGCATTTCATATTTACTCTTCATCCTTCTCATGGACCTTCCTTGCATTGTGAAAGCCCAGGTATGGACATCCATTGCAGGACTGCCATCAACTGAAGGATTAAAAACAGTAAAATTTATTGACGTATCCACAGGCTGACCCACAAATTTTCATGGTTAGGTTTAATTCTGACACCTTATAAATTAAGCAGAAAATTAAAACTGGACCGGGTAATAAAATCGTTGATCTTACCCAAAAAATATAAGGCACAGATCAAGGATCTTGACATCGTCTCTGAATAAGGCCATGCCTATTGACAAATCGAAATCCAAAGCAAGGTTAGGTGAAAAAGTGGTGAAAAAATAAAAAGTTGCTGATTAATTACTTATTCGTTAATCAACAACTCCGGCATTCATTCAGAATATAAATTTCTGCCCAGGCTTTATTTATTTCATATCGTTTCGCCAAATGATATCGGGAATTATCTTTTATCCGGTTATATTTCCCTTCATCAAATTCAATGTCTGAGAAAATGATTTAAACAAAAAACGCCCTGCAAAAGCAGGGCGTTTTTTTATCATTTCATCGACAGGAGAAAATTATTTCTTTCCTCCCTGCAATGAATCTTTCAGTGTCTGTAATTCGTCCATCTTTCCATCAGCAGCTAATGCAGATTGCTCCGGCCATGTCGTAGGATCAAACATTTTGAAACGACTACCCTGGGCAAGAAGGATCTCACGAATTTCATCACCTGTCTTTGACGCCAGTGTGGCGAAACTATCAATACCTGCTGCATGAAGGATCTCTTCGATCTTAGGCCCTATGCCTTCGATCATCTTAAGATCGTCACCATCGCTTTTCGCTTTTGCAGCTTTCGCTTTTGGTGCCTTCTCTTCTTTTGCAGGTTCAGCTTCTGGTTCTGTAGCAACTTCTGGTTCTGTAGCAACTTCTTCTGCAGTTTCTTCAGGAGTTGAAGTGACTTCCTGTTCTATAACCGGAGTAGTAACTTCTTCTGCAACTGGCGTTTCTTCCACAACCGGAGCAGCAGTTTCTTCTACAACCGGAACAGCAGTTTCTTCTACAACCGGAACAGCAGTTTCTTCAGCAGCAACTTCAGCATCCTTAGCATCTTTTACTGCTTTCTTGCCTTTTGCATCTGCCAATTGCTCCTTCAACTGAGAAAACATAGCCATATCTCCGAGCGTAGTGGGCTCATATTTGCCCTGTTGCTCTTTGACAGCTTGCTTGATTTCCTGTCCTTGTTTGCGTCGGTCATCTTTGACGACTTCCTCTGCTTCACGTTGGATATCTTCAAGATAACGGAGATGCGAAACCATGATACGCTTGTCATCACGGTTGAATTCAATCACCTTGAATGTCAATGTCTCATCTACTTCAGCCAACTTACCATTTTCCTTGCGAAGATGACGTGATGGTGAAAAAGCTTCAAGTCCATAAGGTAATTGAACAATCGCTCCCTTATCATCACGCTTCATCACTGTAGCTTCGTGATAAGATCCTACCGGGAATACATTTTCGAATGTATCCCATGGATTTTCTTCGACATGTTTATGCCCTAATGAAAGCTTGCGGTTTTCACGATCGATATCCAGGATCATGACCGGAAGATCAGCGCCTACTTTCGTAAATTCAGAAGGATGTGCAAATCGTTTTGTCCATGACAGATCAGAGATATGTACCATACCACCGATTCCATCCTGTAACTCTACGAATACGCCGTATGGTGTAAGGTTTTGTACACGGCCTACATGTTTGCTGCCAACAGGATATTTCTGTTCGATTTCTCCCCATGGATCAGGCGTAAGTTGTTTCAGGGATAATGACATCTTGCGCTCTTCGCGATCGATGGTCACTACCTTGGTTTCATATTCCTGTCCTACAGTGAAGTAATCGCGGGCATGAATTGGTTGATTGCTCCAGCTTACTTCGGAGACGTGGATCAAACCTTCTACGCCTGGTGTGATTTCAAGGAAAGCTCCGTAATCTTCGACATTGACAATCTTGCCTTTGACAATACTGCCTTCTTTGATCGTATCACTGACGACATCCCATGGATGTGGTTGTAATTGTTTGAGACCAAGTGAAATTCTCTTTTTGTTTTCATCAAAATCAAGTACCACGACGTGTACTTTCTGATTGATCTCAAGGACTTCAGATGGATGGTTGATACGTCCCCAGCTGATGTCTGTGATATAGAGAAGTCCATCTACACCACCCAGATCCATGAAGGCTCCGAAGTCGGTGATGTTTTTCACTACGCCCTCAAGTACCTGGCCTTTTTCGAGACCGGAGATGATGGCTTCGCGTTGTTCTGCCAGATCGCTTTCAATAAGCGCTTTGTGCGAGACAACTGCATTCTTAATGTTCTCATTGATCTTGACGACTTTGAATTCCATCGTCTTTCCTACAAACTGATCATAGTCAATGATCTGTTTGATGTCGATCTGTGATCCCGGAAGGAATGTCTCAAGACCGCCTGCATCAACGATAAGACCACCTTTGGTTTTACTGATGACAGTACCGTTGATGATTGTACCATTGTTAAATGAATCAACAAGACGTTCCCATGCTTTTAGCAATTTTGCTTTACGGCGGGAAAGGACCAGCTGGCCTCTTTCATCTTCCTGGCGTTCGACATAGACATCTACTTCATCTCCGATCTTAAAACCATCGATGTCTTTAAATTCAGATACAGACACAAGGCCATCTGATTTAAAATTGATGTCCAATACGGCATCTCCACCTGTGATCTGAGATACACGAGCTTTGATGACTTCGTTTTCATTGACAGCACCTAATGTTTTTTCATAAAGGGCTTCTAATCGCGCGAACTCATCCTTTGCATATGTCTGCTGATGACGGTTAGAAATCGACCAGTCGAAATCGTCATGTGCAGTGGATACTTCAGGACCGGTGGTAATTTTTGGCTCTTCTTTGGGAGCATCAGGGGTTACTACTTCTTCGGTTATTGTTTCAGTAGTTTCCTGGATTGGAGTCTCGAGGGACTCCTCTGGAAGGTTTGTTTCTTCTGACATCTCAGAGAGTTGGGTTGTTTGTACATTCCTAAATGGTTGATTATCAGGAATGGAGGTTAATAATAGGTTTAAAACGGACGGCAAATTTAAGACTTTTTCCCTTCACGGACAAGGTTTTTCGGAATCCGTCCGAAAGGTTAGGAATGGGTATTTTAGACCATCAGTTCATTCCGATATGAGCGTTCACCTGACTTTCAAATCATCCTGAGATGACACTATTTTATAAGGCTCGATTTACTGTAATACTCCTTTTTATTTTCTTTTGCAATAGGTATGATGGTTTCGCACAGACAATAGCTCAATTCCATGCTAAAGCGGAAAAAATAAAGCGGTCTGAACCGGATAGTACACTCATTTATACGGATCAGGCACTTCAGCTGCTTGAAAAAAATCCAAATGATTCATTGAAGCTTCAGGTTTTACTCACCAGGATGGATGGATATCGATTCCTGGGCCGACAGAATGAGCTGATAGCAGGTATAAAAGTCTGCGAAAGTCTGAATACCATTGTAAAAGATCCTGTAGCTTATATCACCATTAATAATCTATATGGATTGTATTTCTGGAAGCAAGCTCAATTTGACACCGCAATTCAATATTTCCTAAAAGTGCGGGAAAAGGCAATGCAGTTAAATGATACTATCGGCATCATAAAATCTTATAATAACATTGGCAATATTTATGCAGACGTGGGTCAGGAAGAAAAGGCCATGAACGAATATTTTATAGGCGTCAAATATGCACTTCTTAAAGATAGTGTTGGTCTTTTCCATTTATACAATGGATTGAGCAGCCTTTACCGTTCAATAGAGAAATATGACAGCGCTGTCATCTATATCAAAGAATCACTTGCAATAGCGGAAAAGCTCCGGAATATGATTGATGTGCAGCGTGCAGCATCAAATCTCGGTGCTACCTATTTCCAGATGGGTAATTATGTGGATGCTGAATCCAATTTAGTGCGGGCTGTCCGTCTGGCAGAAGAACAAAACGTCCCGGAATCATTGGTGAAAATTTATTATCACATGGCTGAAGTTTACATTGCTACGAAGCGTTATAAGCTTGCTGAGGAGTATGGCAACAAAGTACTGAAGATAGCTAAAAAAGAAAATTTTGGTGAGGATTTGAAATATGGACATGAGATACTGTATCTGAATGCGAAAGCGAGGGGTGATTTCGGAGAAGCTCTTGATCAACATGAACTCTATACGCACTACAAAGACAGCATATTCAATGCCGATCACCTTGCAAGGATATCAGAAATAGAAACAAAATATAAAACCGCACAAAAAGACCTGGAGCTTCAGAAGCTATCATCGGATATTGATATACTGGATCGTGACAAGAAACTCGCCAAAACACAATTGATATTTATTTCCATTGGAGTTCTACTTCTTTTTCTTGCCATCTATTTGAATAAATCAATGCGGGAAATGCAAAGAGAAAAAAATAGACGCGAGGAATACACGGCGGGCATTCTTATTTCAAGGGAGGATGAACGAAAAGATTTATCGCGTGAACTACATGATCATGTGGGTCAAAATCTGGTTTTATTAAATCAATCCCTGATCACCGGCGATATCAGCAAATCAAAGGCGCTCACGCAGGATGTACTGAAGGACATCAGGCGAGTGTCCCGGGATTTGTATCCATGGCAGATTGAAAAACTTGGACTTGATGCAGCACTCAAAGATCTGATCAAAACCGCCGAATCACTTACGGAAATCCTGATGACCTATGAACTCGATCCTCTTGATAAATTTGTGAATAGAGACCAATCATTGCAGGTCTACAGAATCGTACAGGAATGCCTCAATAATCTCATCAAACATTCAAAGGCGAGATCAGCGCGAATCACACTATTCCGGACAGGCGATATGCTCAATCTGACGATTCGGGATAATGGCGGAGGATTTGATCCGAAAGCTCAATTGAATAATACGCGTAGTCTTGGCTTATTGACTTTAAAGGATAGAATACAATCGCTTAAAGGAAAGCTGGATATCGAATCTGCTGAAGGCAAAGGTTCCTGTTTTTCATTTTCATTTCCTGCCATATGAATACAAAGAAAACAACAATATTAATTGCTGATGATCATCCACTGATGCTTCAGGCTATAACCGGGTTGTTAGAAAAAATTCCATTTATCGATATTGTTAAGACAGCGCAGAATGGAGCGGAAGCTTTGCATTTCATCAACGAATACAAACCGGATATAGCGATTCTTGATATCGACATGCCATTGATGGATGGTCTTGAAGTCATCAGATCAGCCAAACAATCCAATCTGGAGACTCAGTTTATTGTCCTCACTTTTCATAAAGAAGCTGCCCTTTGCAAGAAAGCTCTTGAGTTGGACGTCATGGGTTACCTGTTGAAAGAAGATTCATCTGTGGAAATCATGGAATGTCTCGAATTTGTAAGACATGGTAAACAATATATCTCAGCGGCGATCAAGTCTTCCCTGAAAGAAAACTCTTCTCAGCTTGAGGAGTTACTGACTGATACTGAATTGAAAATCGTCCTACTGATCAGTAAAGGAATGAGCAGCAATGAAATAGCGGAGCTTCTCTTCGTATCCATTAAAACTGTTGAAAATCATCGCAGCAATATTTGCCGGAAGCTTCATCTGGATGGACGCCACAACAGTCTTATTAAATGGGCGATGGAAAATAAAGACAAACTGTGAATAAATAACGAATAACGAATAACGAGTAACGAATAGTGAGTAACGAATAGTGAGTAACGAATAACGAGTAATTTTTGTATTTAAAAAGTCACTCTTCACTCTTCACTCTTCACTCTTCACTCTTCACTCTTCACTCTTCACTCTATACTCGTTATTCGTTACTCGTTATTCTTCTGGGGTTTTTCCCCCATTAAATGAAGTTTTCTACCTAGCATTTTTGATGAGCCAGTATATAATTTTACCCCGCTGAATGATTAGGCCTTCTTCAAAAAGAATACTAAAGATTATAACGAGCTCACCCCTTGAAAATCTATAGGTAGAAAGGTTTGCTGATTTAGGTTAAAAGAGTTTTACATAACGCCCCATATTTACCCCTGAGCCTGTTTCTTTACTAAAGAAGCAGGCTCTTTTCTTTCTGCCGGGTTGATTAGATATTCATCATTCTTTATTCGATATTCCTTAATCAAAGAGTTTTATCTTGCATCATCACTCAATCAAGATGTACACATGGCTGAATCACGCCCCTGGTTAAAGCACTATCCGAAAGGTCTTCCTGCCAATATTGATGTAGACCGGTATCCAAATCTGAATAGCTTCCTGAGCGAAGCCATGGAAAAATTTGCTGACAAACCGGCATTCTATTGCATGGGAAAAACCATTACGTATGGCGAGATGGACAAAGCATCCAGGCAGATGGCCGGCTATCTTCAATCACGGGGCCTGAAACCTGGTGATAGGGTGGCGATCATGATGCCCAACCTTCTACAGTATCCGATAGCACTATTTGGTTGCATCAGGGCAGGGCTCGTCATCGTCAATACAAATCCTCTTTATACACCACGTGAGTTGTTGTATCAACTCAAAGACAGTGGCGTACGGGGTATCATCATCGTAGAGAATTTCGCTTCTCACCTGCAGGAAATTATCGGAGAAACACAAATCGAAACTGTAATTCTCACCAGCATCGGTGAGCTGCTCGGCGCCGTCAAAGGAGGCATTGTCAATTTCGTCGTGCGCAAAGTAAAGAGAATGGTACCGAAATTTTCGATACCCAATACAGTCACATTTAAAGAGGCTATTGCGCATGGCAAAAACTTCACGATCAAAGATTTTGAGGATGGTCCGGATAAAGTCATTGCCCATCAATATACAGGGGGCACTACAGGTGTTGCCAAAGGAGCCATGCTGACGAATCGCAACATAGTGGCGAATATGCTTCAGATCAAAGGATGCCTGGATACAAGACTCAAAGAGGGGGAAGAAATCACACTTTGTCCATTGCCTATGTATCACATTTTTGCCTTCATCGTCAATTGTCTCGCCATGATGGCCTATGGGTCGATGAATGTACTTGTCACCAATGCCCGTGACATCAAATCGGTCATTAAAGAATTTAAGAATCATAAAATAACAGTGATGACCGGCGTCAATTCGCTGTTTAATGCACTGTTGAATGATAAGGATTTTGCAAAAGTAGATTTCAGCTACTTCAAATTTGGTGTAGGTGGTGCCATGGCCATTCAATCTTCAGTCAATGAGCGGTGGAAAGCGGTCACCGGCAGTGATCTTATCGAAGGATATGGCATGACAGAAGCTTCTCCTGTGGTATCTGTCAATCCTATCGATGGTACAGCGCGTATTGGTACCATTGGTTTACCTGTTCCGTCCACTGATGTGCGTATTGTCGATGACAATGGCGTGGTTCAGCCTGTCGGTCAACGAGGAGAGATACAGGTGAAAGGTCCACAAGTCATGAAAGGATATTACAACAAACCGGCGGAGACAGCGAATACGATTCGTGACGGCTGGTTGTGTACGGGTGATATAGGTATCATGGATGAGGATGGTTTTTTCAGAATCGTCGATCGGAAAAAGGACATGATCATTGTATCGGGATTCAAAGTCTTCCCAAATGAAATCGAAGAAGTGGTCAGCGCGCATCCCAAAGTCAAAGAATGTGCTGCCGTCGGTATTCCAAATGAAAAGAGCGGTGAGGTATTGAAATTATTTATTGTAAAAAAAGACAAAAGTCTTTCAAAAAATGAATTGCTTGATTACTGTAAAGAAAACCTGACCGGATATAAGATGCCAAAAGAGATTGAATTCAGGGACTCTTTGCCGAAGTCGAATGTTGGAAAAATTTTAAGACGAGAATTGCGGGAACCGGGTATTTAGTAAATGGTAAAAAGCAAATGGTAATCAGTATTCTGGGATTGCGTAGAGTAGGAAGTGTTTAGAAAGTTTAGATATGTTGCTTTCGGCAACATAAGTTTAGAGGGTTTAGAAAAATAACACAAAAGCATAAAAACGCATAGCCGATAATTTCGCCGATTACCAATAATTATAAATGCTGCAAACGAAGTTTGCAGCATTTATGTCAAACGTTAAGCAGAGGCACAGCCTAAGCTTTCGCGTCAGCAAATTTCTGATTTGCGAAGAGAAAAGCATCATTAGTGCGGAAACAAGACGGTGTCAAGGCCAGCCAGTGCAATACTTTTTTTACTGAATACTGCTTAGTTTTTATTTGCAGAAACCAGACAGGGGCTAGCCCTGCAACTGCATTTTTTACTGAATACTGAATACTGAATATTGAATACTGAATACCGAATATTGAATACTGAATACCGTTTACTTATTTCTCCTTCCGCGCATCCACCCAATGTTTCATCCATTCATAAGTCAGAGACTTTGGTCGTTCGAGTGGAAGACTGAGTATGCGGCTCCAGCATGTAGAGGCCAGTACCCCCAGTGCGCGGGAAACGGCAAAAAGAACAGTGTAGTAGTTGTATTCTTTCAATCCATAATGGACCAGTATGGCACCGGAGTGTGCATCTACATTTGGCCATGGATTGGAAACTTTGCCCAGTGAGCCCAATATTCCAGGAGCAACATCAAATACTTTCCACACAATATTCACGATATCATCATCAGGCATATGTGCGCTGGCGAATGCTTGCTGGGCGAGAAATCTCGGATCAGGTTTTCTCAACACAGCATGTCCATAACCGGGAATAACTTTCCCCTGTGCAATAGTTTCGTTTATGTATTCAGCTATCTGTTCTTTGGTTGGTTTAGAGGTGCCCAGATGATCGACCATTTCGAAGATCCACTTGATGACTTCCTGGTTAGCCAGGCCATGGAGTGGACCTGCCAATGCATTGACGCCTGAGACAAAAGAATAATACACATCACTCAATGTCGAACTGGCGAGATGCACAGCGTGGGCACTTGCATTTCCACCTTCATGATCAGCATGCAATGTCATGTATAGGCGCATCAGGCTCATGAAATCCGGATCATCCGTCACACCCAGCATATGAGCATAATTTGATGCCCAGTCAAGAGTATCATCAGGTGCTATTTGCTCATTGTTGTGAAAAGACCGACGATAGATATAAGCCGCCACCTGGGGAAGACAGGCTATAAGATTCATGGAGTCTTCGTAAGTAGCATCCCAGTAGTCACGTTTACTCATGCCTTCTGAATAGCGCCGGGAAAACTCACTCTTGCTTTGCAGGGATAACACAGCAATGCCGAATTGGGTCATTGGGTGGGTGTCCGGATCAAGGCTATCGAGCACACGCCAGGTTTGATCAGGGATCATGCGTCTACGCTCCCATTCGTCGCTGAGCCAGTTGACTTCTTCCTCTGTGGGAATTTCGTCAGTAAGCATAAGCCAAAATAAGCCCTCAGGAAGGGGTTCGCCGCCTCGGGAGGGTAGTTTTACTTTAAGTTCGGGGATAGAGTATCCTCTGAACCGGATACCTTCATTAGCATCAAGAAGGGAGGTTTCCCAGAGCATGCTTTTGATACCTCTCATGCCCCCAAAAACCTGGCCAATAGTGACCTGATCTATGATGTTTTCATCATGTTCCTTCATGAATGGCTTCATCTCAGCGATGGAGGCCATTGCTTTCTCGTAAAATTTTGATTTCAGTCTGTCCATGGAATTCGCAGGACATATTAATCCTGACAAGGGCTAAGATAACGAGATTTAGAAATATCATAGACCCACACCGAAGTAACGAGTAACGAGTGACGAGTGACGAGTGAGAAGTAACGAGTGGCAAGTAACGAGTAACGAGTGGATGATGATGCCCGTCATACGAAGTCAGGGTGTGGGAACGAATAAGGAGATCGGTTGGAGAGACGTCGATTTATCGCGTCTCATTTCACAACCCACGAGTAACGAGTGGCAAGTAACGAGTAACGAGTGGATGATGATGCCCGTCATACGAAGTCAGGGTGTGGGAACGAATAAGGAGATCGGTTGTAGAGACGTCGATTTATCGCGTCTCATTTCACAACCCACGAATAACGAGTGGCAAGTAACGAGTAACGAGTGGATGATGATACCCGCCATACGAAGTTAGGGTGTGGGAACGAATAAGGAGATCGGTTGTAGAGACGTCGATTTATCGCGTCTCATTTCACAACCCACGAATAACGAGTGGCAAGTAACGGGTAACGAAGATCGATCAACGATTAGTGGGAGCTTTCTTATTTCATTTTGTATTTAAGTGGAGACTCCTGGTTCTTTCTGGCGGTTTTCAGGGAGGCTACGATGATGCTAAGTAACTCATTCCCTTCTTTAATGAGATTTGAGCTTAAGGGAATCCATTTTTTATCCACTCCATTGAGATATTGTAACCAATAAAGAGATTCATCAAGCTCTTCCTCTACCATTTTTAATTTGTTGATGAAATCCGACGGTGACTTTCCTCTTGAGGCAGCCCTATAATTCGCCCCACTCGATGATGAGCATCGCGTTATTTGATTCTTAATGTTGAAGTAAACATTTTCCTTAGGAAATTCCTTCGTCAGTTCATGAATGGCAAGCGCGAAGTCCAAAAACCTCTTTTTGAGATTTGAGTAATCCATAGTTTTCAACATTAGTGAATAATAAAATTAAGGTGAAAAAGATCAACAATGCAAATAATTTTTGATTGTATCAGCAATGAGACGCGATGCTTCGACTTGCTTTCCTTTTTCCTTGTGCTGCAGCTCAGCAACAAAATCGACGTCTCTACAACCGATCTCCTTTGTCCGTTACTCGTTACTCGTTACTTGCCACTCGTTACTCGTTATTCGTGGGTTGTGCAATGAGACGCGATGCTTCGACTTGCTTTCCTTTTTCCTTGTGCTGCAGCTCAGCAACAAAATCGACGTCTCTACAACCGATCTCCTTTGTCCGTTACTCGTTACTCGTTACTTGCCACTCGTTACTCGTTATTCGTTACTTGCCACTCGTTACTCGTTATTCGTTACTTGCCACTCGTTACTCGTTACTCGTTATTCGTTACTTATCTTTACCCTATGATAGCAATTGATGATGTTTTGCTAAGCGACGAAGTTGTTACTGCCAAATTCGTCTGCAACCTTGATGCTTGTCACGGCGCCTGCTGTTGGGAGGGGGATGGTGGGGCACCCCTGTTAGAGAAGGAAGTGGCTACTATTGAATCGGTGTGGGATAAAGTTGCTCCGATGTTGAGTGAGGAGAGTAGGAAGACCGTAGAACAGAAAGGTTTTAGTGCCTATTATAATGATGGAGACTTGTTAGGAACGCCTTTGGTGAAAAATGGTGCATGTGCATACCTTATCTGGGATGGTAAGGGCATAGGAAAATGTGCATTTGAAAAAGCATTTGAAGATGGACTTACGGATTGGCCAAAACCGATCTCATGTCATCTTTATCCTGTCCGCGTCAAATACCTGAAGAATGGAACAGAAGCCTGGAATTACAGCCGCTGGAGTATCTGCGCACCTGCTTGTAAAAATGGAAAAAAACTTCAGGTTCCGCTCTATAAGTTTTTGAAAGGAGCGATAATACGTGCCAAAGGCGAAGCATTTTACGAGATGCTCGATGCATGCGCACAGGGCGTGGAATAAAAAATATGTTGTCCATAGTTTCAAACTTCGGACAACATATTTTTTATTCCACTTATCTTAGTCACTATGGAAGCTTACGCCCTCGCACTTACCTACGCTATACCTATATTCCTTGGCCTGATAGGGATTGAAGCCTTTATCTCCTGGCGGATGGGAATTAAAATCAATCGCGGTGCAGACATGATCTCCAGTCTGGGCTCAGGAATCACCAATATTGTTAAAGATGTTTTGGGTCTTTCGATTGCTATTGTGAGCTACGGATGGCTGGTCAACAGGGTCGCCATTTTTCATATCAGCAATGTATGGTATGTCTACCTCATTGCATTTGTCGCTAAAGATTTTGCAGGATATTGGATACACAGGTTGGAGCACACCATCAATTTCATGTGGAACCGGCATATCATTCATCACAGCAGTGAAGAATATAATTTGTCCTGTGCTTTGCGGCAAAGTATTTCTGAAGTGTTTTCTTTTGTTTCATTATTTCTTTTGCCTGCTGCATTGCTGGGAGTGCCCACAGAAGTTATTGCTGTCATAGCGCCGATCCAGTTGTTTGCACAGTTCTGGTATCATACGAGATTAATTCATAAAATGGGTGTGCTGGAATATATCATCGTCACTCCTTCTCACCATCGTGTACATCATGCGATCAATCCTGAATACCTGGATAAAAATTTCAGTCAAATATTCATTGTTTGGGATAAGCTCTTTGGCACATTTCAACCTGAACTCGAAGAAGTTGCCGCAGTGTATGGTGTGAAAAGACCAGTGCAAACATGGAATCCTTTCCTGATCAATTTCAAACACATCTGGTTGATCATCCAGGATGCATGGCATACGTCTGACTGGAGAGATAAATTGAGGATATGGTTTATGCCCACAGGGTGGCGACCGGAAGATGTAAAAGTGAAACACCCGATCCAGGTGGTTGATGATGTGTTTCGTATGCCAAAGTATGACACATTTGTTTCAAAGCGTTTGATCATGTTTTCATGGATTCAGCTGATACTTCTTCTTGCGTTTACGATGTATTTATTTATGAATTTTGCGGCAATAGGTTTTCCGGGTGTATTGATTTATGGTTTGTTTTTAATGGTGTCGGTATTTAGTATTACGTCATTGTTGGATAAAGCACCCTATGCATTCCTTGCGGAAATCATCAGATTTGTTTTTGTATTTGGGATCATCATTAGCAGCGGTGGAGATTGGTTTAAATTGGCAGACGAAATTTCTTTTGGTCCTTACCTGGTCAGCATCGTTATGTTTTTATCGTTGATGATGTATGCTTATTTTCATTTTCGGGAGAACAAACATAGTTTCACGTCTTTTGCCCCTAACCCCTAAAGGGGAAAAGGGATAGAGGATTTGTCACGCTGATTGAGTTTGAGTTCTTTTTTAAAGGAAGTTCCCTTTAGGGGATTTAGGGGCATTACGGTTATGCTTTCGATTTTTTCAACACAATCATCTGACTATTCGATTTCGCAACAGAAGTGTAGTAAGCACACAATTCACTGTACTCAGCCGGAGTTAATCGCATAGGTGCTTCAGTGACCTGATGATGTACATGGATAAATTGATCTTCAAGACTTAATTCCACGGAATAGTGATTTCCCTTAAAATCAAAAGCAGATTTAGCCGGTAAATATTCAATGACATAATCAGGTGGCAAAGCAATATAGATGTCATTTTTTTCTGTGTAATTATCGATGGAAATAAAGTCCGTTGTTCGGTCCGTATTTCCGGGACAGGTATTGTGTGGGGGTTGAATCGCATTGACAGGGATGAATAAACGATTACCTGATACATTTCCAAATTTACTCAGGGTGGCTTTGTAGGCAAGTGCTGACGAAGTTCCCGACTTCTCTGAAGAAATATGCAATTGCTCCAGCTTGTCGATCGTCAAATGAGAATGTTCAAGAAAATATTTTCTCTGCTCCTCTTGGGAGGCATAGTTGTAAAGGCTTCGGATCGAGCGCTGATTATTTCCATAATATTCTTCTCTTCCGGATATCCTGATAGGATTGGTTGCGAAAATCGTATCCTGTGTGGTGAGTATATTCAGTGAGTCAGGAATGGAAGGAGTCCTGCTGATTTTTCCGCCTTCAGGTGTAATCAGAAGAACTTTTTTGTTTTGTTCATCCTTATCAATCTCACCGGTGGGAAGATTATTGCTGGTACATTCAAGCCACATATTCTCAGATGGCACATGGATCATCATGTGATTGAAATCATTGTACATGAAATCATCCGGAAACAAACTATTCACTTCATCCCATCTGATCACAACCTGGTATGCATCTATCCCGGCTTCGCGAAGCATCCCTTTCATAAAAGTTGACAACGCTTTACAATCCCCATATCTGTTTTTCTCAACATAGGTTGCATCAAATGATTGCCATCCGCCGATGCCTAGTTGCACACTGACATACCGCATATTGTGCTGAAGCCAGTGATACATCGTATCAATCTTTTCCTTAGGTGTCGTACACTGGGATGTCATTTGTCTGATCAGCGAAACCATGACAGGAGGCATTTTTTCTCTGTCCTTATTGATCAGGTACAGAAAAGCACCAAATGATTTCCAGTCGGACATGCTACCCGTATAATCACCTACCTGGAACACTGAAGGAGACAGCATCAACAGGGGAAGTACTTCATAATCGGGAGGTCCTGATATCTCCCGCGGAATTGCTTTTACATTCGAAAGTGTCCATGATTGTATTTTACGATCACCATCAGTTTCCACTTTGTAGGCGAAATCAGCATTTAATGATCTCGTATGAATGATGAGATCCTGCGGTGCCTCAAGTACAAATGTGGCCTGTTCTATAGATTCTTTTTTGTGCTGTGGATGCCAGTCGGGATAAGAAAGCGTCTCATGATAAGTCGTCTTCCATTTGTATTCCAGTGTATAAGGCAATTGGCCACCGAATGACCTCACACCGAGATATCGCTCGTCCGTCAAAATGCTGTTATCGCTATAAGCTGCGGCGTCGACAATTTCCGATTTCTTCATTTTTCGCAGCAATTTTCCATCAGCGTCATAGAGATAAACACTGATCAAATCTGCAGAGCTGTATTTATCATAATGCACGATCACATAAGCCTCCCACGAGTCTTCGTCAAATATGGTGACCACTTTTGTGACCTCGTGAATATATTCGCGCGGAGATTTAATAATTAATCTTGTCTCTTCATGGCGGATCACGGCTTCTGCATTTTTTAGGATAGAAGTGTCAATTCCTGATACTGCATACTCTGGCCTGTCCTGACCAAATAGTATTCCTGTCCACAAAAGCAGAATTAGATAGATATTCTTCTTTATAAGTTTTGACATCACGATTTAGTCAACACGATTTGCTCATTGAACTTCTGATGGCGTTCAGTATAAAAATTTTTAAGCGCCGTATATTCAGTCGGATCAAATTCCAGTTGTTTCAGTGTGTATTTCATCGTGACATTCAATTTGCCTGGTGTCTGCGATGAATTATATGAAGCCTGAATTCCATTATTTTCAGTTACATATTTTATGGGACTCGGAGTTGATTCTACAACGTAGCCTTCAGGTAAAGTTAAATTCAGGATTACCGTTACTTCTTCCGGATAATTCATCTCTATCGGATACGTTCTTTCTTCGAGTTTAAATGGTAATTCATCCATTCCATTCGGAAACAATGGATTCAGATATATTTTATCCGGCGTCACGGTCGCGACAGATTGATTGATCACTTTGGCTTTAAGCTGAAAGGGTTTGGATATTTCTTTTTTATTGGTCATCTCGATGTCTGCAAGCTTCATGGGGTTCGTCCCGCTCATCAATATGTTCTGACCAAATTTTTCTTTTTCATCATCTGCCTTTGTTCTTTGTTCGACGGCATGGTATCCGGTATATCTCGATTCAATGGTTGCATTCAGGTTACCTTCTTTATCGATTGTGCCGGTGATGAGATATGTTGAACTACTTGATGAAGGAATGATATCGATCCACGCAGGATCTTTTTCATCGACGAGCCAGCCTCTCGAATTCAATACATCGGCTCGCAACAGACCCATCGGCAGATTTTTATCACCCAGATCAAACCACATATCTTTTCCTTCGATGTTGGCGATGACGACCATGTGATTGAACTGATCGATAAAGGGATAGAGTTCAAGTGGTTTTCCATTGTCACGAGTGCTGAGCAGGACGGGTTGGGCGTCGATACCGGCCTGGATCAGGGCGGCACACATGAGTTTATTCAGATCACCGCTGTTACCTGATTTTGTTTTCAGAATAGTACTGATACCCCGTGATGCGCCATATCCCTGCATATCATTCCATTGAATATTGGTGTTGATATAATCATAGATAAGTTGTGCAGTTTCCATTTGATTGACTGACGTATCGACGGTGATGCCTGCGGCTTCTAATACTAATGAACCCGGTCGTTTATTTTTGAACTGACCTCCCCACTGCGGGTCCTGATATATTTCTTCAGCTAATTTTTTCCACGAATTGAGTACGGGTTCTCTTGGCCGCATTGGAAAATGATAGGCCTGTAGCTGATAGCGCACCCTGCTGTAATAGTCATCCATCGTGGTGATGCAGCATTCTTCCTTCAGGGCAGGTACGTCTTTGTTGACGTAAGTGTTGGTGATGAAATTAATGCTGGCTGTTTCATGACTGGTCTGGCTTGAGGATACCCTTCCTTCTGATCTGGTGATATTATTGTAGTTGATTGTTTCCTGAGATGACTCGCTTTCTTTTTTGTCGAGTGGAAGACCTTGTAGCAGGACGACATATTCGAACCAGTCCGGAATTTTTGTAGTCAGCTCTGCATACCGGATGGGGATGTGGCTCTGAAAAAACCAATCGACGGGCTGAAACATGCCGTCCTCGTATAGGGTATATTGATATTCGATGATGGCGCCTTTCACGAGGCCGGGGAATGCAATTTTTTTGGCCGACCAGTAGTCATTGGTTTGTTCGTCGAAGATCTGGCTGTTGTCTACTTTGATATCTGTGCCATCCGGAAGGTGGACGATGGCTTTGATATTAGCCACTTTTGAATAATCCTTGTAAGCATAGTATCCGATTTTCACATCTCCGTATTCATCGATCCCGGCGTCTGTGAGGAGCTTGATGACGACATGCCGGTCTTCGGTGAGGGCATATTTATCCAGCAGGACATCATATCGGATCCTGCCTATTTTGGACAATACGACAGCGATGGCTTCTGTATCGAAGGGATATACTTTCATCGCCAGATCAGCCGATGATACTTTTCCAAATTTGACTTTATTGTCCTGGCTGAATGAAGAGCTGATGAAAGAAAGAAAAATGACAAAAAGAGGGAGTAAAGTTTTCATTTAAAAAAATAATAGTAGCGGTGAAGAATTGAAATAACAACTTCAAGTTATGAAAAATATTTTGGAAGTTTCAGTGAAGATATTATAAAGAAATCTGCCACCCGATTTTGACATTGCGGAATGCCTGATGACGGTTGTCGACATTATCATTGAATTGAACAAAAGAAGAGCGGGCTGTCCACTGAAATCCGAAAGTGAAGTATTGTTTTTCCAGCATTTTGATTCCGATGATGACCTCGGTGAAAATGTGGGGATTGCGGGTGAGATCAGTAGATCTTTCTTCCCAGGGACTGTAAGTGTATGCACCCGTTTTATTGTTAAGAAAAAGATCCTGGGTTTGGGCAGACTGATGAAGGATGATTGGGTAGGCTTTCATGAAACTGACGAATCCTGCGTTTTTGATTTCATATCTGGCTTTTATACCATTGACCATATAAATAAACTGGTACCGGTCATGATCATAATGATGTACCCATTGATCCAGTCCATTTATTTTTCCCAGATACGTGAAATCAACATAATGCAGACCAGAGAATGGCAAATAGATAAGTTCTGAAGAAGTGCCAATGCTTAAATCATCCCATCTTCCTTTCTTGCTTGACAGAAAACGGCCTATATGTAAAAGGGCATCCCCCTGAATGGAGCCGGTATGATTTCTTGGAATATCGTAATAATAAAAGTTATCAGCTCTTCGCCTCCAATCATTCCATTTCATTGCATACACATAATTCAATGATACAGAATATTTGATGAGATCCTGGGCTCGATGATGGGGAGTATTTTTTGTGATAATTTTACTTCTTCTCTCAGATAAATTGTACGTAAGCCCTACATCTAATGCCCAGATGTTGGCATGTTGATACAGATGAAATTTTTCACGACTGATATCATTCAGGCTTTGCGTCCAGGTGATTACGGGATGCAATCTTTTGGTACTGCAGATGGAGGCTGATAATCTTAATCCATAATTGAAATGATCGAATTCAAAATTAGTAAAATCCTTCGCTGAGGCAAACGTATGTCTTTCCCATTGAATATAATTAGAATCAAAAAGGATTAAGTGGCTGGTCCCATAATAATCTATTTGATAAGATAAAAATAGGCCGACTTCAAGAAGGAATATTGAATTAATTTTTATTTGCCTTGAAAAAGCAAAGTCGGCATATGGTAAAGTATATTTGGCAAATAACCAATTTGGTGAGTTAATTGTATCATTAGTAGTATTTGGAAATGTGAGTTCAAATTTATCTTCTTTATAATAAATGCTTCTGAAATTATTCATCGCAAGCGATAGCGCAATATTATAATCTGTTAAAAAACCATTCTCAAAATATTTAGAAAGCTGAACGTAGTCGGTATGCAGTGCATCATTCCTAAATTTATTATCTAATAAATTATTTTTTCTATTAAATCTGACACGGCCATCAAAATTGACATCATTCTTTATAACCTGATTAACACCTGACAGCCCAAGCCCACCGCTTATCTGCCACTTTACATTTTGCGAGAAACAGCTTGTAGAATGCAGTATACAGAGAAAAAATATATATTTATTCATGTTGATAAAGATAATGAGGTGATGATTTTAGACCATCACCTCATTGTATTAGATCAATTAATCAGGATGCAGTTCTATATTATTCCTGTGAACGCAATAATTAATTAATGGACGTTTGCAAATTTGGCATAAAGTAATTATTAATTATTGTATATCCAATTTTATAATGTTAAAATTTGGATTGACATGAAGTTTTAACACACTCATCTTCAAACAGAAATTTCAAAAATTCATGAAAATGAGATAACATGTTTTAGGATGGTTTAATTAATTCCTCCTTCGGATGATGCCTCTTAAACGATATAAACGCAAACACCGCACTCACCAGCAGCAATAAACTTCCAAGAAAAAAAGGCGCACCCGGCAAATAAATCGGATTTTCAGGCCTGATACCCCACGCAAATAAATTAGTCATCACCGGCGGCCCGATGATCGCAGCAGCACTCATCAGGCTTGTTAAAGCACCCTGCAATTCGCCCTGCTCACGCACATTCACCTGACTCGTAATCGTAGCCTGCAATGCCGGCCCCGCAATACCACCAAGACAATACGGTACAAGAATCACAAACATCATCCATCCTGATGTCGCCAAACCAAATAATAACATACCAACCGAATAAAGAATAAGTCCGATATAAATACTTCTGTGATTACCCAACCATGGATTAATTTTTCTAATCAGCAATCCCTGTACAATTCCTACAAGTGCCCCAACCATACCAAGGGAAACACCAATCATACCGGGTGTCCAATGAAATCGCTCGATCGTATAAAATGACCAGTTGCTTTGTATAGCATGTGCTCCGATATAAACCAGAAACATCGTGATCAATAAATACCCCAGATCAGGATATTTTTTCAGATGAAGTAATGAGCCTAGTGGATTAGCACGTTTCCAATCCAACTCACGTCGATGATCAGGACTCAATGATTCCGGAAGAATGAAATATCCCCACAGCCAGTTGAGAAAACATAAAACTGCTGCAGCAATAAACGGAACCCTGGGCCCAAGCCCGCCAAGCAATCCACCAATCACCGGACCAATAATAAATCCCATCCCAAATGCGGCACCAATCATTCCGAAATTCTTCGCCCTTGTTTTTTCATCACTGATATCAGCGATATAAGCAGCAGCCGTCGTAAAGCTCGCACCCGTAAATCCTGCTATCACGCGCCCAAGAAATATCCATTCAATTGTCGGCGCCCAACTCAACAAAATATAATCCAACCCAAAACCGAAAAGCGACATCAGGATAATAGGCCTTCTCCCATACTTGTCACTCAGATTGCCGATCAGCGGTGCAAACATAAATTGTGTAATGGAAAACGCGAACAGGAGCCAGCCATTAAGACTCGATGCGTGACCGGTATCGACATGACCGATCTGCTTCAACAAGTTGGGCATGACCGGGATGATGATTCCCCAGCCGATCACATCCATCAGCAAGGTGACGAAGATGAAGCCAATGGCAGCTTTACGATTCGATTGCATGATGCGAAGGTATAGCGTTGGTTGGAACAGTAGGCCTACTAGAATTAGGGATTTCGGATAAGGGGATGCCGGATACCGGACTCGGGACGCATCATGAGTCCGGTATCCGGCATCACCTTATCTGGCATCCTTAGATTCAAGACGCAAATCTGTACTCTTTAGGTGACACTCCCAGTCTCGAAATGCCTGAGATTTGAATCACATTTGATAATCCATGCTAAACAAACTACTTTTGCAGGGCTTTTTTGGAAAGGGTCCTATCGATTTTTCTGAGGTTCAACTCCGAAAATAAGTGTAGTATTTTGATAAACAACATAGTATATATATATTAATTATGGCTTTAATTAGTGAGATTCGTAAACGCAGCTGGATTCTTATTGTCATGGTTGCTCTGGGTATGGGGGGATTTGTGCTCATGGACATGGTCAGTAAGGCCTCAAGAGCAAATGGAAGCAGCTACACCGTCGGCACCGTAAATGGTCAGAAAATTGAATGGCCTGACTTTCAACGCGCAGAAAGGATATTATATCCCAACTCCACAGGAGATGTCTACGGCCAGCGAAATTATATCTGGAACTACATGGTTGAGGAACGTCTCCTGAGAGATGAATCCGAAGATCTCGGTCTGAGTGTAGGCGATGAAGAGCTTCAGGACCTCGAGTTCGGTACGCACCTGAGCCCGATCATCCAACGTAATTTCCGGGACCCCAATACCGGTCAGGTCGATATGAAAAATCTCGATCAGATCAAAGCCAATCTGGGTACAGGAAAACTTCAGCCACAACTTGAAGAATACTGGGGCTATCAAATGGGTGAAATCAAGAAAGAAAGAATCCAGCGCAAGCTGACCAATATCGTCAAGAAAGGAATCTATACACCTACCTGGATGGCGCAACAATTGCAGGCTGAACAAGGCACAACATTAGATTTCAAATATGTCAAAATTCCTGTTGACACTTCAGCTACAAGCGAAGTCAAGCTGACTGATGATGACTTCAAAGCATTCATGAAAGAAAATGAAGGCCTGATGAAGAGGAAGGAAGAATTCAGAACTGTTGACTTCGTTGTTTTCAATGTTGTTCCTACGGCAGAAGATTCTGCATTAGTTCGTACAGCGATCACTGACCGGATACAACAATTCCGTGAAACAAAAAATGATTCTCTTTTTGTGGAGAATAACTATGGAACTATAGATGCTGTCTATTACAAAAAAGATGATCTGGCTGAATCTATAGCTGACACTGCTTTTAAACTTCCGATTGGCTCCGTATATGGCCCATACATCGATGGGGTGGATATGAAAGCTGTCAAAATTCTGGATAGAAAGGTGATAGCTGACTCGGTTAAAGCCCGTCATATCCTTATCCGGGCTGAGAATGCAGGAGCTATTGCTTCTGCTCGCAAAACGATTGATAGCCTCAGGACTCTGATCGAATCAGGTAAAGAAAGATTTGATTCGTTAGCGATGAGAGTTAGTCAGGATGGCAGTGGACCTAAAGGCGGAGATCTTGGGTATTCAGCACTCAACCGTATGGTGAAGCCTTTCAATGATGCTTTGTTCTTTACAGGAAAAAAAGAAGGTGACCTGCAAGTGGTGACGACACAGTTTGGTGTTCACCTTATAGAAATCACCGGCAAGAAATTTATCAAAAATACAGAAGGTGTGAAACTGGCTTATCTCATAGAGCCAATCGTACCATCAGAGAGTACTCAAGCTGCCATCAATGACGATGCCATTGAATTCACGGGTCAGAACAGAACAGTTGAAGCCCTACACAAAGCAGTTGAAGCTAAACCTGAATTGAGCATTGAAACGGCGGAAGGATTGACAGCTAATGCATACCAGTTTTCAACACTGGGTAGTGGTGGTACATCACGAGATGTCATCCGATGGGCTTTCAAAAAAGATACAAAACTGGGTTCTGTTTCACCGGAAGTATTTGTGTACAATGAGCCTACTTTATTTTATAATGCGCATTATGTTGTAGCGGGATTAAAAACCATTATGAAACCCGGTACCTATACACTGGCAGAGGTGAAAGAGAAATACAAACAAAAAGTACTTGAGAAGAAACAAGCTGAACTGATAGCTTCTAAAATCACAAGCACAGATCTTCAGGCTATTGCAGATCAGTTTCATGTACCCATTGATACATTCAAAAATGTCAATTTCAACATGAGCTATCTTGATGGCATCGGAGGTGAGACAGCACTGATCGGGAGAGTGTCGATCATGAAAGTCGGGGAGACTTCTAAGCCTGTAGCCGGACAAACAGGAACTTTTGTAGCCCAGGTGTACAATATGGCAGAACCTAATGTGTCTACCGACCTGAGCTCATTTAAGAATCAGTCTTTGATGGTTGCCCGCGGTAGTGTGGACAGCCGACTGATGGAAGTCTTAAAAGCAAAAGCCAAGCTCAGCGACAACAGGTATACATTTTACTAGAAGAAGAAAATTGACAGATATACGAAATTGCCTGGCCGGGACATCCTCGCCGGGCAATTTCATTTAAAGCATTTCGTTTAAAAAAGTTGATGCCATCTATCAGAAATCTTTTCATCCTTGCGATTCTCCTGTGGAGTTGTCAAAAACAAAACACCAAAGTAGAAGTCGATCCTTACTCAGGATTTAAGACAACTTATACCTTAAATCCAAAAGATCAGACTACCTATCAGGGTCCCTATACGAAAGTGGATTCCTCCGGTGTATTGCTTGAGAAAGGTGTTTACGAGGGCGGACAATTGCAGGGCATCAGAGAAATCTATTTTCCGGATGGCAAGGTCAAGGTCCGAGAGCGGTATTCAAAAGGGCAAATGACGGATCTGTATGAATATTTTTTTCCGAATGGCCAGTTGCAACTTCAGGGCGATTATGTTGACGGTGCTATGTATGGTGTCTGGCGAAAATATAATGAAGCAGGTAAGCTGCTTGAAGAAGTCATGATGGTGCAAAATGAAGAGATGGGACCATTCACAGAATATTACCCCGATGGTACTTTGCAGACGCAGGGCACTTATCTTCATGGCCCGAATGAGGATGGAATATTAAATCTCTATGATGAATCTGGAACGTTATACAAAACGATGCTTTGCGATAGTGGAATATGTGTTACAACCTGGCAAAAGAAATAGCTGTCTTGCCTTACTTATCCTCTGTTGGTCAACCTTCGCATGGGGTCAGCGGGGAGGGGAACGCATATTTGAATTTATCAACCTTACGACATCAGCCAGGTCAACCGCATTAGGTGGAAGCCAGATTGCGGTGATATCTGATGATTACAGTCTTGTGGGCGGTAATCCGGCTATGCTCAATGCGTCCATGAGCGGCACACTTATTTTTCAGGATAACTTTCATTTTGCCGGTATTAACAATGGCTATGCAGGCTATGCAAAATATTTTCCCGGATTGAAATCTTCATTGCATGCCGGTGTTCAATACCTCTCTTATGGCACATTCACAGCCGCCGATGAAATGGGAAATGTACAGGGTGAATTCAATGCAAAAGACCTGGCATTAAATGTGGGTATTTCAAAACAATTGAATGAACGCATGACGGGCGGATTGTTGATACGATATGTTCAGTCTTCACTTGAGACGTATAGCTCTAATGGTCTTGTGATGGATGCCGGTATCACTTATAAGAGTGAAGATGGATATAATTATTACGCTGTGGTCTTACGCGGAACGGGTGTTCAGTTTTCAAAATATTATCCAGATGATTTAAAAGGTCGTATGCCCGTAGATTTTCAGATTGGATATTCTAAACGCCTTCAGTATGTTCCTTTCAGGTTATCGATTTTGGCTCATGATCTCAATCGATGGGATCTGCGTTATGATAGTCCACTTGATGAACAAAACGGACTTGACCTCGGCGGTGATCCACCAAAGCCCCCAAGTAAGTTTGGACAAAGTGTGGACAATACATTCAGGCATCTGACCTTCGGTGGCGAATTTTTAATTGGTAAAAAAGAAAGTCTCATGCTTCGTTTCGGATACAATCACCAGCGTAGAAAGGAATTGTCCGTCGTGAATCTTCGTAGCCTTGCGGGGTTTTCAGCAGGTGTTGGGATAAATCTTAAAGCTTTTATTCTTGATTATGGCTTCGCCGTTTATCACCAGGCCGGATCATCGAAGCATCTAGGTTTGCGTATTGATCTGGATCAGTTGAAGAGGAAGAAGATCATAGACTGATTTTCAAAATCCTTTTCGATGCCGGATAAAAGGATGCCGGATACCAGACTCGTGATACAAACGTGACAAGTTGTTTTGCCCTTCTGGGGCAAAGGATATTTTCGCATTGTGAGGGTTACCGAGCTTTAACCTCTGCGAGGCTAAGTAAGATTTACGTTTATTAAGATTGGTTGTATTTACAAACGACTAAAGTTTTTCGTAATGTATAATATGATTAGCACATCATGAGCACGTCATGAGTCCGGGATCCGGCATCCAATAATCCGGCATCCAATTTTTTACTCAGATACCACAGTATACAACGGCAGATTCTCCATTTTTCCTTTTATCAATAGATCTCCTTTATGTTCAGGTTTAAGTTTGGAGCCTTCCCATGGTAAAAGTTCTTTTAGATCATGAGAGATCAGGAGATTTACTTCGAGGTGATTACATCGGTTTTGAATACGGGCTGCTGTGCCGACGACTTCGCCGGAGAAGGCGATGTCACGTTTGACGACACCGATTTCACCGACCATGACTGGGCCACAGTGAAGACCAGCTTTGAAGTCAGGAACGACACCATATTGGGCCATGTAATAAGATGATCTGTGATTGAAAACTTTTCTCACTTCAATTGGACACCGGATACAATTGAGTTTATGCAATCCGGATTTCATCCACCAGCTGACGGTGACTTCATCTCCGACGTATTGATATATATTTCCTTTGTGTCTGAGGATCACAGGTGTCACATCACGAACGACATCTTTAATAAAATTGAAATATTGGCGTTCGCCGAGTACCTGAGCGATGTAGGTTGATGCTCTCAGATCAAGAAACATAAAGATATGTTCTTCACGTTTGGGTCTGAAATATCTGCCCATGAAAAAACTACCCAGATTGCCCGGACCATATTTGTCATTGATGAGAATGCCTGCCACGGTCAATAACACAATGAATAGCCAGAGGAAATAATCTTTTGCAAATGCCAGGCTCCGGATGTGATGGCCCAGTTGAGAAAAAATATCCTTCTCAGGCAAACCTTCTTCTACGGCAAGAGAAACTCTTGTAAGAAACGCAAGAACCGTAACAAAGAAGATGATCAGTGTAAAAGCGATAAGAATAAAAACGATGGCTTGCCCATAAGGATGATTTCTGACCCATCGCTGGAGATAAGCGACAAGGATAGCGCCACCGATCATGCCCGCGACGAAAGTAGCCACTGCATTAACCATCAAAGATGTCCAGAAGTCATATCCGGCTAAATCAACATTTTGAGACAGGAGGACCAGGTAATCGTATACGGACTGGCTAATTGAAAAAAATACCCAGATCCCTGTGATCCAAAGTATTTTATCCAATTCGCTCTTAGATCTGAACACTTCCAGGATAGGAGGCGTATCAGGAGTGTCCGGATGTTTAGTATTGACGATGATGGTTAGAATTTCAAATCAAAGGGCAAAATTAGTCAATAGCATAGAGCATAGGGCATAGAGTATAGAGAAATATGAAATATGTCCTGGTTAAAAACAAATTAAAAATTTTCGTAATATGAAAATGGAATGTTATATTTGCCCTTAGCGCGATCCGTGTCACTATGATCAGACAACAACTTTCACAGAAGCTTCTTCAGAAACTCTCCCCTCAACAGATTCAGTTGATGAAGCTGCTACAGATACCTACTGTCTCCCTCGAGCAGCGGATAAAAGAAGAACTGGAAGCCAACCCGGCACTGGAAGAACCGGATAATTACAATGAGTCAACTCCGGACGATGCCCAGGATGAGAAAGGTGAGGCAGCGGAAAAGGAAAAAGATGAAGACTATGAACTCGACGATTATCTCAATGACTACATCGAGGATGATCCCGTCAGCTACCATACAACCGAAACCGTAAGTGAACAACGAGAGAAGAATCTGCCTGCAGTAGTATCCAGTACATTCCATGATTATCTGGATCAGCAATTAGGCCTCCTCAATCTGGATTCAGAAGTACATCGTATCATCGCCCAACAGGTCATCGGTAGTATAGATGATACGGGATATTTACGACGGGATATACCGTCACTCATCGATGATATTCTTTTTGCATTCAATATCGAAGTGACTACAAAGCAAGTTGTAGAAGTGCTTGCGATGATTCAGCGTTTTGATCCACCGGGGGTAGGCGCGCGCGATCTTCGGGAGACATTGATGATCCAGTTACAACAGCGATTAAATCTGGCTGAGGCCGTGGAAGATGATGAATTGGTGGAGATATTAAAACTCGGATTGTTGATTCTGAATAAACACTTTGAAGCTTTTTCTAAAAAACATTTTTCAAGACTTCAACGACAATTGGAGATATCAGAATCTCAACTGAAAGATGCTCTTGATGAAATCCTGAAATTAAATCCCAAGCCGGCCAGCGGATATACAAGCCAGTTTGACACACAGACACAGACGATCATTCCTGATTTTATGGTCACCAACCGTGACGGGGAATTGGAATTGACTATGGATGTACGGAATGCACCGGATCTGCGGATCAATGATCAGTATGTAGATATGCTCAAGTCCTATCAGACAAAACGAGAAGCGCATACGGTCAACAAAGAAAATAAAGAAGCGATCATCTTTATAAAGCAGAAAATTGATTCTGCGAAATGGTTTATTGACGCGATCAAACAGCGACAGAATACACTCAAGCAGACGATGTATGCGATCATGCAGTTTCAGAAAGAATTTTTTCTGACCGGTGATTCTACAAAATTGCGACCAATGATTCTGAAGGATATTGCAGAGCTTACGAGTCTTGATATTTCTACAGTATCACGGGTAGCTAGCAGTAAGTTTGTACAGACAGAGTTTGGTACCAAGCGACTGAAAGATTTCTTTTCTGAATCGATAGTGAATGTGGAAGGCGATGAGGTGTCTACACAGGAAGTCAAATCGATCCTGGGTGAGATCATAGCCGGAGAGCATAAACGTAAGCCGTTGTCTGACGAAAAATTAAGACAAATGCTTGAACAGAAGGGTTACAGCATTGCGCGACGCACCGTGGCGAAATATCGGGAGCAACTTAATATTCCTGTGGCAAGGTTGAGAAAGGAGTTGTAAGTGCACCCTCTGCCGTGTCGCCGTTGTTGGAGTTTTCTCCAACAACCTCCTGAGTCCAGGGTAGCCCATTTGCGTTTTAGTTGTTTAACACCTTTATCATCTTTTCACACAACACAGCAATTTCCAATTCACTTATGATCAAAGGCGGTGCTAATCTGATCGACCGGTCATTAAATAAAAACCAATCCACCAGCAGCCCTTCTTTTTTACAAGCCTTTACAACCGGATGTAATTGTGCCGGATCATTAAGCTCAACAGCCATCATCAATCCACGGTTTCTCACTTCCCGAACTGCAGGATATTGACTTAACGCATCATTTATTTTTTTCCCTAATGCGATTGCGTTATGATACAGATTTTCTTCTGTGATAATATTGATGGCCGCAAGGCTCGCTACACAGCTCAATGCATTTCCTCCGAATGTAGTCAGATGTCCCAGCGGTGGATCATGTGAGAGTACACGCATGATTTCTTCACTTGATATAAAAGCACCCAGAGGTAACCCACCTCCAAATGCTTTTGCCAGAAGAAGAATATCCGGAATTATATTTTCCTGTTCGAACGCCCACATGCTGCCTGTGCGGCCCATCCCTGTTTGGATTTCATCAAGGATAAGTAATGTACCTGTCTCTTTGCATCTATTCTGCACGGCCCTTAAGTAACCTTCTGCAGGAATAATGACTCCCGCTTCTCCCTGGATAGGTTCGATGATGACAGCAGCCGTTCTTTCATTGATGGTAACTATATCTTCAAATGAATTAAAATCAATGTGACGAATCCCTGGTACCAATGGCATGAAAGAGGATGTATACGATAAGTCAGCACGAAGACTTTCAGCACCCGCAGTGCTTCCATGATAAGCATTCCGACAAGCGATGATGTCATATCGTCCGGTATATTTCCTTGCGAGTTTTAATGCGCCTTCAACAGCTTCCGTACCTGAGTTTGTGAAATAGGAAGTTGTTAACGAAGGCGGAAGGAGTTGGGCTAAACGTTTTGCCAATGCGACCTGAGGCACTGTGATGTGCTCTCCATACACTTGAGTGTGAAGATGAAGATCAAGTTGAGCGCGGATGGCATTGATGATTTTAGGATGTCCATGTCCAAGAGATGAGACTGCGATACCGGAGATGCAATCGATGAAAGCACTTCCATCTTTATCATAGAGATAGATTCCTTCACCACGGACGACCTCAAAGCCATCAGGTTCGGGAGAAGTCTGTGTAATGTGGCGTAGGAAAGATGAGCGTAGTGACATAGAGATGCGAAGGTAGAAGATGATTCCACTTCGACCCCTTCAGGGTCGAAAATATTTCTCATCCATTATTCCTCTGGCTAAAGCCAGGGGCAATTGATATTATTTCCCTTGTCAAAGCCATGGGCAATTGATAGAGATTCTTCAGGGTCGAAAATATTTCTCATCCATTATTCCCCTTGTCAAAGCCAGGGCAATTGAGAGATTCTTCAGGGTCGAAAATATTTCTCATCCATTATTCCCCTGGTCAAAGCCTGGGGCAATTGATAGAAATTCTTCAGGGTCGGAAAATTTTCTCCTCCATTATTTCATGGGCTAAAGCCCGGGGAAATTGAAAGAAATTCTTTCAGGATTAAAATTCTTTTATGAAATCAAAACAACTCCCCCTTTTTCAGGGGGCTGGGGGGAAAAGAAGAGAAATTAACTCCCCCTTGGTTGCTGAGCTGAAGCACACGGTTGGTGAGCTACGGTTGGTGAGCTGTAGCACAAGGATGCGTAATAGCAATGTCGAACCATAGCAAGAGGATGAGTGAAAGCAGGACAAACCATGGTTGAGTATAGCAATTCGAAGCATCAGGGGGTCGGGGGGTAAAGAAGAATCTCACTCCACACTCATCAACGACTTCAGCTTCCAGAAGATATCCGTATTCTCATATATACCCCTGAACAATTCTGACCCAGGCCCTGATGCGAATACAGGTATCATCATCGCTGTGTGCTCCTTCGTCGTGAACGCAACATCGATGTGATTGAGTTTAGAGCCGGGATTGACAGCAAAACCACCGGTCTCATGATCGGCTGTCACAACGACTAATGTATTACCATCTTTCTCTGCGAAATCGAGTGCTTCTGCTATTACTTTTTCAAATTCATGAAGTTCTGTCACTACATAATTAGCATCATTAGCATGGCCACCCCAATCGATCTGAGAGCCCTCGATCATCATGAAAAAACCTGAAGGGGATCTGTTGTCCAAAAATCGCAATGCTTTATCTGTAGCAGGGATAAAATAATTACGTCCTTCAATGACACTGAGTGGTTCATCATCTGAAGTGAAGAAGCCAATATTTTTTTTCGTTCCAATATTCAAATCTTCAATCGGCAAATGGGCCATATCATTGATCGCATAACCTGCAGAAGTCATCTCCCTGACCAGATCACGTCCATCAGCCCGATGGATGAATGCATCTTCACCACCACCAATAAATAGATCAACATTCGAATTCAACATTTGTAAAGCAATACCTTCTTTATCTGTTCTGCCGGCAATGTGTGCATAGTATGCCGCGGGTGTAGCGTGTGTCATTGAACACGTGACTACAAGACCCGTAGCCATGCCTTTTTTTTCAGCCATTTCAAGTATCGTAGGAAAAGATTTTTTATGCTGATCCATACCCAGATATCCATTGTCTGTTTTTACACCAGATGCAAAGGCAGTTGCACCTGCCGCACTATCCGTCACAAGATTATCCGCTGAATACGATTTGTGAAAACCAATATTTTTAAAACGTTCGAATACCGTTTTATTGTCATTCATATACATCGCACCGGTGATCTGTGGAAGGCCCATTCCATCGCCAATCAAAAAGATTACATTTTTTGGCTTTGCACCTGTTGCTTCATTCTGGACCGTATTTGTTTTGCCGGTGCCATAAGATGTCGAGCATGAGGATATACATAACAACAGAAAGAGGATAGAAGGAACAAATACTTCTTTAGCCCATTGCTGTATATTTCTTACCCGGTAGGGATTTGATGGCGCCTTTAAATTCAAGATTAAGTAATATCGCTGCAAGCTCACCCGGAGTCGATTTTGATTCAAAGGCTAAGGTATCAATATCTTTTTCGCCCCTGTCTACGATGAGACTGTAAATTTTCTGTTCATTTTCATCCATCTGTGTAAACAAATCAGCCTGGAAGGTCTGTTGTTTTGTTTTCCTGTCCCATGACATCAGGTGCAGCAGGTCTTCTCCCGTTTCAATCAGGTGAGCCTGCTGATTTTTGATGAGATGGTTACAACCTGCAGAACTTTTATCAATTTTCCTCCCTGGAATGGCAGCCACGTCCTTATTATAATCATTGGCTATAGCGGCCGTGATCATTGAGCCTCCGGTCACACCTGATTCGATCACCACCAGCACATCACATAGTCCGGCCACTATTCTATTGCGCATCGGAAAGTTCACGGCATCGGGCCCTGTCTCGTAACTGAATTCAGTGATAATGCCACCCCTTGCCATCATTTTTTCAGCTACAGACACATGTGCATCAGGATAAATAACGCCCATTCCACTCCCCATCACGCCTATCGTAGGCACATCGACGGCAACACTATGACGATGTGCTGCTATATCGATACCGTATGCAAGCCCGCTGATGATACTCACATCATACGGGGCTATAGCATCAATGATCTCTTCAGTCATCGTCTTTCCGTATATCGTCGGCTTGCGCGTTCCAACTATTGCTACAGCTCGCTCTGGATTCAAATCGACATTTCCCTTTGTAAATATTAAAAGAGGAGCGTCAACAAAATGCTTCAATCTTGAAGGATATTGATCATCCATGTAAAAAGTGTACTGGATTCCTTTTTTTTCCATGATATCCAATTCATCTTCTGCAGCTATAAAACAGGCTTTGCTTTTTGCGATTTGATTAGCTATTTCTTCACCTACACCAGGTATAGATTTTAGGATTCTTTTTTGTTCTCCCAATACAGATTCGATACTTCCACAATAGGAGATGAGCTGCCGGGCGATGATAGGTCCGACCAGAGGGATCATCGTGAAGGCGATCTCCTCAATTTTTGTTTTCCTGGTTTTCATTTGATGGTACTTTTTCATTGCCCAAAAAAGTAACCATCCCTCAAAATAAATTGAGCTCTTGATTTTCTTCCTGGCTTTTCAAAGTTAAGTAAAAAAGGAAAACCAATTTTGGGTTTTTATAAGATCCAACTCATGTAAGCGAAAAAAAAGTTATCCGTAGTTTCAAACTACGGATAACTTTTTTTCGCTTACACGTCGTCTATTGCCATGGTTGGAGTTTGCTCCGACCATACCCGGAATTCCTTATTGCATGTCCCTCAGTGCAGGATTAATTTGATAAGCCCGTTCGAGATATTTCGTACCCTGTACCTGATCGCCACCACCATAAAATGCTTTACCAAGACCAAACAAAATCCTCGGATCATCAGGTGCAATTTTTTCACCTAGTTTTAGAATGGTGACCGCTGTCGGATATTCCCGCTTTGTTTTTGTCAATAACTCATAACCAACCTTGTAGTAAAAATCAACCATGGATTCCTTTGGTGCACGTCCATTGAGAAAATCCAGAAACTGAGGAACATATTCTGTACGTGGGGCTGCATTGAGTATCGTTGTAAAATCAGTGAGCAATCGTTGTAGATCACCATCCCTGAGGTACCGCTCAGCCACAAGCCCTGATTTGATTTGATTGGCAGAACTATAAGTCGGGTACATCGCAAGTGATTTGTCAACATAATAATCTGCTTCCTGGAGTAATTCCAGTTTTTTAGCCGGATCATTTTCTTTCATATCACGAGCCTCTTCAAAAAGTGCTGTGCCCATAAAACAATTGTTACGGGCACTATTGACAGAAACCATTGCGGCCTGTCCATTAAGACTGAGTGAATCTTTCCAGGCAGGAACGCGAACGTACGTTTTGAAAATATAAGCCCCCATGACTAAAGCCAGGATACCGATAGAAGCGAATCGAACTCCTTTCTTTTCCGAATTCCATCCATATTGAATAAAAACCCATGCACACACCACCGAAAACGCAATCGATGGAATAAAGATGAAACGCTCATTCATAAATGTGCCTACAGGGAAAAATAAATTGGAGACAATCGAAACAGTTGCGACAAAGAATCCAATAGCCCATGCGTAAATACTTTTTCGTTTCCACAATTTGAAAAATACAAAAGCAAGACCCAGGTAGATCGCCAATGAAATCAATGTCCCCGGCTTTCCAAAATTCATGATCGGAATATGGTACGGATAATAATCGTGAGTCAACGGATGAGGATAAACTAAAAGGCGGATGTATTGACCAAGGGTGTAAAGTATAGTAGCGTATCGTTCACCCGTATTCATCCCGATGAACGGATTATTCATCAGGTCGGTGATTTTTTTGCCACTATCAAATACATATCCGATGACATTGGTCCGGATGATCATATAGATACTAAATGCGATCAAAGAAGGTATAAGGGCAATGATGTAATCTTTCGCTTTGGCATTCGTGAAAAAATACATCGTGAGTGGGATGATAGCGAGGAAGGTGACAGCATTTTCTTTCGCCATCAGGCCAAGAAACATCGCGACTCCGCTAAGGATGAGCCAATTCATTTTCCCGGATGAGAGGTATCGAAGCACACAATAAAGTGCCCCCATTGCACCTAAGGCCGTCATGATCTCGTCTCTTCCTTTGATATTAGCTACAACTTCAGAGTGAACGGGATGGAGGATGTAGAGTATGACTGCTAAAAATGGAATGGACACCAGCCAGTTCTTAGCCTCTTTTTCGGGGAAAAGAATGGACAGGACTCTGAAAATGAGCAATCCTATCAAGCCATAAAGGAGAATATTAATAAAATGTCGTTCGATCCGGTTGTCACCAAAAACGGATTGTTCGATAGCAAAAGAGATGATAGAAAGTGGCCTGTACCGGGCGCCCGCCACGAGGTCCTGCTGGCCATGGAAATAACCTGAGAAACTCTCTGTACTCAGGATTTCCCAGATGCCATGGACGCCCTTTTTTGTATACTCATTGCCTGTGATGACTATCTGATCATCAAGGACATAGCCATACGGCAAACAAATCCAGTACAATGCAAACGCCAGGATCGGTATGATCAGGGCTTCCCTCCAATGCCTTTGCCAGAAGCCAGGGGTGAAATCCAGGTTTGAAAAAGAAAGGGATTTACTTTTGGATTTAGCCGTTTTTTTCTTGATTGTCGTTTTCGCCATGGCGGATAAAGATAAGCGGATGGTGACTGTGTGGCAACATCGGATTTGGAATTCACCACAAACAGAATTATCTTTCTGCCAGTAATAACACCAACAATGGTCTGCCTTAGAGCAATTTTTATCTTGCTTTTGGCATTTTTTGGTTTTTCTCCCTCGCCAGCTAATGCTCAGATTAACCTGAAGACAGGTTATAGCTTTTCAGTTTTATCTACACCGGCTTTGCATCGGGTGGTATCTTCTTTTAATCAGTCTCAATCCTATATTTCCCGTTTTCATGACCTGGATTGGCTTCATGGATTTGAAGCAGGTCTTCGTTTGAAAGGAGGCATCCATGCCCTCGAATTGACCTACCAGGGAGCTACCAAGTCATTCAAGGCCACCGGCTTAATACCCGGATCCATCAATAAATACACTGACAATCTTAGGTATTCAGTGAATAGTCTGGCTGTAGGTTACCAGTTGGGCAATGAATCCTTTGGCATAGGAACGGACCTGCTTTTTCAGTTCTATAAGGTTAAGTACGAGGAAGGATTGACGAAACATTCATTCAGCAATACCCAGCATATGACGGCCTTCAAAATATACCTGATGGTGACGATCAAGGGTGATACAGGTATTGATTTTGCGCTGCAACCATTTGTCATTTTGCCTACAAAATTTTATGATCTCAAGCCCTTATCCGATATCCTGCATACAGACACCGGTGCCAGTGATGAGAAATGGGTCAGGTATGGATTGACGATTTCGTTTTATAACGGAAAAAAATAGACAGGTTAAACGATTGACCGGTTAAATGGTTAAACGATATCGTTAAGTACTTCACCAAACCCTACTTTTGCCAATCGATGTCATTTAAACTTACGTCCACATATCAACCTACAGGAGACCAGCCGGAGGCCATTCGCCAGCTTGTCAAAAGTATTGGGAAAGGAGAGCAAAGCCAGGTGTTGCTCGGTGTCACCGGATCAGGAAAAACATTTACAGTAGCTAATGTTATTCAGGAGGTACAACGTCCTGTTCTTGTGCTTACACACAATAAAACACTGACAGCACAGCTCTATGGTGAGTTCAAAGAATTCTTCCCGGATAATGCGGTTGAATATTTTGTCTCCTACTATGATTATTATCAGCCCGAAGCCTATCTCTCTGTCTCAGATACATTTATTGAGAAAGATCTGTCGATCAATGAAGAAGTAGATAAGCTTCGTCTGCGGGCAACCTCATCCCTATTGTCAGGTCGCCGTGATATCATCGTTGTAGCTTCAGTTTCTTGTATCTACGGTATGGGTAATCCGGAAGACTATAAAGCAGGAATTATACGGATACAGACAGGAGAAAAAATATCACGCAATAGTTTTCTTTATCGCCTCGTGGAAAGCTTGTATAGCCGTACGGAAGGCCAACTTGCCAGAGCTAATTTCAGAGTCAAAGGTGATACAGTCGATATTCATCTGCCTTATGTAGACTATGGTTATCGGGTGACGTTTTATGGTGATGAAATTGAAGAGATAGATATCATAGATGTACATACCGGGCAACGTCAGGAACCGCTCAAACATGCAGCCATATTTCCGGCAAATCTTTATGTAGCTCCCCGGGACCGGCTCAAATTCATCATCCGCGATATTGAAGATGAATTATTCAGGCAGGAAGAATATTTCACACGCGAGCGAAAATATCTTGAAAGCAAGCGTATTCATGAACGCACCCATTTTGATCTTGAAATGATCCGTGAGCTTGGGTATTGTAGCGGTGTTGAAAACTATAGTAGATTTTTTGATGGTAGAGAGCCGGGCACACGTCCCTTTTGCTTACTCGATTATTTTCCGGAAGATTATCTTATGATCGTCGATGAAAGCCATGTGACGTTGCCCCAGGTACGGGGTATGTGGGGCGGTGATCGAGCCAGGAAATTAAATCTTGTCAACTATGGATTCAGGCTTCCATCTGCGATTGATAACAGGCCATTGAATTTTGATGAGTTTACAGGATTGATCAACCAGGTCATCTATGTGAGTGCCACACCTGCGGATTATGAATTGGAACAAACTGGGGGAGTGCTTGTCGAGCAGATAGTCCGGCCGACCGGATTGCTTGATCCGCCAATTGAAATCAGGCCCAGCCTCAATCAGATTGATGATTTGCTGGATGAAGTCAATGAGCGGGTAAAATCAAATGAACGTGTATTGGTCACCACACTGACAAAACGAATGGCTGAGGAGTTGAGTAAGTATTTTATCAAACTTAATGTCAAGTGTAAATACATACACTCCGAAGTCGAAACGATGGAACGTGTAGAAATTCTAAGGGATCTCAGGCTCGGTGATTTCGATGTGTTGGTAGGTGTCAATTTGTTGAGAGAAGGGCTTGATCTTCCGGAAGTCTCTTTAGTGGCCATACTCGATGCGGACAAAGAAGGATTTCTGCGCAATGACCGCTCACTGACACAAACCGCAGGAAGGGCAGCGCGGAATTCGAATGGAATGGTCATTTTCTATGCCGACAAGATCACCGAGTCGATGCAAAAAACAATTGATGAAACGAATCGACGACGTTCCATCCAAATGGCGTATAATGAAAAGCATGGCATCACGCCTACTACAATATCCAGAACAAGAGAAGAAATATTAGCCAGAAAATCAATTCTTGATGTTCGAGAAGGCAATAAGAAAGCCTATGTGGACAGAGAGTTGGAACCCTCAATGGCGGCTGATCCGGTGCTTGCCTTCATGTCCCGTGATCAGGTAGAACGAATGCTGGCGGATACAGAACGAAAGATGAAGGATGCGGCTAAAGATTTGGATTTTATTACCGCTGCGCAATACAGAGATGAGATGATGGCGCTGAGGAAAAGACTAAAATGATTTTGGATTTTCGATTTGTTTTTATTTGTGATTAAAGCAACAACTATGGTCCTGGTTGGTTATTAAAATCGAAAATCGAAAATCGAAAATCGAAAATCGAAAATCGAAAATCGAAAATCGAAAATCGAAAATCGAAAACCGAAAACCGAAAATCGAACATCCCTATGTCTTTCAACAAAAACCTTGCAAAACAATTAACAACTCCATGGAAGATGAGAATGTGGATGTTGAAGAGACTTCCGATGGGGTTGATGTCGGGTATGGTGATCGAATCTTTGGATGAAAAAGGGTGCAGGGTGATGCTGAAAGATCGCTTCTGGATTCGGAATCCTTTTGGGTCTGTTTTCTGGGCGGTGATGGGGATGGCAGCAGAATTGAGCACAGGTGCTCTTGTATATGCCTATGTATCAGGAACTAATACAAAGTATATTTTAATAGGTATGCAATGTAAATTTTTAAAAAAAGTAAGAGGTAAAAGTTACTATTTTTGCAGTTCCGGTCAGGAGGTACAACTTCAATTGGACTCTTTGAGAACGCCGGGCGAAACTTTGACTATTTCATTACCCGTCACAGCTCATGATCAGGCTGGACAAA
>JBBSAQ010000030.1:0-50496 GCA_038252065.1 Chitinophagales bacterium
CTGATTGTCACAGATGCATCACCATTCTGAATGGCGTCTGCTTCGATAGTGAGCTCCAATTTTTCATTTCCCGGCATTGTAAATGCGGAGGACCAAGTACAACCGTTCTGCCCCGTAACCGTGACACTATATTGTCCCGGATAAATGTTTTCCAGGTTTGATGTAGTTGTACCATCTGACCAGATAAAACTATTACCTGTAGGAGGCGTCACGTTCAGATCAATACGTCCATTCTCATCACCACACAGTGCAGGGGTGATCGTTTCTTCCACAATCAGATCAACGACATTATCAACAAGGATATACGAGCCAAAGGCAGAACAGTTGGAAATGTTAGTAACCGTAACAGTATAAATACCTGATGGAAGATTTTGCAGATCCTCCGATGTAGCGCCATTGGACCATATGAAAGTGTAGGTTCCGGATGGAGCCACAGTTAAGTTGATCGCACCATTTGAAGTCGTACAGGATGTATTGTCTGAAGTCGATGCCGAAACGGAAAAATTGGAATTTGTATTTGGAACCAATAGTGTTGTGCTAGCAGTGCAATCATTGTCGCTAGTGACGGTTACGAAATAAGTTCCTGAAGCAATATTCTGAAGATCTTCAATCGTGTCACCGGTGGACCAAATGAATTGATAATTTCCGACAGGGGTAATATTAAGATCAATTTGTCCATTGTTCTGACCACAGGTTGAGGGTGAAATAATTTCGCTGATTGCAAATGATATCGTTTGATCTTCTATCGTATATGATCCTAAAGAAGAACAACCGTTATTATCTGAAACGGTCACAATGTAGTTTCCAGGTGAAAGATTTGTCAGATCTTCTGTTGAAAAACCATTTGACCATGAGTAAGTATACATTCCGGTCGGTGATACGGAGAGATCAATAGAACCATTGGGCAGTATACAATTTGTATTTGCTGTAGGAAGGGCATACAAAGAAATAAATGAACCGATATCAGGTACGAGAACGGTATCTGATGTTATGCAACCATTACTACCTGTTATGGTCAGGCTATAAATTCCTGACAATACATTTTGAAGATCCTCTGTGATAGCTCCATTTGACCAAAGAAAGGAATTCCCAACCGATGGAGATAGAGTCAGATCAATAGCCCCATTATTGTTTCCACATGTCGATGGTGTAATGGCTGTTGAAATAGTGATGATGGGTGTAATGTTGCCAATAATAAATATCGCTGATGAAGAACAAGATGCATTGTCTGTCACTGTCACCGTATATGAGCCTGCGTTAAGAGAATTGAGGTCTTCGGAAGTGCTTCCGTTTGACCAAATGAATGTATAAGTACCGGAAGGCGTAATCGTTAAGTCAATAGATCCATTTTGACTCAGGCATGATGTGTTTGGAACAGTAGTGGCCGAAAGGGAAAAATTGTTATTAATATTTTGAACAGTAAAGGTGTCCAAAGCCTGACATCCGTTCGTTGAATCTGTTACGATGACACTGTAACTTCCGGGAGATATGGCGGTTAAATCTTCTGCAGTACTTCCATCCGACCACAGGAAAATATTGTTACCTGTTGGATTGACGATCAGATCAATGGCCCCATTGTTGGCACCACAATTGGCGGAAGTGATATTCGCAGAAAGAATTGGTATTGAGATATTTTCAGTCACAAAAAAGGTATCCGATGTAAAACAATTTAAGATATCGGTGACTGTCACAGTATATGATCCTGCAGCCATATTCAGGAGGTCTTCAGTTGTTGCACCATTGTTCCATATATATGAATATGTCCCTGAAGGTGTGATGGACAGATCGACAGATCCATTACTATTTATGCATGATGAATTCGGCATCGTCAAAGCATCCAGAGTGAAGATTGAATTTTGATTTCCAACGGCAATAGTGTCGATTGACATACATCCGTTTATAGAGGTTACAGTGACGAAATAATTTCCAGCCTGAAGATTTGATTGATCTTCAACTGCACTCCCATTTGACCAGGAATACGAATTTCCAATTGCGGGTATGATACTGATATCAATGGCACCATTACTAATGCTACAGGTAGAAGGTGTGACCTGAGAAGAAATAATCGGATAGGATAGATTGTCCTGAATTGAAAAAGCTTCAACTAGAGCACATTGATTAATATCCGATACGGTAACGATATAATTTCCTGCAGATAAATTTTGTAAATCTTCTGTTGATGCTCCATTGGACCAGATGAATGAATAAGACCCGGCGGGTATAAGCGTCAAATCAATGTTACCATTTGGTGAAGCGCATGAAGTATTTGGAAGGACAGATCCGTTCAGTAAAAAATTAGAATTGGTATTGATGATATCAAATATTTCAGTGGAAGTACATCCATTACTTCCGGTCACTGTGAGACTATATGTTCCACCGGTTAAATTCAGAAGGTCTTCAGTGATCTCGCCATTGGACCATAGATACGTGAAGGACCCAGGGGTACTGATGGTGATATCAATGGCTCCATTGGATTGAGAGCATGATGTATTGGGAGTTGTATTTCCGGATAAAGTGATCGGAGTTAGATTATTTAATACCTCAAACGATTGTGTGTTTATACATGTCAATCCGAAAGTGACAGTAACATTGTAGACTCCGGCCGGAATATTATTGAGGTCCTCTGTTGTTGCGCCATTAGACCATGTATAAGAATATATTCCCACTGGACTGACAGAGATATCAATGGCACCATTTTGATTGATGCATGATGTGTTGGGAGATGTTGTTCCGGATATTGTGAAAGAAATTAAATTGTCCTGAACAGTTATGCTTGTAATGCTTGTGCACCCATCAGTTGAAGTAACCGTTACTGAATAATTGCCAGCAGTAATAGAAATGAGATCTTCTGTGATACCACCATTTGACCAGACATATGTGTACGTGCCAGTAGGTGTGACATTGAGGTCTATTGCTCCATTACTCTGACCGCAAGTAGCAGGTGAGGGTGTAGCAACAAGAGCAGGGGAAGTAGTATTGTTGACAACACTGTATGTTGCTATTGCGGTGCAGCCTGTGCTCGATGAAACTGTGACCGTGTAATTGCCTGCGGAAAGATTTGTGAGATCTTCTGTTGTCTCACCGGAAGACCAAACAAATGTATAAACGCCAGAAGGTGCAGGAGTGATATCAATTGCACCATTGGAGGCAGTGCATGAGCTAAGTGGGGTAGTGTTTCCTGTGATATTGATATTGGTGTTGATGTTTGGAACAAGTACGCTCGTTGTAGCAGTGCAACCGTTAGTTGTTGATGTCACGGTTACTGAATAAGTTCCCGCCAATATATTAGTAAGGTCCTCTGTCGTTTGACCATTCGACCAAAAATATATGTATGTTCCTGAAGGAGTAACACTAAGGTCTACGGCACCATTGTTAAGGCCGCATGAAGCCGAAGTAACATTTGTAGTAGGATTGGGTAAAATCACATTCGATGTCACAATAAATGATGAAGTTGATGTGCAGCCACCCGCATCAAAGACTGTAACCGTATACGTTCCGATGCCAAGGTTAGTAATATCCTGTGTTGTGGCACCATTTGACCAGTCATATGTATACGTTCCGGATGGAGAAACTGTCAAGTTTATCGCTCCGTTTTGCGAAGTACAAGATGTGACAGAGCTTTCAATGCTGCTAAGTGTGATATTGGAGCTTCCACTATTCACGGTTACACTACCTATAGCTGTACAGCCACCTGATTCAGTGACTGTGACTGAATAGGTGCCAGGATTATTAATGGTTATAGACGATAAAGTTCCACCTGTACTCCAGGAAAAAGCAGTGTACTCCGTTGGATTGGTTATTACGATCAAACCGTTCTGTCCGGGACAAAGTGAAGTAGGTCCGGTTAGGTTTGGAGGAAGAAGGAATCCCGAAGCTATCACAATTTCAGCTGTACTTGTGCAGCTATTTTCATCCCACCCTACCGTCACGGCATAGGTACCTGGCTGATTAATATTTAGGGTGGAAGTGGTTTGTAAACCAGGTGACCAAATATAAGATGTGTAAGCACCACCGCTTACTGATAATGTCGCATTCTGACCGCTGCACAAAGTTGATGGTCCGTTAATAGTGGCTGGAGGAGGAGATGTGCCAAATGATACAAAAGCTCCAAAACTTGTAGTGCATCCTGTCACAGGATTGGTAGCTGTAATTGAATAAACACCTTCAGTGGTTACTATAATATTCAAAGTCGTTGCTCCTGTGTTCCAAAGATAAGTTAGATCAGAACTTTCCGATCCGCCAAAATTTGGCTCGAGTAATAGGCTATCTCCTTCACACACAATACCTGGTGTTGTGAACCCATTTGAAAATAGAGATGGTGCAACGTTAAAAATAGTCTTTGGATGACATCCGCTGGGATCTGAAACGATTACTTCGACGTAGTTGTAACTCTGCATAGTATAACTTATACTTTGAGTGGTAACACCAGTAGTCCATATATAAGTAAATGGCCCATTCATACCTGTAACTATTGCAGTAAGGGTTATAGTTTGTCCTATGCAATAGGGTCCTGCAGGATCTGCTTGTATAATTACGGTATGTTCACAAGGTTGTGCAAATATTCTATTGATACTTGGAAGTATTAATAGAATAATTGTGATAAGGGATAACAAATGCTTATTGGCTTGGTAAATGATGCTGAAACTCATGCGAATAATTTTTTTTTTTAAAGGATCTAAATCACTGATTCTCAAATAGCAGTATGATTTCATTTTGAATTGGAAAAAACGTTAATCTATTTTTACTATAAGAGATTTATCAACAACTGATTTGTCAATTTGCACCAGTAGTGTATAGATCCCTGATGGCAAGTGTTCTAGATTAATTCTTAAAGGTTGACCCGGATAAAAAATCTTTTGAACTGAGATTTCTCCCAAAACATTCACCACATTTACGGATAATTTTGACCAGGGAGAATAGCCTTTTTGCAACAATTCGAATTCCTCAGATATAGGATTTGGCGCTACAAGAAAATGCGATGAAAAATAGGTATCATCAGTTGCAGATAAAATGATGTTCACATGAACTGCAACCCTTGCTGAAACACAAATCTTATGAGTGATTAAATCTTCAAAGTGTGATTCCACATAATAAATGGTTTGAAGATATAAGGGAGGAGTTTGAAAATAGGCGCCCGTATCTAATAATGTGCCTCCTGCGACCTGGTCAAACCAATATAGATTTTCCCCGGTTGCAAAAAGTAAAATTGAATCGCCAACACCGATAGTAGTATCAGCAATCACAGGGCCCTGAAATGTTAATTCAGCAATTTTTATAGTATCTGAATAAGCAAGGCAACCAAATGAATCTATCACAGTTGCACTATACCTGCCAGGGTTGATTATCGTATCAATTGGTCCGAATTGTCCATTACTCCAAAAAATATGTCCTGGGTGGTCTGCTACTAAAAATGCAGTATCGTTTGGGCATAAATTCCCATTACCATTATACGTAATTTGAAAGGGAGGTAAAATGCATTGTTCTTCTTCTATGAATAATGTACTGTTTACCTGTGGTGCATTTATTACGGTAACTACTCCGGAAGGCCATTTGACAACGACTTTATTTATACTATCTGCATTTCCCAACCCAAAATGAGTCGTCAATGAACTCATCGGACTGTAACTCTGGCCTGAACGAACTTCACGAATTTGTTTACCCCATTGGCCATACATTTCAATCCTCGCTCCAATCCCGTTCTTATTGCTCTGGATGCCGCGTAGATTAATTTTCAGCCACTTATTTGCATTTCCCCTATTTATCAATAAGTAGGGGCCGCGAATGATATCCAAAAAACCATCAGCATTGAAATCTCCAACTCCTCCACCAGGTACCAGGACATTCTGACCGGTAAAAGTCAGGTCACCATTGTTGATATAAAGTTGTTTGGTTAGACCGGATAGAATATCTACAAAACCATCATTGTTAAAATCTGCTCCATAATTATCAAACGCGCCTAAATCATTTGGATCTATTCCTGTTTGGTCAATAATGTCAACAAAAGTTCCATCGCCGCTATTGAGATAAAAACGATTACGAGAATCATGGTTGACGACAAATGCGTCCATATCGCCATCGTTGTCGAAATCTTCAAATGCAGTACTCCAGGATTGGGCGTTATCGTCTATACCCGCTACAGCACCTAATTCACTAAAAGTACCGTCGTTGTTATTGCGGTACAATAGATTTGTGCGGTTGATATTTCCCGGTGGAGCAAAAGGATCACATTTCGAAATATATAGATCACCATCACCATCATTATCATAGTCTGTCCAGATAGCTGAATAATTTCCTGGTAAATTTGCTGTGGGTAATATTGAATAATCGGCCAGTAAGACTCCTTCACCATTATTACGGAGAGGAAGAGATTGCCCGGCATCATGACAGACAAAGGCATCAAGCCAACCATCGTTGTTGATATCAAACATGGTAGTTCTCTGCGAGAAGATCGGTGTCGGGATAACACTTTCAATATAATCATTTCCTGTATCCGCTCTCATAACTATTGAAACGGCGAATGTATTTCCAAAGAGCAAGTCATTAAATCCATTATTGTCTATATCACCTCCACATATACTCCAATCGGGTACTGCCTGAACAATCAACGGATATTTTATATGTTCATATTGGCCATTTGTCTGTTGATAATCTATGTAAATGCCACTTTCGCTCACGCGCACGATATCATCAAGGAAGTCACCATTCATATCCATTGCGCAGTAACTATAATTTAATTCAGCGATGGACTTAATTATAAAAGTGTCAAGTGTAAAATTGACCTGTTGTGTGTAAGCTATTTTAACTTGTAAAATCGAGAGGCAAAGTGCGGCTATGAATTTAAATTTCCAATTCTTCATAAAGTAAGATGTCTGTAAAAATAAATAGCGAGTTTTAATATCGCTGTGAGTATTAATATCGATAGATCTGAATTTTAATGCTGTATGCAAATATGTCTTAAAATCCCTTGATTTAAAATGACGCTCTCACCCTTCTTAGTGACATCCATCTTGTTTTCTTGTGAGCACCTACCAAAATTGGAACTTAAATAGGCCCTGAACTAATGAGTTGCTCCGAGCAGGCTAAAAAGAGTCCTGAATGGATGTATTACCTAGAAAAGAAGTTAAAAGATTAGAAATGCTATAGTTGCAGGATTTCTTTCAGGTATTCCCCGGTGGGAGTATTCTGCGACCCAATGATTTTGGTTTTTCAGCAACAACTGTTCATGGAGAAAAGGGCTATTGCATATGCGAGGTAGATGCCATAGGTAAAAAAAGATACCTTTTATTCTCCTTATCGTACAATGGTCACATCACCTTTGTAGAAACCTAATGTGCCGTCGGTGTATTTCACCTGTGTCCAGTAGGCAAATCAACGGGCATCAACTTTAACAATTTTTCCACACTTTTCAATGCCATGACTATACCATTGGAGTAAGTATAGACCTGCAGGAAATGGTTCAAGATTGATTTGAATAACATCTGCATATAGATGATCTTCCCTCATTACCACCTTGCCATAGCTATCTATTATTCTCCATCCTCCGGTGAGGTTGTCTCCGAGATCAATATTTAAAGATCCTGATGTAGGGTTTGGAAACATTTTTACCTCTGAACTTAAATCCATTTTTTCAACTCCCGATAAAATCACATTGACCTCCGTTCTGGAAGAAATGCATTCAAATTCCTGGGTACGAATTTTCCAATCGTAGAAATAATAATAATAGTTATCTCCAAAAGATGAAGTCGTTATTTGTCCCACATCACCGATAGGATATGGATAATTAAGATCTCCTGTATTTCTCCAAAGATTGCCTTGCTGACATCGAAGAGAAAATTTTCCAACAGGAACATTGAAATTTAATTCAAAAACATTCAATCCGGGATGCAGTTCAAATCTCTTGAAGTCAAGAATGGAATCCGAAGACCATAACTGTACAAATCGTGTGCCGAGAGGTCCTCCTTCAGGAACATATACTGAAACAGATATAAGCGTAAAAGGCTCCCATGATTCAAATAAAAGAAAACCCCCTTGCCCGGGCAGGCCTCCGTTACCTGTTGTGTCTTGTTTGCCACCATGCTGAAAATTTCCCGGATACAGATGATGACTTTCTACATAATAAGTTGAAGCGTTTGTGAGCGGCATCGTTTGAAATGTTGATCCGGTAGCCAGTAAATTTCCACCGGTCTCCTGATCGTACCATTCACAATTTTCACCTTCAGCAGTTATCAGAACAGAGTCACCAGATAGAATGACCACATCTCCAACGATCGGCGGTGTGGATGATAAAATATTGACTTCAAAAGGAGCTGAAGTAAGTAAGCCTGAGAAACATTGCGCGTCCGTGGTCACTGTATAATTTCCACTTTCATATACAGCAATAGCATTTGTGTCCAATGCACCTGTTGACCATGAAAAATGCTCTCCTTTATACCCTGTTAGAAAAAGTGTATCACCAAAACATATAGTGTTACCATCGGGAGAATAAATTTCAGGCGTTTGTTCGTGAATCAATGAAATTTCAACAGGTGAAGTCAATGAGACGCACCCCATACTATCCGTGTTAAGGGCATAAAAACTGCCTTCATCTTCAACACTAAGCAATGCCCCAACTTGACCATTGGACCATACATAATTTGAAAAGCCACCTGGAGCAATCAAATTAGTTGTTTCACCTAAACAGATCGATGTTTTCCCGATAATAATCAAATCAGTATGAGGTAGCAAGCAAGGAGCTTCGGGAATAAAATACATAGTATCGGCAACTATGTTTTTCAAAATGGTCACTATACCCGATGGCCACCGAATAATTAATGAATCCACTTTTTCACTTTGTCCTAAACCAAAATGAACCGTGAGAGAACTCATCGGACTGTAGCTTTGCCCCGATCGGACTTCTCTTACCTGAATACCCCAGGCACCGTAGATTTCCACTCTGGACCCAATACCATTTCGATTACTCTGAATTCCGAGCAGGAGGATCTTCAACCAATGATTGCTATTTCCATCATTAATCCATGGCTGACCCAATTTTAGTACATCAAGAAAACCATCGTTATTGAGGTCAGCTATGGAACCTGGTGTGACTGGAATATCCTGGCTGGTAAATGTCATGTCGCCGTGACCGAGATACAATTCGTTTTGCAAATCAGAAATAATATCAATAAACCCATCATTATTGAAATCACCCGAGGCGTTTTCCAGGGCACCAAGATCATTGGCATTTATGCTGGAGGCAGTGATTACATCTGTAAAAGTTCCATCTCCATTATTTCGAAAAAGCCGATTTTGAAAATCGTGATTGACAATAAATGCATCAAAATCACCATCGTTGTCAAAATCTTCAAAGACAGTGCTCCACGATTGTGCATTGTCGTCCAATCCAGCCTGAGCAGCCACTTCAGAAAAAGTACCGTCGCCATTATTTTGATAGAGCAAATTTGTTCGATTGATATCTCCGGGAGGAGCACCGGCTTCACATTTGGTGATATAAAGATCGATGTCATGGTCATTGTCATAATCCGTCCAGATGGCAGAGTAACTTCCGGGCCGGTCAGCTGTGTGTATCAGATTGGTGTCAGGAGCCATATTGCCTTCCCCATCATTTCGGTAAGGGATGGATTGATCGAGGTCATGACATACAAAGCCATCAAGCCAGCCATCATTGTTAATGTCAGCAAGCGTGGAGCGTTGACATAAAATGAATCCCGGCATCACTGATTCTGTATACTGGCTACCATTTTCATTTGCTTTGACAAAAGACACAGCACTTCCATTGGCAAATAGCAAATCATTGTAACCATTATTGTCCAGGTCACCCGCACATATGCTCCAGTTTGGGATAGATTTGATTTGCATCGAAAAGAAGTGCTGGGAAAACGAACCATCAGACTGCTGATAGTCAATATATATCCCTTTGTTGCCGACACGTACCACATCATCCAGTTGATCCCCGTTCATGTCCACAGTGCAGTCCGAATAGGGTGCATAACCTGAAACAGGATGAAGGAGATCTAATTGTTGAATAAAATGAACAGGCTGAGCCATGACCATTTGCCAGTAACTGAAAAGGGCTAAGGCCAGAGAATATTTATATGGCATCGTTTTGACATCTAATGTATCATCTACCTGGTCAAAAGTTATTCAATTATCTGACGAGTATGCTAAAAATACTATTCAACCGTGAAGAAGCATTAGATAAATTAAAGGAAGTGGAAGTTGATGAGGGATTTCGATGAAAACATTTACAAAGTTTGAAGCGCTATAAAATTCATTCTGCAAAACCTCATTTTCCCAAGTTTATATTGGCCTGCCAGGTAATATGCCATTTACTCTTTTGCCAGAATCACTCTCTTAAGATTATTTGGTTTCCTTACTTCTTCATGAGGAAAAACTTTGAACCCTGGCTTGTCTAAGCAGCCCCACTTTCGTACTTTTGCGCCTGAATTGAAGGATACCCTCTGCTAATGAAGGATTTACGTAAGTTTTTTGTCCATTTTACGCTCATCCCGGCTATCGCCATCATGTTTGCCTTTCCGGCAACAGGCTTGTGCCAGCAAAACAGTGAGAATCACGAAGAAACCGCCGATCACACTGTGGATTCCTCCAAAATGGAAGGCCATGAAGGCGGAGAATCACATGCCTGTCATTTTCATGGAGATGTCGAAGAAACTGAATATGATGCTACCTCGACGGCTTACCATCATATCTCAGATGCAAATGTTTTTAACATAGGATCTTTCAATTTTCCTCTTCCCTGCATTCTGTTTTCGAAAGGCCAGGGCTGGGATTTTTTCTCTTCCAAAAAGTTTGATTTTGACTTTTATGGCCATGGAGAAGGTCGTAAAGCTTACAATCGCTATGTTCTTGATGAAGGCCAGGTTAAACACATTACTGATTCATCTTTTCCAGGAGGTGAGGTTGAGTTGGAAGGGTATACCCATGATGTCATCACTGCAGATGGCAAAACCATAACAAATGTATATGCCTGCTATCTGGGCAAGCATTATCTGCTCGAAGCTCAGACTACAGCCGATGGAGGATTATTTGGTGGTGGACTTACATCATTCTGTGATTTTTCAATTACAAAAAATGTATTGTCCATGATCCTGATTTCCCTGCTGTTGGGCTGGGCATTTTTCGGGATAGCAAAAGCCTATAGAAATCGTGCATCACTTGCACCAAAGGGATTACAATCGTTGGTCGAACCCATTTTTATATTTATTCAGGATGAAGTGGCTAAGCCATTCCTTGGACCTAAATGGGAGAAATTCTTACCATTGCTTTGCTCATTATTTTTCTTCATCCTTGCCTTGAATCTGTTTGGTCAGATTCCCTTCTTAGGTGGAAGTAATGTGACAGGCAATCTGGCAGTCACTGCCGTGTTAGCTATTGTCGCGTATTCCGTGGTGATGATTAATGGCAATAAGGATTACTGGCGACATATTGTCTGGATGCCCGGTGTACCCGCTATCATCAAGATTCTTATCCTTACACCTGTTGAAATAATGGGTGTATTTATTAAGCCTTTCACCCTCATGTTGCGACTTTTTGCCAATATCGTAGCCGGTCACATTGTAGTATTGTCATTTGTGGGATTGATTTTCGTTTTCGGCCAAATGGGAAAAAGTATGGGTGGTGTAGTTGGTGGAGTCCTTGTCGCTGCGCCACTGACTATGTTTATCATGGCGATTGAATTGCTGGTAGCTTTTATACAGGCATATGTATTTACACTTCTGGTCGCTTCCTATATCGGAGCCGCCACAGAAGAGCATCATCACGCAGAAAAACATTGAGAATAACGAATAACGAATAACGAGTAACGAGTAACGAATAACGAGTAACGAATAACGAATAACGAGTAACGAATAACGAGTAACGAGTAGCGAGTAACGAATAACGAGCACAGCGAAGATCCCGCCGAAGACGAAGTCAAGATGCGGGAACGAATAACGAATATCTTTTTATTAATTGTGAAATTAATAAATCGAAAATCGAAAATCGAAAATCATTTTTAACTCAATAAATATTTTAATATGACAGGTTCTATTGTAGCCATTGGGATGGGACTAGCAGCCATCGGAGCTGGTATCGGTGTAGGTTCTATCGGAGGAAAAGCTATGGAAGCCATAGCTCGTCAACCGGAAGCTATCGGAGATATCCGTTCAAACATGATCCTTACAGCAGCCCTTGTAGAAGGTGCAGCGCTTATCGCGATCGTGTTATCACTAGTCGTCAAATAGATTTGTGCAAAAGAAAAATACCGGTTGCCGTACGATTGGTCCGGCTGCCGGTATCTTCTAAAAGCAAGAAATTAACAACGTAAAAGAAAAATAAAATGGATCTTTTTTTTCTCGCAGATTTCAATGTCTCCAGGCCGGGAATAGGCCTATTGCTATGGACACTGATGATCTTTCTTCTTTTTTGGGGCATCGTCGGAAAATATGCGTTCAAACCCATCAAAGATTCATTGAAGAAACGCTCAGACGATATTCAATCCGCTCTTGATGAAGCAAAGAATGCTAAAGAAGAAATGGCAAAGCTCAATACAGATAATCAACGCCTGTTGAGCGAAGCACGCGAAGAAAGAGCTAAACTATTGCGCGAAGCCAAACTCACTGGCGATAAATTGATTTCAGAAGCAAGAGACAAAGCAAAAGAAGAAGCTAATAAAATAGTCATCGATGCCCGTCAGGAAATTGAGAATCAAAAAAATAAAGCCATCGTAGAAGTCAAAAATCAGGTTGGACAAATGTCAATCGATATCGCTGAAAAACTCATTCGACAGCAAATGAACACACCCGAACAAAAAAGCCTGGTAGATAAGTTGGTCAATGAAATCAAACTCAGCTAATGCTTCGACTTACGCTCAGCAACCATGAAATAAATTTAATCGAAAATCGAAATTCTAAAATAGTATAATGTCAACCTATAGGATAGCTTCCAGATATGCAAAATCACTACTCGACCTTGCCATCGAACAGGGCAAGCTTGATATTGTATTGAAGGATGTCGAATCATTTGTCAAGGCCACGGATAATCGTGACTTTGCACTCCTCCTGAAAAGCCCGCTTGTCAAATCAGACAAGAAGGAAAAAGTGCTCGATGCTATTTTTCAAGGGAAAATTGATCCCCTGACAAATTCATTTTTGCACATCATCATCCGGAAAGGAAGAGAAGCTCAACTGGCTGAAATTGGACATGAGTTTATCAATCAGTACAGGGTAATAAAAAATATTTCCATTGTCAATGTTGTTTCAGCAGAACCTATTGCGGAAGAAACACTTTCATCGATTCGTAAAAAGCTCATTGAGAGTAAGATGACAAGAGGAAATATTGAATTCAAAACATCTGTTGATAAAGATCTGATCGGTGGCTTTGTCATCTCGTTCGAAGACAGATTGTATGATGCCAGCGTCTCTCATCAATTGGATTTATTAAGAAAACAATTTACCGGTAAAGAATACCAGGTATCATTTTAAATAATATAACGATTAACACTAAATAAAAATATCATGGTGGATGTCAATCCCGATGAAATATCGGCCATACTAAAGCAGCAATTATCAGGTTTCCAGAGTGCTGCCGAATTAGAAGAAGTAGGATCTGTACTGCAGGTCGGAGACGGTATAGCGCGTGTCTATGGATTGAACAGGGCGCAGGCCGGTGAGTTGGTTCAATTTGACAGCGGTGTTGAAGCCATTGTACTTAACCTTGAAGAAGATAACGTTGGTGTTGTATTGATGGGATCAGGTGATGACATCCGTGAAGGTTCGCGTGTCAAACGTACCGGTCGTATTGCCAGTATCAACGTGGGTATGGGCTTTATCGGCAGGGTAGTGAACCCACTCGGACAACCAATCGATGGAAAGGGACCAATTGCAGGTGATAAATATGAAATGCCTCTTGAGCGTAAAGCTCCGGGTGTTATCTATCGCCAGCCTGTGAACGAGCCGCTTCAAACAGGTATCAAAGCTATTGACGCGATGATTCCGATCGGTCGCGGACAACGTGAGTTGATCATCGGGGACAGGCAGACAGGAAAATCCGCCATCGCTATTGATACAATCATCAATCAAAAGGAATTTTTTCAGAAAGGTCAGCCTGTCTATTGCATTTATGTAGCATCTGGTCAGAAAGCATCTACAGTAGCACAGGTAGCTAAAACATTACAGGAAGCAGGTGCCATGGATTATACCGTGATCGTTTCTGCTTCAGCATCAGATCCTGCTCCTCTTCAATTTTATGCTCCTTTTGCTGGTGCATCTATTGGAGAATTTTTCAGGGATACCGGTCGCCCGGCTTTGATCATCTATGATGACTTGTCAAAACAGGCGGTTGCATATCGTGAAGTATCTCTTCTGCTTCGTCGCCCACCGGGACGTGAAGCTTATCCGGGTGATGTATTCTATCTGCACTCCAGGTTATTGGAGAGAGCGGCAAAAATTATCAACAACGATGATATAGCCCGCCAGATGAATGATCTTCCAGAAAGTCTGAAGAAAGGTAAGGATGCAAATGGACAGCCCATCATCAAAGGTGGAGGTTCATTAACGGCTTTACCGATCATCGAGACACAGGCAGGTGACGTTTCCGCTTATATTCCTACGAATGTTATCTCCATCACTGATGGTCAGATATTCCTTGAGTCCGGATTATTTAATTCAGGTATCCGTCCGGCTATCAATGTAGGTATATCCGTTTCACGGGTAGGTGGAAATGCGCAGATCAAATCCATGAAGAAAGTGGCCGGTACATTGAAGCTGGATCAGGCTCAGTACAGGGATCTTGAAGCATTCTCCAAATTCGGTTCCGATCTTGATGCCGCCACTACGGCTGTTTTGGAGAAAGGAAAAAGAAATGTTGAAATCCTTAAACAACCTCAGTACAGCCCTGTCCCTGTTGAAAAACAAATCGCTATTATCTACCTCGGTACTACCGGTCTTCTCCGCGATGTTCCGGTCAATAAAATCAATGAGTTTGAAGAGTTGTTTTTGACAAACCTTTCTACAAGATTCCCCGGAGTGCTGGATAATCTTCGCGCCGGAAAACTTCTTGATGAAGACATTGCTACACTCAGAACACTTTCAGGCGAACTTACACCACAGTTCAAAGCTTAATAACAGAGAAGCAATCACAAAAACCAACAACTGATGAGCGGTAAACTGAAAGAGGTACGGGAAAGAATGAAGTCGGTCGCGTCGACTCAACAAATCACAAAAGCCATGAAAATGGTTTCTGCTGCCAAGTTGAGAAAAGCGCAGGAAGCGATCGTTCGCGTCAGGCCTTATGCGGATAAACTCAATCAGATGTTGCGCAATGTACTCTCCGCTGTTGCAGGGGATGTCAGTATAAATTTTGGAAAAGATCGTCCTGTACAACATGCCACGATGGTTGTCATCACTTCCAACCGGGGACTTGCAGGTGCGTTCAACACAAATATCATTAAAGCCGCGGTAAAGGAAATAGAAGAGCATTATACTGCTCAGCGTGCAGCCGGAAAGCTAACGATCCTTTGTATAGGAAAGAAGGGCTATGATTTTTTCAGGAGGAATTACAAAGATTGTAAGATCGTAAAGGACTATGTGGCCTTATTCGAAAATCTTTCTTTTGATCAGACGGTCGTCGTCCCCAGGTTACTTATGGATCAATTCAGTAAGGGAGAGACTGATCGCATTTCCGTTTCGTACAGCAGATTTAAAAATGCAGCCACTCAGTTTGCTGAAGCTGTCCAATACCTACCTGTTCCTAAAATCGAAGCCGCAAGTAAGCTAAAGGTGGACTATATTTTTGAACCGGAGAAAGATAGATTATTGGAATCATTAGTCCCCAGCATCCTCGAGATCCAGTTTCAGAAATTTTTATTGGATACACATGCTTCCGAACATGGTGCTCGAATGACAGCAATGGACAAAGCGACTACCAATGCAGATGATCTTTTGTCCGAATTGAAGATCAATTATAACAAGGCCCGTCAGGAATCGATCACCAAGGAATTGAGTGAAATCGTCGGGGGCGCCGCTGCTCTGGGCTCATAGGGAAAAAATCAAGGATGTTGTACCTAGTTTCAAACTACGTACAACATCCTTGATTTTTTTCCACGTTTTAAAACAGGGATTCAGTACAAATAGATGTAACTTTTTCAGTAGTCGCATCGTCTTTCCTCAGATCTAAGACGGGTATTTCATATTTATCTGGTGGTAAAGATGTATTCTTTATCAACTATTGTCATGTAATTGAAAGAAATTGTCACAATTTTAACGCATGGATAAATTGAAACCGGTTTTCCTCTTCCTCTTTCCCTTCGTATTCCTCCTGGCCTCCGGGTGTCACAGCGAAAAGACGCAGTCTGTTTTAGAAAAACACGAGGCCAGATATCCTGACATCAGGAAGAAATACATATATCAAAGCGTGATCAGGCTGGCCAATATTAAAGGGGATCCTGATTTCAATAAGTTGATTAAGGATGTAAGGAAAATCACCATTTACCTGCCTCCCGCAGAAGATTCCACTTATCAGATTAAGGACGTCAGCAATAGTATTGCCGGTGATGGTTTTGAACAATTGATGGAAGTGAGAACTGAAGGTTACGGCCGCATCAGCCTTTGGGTTAAAGAATCAAAGTCTTCATCTCAATACATGGGATTTCTGGATTCAGAATCTGCAGACATCATATTTGAAATTGACGGACAGCTCGACCTTGCTTATATATCCGCATTGAAAATGGCTGACCAGTCTACATTAATGGACTTAATAAACTGACAATCGGATGAGTGATATTATTCTTCAAACCAATCAATTGTCAAAGCGTTTTTCAAGGCGTATTCTCGCGGTCGATGCACTGGATCTCACGATTTCCAGAAATCAGATTTTCGGGATACTTGGACCAAATGGAAGTGGGAAGACCACAACTCTTGGAATGGTCTTAGGTGTTATCTCCATCACAAATGGATCATACAGCTGGTTTGAGAAGGGAGATAATTTTTCACTTCGGAAAAGAATAGGAGCTATACTTGAGCAACCCAATTTCTATCCTTTCCTCAGCGCCTGTCAGAATCTAATCGTGCACAGCCGCATCAAGGATATCCGGAAGCCAGATACAGAAGGTCTCCTCAAACTTGTTAACCTGTATGAACGGCGTAATGATCCCTTTAAAACATATTCTCTGGGAATGAAGCAGCGTCTGGCCATTGCTTCTGCACTCCTGGCCGATCCTGAGGTATTGATATTTGATGAACCCACTAATGGATTAGATCCGCAGGGCATCGCTGAAATTCGAAAGCTAATCCTGGATATTCGTGATATGAATAAAACCATCATCCTGGCAAGTCACCTCTTGGATGAGGTTCAAAAAGTTTGTTCCCACTTCGCTGTATTACAACGCGGCAAGAAAATATATTCCGGAAGTGTTGCAGATGCCTTGCAGCAAACGAATACGGTTCTTATATCTGCTGATGCTCATCAGCCGCTATGGGACGCCATTCAATCCTGCCCCGGTATTACATCAAGTGAAAATGGAGTGGATGTGATCAAGGTAAATGTTGCAGATGGCTGGTCAGCGGCATCACTCAATAAATATTTGGTCGATAAGAATATTAGTGTCAATTATATCCAGCAAAAAAAGTCAAGTCTGGAAGAGAAGTTTCTTGATCTGCTCAGACAAAATGAAAATAGCCACAACCAGCCCGCCAACATAAAAAGATGAACATCACAAAAACCATTGAACTGGAGTATTATAAATTCAGGCACTACAAGCCCTTCCTTGTCATCCTGGGCTTGTTTGTGTTTTGTTTCCTGCTCTCAGGTCTTTCCATTAAAAGCCTTCTGGATTGGTTTCTGGAAAAGCAAAAGAATGATGATATACTTAAACATTTTTTAAAATCAGGGCTACCCATATTTGATTTTGTAGACATCTGGCAAAACCTTGCCTGGCTGGCCACGATCTTCAAATGGATACCGGCATTTATGATCATTATTTCGGTGACCCTGGAATACTCACAAAAAACAATCAAGCAAAATATAATTGATGGGCTTTCAAAAAAGGAATTTCTCTTTTCAAAATTATCGCTGGTCGTTGTGATTAGTATTGGATCGGCTGTTCTGTTATTTCTGCTAGGATTGTTTTTGGGTTTGCTTTATTCGCCAGTCAAAGACATCTCATCCATATTTCAGAATATTGAATTTGTGGCAGCATATGGATTAGAAGTTTTTGTTTTTCTCTGTATGGCGATGTTTGCAGCATTCTTGTTTCAGCGTAGCGGCGTGACTATTATTTTATTCTTGCTCTATACAGCATGCATTGAACCAATTCTGACAGCTATACTTCACTATCGATACAATTGGGAAGTGTGGTTTTTTCCGGTAGAGGCCATTAACAGGATCGTCAGAATACCATTTCAACGATATGTTTTAAACTATGTGGATGACCAGATTCTGATACAGGATGTTTTGGTATCTGCAGCGTGGGGTTTGATTTTTATTTTTTTGTCGTATTGGCTTTTGAAGAAAAGAGATTTATAAGGTGGCTTCGACTGCATTCGCACCTTGTGCGTAAATGCCGGCTCAGCCAATCAATAAATTCGGAATGAATGATTTCATCTTCCAACTAAAATAAAAATCCCTGATGGTGTGACCATCAGGGATTTTTATGTTTTGACAGTGTTACTGCCGATTTACGTTTTTAGATTTTCGTAAACGGAAGTGCTGTCACTGAATTTTTGTGTCTGAGTTCAAGCAGGTATTCACCGGTAGGAAGATCAGCTACATTGATTTTCTGTGTCTTGGTTCCGTTTGTTAAATCAAGAGGGCCAAGATTTTGGATCAGACGACCATATGTATCATAGATCTTCATGCCAACCTGATCTCCAGTCTGAAAATCAACTGAAAGTGTCATTTGATCAGTTGCAGGATTAGGATATAAAGCAGTTTTACCTTGTGGTACTAATGGCACTGAAGTTAATGTAGCTAATTTAACCGCATCACTGTTCAGTACTTCTCCGGTCTCATCATCCATGATGACAATAATAGCTTTCATCAATTCAGGATTTGATCCTGCTGGAACTACATAACTGTAGTCAAATGAAAAATCTTCATTTGCTGCAAGTTCAGGTGCAATACTGTTTTCAGTTCCGAAAAATCCACCAATGATAGCACGGGCTACGAAATTGTAGACCATTTGGCTGGCGGGCACAGGATTTGGCAGAGATTCAAAACCACCCATTACACCATTTGCATTAGCTGCATAATAGTTAACCTGATCATAGTTCTGAAGCTGAGTAGCGGAATGTCCACCTACTACATGATCTTCCGTGATGATACAGGAAAATCTAAGGGTATTAGCTTGTGTAGCAATGGAAGAATGAGCTGTTCCATGTACTGTAGCTGTCCTTGTGGCTTCGTCATAAGTAGTTTCAGCTTTTACCTGAACCGGAACCATTCTGTTTTGAAGATTTCCAATAGAAGGTATAAATCCGACTCCTGTGGAGGGATTATTTGGATCTACATCAAGTTCTTTTCTGTCAATGTGACCTGATGGATAACCGCCAATCGTATTTGAAAATGGGGTATCATAATCTGGAACTAACATTGGATCATAATTGTGAATTGCAACCGGAATGGCAACATCAGAATAATCTGCACCGATAATTTCCATGGTTACAAATCCTCTTGGACACCAGCCGCACCAGGTGCCTGTTCCTTCTTCAACAAGGACTTTCTTTGGTAACTGCTCGTCCAATCCATATAAGTTACGCTGACCTGAATCGTCACTTGGATCGGGATCATCTACACCATTTGGATTGGCTATAGCCATAGTGATTGGAAATTCACCAGTTTCTGTGAGCGTATATTTTAAAGTGTGTGTTAACTCCTTAGTTCCGCGAGTAGCAATATTCAATCCGGTAATGGAATCTGTATAGGTGTCATTTCCAATTGACCAGGAATAATTAATCGAGGTTAATGGATCAGCACCCATATTTTCTATTGTGGTTTTGAAAGTAACCTGAGTTCCAACCTGATTGTATTTTTCAAATTGAAGGCCTTTGAAACTAACATCAATATTTTGGAGAACTCTCACGGAGACGTTATCCATGTAGAGTAGGTACTTGTCATTCGAGTGATTCCTAAAGGCGATATAAATGGTTTGCCCTATGTAGGCATCCAGACGCAAAGCTCGTTTTTGTATTGTAGTTAATTCTGCAGGGATGTTTAATGCAAGAGCAGAAAAACTTGCTATCTGATTGTCTGTGGTCGAAATTCTCACTTCGTAGCCATCTCTGTAGTTAGCATCAGGAGAATACGCTTCCCAAAAGAGAAATGTATTCGCCTCAGTAATTGAAATCGCAGGTGTAATAAGCCAATCATCAGCTGTACCAACAGGATTTAACCATGATGTGCTTACGACCAACTTGTTTTTAGCATTTCCAACAACGGTCCAGGTAGGACCGCAATATGTAGGGGCACTTGGGTTGACCGGCACTCCATCTACATCAACTGCCGTCATAGGGTCAAGTGTACCGGACTCAAAATCTTGTGAAAACAGGACCTGAGCTTGGGCTTGGTACAATAGCCCACTTAACAATAAAAGGGTAAGTATTCTTTTCATGAATTGAGATTTTAAGAAAGCGTGTAAAAGTTAAGTGCGAAAATAATCAATTACACTTTCTAAATATCCTGTTGGGAGTAATAAAATGCCAATTAGTAGAGGAAATGTCGCCAATCCTCTACTAATCATTTGGTATGAGCGCCGAATACCAGATCTTTATAGGGATAATCAAAAGTTAAAATTTTGATAATCCCTTGTCCCATAAACAAATAACTGATATATTGCACTCTATATGGTAAGACTATTACTCTTCTTGGCCCTTATCCTTAGTATCCCATTGGCTAGCCATGGGCAGGTAACTGTTTCAGTTGACCCTCCTACTTTTGTCCTCACAGGGAATCCAATGCAGACGGATGTGTCCTATCATGTACAGGTTACAAATACTTCCGCCGTGTCAGCTAGCATTTTCTGGTCAAAAAGAATGTCTAACAATCCTGTTCCCTGGACCTCCTGGATCTGTGATAAAAATCTTTGTTACCTACCGGAAGTTAATTCCTGTCCTCAAACTAAACCCAATTTATTAGGACCAGGTGAATCGTTTGAATTGCAGATTCATATGAATCCTTTGCAGGTAGAAGGATCAGCTGATTATCTGGTAACCCTTCTTGACGATCTTGGGAATTCGCTGTACGTCATCAATGGACAAATCCTGATCAGTAATTCTACAGCTGTCAAAGAAACGAACGTAGCCAAACTCAGTATTTTCCCTAATCCCGCTACTGATTTTTTCAAAGTAAGCGATATAGCAGGTTTAAGTACTATTGAACTTTTCAATATCGTAGGGAACAAAGTAAAATCGTTTGAGGCTGTTCCGCAGAAACAATATTATGTTGGCGATCTAACAGATGGTATTTACCTTGTCAGATTGGAGTCAGCCGGAGGGAAAGTTATTAAGACGATCCGCCTCAGCAAGCGTTAGGATTTCTCATCTTCTTTTACTTTTTTTTTTTGATAGTGTGCTTCCTGGAGCTTATCAGATGCTTTATTGATCCTCAGGCCTGCTCAATTAAAGATCATTAGCCCATACTCATTCCAACAAAGCCATTTGTACCTTTGATCCTCCTTACCAACGCACCTTACTATTATGTCTTATCCCGTATCCATATATCGAATGGCCCATTTTAATGCAGCCCACCAGCTTGCAGTTCCTTCCTGGTCAGTGGAAAGAAATAATGAGACATTTGGAAAATGCGCTAATCCCAATTTTCACGGCCATAACTATGAGGTAGAAGTTAGGGTCACAGGGCATGTAGATCCGGAAACGGGCATCCTGATTAACCTGAAAGATCTAAAAGTAATTATTGAGAAAGAGGTTGAAGACCGTTTTGATCACAAGAATCTGAATCTTGATTGCCCCGAATTCATTGACAGGATACCGACAGTTGAAAATATTTGCATTGTCATTCATGAATTACTTCGGCCTCATCTTCCACAGAATCTTGATCTTGGTATCAGGCTATATGAAACACCCCGAAATTTCGCTGAGTATCCCGGTAAGTAAGAACAGCATATGCTATTTGGATAAAAAAATAAAGGACAGATCTCGACCTGTCCTTTATTTTTTTTAATATCAGTAAGTTGAATTTCTAATTGCGCATCTTACCCAGAAGGCGGAGAATTTCAAAATACAGCCAGACTAATGTGATCATCAGCCCCATGGCTGAAAACCATTCCATGTATTTAGGAGCTCCGTATTGCTCTCCTTTAACGATCATGTCAAAATCAAGGAGAAGATTCAGAGAGGCTATCGCTATGACGCCAAGAGAAAAAATAATCCCTATAGTGCCGCCCTCATGAATAAAAGGAATGTGAATGCCAAAAAAGCTCAGTACAAAACTTACAAGGTAAAGGAGGGCAATTGAACCCGTAGCCATAATAACACCGGTCCTGAATTGATTTGTGACAGGTATAATTCCGGTTTTATGAATGACCAGCATGATAAAAAGGACCATAAGTGTCAGAGAAATTGCCTGAATCACTATACCACCTCCAAAGCCTGCATAGATTCCGGAAATACCGCCGACGAATAATCCTTCCAGGGCTGCATAGGCAGGTGCTATAATTGGAGAATATTCTTTTTTAAATACATTGACAATCACCAGAATAAGGCCTGCAACAGCTCCGCCTATCATCAGGACTGAACTTTGCGTCTGAAAGTTATAAAAGGCAGTCAGCAGCATTATGCCAAAAAGTATAAACGTTTTGTTGATGGCACCTTGCGTGGTCATCACACCCTGATCATCCGACGCATAGGACGTAGATGCAGGTTGAGAAAAGCCATTTTTTAACATTGGGTTGCCACCGCCGGATAATTTGTTAAGCATTGTTGTTTAGGTTTTAGTTAGCGTTAAAATGGTAAATAAGCCCTTAAAAGTTCCCGAAAGATAAAACAGCTATTTGGCGGGACCTAGATTCTTATACTGATCAATTGCCTCCTTGATTTTTTCAATCCGGTTAGCGGGGCTAGGGTGAGTACTGAGGAATTCAGGTTGACTCTGGCCACTACCGGATTGTTCAAGGATTTTCATGACACCTATCATTTCTTCCGGATTATATCCGGTCTCTGTCATGAAGCGTACGCCAAGATTGTCAGCTCTTAACTCCTGGTTTCGTCCATAGGACATGCTGACCAGATTAGCTATCATCTGAGCGGCCTGGGCAGTATTGTAATCTCCGGAGGCAATCACTGCGGCACCTGTAAGCCCCTGAGTGAGCTCCATCTGGGCAATGCGTTCGGCTCCATGCCTGGCTACTACATGCCCTATTTCATGGCCCAAGACCCCTGCGAGCTGATCCTGATTTTCCAGTTTATTGAATAAGGCGGCAGTTATGAAAACCTGTCCTCCAGGCAAAGCAAAGGCATTAATAACTTGTGGATCTGCCAGCAAATGAAAATCATATTTGTAGGGAGTGCCCTTTGCACTGCTATTCGCTACGAGACGCTGACCTACTTCTTTTACCAATTTTTGACCTGCAGGATCCGGATGAAGACCACCATACTGTTCAATCATTGCCGGTGTGCTCTCAAGTCCAATAGCTATTTCCTGGTCAGGCGTGATCGTGATATGTTGCGTATCACCCGTCACATCATTGACCTGTGAGGTAGAATAGTATTTGCAGACAGCAAATCCAGCCATCAACAGACCAATGATAAGACCTGCACCGATATTGTGCTTTCTGGATCCACCAGCCCACGCGCTTCTTCCACTATTATAGTTCTGATCCTGGTATGACATTCCTTAGAGGCTTCGTGATTAAATGAATTAAGGTACTGAATCAAAAGAACAATTATTTTCGAAAAATGTGCAAAGGTTGATAATTTAAAATTCAGAAGTGAAATGAAAACGAATATCAGGAAAAGTTTCCAGCGCCATTTTCAATCCCCATGCTGATTCAGCCAGGTAGACCGGCTTCCGGTCTTTATCCCATGCAATGTCTTTTGTTTTTCGCTTTATAAATGCTTGTAGCGTTGTGCCCTGATCTGCATCGATCCAACACGCTTTGTGAATACTCAGCGGTTCGTAATCACACTTTGCCCCGTACTCATGTTCCAGTCGGTATTGAATAACATCAAATTGAAGTGCACCAACAGTGCCAATGATCTTGTCATTATTTAATTCCTTGACAAACATCTGTGCAACGCCTTCATCCATCAATTGATCCAGTCCCTTATTCAATTGTTTTGTTTTCATAGGATCTTTATTGATGACTCGTCTGAACATCTCAGGAGAGAAGCGCGGAATCCCTTTGAAGTGAAGTTTCTCGCCTTCTGTCATTGAATCCCCGATATTAAAGTTGCCGGAATCGTAGAGGCCAACAATATCACCAGGCCAGGCATCATCAATGACTTCTTTTCGTGAAGCCATAAATGAAGTAGGATTTGAAAATTTCATCATCCGTTCCTGACGTACATGATAATAATTTGTATTGCGCTCAAACCGGCCTGAACATACGCGGAGAAATGCTATACGATCTCTGTGACGTGGATCTATATTGGCATGAATTTTAAATACGAAACCGCTAAATGTGTTTTCTGTTGGCAACACTTTACGTTCTTCTGTTTCACGAGGCAGAGGTTCAGGAGCAATGTCAATAAAGCAATCCAGCAATTCTTTCACACCAAAATTATTGATCGCACTTCCGAAAAAAACAGGGCATATATCGCCGTTCAGATATTTTTCTCTATCGAAAGAAGGGTATACGGCAGTGACGGTTTCTAATTCGGATCGTAGTTCATCGGCTGCTCGTTTGCCGACATGTTGATCAAGAGCAAGATCGTGCACATCTTTAATCTCTATGATGTCTTCTTCTTCCTGTTTACTGTGTGGTCGAAAGAGAACAAGCTTATGTTCATAGATATTGTAGACGCCTTTGAAACCCTGGCCCATACCTATCGGCCAACTTAAAGGTGTAACATGGATCGCAAGTTTTTTTTCTATTTCATCCAGAAGATCAACAGCGTCACGTCCCTCACGATCAAGTTTATTGATAAATACAATGATCGGTGTACGTCGCATGCGGCATACTTCGACAAGTTTTTTTGTTTGTTCCTCAACACCTTTTGCCACGTCAATCACGACAATGACACTATCGACCGCCGTGAGTGTACGAAAAGTATCTTCTGCGAAATCTTTGTGACCCGGTGTATCGAGAATATTGACTTGATGATCCCTGTATGGGAACGCCATGACCGAGGTGGCTACAGAAATTCCTCGTTGACGCTCAATCTCCATGAAGTCTGAGGTGGCGGCTTTCTTGATTTTGTTGGATTTGACAGCGCCAGCGACCTGAATAGCGCCCCCAAACAGTAGTAATTTCTCTGTCAGGGTTGTTTTGCCTGCATCCGGGTGGGACACAATGCCGAAAGTCTTACGTTTTTGAATTTCTTCAACTAAACTCATAGGTATTTGTAATGGGGCGCAAAGATAGACAAAGGCAATTGGCAATTAGCAAAAAGCAAAAAGCAATAGGCAATTAGCAATTAGCAAAAGCTATTCACAAGTTCCCTGGTTGAACTTTAGCAAAAGGATGAGTATCGTAACTCGAAGCTTAGGGGATTTAGGGGCAAAAGAAAACCCGCTTCATCTTTTTGAAGCGGGCATCTGATCTGAGAACGTATTTCGAAATCTGGTACTAGACGAAATCTTTTTTGTTATACGGAGCTTTCATTTTTTCATTGCGACATGTTTTGTAATTCCATGTAAAGCCGGACGTAAGGATTTGATCTGAATCGTCATCATGATGATCAGCTTTCTCTTTTTGAGATTGATGTCCATACTTATCGCCGAATTTTTTTCCGAATTTTTTTCCAAACTTATGTTCAAACTTGTTCTGGAGTTTATCACCCATTTCTTCAAGTTCGTCCTTGATGGCCTTTGCGATATTGTTCACATTAGTAGGTTCGCCCATCATTTCAAGCCTGTCTGAAACAGTTTTAGCAGGGGGGACAATACCCCAAAGGACAAGATATACGATGAGGCTACTACCGAAAGCAAGAGTCAGAAGGACAAAGGCTAATCGGACCCATACAACATCCTGAATACCAAAGTAAGCTGCTAACCCGGAACAAACACCACCGATGACTTTGTCATCTTTATCTCTGTAAAGCCTTTTTCCGGTCTTTAAAGTAAAAGGTGTTCCTGTAGTACGTTTTGATTGGGTAGTGCCTTCTGAAAAATTGATGTCTTTTAATTCTTCAGGAGTTCCCAGTACCGCAATGGCTTCAAGGACATCAACTTTGTTGACAATGATCCTCGTTCCTTTTTTGCGGTTGATGAGCTCACCCATACGGGCCTCGATGTCCTGCATGATTTCTGTTGCGCCCTCATCTGATCCAAAGTGACTGCCTAAAGTCATCAGGTAATGATGAGCTGTATCGTATGCATCCTCGTCGATGATGAGTGCATAACCGCCTAGATTGATGTTTATCGTTTTATTCATGGATTTGTATGTTTTGCGATGTGATTGAAACGGCCTGGTTGATTTCTTCCCAGGAATCTCTTAATTCCTTTAGGAAATTATTTCCTTCCGGGGTGATCTTAAAATACTTCCGGGGAGGTCCGGAATTTGATTCCTGCCAGTAATATTCAAGCAAGCCATCATTCTTAAGCCTTGTGAGCAGGGGATAGAGGGTGCCTTCAACGACAACAAGCCGGGCATTCCGTAACCTGTCAATGATGTCAGAGGTGTACATTTCTTCAGCTGACAACAGGGATAGAATGCACATTTCCAGGACACCTTTCCTCATCTGGGCTTTCATGTTATCAATTTTCATGGTGCAAACATAAGTTGTTTATCTAGTACTATGTATAACAAAGTACACTAATTAAGCAAGGTACCTGATGAAAAGTGTTAAAATGTCGACGAAGGCGGAAAAAGAGGAGAAGGCGAAGGCGAAGGCGAAGGAAAAGGAAGGACATCAGAGGTCTTATTCGGGTTCCTGATCCTGAAGGGATCACACATTAATAGCCCCGGGTTGCAACCCGGGGATTAATGGAGTAGACAATTTTACAACCCTGAAGGGGTTGAATAAAAATCTGTTTCTATTCGGTCATCTGCTTGGCTTACGTTTTAGGTAAGACGAGATTTTCATTCGCAGCTGCAAGCTGCTGGAGGATGATATCGGAATATAAGATTGATGCGAAATATGGATTCGAAGCTCAAGCTTCGAAAAGCGGTGTATTTTTATTTCAAGCTTTGAATAGCGGTGTATTTTTATTTCAAGCTTTGAATAGCAATGCATTTTTATTTCAAACGTTGAATAACGAAATAAAAAAGCCGTGCGAAAACACGGCTTCAACCAATAATAAATAGATGATGAAAATATTATTTCAATTTAATTGACGTCTTGTTTGCTTTTTAATTTTTCAATCATTGACATAAGGCTCTTTTTGTTGACATCATCAGGTGCCTGTAAGATCGCAGCCTGTGCATACTTGATGGCTTCCTCATATTTACCTACCGAAGAAAGACCCCGTGCCATCCCTACATTTGTTGGCCACTCTCCTTTGTTGTTGTCATAATTCATTTGGAATATTTTCAACGCCATATCTTTTTCTCCTTGTGTGATCAGCGTGCGTCCCAATTGATGTACCGTACCTGCAGCAGCGTCAGATAATTTCATGGCGGACTGGAATGTAGAAAAGGCCTCATCTTTCTTCCCCATTTTCAAAAGAACATTCGCTTTCGTTGTGACATTCGTAAATGTCTGCTGACCGATGAAAGGCATTTCCACAGCATCCGTAGCCCAGACAAGTGCTTTGTCAAGATTATAATTTTCTGTAAGAAGGAAATTGGCAGCAGCGGCAAAATTAGCTGAAGTGAAACCCGGGAAATTTTCAAGCTCGCGGTCAATTTGAGCTATGTAGAGATCATTAAGATTTGGCACTGAGATACGCATCGGAATACTTTTTTGTTCCCATTGTAATTCAAGTGTTGCTTCTTTCGGATCTCTGTCTGTAAAGTTATAGGTCAACCACTCTGTATGAGCATGCTCCTGTGGGGTTACCTGAACCCGGAGGGCATCTTCTTTTTCCTTGTAGAAAAAGGCACCCCATGCAGTGCTATTGTTTGAAAAAATCCATGTCCATGGACCGGTTTCCTGCACGATCAGGAATAGTCCGTACTTACCGGCTTTTAGGGGTTTGCCTTCGATCAGGACATCATGTGAAAAGCTGATCGTTGTGCTTTCGTTGGCTCCTGCTCTCCATGGCGCCGGAGTTCTGAGTCCAAAGCCAAGGTCCGTAAGACCATAGGGTACCAGCTGGCCCCATATTTTGCCATTTCTGTCTTCACCTCTTGGACCTGTTACGTCAGGGCTGCTGTAATCAATGGTCACCGTTACAAGGCCAATATGTTGAGTAACTGAAGCCTTTTGGTTGGCACCACTCGGAGGAAGACTTATTGCCTGGCCGGTCATGGCGCTTATGGCTAAAAAAGAGATAAATGTTGTGAGTAATTGCTTTCTCATATCGATTTGATTTAAATGAATAATAGATTTAATTCGGAGAAATCCAGATTTCATAAACCTAACGATGTACAATGCCTGTTATCTCTGAATTTAGATGAAATGACAGTCTGGATAGATGAAAACTTAAAGCCATTAAATGACGTTAGAGGAGTAATAAAATCGATTAGAGATCGTGCAGGATTAGTGTTTTCATTAGGATATTGTTAAGTGATGTCGATCACCCAATTCCTTGCAAACACAGCTAACTTTGACTTCGCATGCGTAATTCAAATATCCGTTTAGTCATTGTGTTAGGGGCTATTGCCATATTGAGCATTATAGCCATGCAATCTTATTGGCTTATTCAGCAAAGAAGTCATGAGTCGCAGTCTTTTCACCAGACGACCACCATCGCACTTTATCAGGTAGCTGATAAAATGGCCAAGCTCAATCATGTTACGCTTCCACAGGGAGAGATTATCAAAAGAATCACCCCTAATTATTATATCGTCAATTTCAATAATGTCATTGATGCAAATATTCTTGAACATTTCCTTTTTGAACAATTCAGTTCATCAGCGTATACTGAATTTGAATATGCTATATATGATTGTGCCAATGATGAAATGGTATATGGTAATCACTGCAATCTGATTGATCCGGAAAAGCCGGTGAATAGTGAAGGCAAACTTCCAAAGTATAGTGAGCTTTCAGCAAATTATTTTGGCGTTAAATTTCCATCGAGGGATGAAGCACTGACCACCAGTTCCAGTCTGACATGGACACTCGCGTTGATAGCGGCACTCACATTAGCATTCTTTGTCTATGCGATATGGGTGATTTTGAACCAAAGGCGATATTCAGAAATGCAGCGCGATTTCATTAATAACATGACGCACGAATTTAAGACCCCATTGACTTCGATTCAGTTGTCAAGTGATTTTCTTTCCAAGCAACATGTTATTCAGCAGGATGACAGATTGAAGCGATATACAGAATTGATCAGATCACAATATCAGCGACTAAATACACAGGTTGAAAAATTGCTAAATATTGCCAGACTAGAATCAGGTGAATTTAAACTCAAACCTGAGCAGATCAATATGCATACATTGATAGATGAAGTGCTTGATTCTAAAGCTGCAGAAGCCGGTATTGAAGGACGTGTATTTAATCGCATGTACCAGGCAAAGCATGTTGAAGTGGAAGGGGACCGGACGCATCTCGGCAACGTGATCAATAATCTGATCGATAATGCTGTCAAATATTCCCCGGCGGACAAACCTATTGATATTATCACCGAAGATGAAGGGCATGACTTATCCGTTTCCATCGTGGATCGGGGGATCGGGATAGCCCCGGCACATCAAAAACATTTGTTTAATAAATTCTATCGTGTACCTTCAGGGAATGTACATGATATTAAAGGTTTCGGATTAGGTTTGCATTATGTCAAAAAAATCCTCCAGATGCACAAAGGAAATATTATAGTCGAAAGTGCACTTGGAAAAGGAAGCCGGTTTTCATTTAATTTACCAATAAAGACCTGATGAAGGAACGTATTCTTTATGTAGAGGATGATGATTCGCTAAGTTTTATCACGAAAGATCAACTGGAAATGGAGGGTTACGATGTGACCCACGCAGTGAATGGCAAAGAAGCCTGGTCGATATTCAGGAAAGCAGAATTTGATATCTGCCTTCTGGATGTGATGCTACCTCAATTAGATGGCTTCGAACTGGCCCGGAAAATAAGAGGCGTAAGCAAGCATATCCCGATTATTTTTTTGACGGCCAAGTCTATGCAGGAAGATAAGATGGAAGGCTTTCTTCTGGGGGGAGATGATTATGTCACAAAGCCTTACAGCTTCGAAGAATTAAAATTCAGGATCAATGTATTTCTACGACGTCGCAAAGTCATAGAGGCTGCTCCGAAAGAAGCAATGACGGTAGGCCTGTATTTATTTGATTATCCTAATCTTGATCTTTCAGTCAATGGAACAGCACGCGGCCTCACGCAGCGTGAAGCAGATATTCTTTATTACCTGGCTTCAAGGCCTAATCAGGTCATCAGGAGATCTGATATCCTGGAAGATATCTGGGGAAAGGATGATTATTTCTATGGAAGAAGCCTGGATGTATTCATCAGCCGTCTTCGCAAATATCTGAATGATGATCCTGATATTTCAATTGAAAATGTACATAGTGTAGGTTTTAAATTGAACATCCCCGAAAAGAAGCCCTAGATACTCCGTACTACATGCCATCAGCAGACGTCCAGCCGCTTTCCATTGTAGTCATGACATACAATGAAGAAGAAAACATCGGCAGGTGCCTTGAATCAGTACGCGGTGTGGGAGATGAGATCCTGATCCTGGATAGTTATTCTACTGATGCAACGGTTGATATCGCACGTGGTTTTGGCGCACGCATCGAGCAATGTCCATTCGATAGTTATGTCAATCAGAAAACGCGATTGATTCAACTTGCCGAATATGATTGGGTGCTTACGATTGATGCGGATGAATATTTAAGTCCTGAATTGAAATCATCAATTCTACAAGCAAGGACATCATCTGAATATGATGGGTACACATCTAATCGCAGAAATAAAATCGGTGATACGTGGATACGACATGGTCATTGGTACCCTGATCGGAAAATCAGATTTTTTGACCGAAGGAAAATCCACATCACAGGGAAAGATCCACATGATGTAATGAAGCCACTGGCAAATGCAAAAATCGGGCATTTGAATGGAGACCTGATGCATCTGGCAGATGAAAATATATCCAGCAGAAATCAAACAAATGAAAAGCATAGTACACGTGCCGCAGAAGCGCTGTATGCTGCAGGAAAGAAATCAAAATTGTGGAGAATGCTTTTCAAACCTTTTGCCAGATTTTTTATGGCGTATGTATTCCGTTTAGGATTTCTTGATGGATACTATGGTTGGATCATCGCCAGAAGCGAGCTGAATTATGTTTGGCTCAGAGAAGTGAAGTTGTGGGAATTGTGGAGGACTTCTTCTGCCCCTAAATCCCCTAAAGAGGACTTTATATCTAATATTTAAATCTGCCGTCTGACGTTCGAGTGTCTCCGACCTCGAACACCGACCTCGAACACACCGACGTTCGAGTGTCTCCGACCTCGAACACCGGCCTCGAACACCGGCCTCGAACATCAATTCGAATAATTCTAAGATCATCAGTTAAAAAATCCCCTTCAGGGGATTTAAGGGCCAATGGTTATTCCTCTGAAACACCTGTCACCAAAAGAGAAATCTCATTTCGCAGAACTTCTATGAAACCATTTTCAATTTGAATCGATTTGGTTTCACCCTTTGAAAGTTTAAATCTTACTACACCTTTTTCAAGTGCGGCTACGATCGGAGCATGATTTTTCAATACCTCAAATCGTCCGCCGATAGCAGGAACATTGACTGAAGTAACTGTGCCCTGGAATAATTCCTTATCTGGTGTAAGAACAACTAGATGCATGATCTGAACTGCTTGAATTAATTGCCTGCTTCGGCTAACATTTTCTTTCCTTCTTCGATCACTTCATCGATACCGCCTTTTAGATTAAAGGCTGCTTCAGGATACTGATCTACCTCACCATTGAGGATCATCTTAAATCCGCGAATCGTTTCGTCAATGGGTACAAGTGCACCTGGCTTGCCGGTGAATTGCTCGGCAACGTGGAATGGCTGAGATAAGAAACGTTGAATACGGCGAGCACGATGTACGACCTGTCTGTCTTCTTCTGAAAGTTCTTCTAATCCAAGGATAGCGATGATGTCCTGAAGTTCAGTGTAACGTTGAAGGATTCCTTTAACAGCCATGGCTGTGTTGTAGTGATCTTCGCCGATGATCAGCGGATCCAGAATTCTTGATGTACTATCGAGAGGATCAACAGCAGGATAAATACCTAATGCTGCGATTTTACGACTTAATACTGTGGTAGCATCAAGGTGAGCAAATGTAGTAGCAGGAGCAGGGTCAGTCAAGTCATCTGCAGGAACATATACGGCCTGTACAGAAGTAATAGAACCTCTTTTTGTAGATGTAATTCTTTCCTGCATTACACCCATCTCTGTAGCGAGTGTTGGCTGGTAACCTACCGCAGAAGGCATACGACCAAGGAGAGCTGATACTTCTGATCCGGCCTGTGTGAAGCGGAAGATATTGTCGATAAAGAAAAGGATATCACGTCCTCCTGCAGGATCACTAAGGTCACCATCGCGATAATATTCAGCTACTGTAAGACCTGATAATGCAACCCGGGCACGAGCGCCAGGAGGTTCATTCATCTGACCAAAAACGAGAGTAGCCTGTGATTTGGCCAGCTCATCCATGTCTACTTTTGAAAGATCCCATCCACCGGCTTCCATACTTTCCTGGAATTCATGGCCGTATTTGATTACACCTGATTCAATCATTTCGCGGAGAAGGTCATTTCCCTCACGCGTACGTTCACCTACACCTGCGAAAACGGAGATACCTGCATACCCTTTTGCGATGTTGTTGATCAACTCCATGATCAATACAGTCTTGCCTACTCCAGCACCTCCGAAGAGTCCGATCTTTCCACCTTTTGAATAAGGCTCGATAAGGTCGATAACTTTGATACCAGTATAGAGAATTTCTTTGCTCGTAGACAAGTCCTCATACAGAGGTGGTTTTCGGTGGATTGAATAGGAGTTTTCATCCTTTGGTATTGGGCCAATGCCATCGATAGCTTCACCAACAACATTGAATAAGCGACCTTTTATCTGTTCGCCGACAGGCATCGTGATATTCTTGCCTGTATCTACTACGTCCATACCTCTCATCAGGCCATCAGTACTGTCCATGGCTACAGCACGTATGCTGTCTTCTCCAAGGTGCTGCTGAACTTCAAGGATAACTTTCTCCCCACTGGATCGGGTGATTTCCAAAGCGTTGAGGATATCCGGAATTTTACTTCCTTCTCCTGCAAAACTAACATCCACTACTGGGCCAATGATCTGCTTAATGGTACCGACGTTCATAATATATTGATATACTTATAGTTAGGATCGAAATAAGGTCTAAATGTGGCGCAAAGATAGAAATTTTACCCCGTGAAAACCAAGCTAGTTCTGAAGATTTTCTAAGTTATTCTTCCTCAGATTTATCTGCTTCAGGTTGGGCCTCGATCCAGAAGTTATTGACGGTATCACCGGCTATCATTCGTACTACCTGGCTATTGATCATCTCAAGGAGAGCAAGGAAAGTAATGATGGCATGGATCCTGTTTTCGCAACCTAAAAAGACATCCATAAACTCTAACCTGGGCTTCAGACTGAGTTTGAAGGTGATGGAAGCCTGTTCTTCCTGGACCGTGAAGGTGTATTGAATGATGGTATGAACAGGATGAAGCTTTTGATATTCAAACCGTTCCATCACACGCTTGAAGGCCTGGAGAAGGCGATAAAGTGTAAGGTTTTCCAATTCGGCATCTGCAAGTGCCTCTTCTGCAAGAGATTGGAGTTCTATTTCAACATTTCCCCGGGGAAAAGACATTGACCTTGATTCTTCTTTGCGGCGGAGGTCTTCGGTGATTTCTTTATAGGATTTGTATTCTAAAAGCCGCTGAATGAGTTCTTCGCGGGGATCAATTTCCTGACCATTTTCGTCTACGTCTTTCCTCGGAATCAGCATTTTAGCTTTGATCCTCATTAGAGTAGCGGCTACGAGGATAAATTCTGATGCGAGGTCGATGTTGAGGTTCTCCATGGTATGCACATAGCCAAGGAAATCGTCGGTGATTTTAGCAATAGGAATATCATAGATATCAAGTTCATCGCGCTCAATGAAAAAGAGGAGGAGGTCAAATGGACCTTCAAAAGCTTCGATCTTGATATTGTATGTCAATTGCACAGGTTACTTTTAGAGGTCCAAAGATATCATTATGGCCAAACTGCAAGGCAGGGTCTTTTTACTTCCGTCTCCTATTGTTGAAAATGGCCTTGAAAGCATATCGCCGGAGGTGATCCGGATCCTGCATTCACTGGATTATTTCATTGTTGAAAGAGCCAGGACTGCCCGGCGATATATCAGTGCAACCAAGCCTCCAAAGGCAATTGATATGCTCTCGATCGAGGAAATCCCTGAGAAGACGCTTACGGGGAAGGAAATTGAATTGATTTTAAAACCAGCACTTGAAGGACATGATATCGGTATCCTATCTGAAGCAGGTCTGCCTGCAATAGCTGATCCGGGCAATCATTTTGTTCGGGAGGCTCAGAAGCTGGGAATAATTGTTGTACCGCTTTCAGGCCCTTCGAGTATCATGATGGCATTGATGGGATCAGGATTGGAAGGACAACGATTTTCGTTCCATGGTTATCTGAGTGCAAAGAAAGATGAATTGCCTGCTCAACTCAGGGACCTGGAAAAAAGAGCAGACCGTGATGATGCTACACAAATATGGATTGAGACACCATATCGCAATATGCAGATCGTACAAGCTGTTGAGAAATATTTAGATCACAACAGAGATTTCTGTATTGCTGCAGGATTGGGCAGTGTGGATGGGATAGTTGTCACGAAGAAAATAGGAGAGTGGAAAAAAAATGGATGGCCGGAGATACATAAAGTGCCGGCTGTGTTTTTGATAAGGTGAGGCATGAGTAACGAGTAACGAGTAACGAGATGTTACTTGAAGTGTGAGACACATGAAGGGTGTTTGTCATTTTAATCCTAAGACTAGAGCAAGCCTTGCAAATCGAAGATTTGTAAATGAAAACACAAACTATTAATAGTGTATTATTGTTACAAAATAAATTTTAGTGAATAGAATATGACAACAACCATTGCCGAAGAAATTGATCTGAAGCCTTTGCAAAAGCAGGGATTTCTGGACATCAAAGTTGATCCTACGCTTGACCTTGTAGCGGAGATTAAGCGCATGAAGAAGGAGAAAAATGCGATCATACTGGCGCATTATTATCAGGAATCACCTATCCAGGATATAGCAGATTATATCGGGGATAGTTTAGGGTTATCCCAACAGGCGGCTGTGACAGAGGCGGATATCATTGTATTTGCCGGAGTACATTTCATGGCTGAAACGGCTAAGATTCTTTCGCCTTCAAAGAAAGTGCTTCTTCCTGATCTTAAGGCAGGATGCTCTCTTGCAGATTCATGCCCTGCACCACTGTTTAAAAAATTTAAGGCGATGCATCCTGATGCTGTTGTCGTTTCATACATCAACTGCACCGCAGAACTTAAAACACTGACTGATATATGTTGCACATCATCAAATGCTGTGCATGTCATCAATAGCATACCAAAGGATAAGGAAATTATTTTTGCACCTGATCGTAATCTTGGAGCTTATCTTCAAAAGCAGACCGGACGAAAACTCATCTTATGGAATGGGACATGTATGGTGCATGAAATATTCTCTCATGAAAAAATATCTCGTCTTCAGATGCAATACCCGGATGCAAAACTCATCGCACATCCGGAGTGTGAAGATCACTTGCTTGATATTGCTGATTTTATCGGATCGACGAGTCAGTTGTTGAAGTATACAAAAACAAATCCTGCGAAGCAATTTATAGTAGCCACTGAGCCCGGGATAATCCATCAGATGGAAATCGGAAGTCCGGATAAAGAATTTATTCCTGCACCTCCGACGAATACATGTGCATGCAATGAATGTCCGCATATGAAAAGGAATACGATGGAGAAACTTTATTTATGCCTTAAATACGAGCAGCCTGAGATTATTCTTCCGGAATATGTGCTCAGGGAAGGGAGAGCCAGTATTGACCGAATGATGGAGATATCGAAGCTGGCAGGCTTATGAAGGAATAACGAATAACGAATAACGAATAACGAATAACGAATAACGAGTAACGAGTAACGAAGGAAGGACGAATAAGGACAAAGGAATAACGAATAACGGGAGGGGATGCTTCTGATTATTTTCAGATAGTTATTCTTACTGAACAGTGCGAAATTTTAAAAATTGTCTTATATTATGTATATATTTAATATTTAAATAATTGATCTTTAGATTTTTGGTGTTAATTTGGTATGCTTTTTGCAAAACAAAACTTTGACTTTCACATACGATTCAGGAGGTAAACTGCGTTTGAGTCTATTCGTGACAGCCAAATTAAATTATGAAGGGATACATTTTACTTTGCTTATTTGTCATCATTCAAATAAAGGGTTTTAGTCAGAAGGGGTATGAGCTGGGAGCTCTTGGGGGTGTGAGTTATTATATAGGCGACATCAATCCAAATTATTCGTTGAAAACACCCGGGCCTTCATTAGGCTTTATCTCCAGGTATAATTTCAATACAAGGACATCGATACGTTTTGATATGGCTGCCGGGCGTCTCATTGGGAAGGATAAGTATTCCGAAAATGGATTTCAGAAAGCACGCAACTTAAGTTTCAGAACGGACTTCGTAGATGCTTCGATGGATTTTGAATTTAATTTCTTCAATTATATTCACGGCAGTCGAAATCAAAACTTCACGCCTTACATATTTGGTGGTATTGCTTTGACTTATTTTAATCCGAGAGCGGAGTTGGATGGCAAATGGTATGGCCTCAGACAAATGGGAACTGAAGGTCAGGCAATAGGAGATGAATACGGGCATTTCACGCCATCATTGACGTATGGCTTAGGATTCAAAATGGACTTCAATTACGAGTGGAGTTTTAATATCGAACTCAGTGTCAGGCAAACATCTACAGATTATCTTGATGATGTCAGTACGGTTTATCCAGATATGATTTCATTAGCTGCGCGAAGAGGTAATATTGCAGCTTTGCTTTCAGACCGATCGGGAGAATTAGGTATAGAGCCTATCGGTGCACCCGGAAGACAACGTGGCGTAGCCGGAGATAAAGATGCCTATTACTCTATGCGAATGGGGATCGTTTATTATATCGGGTTTTTGCAATGTCCGGACATCAGCAAGCCGAGACGATAAAAAGCAGAAGAGGCTGAAAAGGCGGAATGGGCAGAAGAGGCTGAAAAGGCGGAATGGGCAAAAGAGGCTGAAAAGGCGGAAAGGGCAGAAGAGGAACGCAATTTTTTTTTTACACTCTCACAAGTAGGTTTAATTCTTTACTTTTCATTTACCAAATGAATGCCCGATCGATAGCTGTATCAATTAGCAGTATCGATTTACCAACAGGTTCGTTTAAAATATTTCGAACAAGCTACCTTTCTTCCTTTCCTATCTTTGACACTTATGGTGAAGAATTACTCTATTTCTTTGGGTCCGTTTTCAAGAGGGTTTCATATAATTACTGAAGAAGTTAAAGAGGCAGTAGCACAGTGGCCGGAAAATGGGTTGATGCATGTATTTCTGCGTCATACATCTGCAGGATTATGTATAAATGAGAATGCAGATTATACGGTAAGAGATGATTTTAAACTTTTTTTTGAAAGACTAGCACCCGAGGACTTACCTGGTGTCCTGCATGATATGGAAGGGCCGGATGATATGCCTGCTCATATCAAAAGCACATTGACGGGTATATCTGTTACAATTCCGATAGTGGATCATCGATTGGATCTGGGCACATGGCAGGGAATCTACTTATGCGAATTCAGAAACCAGGCGAGGCGAAGGGAGATTACAATCAGCATTGTAGACTAGAGTTATGAATCTGTATTCGTCCCTCGTTTTATTTGGTGAAGGATTTCTGACAGGTTTGACGCTGACTGTCATGGTAGGTCCTGTCACAATGATTATTCTCAAATATGGTATTCAGGTCAACCGGGCTGCTGGTGTATGGGCTGCAGCAGGGACATGGGTTAGTGACTTGTTTTTTATTGCTGTCACATTTTGGCTGACGGCTTCTCTTACAGAATGGTCAGAAAAACCTTCAGTTCGTTTTTGGATGTATATGATCAGTGGAATCGGATTGACAGTGATGGGATTACTTATGTTGAGAATAAAAGGCGAAAAAGTGTTGTCCGGAAATGAACCTAAACAAACTGGATATACCAGGGCATTTTTTGGAGGATTTGTAGTCAATACATTGAGTCCTGTGACCTTATTTTTTTGGTTAGGGGTTGCAATTTTCCTGCACATGGAAACAGGAAATCCTGCATTGTATTACAGTGGGGTTATGATAGCTCTTTCCATTGGCGATTTCACTAAAGCATGGCTAGCACCGAGACTCATCTCAGGAATCAAAGGAAAATATGTTTATTGGGTTCAGATCATTGTAGGGATCTTGATCACTTTGGCAGGGCTTTATATGGTAGGGTATGGGTATTTCAGTTAGGGTGAATTCATGAAAATGGAGATTCAACATAAATTCAAAATATACGTAACAATTTTTTATTCATTTATATATTATATGCTGATAATCATCAATATATGCAAAAAGCAAGAAATTGAAATCACAAAAAGTTCAAAATCTCCTCTTTGATCTCGGCAATGTGATCATTGACCTGGATATAGAGAAGACTTCCAACAAGTTGAAGAGTTTGTTTCGAACAGATGCAGATAAAAATATCGTGGATAGAATATTGATTGAGTATGAATGTGGGAGAGTTTCAACCGATATATTTATTAATACACTGCTTAGTCAAAGTAACAGGTCTGTGCAGGCACTTGATCTCATTGAAGCATGGAATGCAATGCTGATCGGCATACCTGCCTACCGACTCGAAATGCTAAAAATACTTAAGGATAATTTTAATGTTTATCTGCTCAGCAATACAAATGAACTTCATCTTGAGTGGGTACACCGGTATCTAAGGCGAACACATGACATCAATGATTTTGAGGAACAATTTTTTAATCAGGCCTTTTATTCGCACATTTTAGGTGATCGAAAACCATTGCCTTCCATATTCAGGCATGTCATGGACGATGCGTCTGTGACTCCTGCTCTTACGCTTTATATGGATGATGTGCAGGAAAATATTGATGCAGCTGAACAACTAGGATTTAATACATATCTGGTCAAACCAGATGTAGATATTGCGGAATACCTTAAAAAGGAAGGATATTATTAGAGGCTAAAGGGGAAGAAGGGCGGTATGGCAGAATGGAAATTTGAGGATAAATTATTTTTTAGATTTCGCCAGATAATCAATCAGATCCGGATATTCGGTGGCATAGCCTGGGATCTCGTCCCGACTGATACGAAGGCCATCAACATACGGCACGATGAAAGCGTCTGAAAAACCTGCAGCAATACTCCGGGCTAATTTTTGTTCTGCTTCCTTGAATGTTGGTATCATGCCGGACATGTACATATAGTTTCCTTGTGTATTGTCGACCTCGATAAACATTTCCGGAGTAGATTCAAGTATTGGATTTTGAAGAATCTGATTAATTGAAACCAACTGCACACTGTAATACATTTCATGACGCAACGATGAAAACTTAGCTCCGGCAGGATCACGGAGATTATCTGAGACGGGAATATTTTCAAGATGTGTGATCACAGGTTCATTTTCAAAGTGATGAAGTCCGATCTCAATACGATGATTTAGTTTTAGAAATACCGGGCTATTCGCATTGTTAGCCATATTCACAACAAGCGGAAAGGAGGAACCATATCCTTTCAGCATTAATCGATTGCGCTGGACCCCTTTGCGAACTAAATAATCTGCAGCCTCTTCAGTTTTTTTGATGGAGAAATACAAATTGAATGTGGGCTGACCTATGGGAATTTCGAATCCGCTTAATTCTGCGGTGATATGTGGATAGATCAGCAGAAGATTGGCCAGGATATCAAGTTTTTTGATATTCTGAGGTGCAAGGATACCCACATTGTCATCGATAAAAAGATGAGAAATAAAATATTCTTTTACTTCGACAGGGCGTGCGGGTTGTTCTGAATCTGCTGCCTCAATTCCTCTCAAAAGGAGGAGCTGATAAAAAGTAGGCACAAAGGATATCTCCTGGTTTGCTTTTACGGGCTGCTTAAAAAATATCCTGTAAAGATCTTTATCACCATATCCGCTTTTTCTATTTGACGTCATATACCCTGTCATGCCATCAGAGGTCAACACTAACTCAGTATCATCAAGTGATGAATTGAATGGAATACCCATGTTTTCAGGCATTGACCAGCTCAGCTTATCAGAATCAAATACGGCTTTGAAAATATCAAGCCCGCCTACACTTTCCAGGTTATCGGAAGAGAAAAATAATGTCTGTCCGTTTTTTGTCAGGAAAGGGAAACGTTCGTTATAAAATGAATTAATCGTCGGACCGAGATTGGCAGCTTTTGACCAAACGCCCATATGAAGAATGGAAATGTATAAATCATAACCACCATATCCACCCGCCATGTCAGATGAAAAAAGGCAGATGCTGTCATTAAAAAAAGTAAGGTCTGTTCCCCCTCCATCAGCACTATATGGACCATTGAATACCCCCTGGTAGGCTACTCCCTCCTGCCCTGAAAATGTATCAGCTATTATTTTAAATTCATTTCTCACAGGGGATAAAAAATAAAGAATCTGGCCATCATTACTAAATCCACACACCTGATCATATGAAACTGAATTAATAGATGAGGGTAACGGCTCAGGTGTTCCCCACTTGCCATTTACAAGCGATGCGCTGTAGATGTCAACATTATAATTTGTGGTTTGTAATGAAGCATTATTTGTTCTGTTGGAGTTGAAATAAATTTTATCAATTTTGGTTGGACTGTTTTTTACGCCAAATTCTGCATACTGTGTATTGATGCTTGTCCCTGCATTTTCGATATAGGCTTCTTCTTCAGCAAATTTTAATCTTGCGCCATTGGCACATCTCGTTAATTCATCTTTGGCCCACGCTATAAGTGGAGCATCCGGTTTTGAATTTTCAATAAATGATTTATAAAAAGGAATGGCTTCATGGAACATATTTTTTGCCTGGAAGGCTTTAGCCATGTAGAGGAAAACATCTGCTTTTGTTTTGCCCTGATCTAATATAGTTTGAAAGGATTTGATAGCACTATCCACATCATTGATTTGATACTGACAGATCCCTACCCGTAGTAGTTCTTTTTTATTTGTGGAATGATCTGTTCCGGCCATTCGATACAATTTCAAAGCTGATCTGTAATCACCTGCATCAAAATAAGTATCTGCTTTGTCTTTCAGATTGGAACTTGCTGACTGACCGAATAGGAATGACGGACAAGTGATACACATGAAAAATGTGATCAGGCTTAAGACCGGTATTTTGGGGGTTAATTTTATCACGTTGGACTTTGCAGAATTAAATCTCTCGTTCGGAATCAAAAGCCTCCAGGTAATCAGCGACTTTTCTCAGAAATGAACCGCCCAGAAATCCATCGACCACGCGGTGATCGTAAGATAATGAAAGAAACATGTAATGCCTGATCGCGATGAGATCACCGTAGGCTGTTTCGACAACGCCTGGTTTTTTGCGAATAGCACCAGTGGCCATGATGGCGACCTGGGGTTGATAGATGATCGGTGTGCCCATCACATTTCCGAATGTACCTACATTGGTGATGGTAAATGTTCCTCCCTGAATTTCATCAGGTTTCAGATTATTTTCTCTGGCCCGTTTTGCAAAATCATTTACAGATTTGGTAAGGCCCATGAGATTGAGTCCATCAGCATTTTTGATGACAGGCACGATCAGGTTGCCATTTGGTAATGCAGCGGCCATACCGATGTTGATATATTTTTTGAGAATGATATTATCACCATCGACCGATACATTGATCATCGGGAAGTCGCGAATGGCTTTGACGACGGCTTCGATGAAGATGGGTGTGTAGGTGATCTTCTCTCCGTATTTATGGCGGAAATTATCTTTTATTTTTTCACGCCACATCACCATGTCTGTGACATCGACTTCTACAAATGAAGTGACATGTGGTGACGTGTGTTTCGAACGCACCATATGCTCTGCGATGAGCTTGCGCATGCGATCCATTTCGATAATTTCCGTGGCGCCATCTGCGCTTACACTTGAAGATTTAGCTACTGAGGCTATTTCTTCTCTGACTGGTTGTACTGTTTCTTTTTTAACTGATGGTTGTGATCTGTCCTGCAGATAATTGAGAATATCGCTTTTGGTGACTCTGCCTTCATGTCCGGTGCCTTCGATCTGATCAAGTTCAGACTGTGCGATACCTTCTGAAGAGGCAATATTTCTGACAAGGGGAGAATAGAATCGACCGCTTGAGTTTGAAACTAATTCTCTTGAATTCGATGCAGCGACCGGAACATAGGGCACTACCGGAGGTAAAGAAGGTTGGGTGACAGGAACTCGTTTTTCCTCTGTCTTCATTGCAGGTGGGGGAGGAGCTTGTTCTTTTTTCTCCGGAGGTGTTGAGGTGCCATTTCCTTGTGAAGCGCTGGCTTTGGCTTCAGTGGAGATGACAGCGATGGTCTGGCCGACAGGAACGACGTCGTTTTCCTGGAAAATGATTTTTTCAAGTCTACCGGCTACAGGGGAAGGAATCTCACTATCCACCTTATCGGTGGCGATTTCGAGGATGGTTTCGTCGAGGGCGACCATGTCTCCTGGTTTTTTGAGCCATCGGAGGATGGTTGCTTCCATGATGCTTTCGCCCATTTTGGGCATTATGAGGTTAAAATCTGCCATGAGGCAAAGATAGTGAATGACCATAGACCAAAGACCATGTGTCAAGAACCACAGATAACCTTGTATTGTGGGAATGATGAATGATGAATGAAGAAGGGAATCGGGAATCTAGAATTTAGAATTTAGAATTTTGAAGTGGAATAATAAATTTGGAATAATAGAATATCAAATAGGGACACAATTGATTTGGGTATTAATCCAATTGATAAAGCTTGCATGCTGAGTGGAAGCCCAAGTAGAATGTCAACCTTTTACTCCTTCACCCAAGCCCCCACGCCAAGAATTATTTCTGATTTTAGTATCCTGTAGAAATACTGGCCGGCGGGAAGTTGAGGAATCCGGATAGAATTTGAAAGGTCTTTTTGAGTGAAAAGAATTTTTCCTGATTCATCCACTAATTCCACACGTAATGAGGAAGGGTCAAATCCATGGATGGAAAAAGTGAGGTCATTTATTCCGGGGTTTGGATATGCGGATATCGAAACTAAGGTTTCAGTTGGGCTGTGGGTGGCGGTTGTCGAAAGTTCGCAGTCCTGTCCAACTTTCATAGCGAAGATGTCTTTGTCTCCTGTCATAACATTGGAACCGTAAGGTATTTTGTACCCATACACGATAGCTCCGTTGTCTTCGAAAGCGGTGATACCTGCGATGTTGTAAATGGCATCAAAACCGATAAACTGATCGCAAACGATTTTCAGATCGCTATCTAATCGGGTGATGGAAAAATAATTTAAAACAGGATTGTATTGATTACCGAAGTTCGCTGATGTCCATATGGAATTATAACTTCCTAATGCAAGACCACCATAAAGAGGTAAGCGTACCCCATAGTTATTTTGTTGAGGGGAGATGACAGCCAGTTTCTTTGTGTAAAGATTACTATCGATAAGTCTTATTTCTTCATTCTTACTGTGATCCACATCTTCAAAGAGTGTATGCTCTAATAAATAGTGATTGACGAGAGGCTGGATGAATGAATTTAATTCCTGGACGTATCCACTGGTGTTGTTATTGTATTGATACCTATGATTGAAATTCCGGTCATAATATTCACATACGAAACCCCATCTGATGATATAACCTTTCCCGCTAAAATCAACAGAGAGATGACTTTCATACTCCTCCAAATTTGGAATGGGATTGATCGTATTGGAAGCCAGTTGAAAAAATAATGTCCGGTGATTAAACTCTGTTTGATCTGCTTCATCCGGAGAGTACACGGCCTCCAAAAAAATTTCATCATCAAGGCCCTTAACAATTCTCATGGAATGCACGTACTTCCCTTCACAAAGAGTGTATTGAGCCAGATGGGTGAGTGTACCTGAAGAAATATCGTATTCAGAAACCGCAAGGGTGGAACTGCAGGAATCAGTCTTTATGCTGCCGACGAGTTTTATTTTATTGTGATAAATAGAAAGGATACGGAAATATTTATAACCGAACTCGCCTAATTGTGCCTGGTTAACAAGTTGTCCTGCATCATTGAAAATATAAAGGCTGCTTGAGAACCTCTTTGGGGAATTGGATTCTTTATGGATGCTGAGTGCATAATATAGGCTATTGGCATATTGCACATCCGATAAGTACTCATTGTCCGAGCCATGAATATTATCAATAGTGAAAGTAGTCTGGGCAGAAGCAAAAGCTACCATGCCTGTGAGGATGAGTAATGTGGATAAGATTTTCATGAGCGTAAACATTATGATGTTGAATAAATGACAGACATTCTATTAGGGATTAAATATTTTCTGAAGTATCCCATCGCGATTCGTGGTTTGGCGGCGATTGATAAAAATTACGGAGAGAAATATAGTAAAAAAGGAGGATATGGTGATAGATTAATTTTGGAAATATCAAATTTATATCAGAGAAATATGTTCAGAGAGTGGACCATTAATAATTTGCTTTTACCCATGCCCCGATCCCCAGTAGTCTTTCACTCTTTAAAATTCTATAAAAGTATTGTCCGGCCGGAAGATTGGGCACCTGAATTGAATTTGTCAGGTCCGTTTTAGAATACAATACCTGACCTGATTCATTGATCAATTCAACGCGAAGCGAAGCCGGTTCAAAACCATTGACTGAGAAGGTGAGATCGTTTAGACCCGGATTTGGATATGCAGAAATCGAAAAAAGAGGATCCGTCGGACCATTTGTTGATACAATGGCCGGGAGCTCACAGTTTTCACCCACCCTGATGGCGTAGATATCTTTCCCTTCATTTTTACTATGACCTTCTCTGATCCGACTCCCGAAAATGATACCACCTCCACTGGAAAAGCTTTGAATCCCAAAAAGCGTATACTTTGTATCATAGCCTAAAAAATGCTGGCATACAATGTTTAGATTGCTATCCAGTTTTGTAATGGAATAAATCGACGTAGTGGTATTAGGTTGATATCCAAACATTCCCGCTGCCCATATTTCGTTTTCATTTTGGATACTGATACCGCCATGAAAGGGCATAGCCATCAATCCAATAAAAGCAGACGGCAAAATGACTGCTTTCTTCCTGACGACCAGGTTACTATCCACCAGTCTCACCAGGATTCCGGGATCCGGTTTGCTAAATACATTTTGAACATATTGTTCAAGGATGTAATTCCTGCCAAAGGGAATATGGGTGGAATGATATGCTATTCCACCGTATTCAGTTACATATTTTTGTTTCCTGAAATTAAATTCAGCATCATAAAAATTGTAAAGACCCGGAGAGGCAAGTACATAGCCTGTGCGAGAAAAATCAACAGAAAGCATGTCTACATAAGCAACATCTTCAAAAAGTGGAGATAAATGAAAAGTAGAATCCACGCTAAAAATGATCTTATTCCTCCGGTTTTCTAACGTGTCATAATAATTAACATCAAGAAAAATATGGTTTAAAAGCCCTGTCAGTATTATAATATCCACTACTATATAGTCACAGAAATCGTAGGAAGACAAATGTTCTAATGCATGAGAGAAAATATTAAATTTTGAAAAAACAATTTTGGATTCGCATGAATCAGATTTTATATATCCTACCAGGTAAATATCCTCTCCTTCTACTTTAAGTATTCTTTGATAATCTGTTCGAAATCCATTTAAATTGATGACTTCAATTATAGCACCATCTTCTGATAAAACAACTATATCACTATTTGTATCTTTATTGTAGTTTGATTCTAAATTTTTTGACCGATTCTGGATTAGATAGTATCGGTCTTCTATTTGCACTGCATCGCCTATTGCATCAACGTCAGGTTGTTCTAAAGAAAGAAGAAAGGGTTGCTGAGCAAATGAAATCAGTGGAAAGTAAAACAGAATTGTTATTAGGTATGATAATTTCATTTTTAATATTTTAAATATTAGGGCATATGATGATTTGTATGCCCTTATTATATGCTCAGAGTGTGGGTGATTATTAATTTGCTTTTACCCATGCCCCGATCCCCAAAAGCCTTTCTCCATTTAGGATTCTATAATAGTATTGTCCGGCTGGTAGGTCTGGCACCTGAATTGAATTTGTCAGGTCCTTTTTAGAATACAACACCTGACCTGACTCATTTATCAATTCTACACGCAGCGAAGCCGGTTCATAACCATTGACTGAAAAAGTGAGATCGTTTAGGCCTGGATTTGGATATGCTGAAACAGAAAAAACAGGCTCAATTGGGCTATTTGTTGATACAGTGGCCGGTAGCTCACAATTTTCACCAATGCGGAGAGCGTATCCATTACCATATATTCTGTTATCCCCTTTTTCCACTCTCGAGCCATAAACAATGGCACCGCCGCTATCCAGGGCCCGGATACCCCATAAAAAGTACCAGGTATCACCCCCTATAAAATGCTGGCAAATGATATTGAGATTGCTGTCGAGCTTTGTAATGGTATAAAAAGTCGAATCTATAATAGGTGAATATCCGTATGTGCCAGCGGCCCAAATCTCATTTTCATTTTTGATATCAATACCCCCTAAAAATGGCATATCCATTTCACGATTAAAAGGAGTACCTGGTAAAATTGTGACTTTTTTCTTTACTACCAAATTACTATCTACCAGACGTACATGCATGCCATATTCATCCGCGCCGCGGTTATCTTGTACGGACTGTTCCAAAATGTAATTTTTTCCAAAAGGTTTGTGCGTCTCCCTAAGCGAATAAAAATTTGTCCCCGGTGAAGATTTTTTCTTTCTTAAATTAAAATCTGAATCATAAAAGTTGTACAGATATAAGGTGGAAATTAAATATCCTTTGCGGGAAAAATCAACTGAAAAAATCTCAATAGTATGGATGTCTTCAATTACAGGATTCATCACATAATTTGAATCAATGCTGAAAATATGTTTTCTTGCTCCGGTATTCATACCTGCTGAATGATATTCCTCTATAAACAGGTTGTCGGACAGACCATTTCTTAAAATAATACTTAAACCCGTATGGTCACAAAGTTCATAAGAAGATAAATGATCAAGTTTTTGGCTAGGTAGGTTGAATTTTGAAATAACCAATGTTGATTCGCATGAATCTGATTTCAAATACCCAACAAGATAAATATCATCATCTATAACCTTGAGTATTCGATGGTATTCCGTTTTGTATCCTGCAAGATTAATGATATTGGTTATAATGCCATTTTCATCAGCGATAACGAGATCAGTGTAACAATCATGATGAAATGGATATGAAAAATTTCCAACTCGTATCTGAAGGAAATAATAATTCTCTCCTATTTGAACCGCATCAGTAATGTTATTATAATTCAGCGGTTCATGGTTCAGTGAAAGTACAAAGGGCTGAGCGTGCAGTGAAAAATTTATAAATAACAGGAAAAAGAGAACAGATTTCATGATGTAACGATTAACAGATTCACGGTATGCAGAATCCTGCATACCATGAATCAGAATTAATTAACTTTTACCCATGCCCCGATCCCCAATAGCCTTTCTGCCTTTAGAATTCTATAAAAGTATTGACCTGCCGGAAGATTGGGCACCTGAATTGAATGTGTCAGGTCCTTTTTAGAATACACCACCTGACCTGATTCATTGATCAATTCTACGCGCAACGAAGCCGGATCAAAACCATTGACTGAGAAGGTGAGATCGTTTAGACCCGGGTTTGGATATGCAGAAATCGAAAAAAGAGGATCCGTCGGACCATTTGTTGATACAATGGCTGGAAGCTCACAATTTTCACCCACCCTGATGGCATAAATATCTTTCCCTTCATTTTTAAACCCTTCTCTAATCCGACTCCCGAAAATCATAGCACCTCCACTGTAAAAGCTTTGAATCCCAAAAAGGGTATACTTTGTATCATAGCCTAAAAAATGCTGGCATACAATGTTTAGATTGCTATCCAGTTTTGTAATGGAATAAATCGACGTAGTGGTATTAGGTTGATATCCAAACATTCCCGCTGCCCAAATTTCATTTTCATTTTGAATACTGATACCTCCATAAAATGGCATACCCATAAATCCAATAAATGAAGGTGGCAAAATGACTACTTTCTTCCTGACGACCAGGTTACTATCCACCAGTCTCACCAGGATTCCGGGATCCGGTTTGCTGAATACGTTTTGTACATATTGTTCAAGGATGTAATTCCTGCCAAAGGGAATATGGGTTTCATGAAATGCAATTCCATAGTTTTCGGTTACATATTTTTGTTTCCTGAAATTAAATTCAGCATCATAAAAATTATAAAGTCCTACAGAGGCCAGCACATAGCCGGTGCGCGAAAAATCAACCGAGAGCATCTCTATATAAGGTACATGTTCAAACAGTGGTGATACCTGATAGGAAGAATCTACCTTAAATATGATCTTGTTTATCCGGGCTTCAGCCGTATCATAATAAATAACATCAAGAAAAATATGATTTAACAGACCCTTCAATATTTTAATATCCACTACTCTAAAATCACAGAAATCGTAGGAAGACAAATGATCTAATGAATGGGAATAAATATTAAATTTTGAAAAAACAATTTTGGACTCACACGAATCTGATTTTATATAGCCAACCAGATATATATCCCCTCCTTCGACTTTCAGTATTCTCTGATAATCTGTTCGAAATCCGTTTAAATTAATGACTTCAATGATGGTACCATCTTCAGATAGAACCATTAAATCACTATTTGTATCTTTAATGTAGTTTGATTCTAAATTTTTTGACCGATTCTGGATTAGATAGTATCGGTCTTCTATTTGCACTGCATCGTCTATGGCATCAACGTCAGGTTGCTCTAAAGAAAGGAGAAAGGGTTGTTGGCTGGTTGAAATCATTGGCAAGCCAAACAGAATTGATAATATATATAATAATTTCATGATTGATTATTTTAAAAATTAAGGGTATACAATGATGTGAATACCCTTAATTTATTTAAACATTTAACAGCAAAATGGAAGCGCATATGGGAAATCATTTCCCTCTATACAATCATAACGAGTGCCAAATTTGTTTATTCCTGCCCAGTAATTAACATCATCAGATCCTGTGAGCATTGTTAAACCGAAAAGTGACATCCTGAGTTGAGTTCCCGAATCATCTATGTAATCATTATAAATGTCTATGATTGACTGAAAATAATAATTCATTTCATCCGGATTTAAACAATACACACCATTTTCAACAAATTCCTCACAATCATCTGAACCATGTTCACAAATGCTGTAAAAGGTTCTATAATCTACGATAAAATCTCCAGGATTTGGATCTGCTCCATTAAGTTGACCCCAACCAAAATCTTCTAAATCTGCTGTAGGAACATTGTGGGTTTCAGTCCAAAAAATGCATTGATATGGCGTGAAGTAATCGTTGAGTGCCGAATTTAATCTATCAGAAGCATTATCAGTTTCTCCGGACATAGGTGCACAGTGACCTTCACCAAAAAAAACACTCCAATAATCATCTTCTCCAAACGGTGCTGGATCTCTGTGGACTTTTCCCACAATTCCTTCAACAGTAATGGTAAGCAGACTGGATGTTGCATTGAGATTTACAACATCATACAGGTATGGAAATTTATCACTCTCAGAAATTCGATAGAAGAAGGCTGATGCTGAATCAATAACTTCATCATAAAGTGCTTCTAATGCTACACGATCTGCATGGCCGCTTGTTAAAGCGATTTCAAAAGTATCGGTAGTATTTTCATAACCAGCCCATGTAAGACGCGGGTCTGTATATTCAAGATTCATTGCACCTTCGATATATACCAATCCAAATTTGATTTGTCCAGTTAAATATAATGATTATATTTAATGTGTGAAACTAAAACCTCAGGATCGTCGTGTGATAGAGGATTTGCGCTACGATACCAAGATAAAGAAAATCTACATTCGCTACAGCATC
>JBBSAQ010000031.1:0-50276 GCA_038252065.1 Chitinophagales bacterium
AGTTGAAACTAGTGGTAACTCAAGAAACCTTATTTAGGTCTCAGATTCTTGTTTGAGTTGCCGCCACTTTTGAGTTGCCGCCACTTTTAAGTGGCGGACTAAAAAAATTAAAAAATCTGGCCCACTAGTTGAAACTAGTGGTAACTCAAGAAACCTTATTTAGGTCTCAGATTCTTGTTTGAGTTGCCGCCACTTTTGAATTGCCGCCACTTTTAAGTGGCGGACTAAAAAACTGCCCCCTGTAAACACATGAGAGCAATTTTAGAGAGAGGAAAATTTACTATTCTTTTATTGCACCATTACTTTCTTCGTGATGATTTGATGATCTGAACGCACCTGAAGAATATAAATCCCATTTGAGATTCCGTTGAGATTCATTTGAAAATTCTGAACCGGATTGCGCAGGTTTAAGTGACTTACCGGTTTACCGGTCATATCACTGAGTGTATAGCCATTCATCAGATGTGACTCAGCCATGTTGATGTTGAGATCACCTGATGTAGGATTCGGATAAACCTCTACAAGGGATGCATCACCATTGAAATCTTTGACAGCAGTAGCATCGCCAAAATATACGGAAGCCAGAATGCTGGACTGTATCGCCGGATCACAAAGTGAATACATATAAATCTCTAAGTTGGGATAGGAGAGTTCTGTAGAACCTTGTTGTTGGGTTACATTGATGATGAGGTCCTGAACACATGTATTTGGACCAATGTTGAATTCCTGTCCCTGATCATTTCCATTCAGCGCCACTCCTGCTGCTTTTACTTCTGCTCCGTTGAGATTAGACTGCGCATTGAGTTTTAAATAATATTGACGCTGTTCATTTGATTCATTGCATAAGTCAACTTTGAATGTCGCGATTGAACCATCTGCATTTCCCTGCGAAACGATGTGCGTTTCTGTCGAATTGGCTATCGTTAGTTTAGGTTGATCTCTTTGATAGCCACCTTCATACGGGCAACTGGTTTTGGATCCATCATTCAGCCTGAATACAGGTGTTCCAAACATAGGATCACGTACGATGTTGACACTAAAAATATCTCCCGCATCATCATCCGTGAGCGTATAATCCATCAGCTGAGATGATTCACCTGTTTGATTTTCAGTAGCCCCGAAACGTTCATTCGTTTTGTATTCATAGCCAAGTCCGAAACCTGATCCGGCAAAATTAAGGACCACATCAAGTCCTGCAGTTCCTTCTACATAATGTTCTGTTGTAATGGATGAGGTATTTACAATGTCGATGGATGATGAATGGGTTTGCGTATTCCCAGCGCTGTAGGTGACTAAATCCAGTGTATCATTATTCGGGTTGTTCTTATTATCCTCATTCAGCTGGAGCACCTGGTTCCAGACATCAATCTGATTTTGGGATTGATTCCGCACACGATCATTTTGCGTGGTGTCATCTCTGAATAATTTTAAGGTCTGTATCTGTGACAGGATAGCATCTTTTGTGTAGACAAACTTTCGATCAGACCCTGCTACTGGTGCATACACAAGTCGTCTGTCCATAAATGCTTCACCACAATCCCGTACATCAATGACATCATACACGCCGTAGTACAATTCTCTTCCGAATCCTATAAATACATCTCCGTCACCTTCGGCACCCGGCAGATCCGAAGTAGCGAAACCAACTCCTGTGCTCACGCAGACCTCATCTGTTTTTGCCAGAATACCTACATCGCCCACGTTTGCACTTCCTTTGAATTCAACATAGAATTCATAATCAATACTTGAGATAAGACCGATTGATCCCTTCACGCCTAATTTGGCTGAACCATGGATGCTATTGGATTCATCACGTGAATATTGTGTTTCGCGACTGCGGCATGTCATCTTGTTATCCTGGAACGATGCACTGCTACCATCACCCGGAGGATCATGCACGATCATATAAGGGATCTGTGGGTCAAGCGTCGTACCCAGAATGGGCGTTTCCTCTTGCGGGTTTACAGGACCTGTGACATAGACAGGTATGATGATGCTGCTCACATAAAATATACTCGGATCTCCTTCCAGTTCATTACGCACCTGAATGACGAGCGCACCTTTAGTTGTCCCTCTGGGAAAATTGACCGTGACTGCGAAATAATGATCATTAAAATTGTTTGACGTATTCACTGCATATGCCTGACCTGGTTCATAGGTCACTCCAGCATCAGAAGTTATAAAAACCGGTGATACTCCATTCTGTACAGCAGGGGACCAGCCAAATGCATCAGATATTCCAAATTTGACCTGGTAGGATCTTCCCGCAGTAGCCTTGAGAAATCTTGTAGGCTCAGTTTGTTGAATTTGCTGAGCTATGGCAGGAACTAAATCTGCCCCACTGCAATTGCACACCGTGTAGCCTACATAGATATCACAGACAGGATCCGGAAGACCACTGACGCTGATGGTCGAATTCGATCCGGGAAATACAGTGTAAAAAAATCCTTGTGTATGCCCGATGGACAAATAAAAGCACAGGAATAAAATCAGGCAATTTGATTTTTGTATCCTTGGTGTTGCTGAATGAAGTGTAGAAATTTTCATAAGCATGAATTTTAATTTTCGGAGAAATAGTCTGGGTTCCAAAATTTTTGATCTGCATTATCCTGTGTATTCAGAATAATGCTCGCCTTTACAAATTTAGATATGTAAAAGGGCCTGTGGAATCACATCTTGATGTGATAAAAGGGCGAAATGCTTCGATTTCAACTAGCCCTTATCTTCCTTGTGTTATACTTCGACTGGCGCTCACCACGACGCAGCTCAGCAAACGTCTGCGTTCGCTTTTTCCGGAGTATAGCTGAAAGAATTTTCCAGAATAGAAATCATATCATGATAAATCATGCCCGATCTTGATAATCTGCGTTCGCTTTTATTGAGTTTCTCATAATGACTTCCTCATCAATTTTACCTGAAAACCATGTTCTCGTTTCAATTCGAAGGAAGCGCCAAGTTTTTTTGCACGCATTTCCATATTCTGTAAACCAAAGCCGGTTGAATCTGCAGAAGAAAAGGATGTGCCATTATCCACTACCGACAATTCAAAATGGTCGCCAAACTGACCGAAACGAATCGTCACCGTTGTTGCATTGGAATGTTTGCCGATATTGGTTATAGCTTCTTTGAAAAAAAGAAACAAATGTTGACGTATATCGACCTTCAATTTTTTCTCCATCGGTAGTTCGCCCAATTCAAATCGAAACGCTATCTCTTTTGGTGTCAGCATTTCTTCAGCGTTTTCACGCATGCGATCGAGGAGATCTTTCACCTGATCACGACGACTATCAATAGACCAGACAACATCACGCATTTTGGACAATGTCAAACGACTGATTTCACTTATGCGATGAAGTCTTGCCGTGTCTGATTTGTGTTGGTCTAACTCCAGAATTTCGGCCTGCATGGCAAGACCAGATAGCATTGAACCTACTTCATCATGCAAATCACCGGCTATACGTGTACGCATCCGTTCCATTTCCAGCAGTCGTTGCAGCCGATATCTGGTGAATGAATAGACAAGACTTCCAATTAAAAGAATGCAACACAATATAAACCACCATGTGCTGTAAAAAAATGGTTTTACAAAAATGGGAACGGTAAGTTCGGTTTCACTCCAGTTCCCTTTGCTGTCGGCTCCTTTAATATGAAGTGTATAATGGCCAGCAGGTAATTTATGGTAACGTACAGTTGGTATATTGCCAATATATGACCAATCCTTTTCCAATCCTTCCAGCCATACATAGTACCTGTTTTTATCCGGCTTATAATAATTAGGAAGTGTCCAGGTGAATTGAAAATAGCTATCGTACGGAGATATGATGACCCGTGGTAATGATTGGCTCCCAAGGACGCGTGAATCTATACTGTCGAGCAGACGATTATATTTTAAAAAACCAGTAATGGTAAGAGGAGGATTGGGTCGTTGCTGCAATATGGTCGCAGGATCAAAATACTGCACACCATTCATGCCCCCAAACCATAAGCCTCCGTTTCTGTCTTTAAAAAATGACGTATAGTTGAATTCATTATTGGATAAGCCATCATCTTCAAAGAAATTCTGAAACGAACCCTCTTTGATTCTATAACACGAAAGTCCATTGTAGGTACTGGCCCAGATATTTCCTTCAGCATCACTAAGAATGCCGGTCACATTCTCATTGGCCAATCCCTCCTTTTGTGTGAAAACTTTTATAGAATCTTTTCTGATGTCCAGCCGGTTGAGTCCCCCTCCGAATGTGCCAATCCAGAGAACATCATCTGTATCATGATACAACGCAATCAAATGATTATTACTCAGCGCAGGTTTTGATTCGATGGTCAGATGTCTCATAATCTGTCCATCGCTACGGATGAGATACAAACCATCATTCGTCGTTCCAACCCAAATGGAACCATCCTTGTTTTCTAAAAAATATTTAGTAAATACATTGGCCAGATGTGAACTTGTATCCCTGATCAGTTTTTTCTGTTCCCTTGTGATTGTATTGCAAATCGTCAAACGGGCAAGTGTGTTTCCTAATAAAAAAGTGCCATCGTGTAGCCTTGCCAGAGGATTTAATGCTGATTTATCCGCTATTCCTTCAAGATCAACTGAGGTTTTAACGCTCATACGGGCAAGGTCCATCTCAATCAGTTGGTCCGTCAGAAACCAAACAGTGTTCGCATTCCGGTCCGGTATAAAATGTTTTGCTCCTTCGAATAGAAGGATATCAGGACGAACAGTCCGCATATTCATTGTGTCATGCAATTGGCCGTGCATTGGATCTGAGCAATGCAATCCAACCTGTCCTCTCTCACAGTAAGCATAAATCCGGCCCTGCTGATCATCAAATATGCCCCGCATCGCATTTCCCCAGTTCTCTCCCGGCTTGTTAAATTTTGTAAGGAAGAACTCGCTGTTATTCGGGAGTTTAATCAGGCCATTGTCCGTCGCTATCCACAACAGATTTGTCAGGTCTTCATATAATCCGCGTATAGAACCAAACTCCAGAGCATCTTTCAACACCATGGAATAATCCGTCCAGGAACGATCCGGATTCCATCTAAGTAACTGTTTATATGTCGAAAACCATATTTTTCCTTGTTTGTCTTCAACAAAATAAGTAGCCACAGATGAGAGGCTGTCAGCTATGACTTCAATCCTATTCTCCTGTGGATGATACCACCAAATCTGATATTTACTTTTAGGTAAAATAAATACACGATTATGACTGTCCACAAAAACAGGTGTATAATACATAGTGGTACCATACCAATTGAAGCTATCCGGCTTTGAGGCATTGAGCACTTCTCCATTCTTGCTGATTTGACGCAATCCATCAGAAATGGTACTCCACCATGCATTGCCAGATGTATCGATGGCAAGGCTTGTGAATTCACGCCGATTCCTTACAGTAATCGCGATTTCTTTGACAGGCTTTCCGTTTTCACTTCTGCACAGGTATTGATTTTTTGCATCCTCCCATACAACCCAGATGCTTCCATCGCGTGATGGCTGCAACTGCAACACATCTCCCCGGATTCCCATTTCACGCGTCAGGTCCTGATACCTGAAATTATTTCGGTTTAAACGGTATAAATGATTGTCAGCTATAATCCATAATGTACTGTCATTGACAAAATGCATCCCGGCAGAAAATATATTCTCACCCGGAAAAAACTGGTCCGCCCCGTGATCATTACCGAATCGAGTAAACCGGTATCCATCATATCTGCATAATCCCTGTCGGGTACCAAACCACATCAGTCCCTGTTTGTCCTGGGCGACGACAGTGACATCACGAAAACTCAGGCCATCTTCGATCGTCAGTGCGTCGCCTTTAGGTAAACGTTGAGCGTCAAGTGATAAAGTAAAAAAGCAAAGTTGAAGGAAGGTTATGACCTGCAATGGTACTAAATAACAGGCGTTGTAAAATCGTGTGGTTCCACTGAAGGCCATCAAAGCAGAGTCTTATGCGGCTGCAAAATATCTGATTTTATGGGGATATTACCCCTCCCATCAAGATGTGATAGGAGGCAAGGTCGTGCGGCGTACCTTTAAAGCATGAAACCCATCGCTCTGGCCATCGTAGAAGACGACCCCATCATCCGGGAAAGCCTGCGAACATTTCTGGGTGGTGACCCTCAATTCGAATTGGTTTACACTGCCGTTTCGATGGAAGATTTTCTCCAGGCTCTTGACGGCGACCCACACCTGATTCCGTCTGTCATGTTGCTTGATATCCAGTTGCCCGGTCAATCTGGTATTGAAGGAATACCCTCAATAAAAAAAACCCGGCCTGACATTGATATCATCATGCTGACTACATTCGAAGAAAGCGATAAGATTTTCGCTGCGCTTTGTGCAGGTGCATGTTCCTATCTGTCCAAAAGAGTGTCGTTGGTGACTATTCGCGATGCGATTCTTACCGTTCATCGTGGTGGCTCATATATGTCACCCAGTATAGCCCGGAAAGTAGTGGAATACTTTGCCCCCATTCCTAAAAAAGTGGATGGCCCTTTGACTTCACGCCAACAGGAAATCGTAGAATGTATCGTCAACGGTCTTAGTTATAAAATGGCTGCGGATAAACTGGGCATCTCACTGGATACCGTCAGAACCCATATCAAGCATATCTATCAAGTGCTTGAGATCAATAGTAAAGGGGAATTGATTAGGAAGACATTGGATAAGAGATAGGGATTTTCGATTTTCGATTTTCGATTTTCGATTTTCGATTTTCGATTTTCGATTTTCGATTTTAACAATTAACTCCAACTTTCGTTATTCGTTACTCGTTATTTTTTAAATACTCTCCATTAATTCTTTTAGATTTTGCATCTTTTTTGCTTCCCGATGATTTTTACAAAAATCAGTATGATAGGTATGGGCACTGATAAATTTTATCTGGATCAGATTAAAGGCATGGACATCAAGATGCGGATCGAGATAAAGCATCTCTTTGTATAACAACTGGCTGACCTTGTAAAACAAATCCGTTCCCATGTATTCGAGATCCGCATCCGCTACGATCTTTTCAAGTAGCGTGTGGGGATTCTGCGGGATTTTTGTAGCCATGATCATACCGAATATTTTCTCTTTATCCAGTGGATCAAATGCATAGCGACTCATGAATTCCTTTGTGATTTCACATCCGGCTTCTTCATGATCTTTGTATTGCCGGATAAACCCGACGTCATGAAAAAGTGCAGCAACCCTGACCAGGTAAAGATCGTGATCGCTTACATTTTCCTGCTTAGAAATATATTCGGCTTGTTCCAATACATACTTCGTATGTTTTGGAGAATGATAGGACAGAAATGAAGGCAACTGATGATTAAGCAGGTGAAAAACTTCATCATGCAGTACCGGGAAATCAGTCATAGCCTAGTGTTTTACTTTTTGCTTGATGACACCACCCCTCACTTCTTTTATACTGGTGATATAAATAAATGCATATGGATCCTCATTGATTATGGCCTGTCTGATTCTGTGGAGTTCCAGCCTCGTCACAATCGTCATGATGATATCACAATCATATTTGACATCAAAGCTGCCGGGCAAATATCCCCGTTCTCCTTTAAAAACAGAAATCGCTTTATTGAAATCATTGACAATAATACTTTTGATGTTTTCATGATTCTCAGATAATACAGTGAGTGCGGTATATTCCTCAAAACCGTCGACTACATAATCGGATATCTGCATCGCTGTAAAATAGGTAAGGATAGAATACATCCCGGCTTCCAATCCAAACTTGTATGCTGCTGCAAGTATCACAGCGGTATTGATAAGCATGACTACCTCCCCGGTAGAAAATCCTGATTTTTTGGTGGTATAGTGCGCGATCACTTCAAGTCCATCCAGTACTCCTCCGCTTTTAATCACGAAGCCAATACCTAATCCTATAAAAAATCCTCCGAAAAGTGCAATCAGGATTTTGTCACTTGTAATCACAGGGATGTCGATCGTACTTAACCCGATCACCAAAAGTAAAATGGCAAATGAAGTCTGTACCGCAAATGTTTTTCCTATCCGATGATAGCCGATCAGGACAAAAGGGATGTTGAGGACAATCAGCAATATGCGAATATCCATATTCATGATCTTGGAAAGCAAGATGCATATCCCTGTATTGCCTCCATCGATAAAATGGTTGGGAATCATAAATCCCTCCAGGGCAATAATCGCTGACAATACCCCTAGTATCGTAAACAGGATGGATGTTGGAGAAAAAACCCCTTTCCAATCTATTTTATCCGCATGTGGCATGTGTTCTGAGTGGTTAATGATGTATACGAGGTAAATATAAAAGAATTACATAGTCATACCGACCTCGCCAGGTTCATGGAGGAGTAAACAGTTCTATTCTCCTCCAAGCTCTTTTATTAAATCCCCTCTGGCAGTGAAAAGCAGATTTCTTGATTCGGCAGAAATCTTGATTTCGGCCTGAAACGTATTAACTTTTTTATCATCCGTCCACTTCAATGCTTTTGTAATTTTAGCTTTAGGATAATTCCTTTCAATATAAGACTTCGCAATCGCAGGTAATTGATCCGTTTTTATTTCCACCTCAACATTCATCCTGTACCCTGTTGAATCATACCAGACTGTAGCGGGCATGCCATTAAGTTTAAATGCTGCTTCATAATTTCCTTCTGTTACTTTCCAGCTGGCCTTTGCATCCCCATAATTTTTACTGAAGGATTTGAGGACGGCATCCGGGGCCATCGGTGTAAAACCCGTGACTTTCCCCTGAGAAAAAACAGTTGTTATACAGCAAAGGAGCATGATTACAAATGTGAATCTTACCATGTAAATGTGAATATGAACGGTGAACTGATTTTTTGTCCTAAACGTCTGCAAAGACGGAACTTATTGTGCTTATATCTGATAAATTGTCCGCCGCCTGGCTTTCTGGTCCCTCGGCGAGAAATAAAGATAATTGGAAATTTATTTTTGATTCCCCGGATCTCCATTTTCTCGGTGTAATCGATGTTGCTCTTGTCCGTGATGTAACTACCTTTAAGGCTCGAAATTAAAAGCTCTATCTATGACGCCCTCCGCAAATCCCATGCTACTTTCAGATGAGGAATTTGAAAAACTGCGCTATACACAAGATGTAGATGCTGATGTGATTGCATTGGCAGTATTGAATATCATTGATCCAAACGAGGTATATCAGATCCTGGGAGGCATCCAGAAAAACATCGATCAGGTATCCTTTGAGAGTATAAAAAAACTTACATATGCAACTGATGCCCCTTCGGATACAACAGAAAATTTTCTCCGTTTTATTAAAAATACCATTGATAAATATTTTAATGATCTGACATTTTTCCAATTTTCGGAAGAAGAAAAATTATGTTTATCAAAGGCATCCATATTTTTCAGTATGCACATGACTGAATGCACTTTAGCACTGGCCACCAGGTCATTGTTAAAACAATATGCCGCTTTCAAATCAACTAATGTGCTGACCTATACACAACTGTTACCCAAATATCCATATCGCAGAATTCTTTCAACGATGCAATTTGTCATGGATGTCATGGCCCCAAATGCTTTTGAACCGGAAGGATATGGCATACGATCTATTCAGAAATTGAGACTGGTGCATGCCCTGATCCGCAATCGCATTGAAGTCAATACCCTGAAAAAAGTACCTGGAAAGGAATGGAACAATGATTGGGGATATCCGATCAATCAACAGGACATGATTTTTGCTGTTCATACCTTCAGCATCGAAGTCCTTCATGGTTTGATCGCTTCCCGTGAAGAAGTAAGTATTGACGAAATTCAAAATTATTATAAAGCCTGGCATTTGATCGGCCGGGCGCTCGGTGTAAAAGATGCAATAAATCCATCCGATTATTTTATCGGCGTTCAGGTCCAGAACAGAATTTATAAAAAAGAATTTATTAAAGACAATCCAAATGGGCCTGTTCTCGCTGAACCGCTCATTCGTTTTCTTACTGAGGTACTGCCGATGGCGAAGCGAAAGGGCGTATTGGGTTTAGTGAAATTATTTAATGACCGTAAAGATTACGGACCCATATTCAAGGATATATTGAAGTTAGATTTGGATGAAGCCAGTTCTTTTTATACAACGATGTATGATACAGCGGATCAACTCCGGCATTGGTTGCTGAAGATTAAATATTTTTTTCTGCCCATGGCAAAACGATCTGATTTTTTCGCCGATGTTGCCAAAAACCAGCACAAATTTTTTCAATCTATTATGGGTGCAGCCATTACATGGAGTGATACACATTTCCGGATTGCAGATGGTTTTGGTGCTGAGGCAGCTGAAGAGGATGAACTGAAAGCCAAATCTTTGCCTCCCTTATGGAAGCGGGTGCTTTTAAAAATACTTCCCAAAAACATTTCTATAAAACTTAATCTTACTGACGATAAATAGTTCACTAACCTGATAAACATAAAGTCCATGTATTTATATCTGAAATGAATACCACCATTCTGACGCCGGATATCAGTGCATACACGGCATTTGTGACGAATACTGAACTTCAGCGGTTCGTTTACCCGCTGCTAAATGACTTCTTCATGCCAACTTGCTTCCATTAGATTTACCGAAATTGTCGGAAATATATACAGCTGATGGTCATAAATTATTTCGCATGATATCAAAAAGGAGAAGGAACTACATTTATCATTCAATTGCCTGCATAAATAAATCCAAAAGTCCAACTATCAATGAAAATCTCTCCTCTCGCATCCTCGCTGGTCACCTTCCTCTTCCTGTCTTTGGCGCTTTTGGCTCAGACTAATGATATAAAGTTTGATCTCCTGCCGGGCAACAATGGCATCTATCTGGGAAAGATCAATGCAATGACCCGTGATAAACATGGGGCGATGTGGTTTTGTGATCAGACGAATCAGTGTATCACCCGGTATGATGGAAACTTATTGACAAACTATATCAGCGATCCTCACAATGCTAATTCTCTGGGTGGTTGGTATCCTGAGTGTTTGTTAGCCGATACCACCGATCTCATCTGGATTGGATTTTATGGGCAGGGTCTTGACAAGTTCAATCCGAAGACTAATGCTTTCATACATTATACCCACATCGCTGAAGACTCCAGAAGTCTGGCCAATGATACCATTACTTCATTGCTCATCGATCACCTGGGAAAATTCTGGATCGGTACTTATGCTGGGCTTGATTTATTTGATCCGAATACAGGAATTTTCACACACTTCCCTCACAAAGCAGATGATCCTACCAGTCTGAGCCATAACCGAATCCGCATCATTTACGAAGATCATGAAGGCACATTGTGGATAGGTACAGGATTGGCGTGGGACTTGAATCAAGAAGGTGGACTCAATCGCTTTGATCGTGAGAAAAGAACATTTACAAGATTTATGCATGATCCTTCTGATGTACATACGCTGGTGGACAATAAAGTCAGGTCCATATTTGAAGACAGCCGTGGCAATTTTTGGGTAGGTACAAGAGGTGATGGTTTACATCGTATGGATAGAAAGACAGGTATGTTTGAACGATATTCTTCCAATCATCCTGATCTGGCAATTCCGTGTCGCCCGCCTGTCTCCGGAGATTATGATCATATCACTTTTATCACTGAAGATGCAAAGGGCGGATTGTGGATTGGCACGTTGGCCAATGGCCTATCCCGTTATGATCCTGTAAGCCACACAAATACATTCTTCAGTGCAAAGTCAAATACATTAAGTGGTTTTAAGGATAATTCGGGATGGTGTGCGCATGCCTCTTCCGATGGTTTGCTTTGGATCAGTACACAGGAAGCCAGCTTATTCAAGGTCGAGTTGTATAAAAATTATATACAACACAATACCATGGAAGGCTTGTCTATTTCAGATGTTATGAAAGAGGATTCAAATGCATTATGGCTGGCCACTTCACATGGACTTGTTCTTGTAAAAAGCCGTATTGGAATCGCTGAACAGTATGTATACAATGCTCTGGATCAAAACAGCTTGAGCAGTGATTATACTAACCAGCTGTTGAAGGATAAGGATGGCATCCTTTGGATAACCAGTGCAAATGGACTCACCCGTTTTGATCCTGCCAGACATTTATTCAAGCGCTTTTACAATGATCCAAAGAATGATGAAAGCCTAAGCTACAATGGCACAAGCATGATGTGTGCGGATCAGGATTTTAATCTGTGGGTCGGTACGTATGGGAGTGGTATCAACCGGTTTGATAAAAAGACAGAAAAATTTATTCGTTATAAACATATTGACAAGGATACATCAAGCCTGAGCGACGATGTTGTTCTTTGTGTTCTTCCTGATGACTCCGGCGACATATGGATAGGTACAGTCAATGGCGGTGGTGCAAACCGAATGAATACAAAAACCGGAAAATGCAAACGTTACCTTCCGGGTATAGATGTCATTGATATGTTCAGAGACGGAGACAATGTCATCTGGCTTGGTGCTGTACAAGGTCTGTACAGGTATGATCGGGCTAGGGATCAATTTTTATTTCCTTCATCTTTAAATGATGTGAATAATATTACAAACATCATAAGCTTCACTGAAGATAACAATCATAACCTTTGGATTGGTGCAAAAGACGGATTATTCAGATTGGATGCATCCAGAAAAAAAGTTGTCCGGTTCGGAAGAACGAATGGTATCATTGGCAGTACATTATCTACCGGATGTGCTATAAATTCGTATGACGGCAAATTGTATTTCGGGACCTATGCAGGATTTTATTCGTTTTATCCGGATAAGATTGAAATTCCTTCTTCTTCATTGGAGGTTCAATTGACCAATCTTTGGCTCAATGGAGAAATTGTTGAACCTGGAGAAAATAGTCCCATTCATTCGGCTTTGGAGACCAGCAAAGGAATCCATTTTCATCATGACCAAAATGCATTTGGCATAGGTTTTTCATTGATCAGTTTTGGTGACCAGGAGAACAAAGTCATTTATTACAAGCTTCAGGGCTATGACAATGAATGGCATCAAGCTGGTCCGGAGAATCAGGCACTTTACTATTCTGTGCCTCCTGGAAAGTACAAGTTCATGTTGAGAGTCTCCAATCTGAACAGGGAAGAATGGGCATCAAGAACTTTGGATATCATCATCTCTCCACCCTGGTGGAGCACATGGTGGGCCTTTGTTTTGTACGGAATATTATTTATCACCGTTGCATTATTTGGGTATCGTTTTCAAAAACAAATCTGGCTGAAAGCAGAACATGAACGAAACAAGGACCGCGAGCTGGTCCAGGCCAGGGAAGTTGAAAAGGCATACAACGAACTAAAATCCACACAAGCACAATTGATCCAATCTGAAAAAATGGCTTCACTGGGTGAGCTGACTGCAGGCATAGCGCATGAAATTCAAAACCCTCTGAACTTTATAAATAATTTTTCTGAAGTCAATGCCGAATTGATCGATGAAATGAATGAAGAGTTAAAAGCAGGCAAACCGGAAGAAGCGATTAAGGTGGCTGAAAACATTAAAGACAACAATAAAAAAATCACCCATCATGGTAAACGTGCCGATGCGATCGTAAAAGGAATGCTACAACACAGCCGCAACAGCAGTGGTCTGAAAGAACCGACAGATATCAATGCATTAGCTGATGAATATCTGCGGCTGGCGTATCATGGTCTGCGTGCAAAAGACAAGACATTTAATGCAAAAATGAAAACGGATTTTGATGAGACGATCGGACTTATCAATATTGCACCTCAGGATATCGGGAGGGTGATCCTTAATTTAATTACAAATGCATTTTATGTGGTTGCCGAAAAAAAGAAAGAAAATATTGCCGGCTATGAACCGAATGTAACGGTAATCACAAAGAAGGTAGACAATGAAGTGGTGATCACCGTTGAAGATAATGGCAATGGCATCCCACAGCATGTCCTGGACAAAATCTTCCAGCCCTTCTTCACCACAAAACCAACAGGACAGGGGACAGGATTAGGATTGTCATTAAGCTATGACATCATTAAAGCACATGGCGGCGAATTGAACGTCGAGACCAAAGAAGGTGAATACACCATGTTTATCATTACTTTACCAATATAAATCATACATTCAGTTTATGAAAATACTTGTGGTCGATGACGAAACAGATGTACGCGTTCTGTTTGAACAACGTTTCAGAAAAGAAATAAAGAATGGTGAAATGGATTTTGCATTTGCCTATTCCGGCGAAGATGCATTAGTCTATCTGGGAAAGCATACGCATGAGGCTGTGTTGATCCTCTCTGATATCAATATGCCGGGGATGAGTGGATTGGAATTGCTGATGTATATAAAACAAAAATACAATCAACCGCCACCCGTAGTGATGATGATCACAGCTTATGGTGATAAAGAAAATTTTGATACTGCTATGCGTCTAGGTGCCGATGATTTTCTCACCAAGCCCGTTGAATTTGATGTGTTGAAACAAAAACTAAAAGCAATCCTCTGATGTCCAAAATATTAGTTGTAGATGACGAGGCGGATCTCGAAGTGCTGATCAAACAAAAGTTTCGCCAAAAGATCAGGGAACATACCTATGAATTTGTGTTTGCAAGCAATGGAAAGCATGCCCTGGAGCAACTTCTGACCCATCCTGATGTAGACATCATACTCAGCGACATCAACATGCCCGAAATGGATGGGCTGACCCTGCTGACCAAACTCAATGAACAAAACAGCCTATTAAAATCAGTCATCGTTTCCGCTTATGGTGATATGGAAAACATCCGCACAGCTATGAATCGTGGCGCCTTTGATTTTATCACTAAACCTGTAAATTTTGAAGACCTGGAACTCACTATGGAAAAAACCCTCCGGCATGTAAAACAAATGCGGGATACAATGACGGCCATAAAGGAAAATAACATCCTGAGAATGTATGTGGATGAAACCGTACTGAATTTCATGGGAAGCCGTGAATTTGAATCTTCCCTGATCATGAATGATACAGTAGACGCTACGGTAGTTTTTTTTGACATATGCAGCTTTACGACGATCAGTGAAAATGAAGGGCCGGACACTGTAGTGAAATTGCTGAACAGCTATTTTGATCTGATGGCGAAAGAGATCATTGCGCAAGGCGGATATGTGGACAAATTTATTGGCGACGCTATCATGGCCGTATTCCGGGGTGACTATCATCTTGACCGGGCCATTGATGCTAGTCTCGCTGTCAGAAAGCAAATAGAAAATCTACCTTCCCTAAATGAACATGTAGCCTATACGCCCAAAGTAACCATTGGGATCAACAGTGGTGAAATGATCTCTGGCAATATTGGCTCTGTCAGCCTGCGGCGACTGGATTATACGGTCATCGGCGATGCCGTGAATATTGCGCAACGATTGCAATCTGCCGCCACGCCCAATCAAATTGTAATCAGCGAACAGGCTTATGAAAAAGTGAAGGAGTCCTTCAATTGTCGGAAAATCGGTGAATCTGTTTTAAAAAATAAAACATCACCTGTAGTGATCTACGAAGTCCTGGACTAAAGCTTCACATATAAGATGCTTGGTAAAAAATATGTCTCCTTCCTGTTTCCCTGAACAGCTATATTGATTAAACCTTAGCTCATCGTGGGTGTCAAACCTAAAATCACCCGAATGGATGAATATAATTCTATCGGAATCTATTAATTTTCACCTCTGTTGTGAATAAAAATGTAATCAATATGAAAACAACGTATACTTTTTTCTCCCTCTTTCTATTTGCGTTTACTTTCCAGATTGCCTTTTCCCAAAGTGAATCAGGACGTGACTCTACGGGCTTACCAGGAGATAATTTCAGTCTTCAGGGTGCATTGTTTTTATTTCAAAACTCTACCTCACCTGAAGATTTTGAAAAACAACTCAATACGCAATCTAACAATGTCAACAATCTGGATCTCAACGGTGATAATGATATTGATTATATCCGCGTGATTGACAAGTCAGATAAAAATTCACATGCTTTCGTATTGCAGGTACCCATTTCAAGTTCAGAGAGCCAGGACATCGCTGTCATCGAACTTGAAAAAACCGGAGATACAACAGCCATCCTTCAAATTGTGGGTGACGAAGATATATATGGCGAAGAAGTCATCGTCGAGCCGGGCACGGGGGATGAAGAAATGAGTGGCCATAAAGGTGGTAGCCCTATGACCGAATATGATGCAGCAATGCCTGGGATTATTGTCAATGTTTGGTATTGGCCTTCTGTACGTTTCGTTTATGCTCCTGTTTACAGACCCTGGGTATCACCCTGGCGCTGGCGCAGTTATCCGGTATGGTGGAGCCCATGGAGACCTTTAGGCTGGCATGTGTGGCATCCTTATTACTCACGATATCATCATTCTTACGCCATCGTCCATACTAACCGAGTGGTCCATGCACACAAAATATATGCACCTGTCAGAACACATTCAGTCATCGTACGCAACAGGCACTCTACTGCTGTAGGCAATTACAGAGTGACCCATACTAAAACTACGGTGAAGGGCCCACGTGGACACACGACCACTGTGAAACATACTACCGTGAAAGGTCCGAAAGGACATGTCAAGGCGAGTAAGACAACGGTGAGGAGAAAACATTGACTCGGGTTCGTTTCGGCTTCGCTCAACGACCGGGATAATCGTGCAAAGAGATTTTTTGAATCTCGTGGCGAGATAATTTTTAAATGCACTATTTGTTTCGACTTCGCTCAACAATATAACAAAATCCATGCTTCAATATTCCGTTGATCTCGAATTCACCGAGCGTAGTCGAGGTTGAATTTCCATAGTGAAATCGAATCAGTATGAGAGTCTCAAAAAATTATCGTGTGCGAGAATCCCGGTCGTTGAGCGGAGCCGAAACGAACGATATCAATTCGCAAACACCATCTTCTTCGTCGCGATCAGTTGATCATCGACATACAGTGAATAGAAATAAGTCCCCGTGGCGTTATATCCATGTTCAAAAAGGACTTCATTCATTCCTGCTTTTACTTCACTAGGTATTTCTTTAATAGTTTTTCCTTTGATATCTGTGACTATAACGATAGCCTTATGAACGGGTACAGGTTCATTGACTAAAAAACTAATGATGGTCGATTCATCAAACGGATTAGGTTTGTTTTGCAGCAATTCAATTTTATTAATTTCAATTTGCTCGTCATGTGTACCTGTAAGGCGAACTAATTTTTCATCTGAAAACAAACTTTCAATTCCTCTGCTATCGATGGCAGCGGCTGAGATAAAAATATTCACCTGCCGACTGGGCAATTCAAATACACCGGTTTTAGAATCCATGACATAATACAGCGTATCAAAATCATTTGTAAAAACTCTTAGTCCTACAACATAGTGATTGTAGTCATCCGGATCGGCTATCTCGATATATAGGAATTTTCCATCCTGTCCGACGCTTTGAATAGTCGGTGATGGTGGACCTAATGCGGCCATAGCTGCTCCCGTTCCATTGATGACCGCATTGCGTGCGAGGTAATCAAAATCAACAAAAAAACTATCGATCACAAGATCACCATCGGTATCAACGCCCAGGATATCATCCGATGTGTGTTGTCTGTCATGATAATCCGGATTCGTTACATCTGCATTACCATGTTCGTTGGCTGAACAAAAACGCATAGCGGCAAAACCATTTTCGCGGAAAGGAATGTGATCACTTCCTCTGCCTGTTCGATCTTCCGGTGACATGATCGACACCTGCATAGGGACTTTTGCGATTGGCTTGATCATTTCCTGATATTCAAGTTTGATAAATCGACTCAATGCCTTATGCGGAGAGTTAAATCCACCGAAAGAAAAAAGCCTGACTTGTGTGCTGTCGATATTATTTAAGCCGGGACAAGATGGAGGTGAGGAAGTTTCTCCGCAGATAATTCCACCGACGATATCATTGTTGAGAACTGCCTTGATCTGAATGTTTTGTGCCAGGGCATAATCGGAATATGCATTTGCACCTAATAAGCCCTGCTCTTCTCCGGTGACAGTCATGAAGACAATTGTATGATCAAAAACAAAACGGCTCATAACACGTGCTAACTCAAGTATAAGTGCGACACCACTTCCGTTATCTTCCATTCCCTCTGCCAGACAATTGATATCGCAGTTGTCTTTACATCGGCTGTCAAGATGTGCTTCAATAATCACAGATGAAGGATCAGATACATCTCTTCCGGGCAAGACAGCGACAACATCCTTGTGGCTCAGCATGCCACATATATCCTGGTCAAACTGAAGATATCCGGTGACTAGACGTCCTCCTTTTTCATCACTTAATCTTTCAAACTGTGATAAAACCCATTTGCGCGCAGCACCTATACCCTCTGTTTCGGAAATCGTATCCGAAGCCGTATTGCGGTTATGAAATGTCTGTAAAGCTATAAGCGTTGCTTTCACGGAATCCGGATTGATCACATTGTTCAGTTGCGATGTGATAAATTCGGGATCATCTACCGGGAAAGGTGGCATATAATCCTGTGGATCATAATTTCCTTTCAGTACATCGTAGATGACCGGATTAGTAAAATGGATATTGGTTTGGGCTGACATATCCGATTTTGCCACGACGAAGAAGGTCAGAATGAAGAATAAATTTTTCATGAGTGCAGAACTTAGTAACTAAAGGTAGTCAGGACAGTACGAAAAATGAAATATTGTCTCTGCTAAATGCCATTATTTATTTCCGAGCTGCGCTTTTATTTTCTCCAATAAAGAAGACGTATCTGTAAAGTCTACTTCTTCTTTTTGAGCAAGTTCAATGGCACGTTCAGCCTGTTTGTAAGCTTCTTTATAGTTACCGGTTTTATATAACAATGCGGCATAGGTGTCCGTATTGGCATATTCACTTTTCAGCTTCAAGGATCGTTTCACGCTTGAGATTGCGCTTTTAAGCAATTCCGGATCATCATCCTGTAGATAGATTGACCACGCCCTTTCGTTCAGGGCATCCGGATCATCCCATATCTGTTCGAGATATTGTTTTGAGGATTTGCGATAATCCGCCTTGTTTCCCTGCTTCCTTTCATAGGCCATTTGGAGTGAAAGCGGAAGGTTTTTCTCCATGATCATACCTGTCATCCGTCCATCCATTTCATGGAACTCGTACATCTTACCGGTGGGGAATTGTTTGAGGACGGCCAATGCCTGTCTGTACAGCGTATCATTCAATGCGTCAATGGCTACTTCGGCGGTATGATCCGCGATCCACACCAGTCGTGAATCCACCTGGTCTCTGTCAAAATAGGATCCAAACAAATCCCTGTGTTCTAACATAAAACGATATGCTTCACTATTGAATGGGATCGCGATTTCAAAATCATGCATTGCAAATTCATAAATATACTTTATGTTTTTTTTTGCATACAAGGCATCACCTTTCTGCGTCGAGATATATTGTTCAATCACTGAAGGTGGCAATTCGTATGCATCACGCATGAGATAACTATACTGATATAAAAATTCAGGATCCCGGTCCCCTTTTTTGTATTGGTTGACAAAATCAGCATACCTGCTTGTTCCGTCCAATGCATTTATTGCTTGTGAAATGAATTCTTCAGGAGAAAAAACACCTACCCATTTATGTAGAATATTTTCCTTCGCATCCAGTATCATAAATGTAGGATGCAATTTGACATTAAAAATTTTATTGCTTTCTATTCCCTCTCCTTCAAGGGTATTGATAGACATGTTGACAAAATGCTGATTCATAAAGTCAGCGACCCTGGGGTCTCTAAATGCCGTTTTTTCCATCGTGACACATGCGCCACATCCTTTAAAATGAAAATAGAGAAAGATTATTTTTTTCTCCTCGTTCGCCGTTCTGACAATCTCCCCATAGGGCAGGTTTATGAATACAATCGTCGAATCAGAAGCGAATAGTTGAAAAGAGTATAACAACATGATCGTAAAAAGAAATAAATTTTTCATTGTCAATAATTTGAATGTTATAAAGTAAAATAAATCAATACGTCATGAAGATGAGCCAAGAGACGCGATGCTTCGACTTGCTTTGGCTCTTCCTCGTGCTGCAGCTCAGCAACAAAATCGACGTCTCTACGACCATTCCATAGAATATTTCGTCACACTCACCACTATTGAATATTCACTGCTTTCTTTTCTTCGACAACAACCAATCATACACATCCTCCCCACCATACACTCTTCTCCACACATCGTGTCCCATATCTTCTTCAATCGTAAAACGGACATCTTTATGCCCCAGCTCTTCAAGCCTATTCAATCCTGCATAAAAATATTTCAGCGAAACACTTTGATCACGCCCTCCGGCAAATACCCAAACCGGTATCTTATGATCCGCGATCGGCTGCATCAGGTCAGGATGACCCCATCCTACAACCGGACAAATGGCTGCCCAGGTTTTGGGATGCTTACTCGCCATGTACCACGTCCCAAAACCTCCATAACTAAGTCCGGTGACATAAACTCTATCCACATCTCCATGATAGTCATTGATCGCTGTCTGCACCATATCCATCAGATCGCTTTCTTCTTTTTCCCAGCCCGAAGGAGGCAACGCACGTGGTAAAAAGGCCACCTGAGATTCCGGCTCCATTCTTTGTGGTGTCAAAAATTCTTGTGGTCTTTCCGGAACACCTTCTTCAAGCCTTTTTGGAATCTGTTCAACTTTCCGGTCACGGATATAACCTATCGTATCCATGCCATACATTGGCAACTGCGGTGCAATGATGATAAAAGGCAGATCACGTTTCTGAATCCAGACTTCATACAGCGGACCATGTACCATCACCCAATCAAGATCTTCACGACCATTTCCTCTCTCTCCATTACCATGCAGAAACATCATGACCGGCCACTTGCGATCAGGACTACTTCGATATCCGGCAGGCAGGTAGAGAAAGTATTCCTTTTGCTCTTTCTTGTGATGACTTGTAAAAGGAACTCTTATCAACTCGGCTGCCGATACGGATTGGGCATTAAGACCGGCAATCCGAAAAATGAAAGAAATACTAAATATATATAGGGCTGGTAATCGCATAAGTTTGATGATTAAAAATGAAAATTAATCATTTCCATTAATTTTTATTCGAAGTGATTGACAATAGCATTGGCATCCTACTACATTATTTTTGCATTTTTCATACGGAAAATATTAACCATTAGCCTTTTCAGCTTCTATCTTTTATTCGGAAAAAATTCCTTTTTCCTGGACTGGAACATTTAAAGATTCGGCGATGGTACCCGGTGTTTATGTATATCGTATTGAAGTGACACACGTGCGCAATGGGCATGAAGTGGAAAAAATATTCTTTGGAGGTGTAACACTGATCAGGTGAGCCTGAATGATCAAATGAAGATTGGAGTGCCTCGAAGCCGGGGTTTTTCACTTAAGAAATCCGTTTTCATTCTTTGCACCAGTGGGCCATAACTGTATCTCTCTCAGGAATACCCACTGCATTATAAACTGCAATAAGTTCGTTTAAAAAAGAATCTGAAAATATTTTTGGGATCTCAATACTGTCCTCATAAGGCAAATGCAATCCTGAAATTTTACGCAGCGCTAAGCGATCAGCATCATCTTTATACTTTTCAATAATGCTGTCAGGTGCAATACAATTTATTTGTCCACCCACATTGTTTGCAGATACAACTACAATAAAGACTAATAGATAAAAGAGTCTGATCATAAATCACAGAATGATTGAATTCATTCAAATTTACAAAAACTCACGTTTCACGCCTCACGAAAGACGAGGACTGTAGTCTGCACTTTTTACTGAATACCGCTTGTTGCTTACTGAATACTAAATTTCCTTATTCTTCTTCTTCCTCGTCTGATCCACAATAATCTTCGTGCCTCTGTACTGCGCTTTACGGAAAGCTCCGATCACCTGATCCTGATATTCTGCATCAACATCGAAGATGGTGTGCGTATAACTGACTTCAATTTTGCCGACCTGTGCTTCCTGATCAGGCATGTATTGATTGATCAGTGACAAAAGTTCTTTCGGATTAAATTTATTGACCGTACCAAGATTGATCACGAGTGGTGCAAATTTTACTTTAGGTCTGTCAGCACCTCGTTTAGCTGGCTCAGGCTTCTCCGCATATTTATCTCTTTTAGGCGCACGTTCATCCCTGCTCCATGTGGCACTTTCGTCATCACGTCCGCGAGGGGGAGCTCCTCTTTTTTCTCCTTTCTTCCAATCATCTCTTGCCCCTCTGTCGGGTCGCTCCACTTGCTTTTTCTCTTCACTTTTGAAATCAACCTTTCTGCTCCGATCCCTTGTTTCAAACTCTGGTTGTCCTTTTGTCCCTATATCCCCTGAAGGGGACTTCCGTGTGTCTTTCTTCTCCTTATCACTTCTTTCATAACGGGCTCCCTGCTCCCTGCTCCCTGCTCTTTCCTTTCTTTCTCCCCGGTCTCTACTCTCCGCCCCCTGCCTTTTTTCTCTGCGTTCCTCCCATGGCTTGTCACTTCTGCGATCATCTCTCCTTTCGCCTCTATCACTTCGCTCACTTCTACCTCTGTCACTCCTGTCACTGCGACTACTATCCGCTTTGCGATGATCTACATTGATATCCTGAGCATTCTTATAATAGGCCAGGAAACGATTGAATTCAACGGATACAAAACGTTTGATCAATTCTTCACGATCGAGCCAACTCAGTTTATTGAAGATCACCGCCATGAATTCAGAGATCTGCTTTTCTTCAACCTCTACATTCTCCACTTTTTCAACAAGATGGAATAATTGCCTCTCACATATTTCTTTTCCTGTAGGTACTTTCTTTCGCTCAAATGGTTTTCCTACCCGACGCTCAAGATCCCTGATGCGATTGTTTTCTCTCGAGTTGATGATCGTTATTGAAATCCCTTTACGATGCGCACGTCCTGTCCTTCCACTACGATGTATATACGTATCCGGATCGTCAGGTAAATTGTAATTGATGACGTGTGTAAGATCCGACACATCAAGTCCTCGTGCTGCAACATCTGTCGCAATCAAAAGCTGTAATGTTTTTGTTCTGAATCGACCCAGAGTATACTCTCGCTGTTGCTGACTCAAATCTCCGTGTAATGCATCTGAATTATATCCTTCAGCAGAAAGCTTCTCCGCGATCTCTTTTGTCTCTGCTCTCGTTCTGCAAAAAACAATAGCATAGATCTCCGGCTGCATATCGATGATACGCTTGAGGGCTACATATCGATCCCTTGCTTGTACTTCATAAAAGTGATGTGTGACATTGTCAGCACCTGTTTGTATTTGTTCTGCAGCGATCTCAATCGGATCCTTCATGTAGGTTTTGACGATCCGCATGATTTCATGAGGCATCGTCGCCGAAAAAAGCAATGTTTGTTTTTCCTTAGGTGTCGTAGCGAGAATAGCATCCATGTCATCTTTGAATCCCATCGACAGCATCTCATCGGCCTCATCAAGGACGACCCATTGAATCTCTTCCAGTTTTAGTTTTTTACGATTGATCAGGTCGAGTGTACGTCCGGGGGTACCGACCACAATCTGTGCTTTCTGTTTTAAAGCATAGACTTGTGTTTCCATACTGGTACCTCCATAAACTGGAATAACTCTTACGTTAAGAAGGTTTTTTGCAAAATTTTGTATCTCTTTCGTGATCTGGATACAAAGCTCTCTCGTCGGGCAAAGTATGATGGCCTGAACATGCTCAGATTTTGAATTCAGCTTTTGCAAAATGGGCAGGCCAAAGGCACCTGTCTTACCTGTACCGGTTTGCGCTCGGCCTATAATATCTTTTGGTGACGTAAGGATGACGGGAATGGCCTTTTCCTGGATGGATGTAGGGGTCTCAAAACCCATTTCGCTTATCGCGTCGAGGATTTCCTTTTTGAGGCCCATTTCTTGAAACGTACTCATAAATTTTTTTCTGTCTGTTATTGGAGGGAGGCACAGTTGGGAGCTTAGGGTGCCTGCGTGTTATAAAAATCAGTTACAGATGTAAAGGTAGACTTAAAATAGCAGAGGGCATAGAGCAAAGGGCACAGTGCATCTTGGTCTGCCGCTGGTAACAATTGAGCAGTAGTGTTTAGATTTTTACAATTTGGTGGCTTACATCATTTAGTTGGGATAAATACCATCCTGACAAATTAATCAACGTTTTATTTGCCTGCCGCCCAAATCACACCCTTCAGGATGTGCTGAAGAAATAATGTGTCCCGGTAGCTTTCTACTGTATGTCCCAGGGCTGTATAGAATGCTTTCCCACCATCATATGGATGACACCATGACATCGGATGATTGGTGCCCATCGTGCCACCATGATAGGTGGATTCATCGATCGTCAACAAGACCTGAACACTGTCCGGAGCTTGTTTAAAATTATACCACTCATCTGTTCGTGTCCATCGGGTGGGGAGATTTCGGGTGGTGATATGTGATGTATCAACTTTCTGCAATGTGGCGCTTTGAATATCCGGATGATCTGCAAATGGTGCACCCACCATATTGACATACCATGACCAGTCATATTCTGTGTCTGCAGCGGAATGTATGCCTACAAATCCTTTCCCTGATTCAATAAATTTTTGCAACGCCAATTGTTGTATTGAATCAAGAATATTTCCACTTGTTTGAAAAAAGATAATGACATCAAATGGTGCTAATTTTTCATCGGAGATCATAGAAGAATCTTCACTATGCATAGAATGTATCCCATGCGTTTTGAAATAGGATTCCAACGCGATTGTGCCTGGTTCAATACATTCATGACGATATGCTTTGGTGCGGGAAAAGATGAGCACATTATTCATATCCTTTTCACTTGTAGCGGGAGCACTTTGTTTACAGGAGCCCATCATGATACAAAATCCAATGATCAGGGATGGAAGTGAGATTAAATTTTTCCGCATGTGTTAAGGTTAAATTTCCAATGATTTAATATTCAAAGCAAAGTTATTTCTTTTAAACGCAATACAGAGGCCATTAAAGGTGCCTCATAAGCAGCGTTCAACACATACTTCGCATCTATTAGAGTCATATCTTGAACCAAATGATGACGAAAAGCCAGAAATACATGCGTACCCTCACTATTCTTAGTTTGTTCTGGGGTTTCAGTTCATTCTGCCAGGCACAGACATTCTACAAAATTCTTGGACCTGTGGATATTTTAGGCTGCAACTTTTCACCCGAAACTTATGGCATTGAGACCACCGCACAACTTTTCCAAACCGACTGGTCTATAATCCCAACTGGTAGCGCAGTGGTGTCTGGCTCATTGTATACAGCAGTTGTCCAGTTCTACGCCCCGGGGACATACATTTTGGTCGCCAATTCAACCGCCATCAATGGGACGAACGACCTTAGAGATTCACTTACAATATCTGTTAGTGGTTTTTTGGGCCTACCCAATGTAGATGGTTGCTTTGTTAGAAATCCGGGAAATAGTTGTTACCAGGTCTGCGCAGGTAGTGTAACCACGGTATCCATGCAACAAGTAAGTAATATACATTGGTCAGTAAGCGGACAGGAATCTTACGTATTACCTAATCCTTATTCAATCGAAGTGACATGGGGCGCAGGAGGCACTGGGTCAGTGACAGCTTCTGTAGATAGTTGTAATATGCCTTTATGTTTTGAAATATTACCACAACCTGATGCCAATTTCCAAACTACTCCTGCATTTAACAATGATACACTTTCCGTCTGCAAATTCCAGGAGATCCTTTTTGAAAATCAATCGATCAATGGATTGACCTATACCTGGCATTTCGGAGATGGAACTGTTTCAAATAGTTTTGATGCAACACACACATATACCTCCGAAGGATTTTATACAGTGATACTTGACGCAGAGAGCATTTGCAGTTGCGCTTCATCAAAAGAAATTGTCGTTGAGGTTTTACCGGCACCGGCACCAACACTTGATTGTGTCAATACCGTTTGTCCTGAAACACGACAACGATATACCGCGACTACAAATGGTTGTACACAATTCAACTGGTCAGTATCATCAAACGGTACTGTCGTCAATGGTGGGGAAGCAACGGATGACTTCATTGAGATCATATGGCATGATGGTCCCGAAGGACTTATTGATCTTTCTGTCAGCAGTTGTTCTACAACGTATTGTTCATATACCAATACGTTTCATGTTCCTATCCTTACGCCTGATGGTCCGATCACTGGTGATATCAGAGCTTGTAGTGGTGAAGTCATCACGTATTCAGCTCCTTATTTCCCGGGTACTCAATATCAATGGCAGGTAAACTCTTCAGGAACAATCCTCGGCGGACAACAATCAAATGCCGTGACTGTCCGATGGAATGATGTCAACATCGTTACGAATGGCCAGGTGAGTGTGACGTATAATGATTGTTTCCTTGGATGCTCAGGACAAGCTGCACTCGATGTAGTGATCACTCCGGAAATTACATTGAGTGGTGACACACATGTCTGCAAAGATGCTGATGCCACGATTCAGGCTCAAGCCGGATTTATTATTCCGTTACCGGCGAATGTCAATTGGCATATTGAAAATAGCGATGGACTGACTGTGTCATCTACATTTGGTCCTTCATCTACATTCACGCATACATTTTCATATCCTCCCGGTGAATATTATTGGGTAGCTACGAGCTCTTCTCTATCGTATTGCACTGAATGGGTCCGTCAAAAAATATCGGTTACAGCGATTCCTGATGCACCATTGGGTATCGAAGGTGATCTTGAGATTTGTCCCGGACAACCTGTGGGTTTTACGATTGAGGAAGCCGGAACGTTTGCTACAGAATGGACCATTACTGACGGTGCTTCTGTAACCACAGATCATGGTCAATCCATACAACACACTTTTGGTCCTGCACAGCCATACATCGTACAAGCAGCACATACAGATCTTCAATATCCGGAATGTGCTTCAGGTAGCATCAGCATCACATTGAGCCCCGCTACTAATCTTGTCATCTCCGGAGCACAGGATGTGTGTTACAATTCGATTGAAGCCTATACTATTCCATATATCAATGGGTCTGATTATGTATGGGAAATCATCCCATCTGATTTCGGCGAAATCCGTAGAAGCGATTTGAATCATGCCGATATATTCTGGGCCCAATCCGGTGCGGCCACACTTCGATTACATACATGCGGAACAGTCATTGATAAAAATATCATCGTTCATCCTCTGCCTTCATTCAATGTGGTGGGGCCACTTGCTGCTTGCGCCAATGAGATGGTTTCATTGTCAACCGATCAACCTCTATTGTCGCATCTATGGAGAGACGAAAATGATGCTGTTGTAAACACAACAAATACTGCACAGTTTTTTCCAGGCACGTATTCAGTTGAAGTGACAGATGCTTTGGGATGTTCTTCAACGAAAACGTTTACGATCACGTCGTATCCTGCTCCATCAGTCTATGTCACCAGCCCCGGCGATAATTCGTATTGCAATACAATCCCGGCAGGCGTGAATCTTGTAGCCAACACGGATGACGATGGATATACTTTTGAATGGTTCAAAGATGATGTTAGCACGGGCACAACAGATGCCACATATACGGTGACTCAATTTGGAACATACTATGTGACTGTAGTCAATCAATATGGCTGTACGGTATCTTCACCTAAAATTATCATTTACGATTGCTGTGGATGTGTAGGTGGTGCAGGTGGTGGTTTGCCGGGCGCCGGATGCACCTTTCAAATTTATGATTTCGATGTACATGCGACTGGTCCGGAATGCCCTATTCGACAATACACACCTCAGGTTCCAAATCTTATACCGGGACAGACTACATGGTTCATTTACAGTATAAGCGAAGGCATTATCAGCGTTGAGAATGGGGATGTACTCAATCATACTTATTTGCAACCCGGTTATTATCACCTACTCATGCTTGGTCATCTTGTAGGTTATCCATATAATTTGACAGATTGTGGACACATCGAACCGTTCACCGATACTATTCGTGCGGTAGCTGATTTCAAATCAACAGGTACTTGTGTAAATGCTCAAATTGCCTTTGAAGACCTCACCACTTTTGTTCCGGGGGAAATGATTGCAGACTGGCATTGGAATTTTGGTGATCCGGCCAGTGGCGCTTCAGATGAGTCACATGATCAGGATCCGCTTCATGCGTACGCTGCTGATGGAGATTACACAGTCACACTCATTGTGACGATGGCTAGTGGTTGCACAACCTCTAAGTCTGTCACAATTCATATTTCGGCAGGCCCTGTTTTATCACCGGTATACGATCCCGTCTACTGTGAAGATGAAGCTTACAACTTATTATTGCCCGGACAAGTCTATGATGTCAATTGGGATTTTGGTGATCCTGCAAGTGGAATACTAAATCAGGCTTTCGTTGAAAACGTATTTCACACTTACGATAATCAGGGAATCTATACAGCCACTGTGTCTGCTGCAGATATTTATGGCTGCATAGCGCAAGGCACTATTCCCTTAGACATCCGTCAAAATACTTTGAGTGGTAATATTCTTGTTGTTCCTTCAAGTACAGTTTGCTATGGCGATACGGCGACTTTGATAGCGCCTGCTGGCGCCATCAGTTGGAACTGGAATACCGGCGAAATGATATCGCAGATTGAAGTCGCATCAACAGACAATTATACCGTATTGATGTCGGATGCATTTCATTGCACATACTCACCTCCGGCACAATTTATCACTGTACTTCCCCGACCTAATCTCACCATTAGTGGTCATGAAATTCTTGCCCAGGGAGAATATGGATCATGGAAAGACACACTGCAAATCTGTGAAGGAACAGAATTCCAATTGCAGGCTTTTTTTGAAGGAAGTATTTCATTGCTGTGGAGCACGGGCCCTACAGATCCTGTATTAGAGTTTACACAAGAAGCAGCTAATATTCCATCGCCGGGTGTGTATGAATTTTCTGTGATTGGTATTGATGGAGCCACAGGATGTGCATCCGATACTGCATTTTATATTGTTGAAATTTATTCTCTTCCTGCGTTTCCTTCGATTGCTTTGGTCAGCGGTGGTGGATGTGGATTTGATGACAACATATTGCAGGTCACTAATCCACAAGCCGGCATCGAATATCAATGGTCAGATGGCCAGTCCGGAACTTCTGTGACCATCACAGATGCAGGAACATATCATGTGACAGCAATAAATCAAAATGGTTGTGAGACTGAAAGTAATGGCATCACCATCAAGCCATCTGCTCCTGTTGATCAGATACCCGGCGGATGTCATATCGCCTGTGATCCACTCACGGTGTGCCTTCCCCCGATAGCTAACGTGACGTCATGGACCATTTATCAAAATGGAGTTGTATATCTCTCAGGCACAGTCTGGCCCTCGGATTATAGTATCACAGCAGATGGAAGTTATACAATAGAAGTTACGACCAGCAATGGTTGTACAGCAACATCGGATCCATTAGACATCTCCCTTTATCCGGGTATAGGAAGTATTACGATACTGACCTATCTGGATGTCGATGGAGATGGTCTGATTACGGCAGCAGATATGTTGCTATCGGGTATCCCTGTCCAGATAGAATCAACTGATGGACTCCAACATGGAGAAACGTATACTGATGCCGACGGAAGTTTTGTATTTGAAGATTATCCGGCGTCAACGTATACGGCATCCTTCAATCTTGGGCTGCTTTCATCTCAATGGAAAGTGATCATTGATAGTGTACCTGCACAGATTGCGACGTGTGATGATTCAATAGTTGTCTCCTTATTGCTTATGCAAAATTGTACTGTCGTCGGTCCTGATCAAATGATTGAAAGTTGTCCCGGCGAACTGGTGATGTACGGCGATAGTATCTGGAGTGATACCGGTGTGTATACGGTACACTTATTAAGTGCTTTCAATTGCGATTCTACATTTGATGTGCATGTCGTACCGTCGGATACGATCGGCATCAGTGTTACAGTCTGGGTGGATGTCGATCAGGACGGAACGCCTTCGGCAGCAGATACAACTATCGAGGGCATCACCATTGTGATCGATGAAGGTATCAATCACGCACCCTTTATTGCTTTGACTGATAATAATGGAAATGTTGCGGGAGAATTTTCTTCGGGAAATTATACGGTATCAATAGACAGCACCAATCTTCCTTCGGGTTTTGCAATGTTATATGGTTTGGATTTTGTTTCCGACACATTGTGTGGGATGGTGCATTTCAATTTTATGTTGACACCTTCCTGTTCTGATCTGTTGGTTATTCAGCAGCAAAATTTATGTGCCGGTGATTCAATATTGATTCAGGGACAATGGATCAATGCTTCTGGGGTTTATTCTTTTCTGTTGAGTCAGCCGGGTTCCGGATGTGATACGACACTGGATGTTCATGTTACAGTACTACCTGATATCCTCGTCTCCGGAGTCACAGATTGGGACTGTATTCATCTTGGTTCGATAGACCTTACTGTACAAGGCACTCCGCCGTTTCAATATTTCTGGTCTCCAAATTTAACGGGTGATTCACTTGTTACGGGACTTCAGGATGGAACATACATAGTCAATGTTGTTGATGCTGATGGATGTTCAGTGTCTGATACCTTTACCATCACTGGGTCACCCGCTTTAAGTTTTTCTATTCAGCCCCAATTTGATATTCACCCGGGTGATAGTGTTGAAGTCGTGGTGATGGGAGATGTAAACGAAAATGGCTTGCATTACCAGTGGTTTCCGTCATCCTTTTTGAGTTGCGATACATGTTCTACAACGTTGGCATTTCCGGAGACGTCTACATTTTATAGTGTTCTCATTACCGATGCCGATAGTTGCTCTTATGATTTATCGACATATATCAACGTGACATTTGACAGTAGCATTTTTGACAGGATCTATGTGCCCAATGTATTTTCTCCGAATGGTGATGGCATCAATGACCGCTGGACCATCTATAGTCGTCTGGACAATACATATGTGCATTCACTTGTGCTTTTTGATCGCTGGGGTCAGATGTTGTATTCCAAAGGAGAATTTTTATTGAATACGTTTGAGGGGTGGGATGGGATTTCGAGAGGAAAGAAACTGAGTGCCGGAGTATATGCTTATGTGGCGGAGTTGACGCTTGGAGATGGGACGAAGAGACGAGTGAAGGGAGATGTTACATTGATCAGGTAGGTAGTTCGAATAACAATTGTATTTGGCTATTTTATCTTATTTAATAAGATATCCCAATTATTAATATCTTCAAGTAATGCAAACCTTGATATATTTTCTGGATATAAATCAATCATAAAATAATTTTTTGCAGTGTCGTTAAAATAATTTATATAAAATTGCTTATTCTTTAATTCATTTGTTAAACTTTTGAAATCTGCTTCAATTGGATTGTGTCTTATTTCTCTATTTGTTTTACTGTCTGTAGACTGTCTTGTTGAAATCACATACTGATTAAGTTGCTGTTCGCTATGCAAAAGCTTAGGGATCTCATAAGCTTTAATTTTCGGATTTAAAAGTTGAACTTGCCTTGAAAACCCAATTAATGCATTACCTAATATTCTATTGCTTTTTAAATCAGTTGTAACATATCCTTTATTAATAAGGCTAAGTAGTACGATAAAAAGGGAATAGAAATCAGATTTGTTTTTAAACCTGGTATGTATTAAAATATCCCTTGGAAAGATCTGCTTTGCCCATTCAATAATCTGAATAAAAGTTTTACGGATTAAGGCAATTTCCTTTGTAGTCCAATGATGACTAGAAAGCAACTCATCAAGTTTTTTTCTTCTATCCGTATAATTTCCGTAATGGATTGCAGTACATAGCTCCAATATGTATTCATGTAAAACATATCTTTTTACATCAACGATGGAAGTAATACGCCATTTTTTAACAAACAAATTTGTATATTTCTTTTCCAAGTCTTTGCCAAGATCAAAAAATAAATTTGCATAAAGTGCGTGCCTGATTTCATTCTTCTTAAGAGGCGAACCTGTTGAGTTAATCCTTACAAAAATTTCTTTGGTCGTCACATTATTTCCGAAAAAATCATCAAGATCGCCTTCATATTCTATGATTGGTATTTTAAAATTCAAAAACTTTTCAAGTATATTTTCATATTTTTTATTAACTATTTTACTTTTAAGTCATTGTAAAATAATACATCCTTTTTTCCAGTGACAGGATCAATGAATTCAACTCTTAATGCTTTTTCTTGTTCAAGAATATTGTATCCAATAAAATGTAAGATTGTTTCTGTCCTTTGTTTACCATCAAGCACATCGTAAATGTCTTTTTTGGTTTGCGTATTAAAATGTTTATGAAATATTAAGGCTGGAATGGGAATCCCATTAAATAATGACGACAATAATAGTAATCGTTGCTTAGTTTTCCATGCAGGTTTCCTTTGATAAGGAGGATCTAAATTTATTTGGCCGTTTTTGTAGCGGTCACGAAGTCCTGCAATCGTCAATGTATAGCAATCCATATTTATGTATTGAATTTAAATACCTTACATTATTAATTCAAAATGCATTCACAAATTACTGGATGATCATTCGTAAAGCCAATGTAGATTCTATCGCTCATTTTTGTCCCTGACAAAAAATCAGTTCCATACAATCTCTAACTTGACCAGCCAGACCAGCCAAAACTTTTACAATTCGCGTTAGTTAGCAATTACCCTGCCCTTACTTTTACAAAATTTTGTGTTCAGCTATTAATTATTCAAGCCATTCAAAATTTCTATTAAATTATTCTTTTCTATTTCAAATTGATAAGTATCTGAATAATATTCACTTGCAGTTCCTAAATCAATATACACTTTCAAAATTCCATCATTCTTTGAAATATAATCATACAATAGAAGATTGGCGCCGGATTCAGAAACACTATTGTCATAAAAGAAAACTCTTTCCGATTTCACACTTCCATCTGGAAATTTCAATTTCATACTGCCAAATTCACTTTTAGGAAATGATTCTTTCATACTCATTGAGCTATTATAAATCTGAAAGTTTAACTTGTTTCCCTCAACCATAGCTTTCACATAGACTTCTGATTTCGAAGTAATGGAATTTTCACTCGAGCCTCGAATTATACTATAGGCAAACCCATCTCCTGTTTTATCTCCAAATTCGTCAATGTAGTTCCCCTTTCGCCATGTACCCAAATTCTTTTCAAACTCTTCCTTTTCTAAAATTGCCTGCTCTTGAGACACAATAGCTTTTTGAGTTTCGGGGGATAATTCGTTTCTTTCAGTTTTATCTAACTTAATAGAGATCTTAGAGCCAGAAGCATTATATGAAAGTCCAGATTTAGTTGGAAGTATATAGGCTTCAGATTTGCCTGTGTTTATTACCAAACTATCATTCCGTTCAGTAATTGGAGATTTTACTAGTGTAGTTTGCCCTGCCCAGAACAGAATACCATTTATTGAATCACCTTTAATATTAAGTTCAATCACCGCATTGTTTAATGCAAGATTTAATAACCCTTGTGTGAAAGTGTTTTCACCCTCCATTTCTTTTTGAAGTAATACTTTTAATGAATCTTTGTTTACTTCATAATTACCTTGAATTTTTGCAGTTGGATTTGTGCTGCAAGAAATCATAAATGCAAGAATTAAAGTGAAAAAAAATCCAATAGTTAATATTTTTTTTATGTTAGTTTATATTTATGATTATCTTCTTAAATTTCTGGTTATAATAATTGTACGGACCAATATTTCGTAATTCGTGAATATTGACGTTTTTACATATAGTAAAGATGGATATCTACCTTGTAAGGTCAATTAAAAATATAATTAACTATCTACACTCCCTCACACCTCTTTCTTCGTTTCCCTCAAATAACTATACAGTCTTCTTCTTTGGTTAACTTCTCTTGATATAAAGTTCCTGTTTGAATGATACCATGATTCATTTTCAACGCGCCGCCTGATTTCTCCAAGCTTTCGCCGAGTGCAAGGTCTTCTTGCCTTCTAAATACTTTTTCAACTGATCAGGTGTCATATCTTTGATGCTTGAACTTAAGTCCTCCCGGATATCTCGCAATTCCTCTAAGACGGATTTTTCTTTTTTCCCCTTTGTTTTCATAAATCTAAAATTTCACGTGGTGTTCGTATTTCAATCATTTTAAAACCATGTCTGTAATTCACAGAATTGTAGCCTCGAATACGGTTTACATTCACGATGTGTTTAAAGTTCCAACTTACTAAAATATCTGCATTCGATATAGTCGCCAGTGCAATATGCAGGCAGTCGGCCCGACTTGTCTCTCCTACTACTTTATCCTTAATGTATTGGTCGGCCAGGCGTATTGCCGCATCTGTGATTTCAATATATTCGATATGCTCATCTGGAATTGAAATAGCCAGCTCCCTCACATTCAGTGGAGCATCGGCAAGTTCAATATCAATAACTTTTGAAAGCAAAAGTCTGTAATGGCCGGATTTTATTCTTTCAAACAGGATTTTAGTCCATTGCTCAAACTCCGGATCGAAGTACCCACCAAATACTGAAGTGTCAAGATAAATTCGCTCCACAACTTAAAATTAATAAAGTTTTCTGAGGACCAGCAGGCTAACTATATATCCAGGATAATCCTTTCTTTCTTGTTCTTTGTTCCTTGTTCCTTGAGCGTTATTTCTTATGCCCCTCACACCTCTTTCCCCACCTTTTTCTTCTTCGTCTCTCTCGAAAAACTAAACACATCTTCAACCGCCCTATATCTCACGATCACCTCGCCGGCAACAAGCAGTACGACTCCCGTGATAAATAATCCATTACGTACCATCTCCACGATAGCAGTCCATGAGGACCACAGAGGGCGAACAAATAATAATTCAAATGCAATCACCAATGCACTTCCCAGCAGAAGAGTAAGACTGATATTTCGATACGGTCGTATTGAATACTTCTTTTGCCTGATGAAACAATTGATCAGAAATAATTTTGAGCTTTCATGATCCGGATTGATCTTCAATAACTCTTTAAGAATATGTACTGCCTGATCCACTCGATCAAGATTGTGCAAGGAGGCTGCTTTTTTAAACAGGGTTTCGAAATAAACATCCTGACCACGATGCATTATGATGTTCCGCTCGATACTCATCTCCAGAATGTGATCTGCGAGCTTTGCCTGTCTGCTATACTCACCGGTCTCAAACAATGCCTCAGCATACAAGACCATCATGTCAAAATATTCTTCCGCATCTAACTCCCTCAACATGAAAAAATTCTCCTCGATGTACAGAATCTTATCCTTGTACGCCGCAGCATCGATAGCCAGGAAAGCTTCGTAGGTTTCTGAGCGATTGGTGTACAACGGCGTTTTCATTTCAACGGAAATAGATAAGGTCGGCTTGGGCTGGCATCCAGTTCCAGCGCGGCGATTTGTATTTGTAGTAAATATAGGCCATCCGGTACTACATTGTCAACATAAATCATCTCCGTAATGGTGGCATTTTTTCGTGGCTGCTCAGGATATTGCCAGAATGCTTTATGCGCCAAAAGCAGTCCTCCATCCTCTTCACGATCCACCGAAGGCAAATCGAGCAACAAATGTTGTATACCTTCTGTTGCCATTTTACCTAACAGATTATGATCCACGAAAGGCGGATTTGTTCCACTATAATGCCGTATCTTTTTATCCGGATGATTGGGCAGTGTACGGATGATGATGGACTCTACATTCGGTTTCCATTCAAGGTCACGGATGATGCGATCACCGTTATCCTGCTGACTCGGAAGAACAGAAATCAATTGTGCTATTGTGTAACCGGGTCCTAAAGCCTGGTGAATAGAAAATCGCTCTGTAGAAATATGACCCACACATTCAGTATGCGTTCCATTTCCATGCGGGTTGATTCGGAGATTGTAAAAATTGACACTTCCACCTTCTCGTGTATCACCAATCCAGTCACCCACTTTGACAGGTGAGGCTTCATACAGTGGTGCATAATATGCATTCGGTTGTTCAACAGTATGATCCAGCGGTATCGCGATACAATATCCTTCACTGACATCAGCATGCAACGTCGTTCCGTTCCACTCTAATGATATCAATGCAGGCCTCATGCGTTACGTGAATCTTTACCAAAGGTGAGCTTCTCATGTAGTGTCTTCAGAAATGAATAATTGTAGAGTTGTATGAATCGGGCTTTGATATCAGCCTTGCGGATGACAAGTTTTGTAGCACCGGTCACCGTTTCAAATCTTGAATCCAGTGTACACAAAAAACTTTCCGAACGTCCTTCTACTTCAAAGGAAAGCACACTTGTGTCAGAAATGACTATCGGTCGCGCACTGAGATTATGCGGCGCCACAGGTGTAATGATCAGATTACCTGAATTTGGAAAAATAATAGGCCCACCACAACTCAACGAATATCCGGTTGATCCGGTAGGTGTAGCTACAATCAATCCATCTGCCCAATACGAATTCAACAATTCACCATTGATGTAGGTATGTATCGTGATCATCGATGACGTATCACGTTTATGCAAAGTAAAATCATTGAGCGCCATTCGTGATTCCATGAAAATATCACTATCGGTGTCGAGATAGATCATCGTCCGCTCATCGTAGTGATATCTTCCTTTCGCCAGTTCATGGATAGCAAAACCACCCAAACGGCCTTCGATACTTGACAAAAAACCTAGTCGTCCAAGATTGATCCCCATGACCGGGATAGGCAATTGATTGATCAGGGCTATCGCATGGAGTACTGTGCCGTCACCGCCAAGGGCAAGAACAGCATCAATATCGACGGTGTCGAAACCTTCAAAGACGGTCACATTGCCTTCCTTTTTGACGGCAGGTTCTACCTGGGCCCAATAGTCCTCATCGGCATATGCGGTCAGACCCTCTTGCTCAATCGCTTTGACGACATCAAGCAGGCATTCCTTATGGTTCGGCTTATAAAACTGGCCGTAGATCAATACGTTCATATCAGGTTCAACAGTCCATTCGGGCCAAAGGATCAAAAATGATACCACGATAAGCAATAAGGCAGCTCGCCGCTGCTGGAGTTTTCTCCAGCAGCATCCCGTAAGCTCCAAAAAAGACAATACGCGGTTAGCTGCTGCTGGAGCGATCCTGCTCTTATTTGTTGGAGAAAACTCCAACAAAGGCAGATCGCTGCTGCTGGAGTTTTCTCCAGCAGCATCACGTAAACTCCAACAAAAGCAGGACACAGTTAGCCGCTGCTACAGTTTTCTCATGCAGCTCTCGTATATTTAATCACTTGTGAATAGAACTGACCCCAACTATACACTTTCTCTCATCACGCTGCTTCTCTTCCTGGCGATCTTCGGGTTTAGTATTTTTTCTGATGGGATGTTTTTTGATGGAATTTTTTACGCCGCAGTGTCAAATAACTACGCCCATCACATCGGTACATTTTGGGCTATGCAATATTCCCCCACTTTGTTGCCACCATTTAATGATCAGCCCCCATTGGCATTGTTTCTCCAGGCCATGTTTTTTAAAATGCTGGGAGATTCCATTTACGTAGAAAGATTCTATTGTTTTCTATTTGCACTCCTGAATATTTACATAATTAAAAAAGTATGGTGCCTTTTATCGGATAAAGCAAAAGATGGCTTTTGGCTACCGGTTCTTATCTGGATTATTATTCCATTGACAAGTTGGACATTTCAAAATAACCTCATTGAAGTCACGATGAGTGCGTTTGATCTGTTGGCTATTTATTATATCATCAAAGGCTGTAAGACAAACTCATTTTTCCAATTCTCCCTCGGAGGGATTTTTATTTGTTGCGCCGGATTGAGCAAAGGATTTCAGGGGCTTTTCCCCATCATATCTCCTCTTCTTTACTGGTGGGTGTATCGCGAGACAAGGTTTACAAAAGCTATTTTACAGTTCCTCTCTGTGTTGTTGATTCCTGTTTTGTTTATTGCTTTTCTATATATCTATCCGGTATCACATCATAGTCTTCAACTTTATCTCGAAGATCGGATCGCAGGAACATTTAATCATTTGCAGGACACAACTACGACCCACTTTTTCCTATTGTACAAACTCTTGCTTCAGCTTTCAATACCTGTGAGTCTGATCGTTATCATATGGCTTTTTGTACGAAAAAGCACAATCGAAAAAACTACTGATGATAATACTCCATACTTTTTCCTGCTGGTCGGCCTGTGTGCTTCACTCCCCCTGATGGTTACACTTGAGCAAAGAGAATTTTATCTGACGACTTCACTTCCCTACTTTGCCATCGCTTTAGGACTGATCGCATTGCCCTCGGTTGAATGTGCATTGATAAAGATGTCAAATCTTAAACGCAGACTGATCAATCCGGTGCTTATCGGTTTGATATTGGTATTTATAATCCTTATCCCCCTAAATTCTTCAAAACCGAAACGTGAAGGCGATCTGATTGCCGATCTGTCAATCATTCACAGGGTGATTCCGGAATATACATCTATCAGTATTCCTTCTGAATTGAATTCAAACTGGACATACCATGCTTACTTTATGCGGTACTGCAAATTAAGCCTTGATGATAAAAACAAACAGAAATATTTCCTGAGTGAAAATGAAATGAGTGCACCAGCTGATTCCTGCTATCAGAACGTGGATCTGCCGCTGAAGAAATTCACACTGTATGAATGCAAAACGTATTGATGACTTCTTCTTACATTTTAATAAATTGTGCAGACTTCACATTATGCTCAGACTGCAGAGTAAGAAAGTATACTCCCAATGTGAGATCACTGATATTGATCTCCATTCGATTGATCGCATGCTGATCGACAATTAAGGTTCTTAATAGTATTCCCTTTGTATCGCAAATAAATATTTGTGTCGGATGAAGTAATGACTTTGGCCATTCAACTGTAATTCTGTCTTTTGAAGGAATAGGGTAGATTTTAATATTTTCTTCATCACTAACGGAAACAGATCTTGTGTTAATATGATTATTCACAACATTGCCACCACTTGCAGGAGGATCTTCTTTTTTAGGATCATCATTAGATTCATCATTTGGTAAGGTGGTATCAATGTCAATTAAACATGGTTTCAATTTTATTTCAACTTCAGCTTGCCCTGTACATCCTATGCTGTCAGTGACAAGAAGACGATAATGACTGTTGTGGAATGGGGGCAGAACATTGATGGATGAGGTCGTATCCGTTGAGCTCCAAAAATATGAATATGAATTATTTCCTCCTGTAATGGTATCGGCCCGTATGACAAGTGTACCCTGCTCATCTTCACATATAGAAATGATATGTGGCAGTGAAATGATTATATAAGGCAGGATTGTAAAGTTTACTTCTTTTTTTACGACATCCTGTCCATGCATATATCCTGTGAAAGTGTAGGTGACATTGATCGGATGATTGAATGGATTATTGAGGTGACTTTCAATCATGTATCCATTAGCACTCTGACTTACGGTGTCGGTGACTGAAAAGTAAGGTGAGATATTCCATTTCCAAAGCTCGATGCCTGATTCAAATATCTGATAATGAAATGTGCTACCTGCACATGCATCAGGAAGTTCCTCAGTTTCAAGATGATTAACTGTCCTGCAAAGCATGGGTAGGGTCAGCTTATAAGGCTGATCCAGGGCACATTTGGACTCACCTCCTGTCCATGATCCGGTCTCGCCATCCGCAGTAGTGAAAAATCCAAGTGTTAAATCTCTTGTTGATGGATCAATTATACAATCCGGATAATTTCTCACTTGCAAATCAAAACAAAAATGCCATGGCCCCATACCACCCCCACAGGTATTTCCATCTCCCCAGTCTACGGTAGGAGGAGGACCCAAAGTTGGACAAGTTCCATTTATACCATAAGCAAACCAACCGGGAGGTAATGGGTCTCCTGCATTTGCCCAACATGGTCCGCAACATCCTCCTGTAATACCTCCAAGATCGGGGCAATCAACATCATAAAGTAAATTACACATTTCAACTGTCACGTTTCCATCAAGATATCCAATTTGTAAACGTGTATTATCAAAATGATATCCTATGCCCGTAAACCAATCCCATGTAGATGTGCCATATAGACCATTCCCGGCTACTCCCATATTATGTCCATTCACTGTTGCATTCTTTGGCTGCTGATTGAAATCAAATGAAGATGGATCCCAACCATTTCCAAAAACTGGAATCAACCCCTGGAACCATTGACAGCCATTTCCAGCCGCAGAATATGAATTGACATTCATACATACAGAAACAGTTTCGCCGGGGAGAAAAGGTCCATCTAATAAACCTCCCTCAGATCTTGCCGTAATTTGTATTTGAGCACCTTGGACACAAAGTGAACCCTGGCTTATTGTATTAACACAAATATCAAAATGGCCTCCCAAAGAATTAAACGAACTGACTGCGATATAATATATTTCATTGCTCCCAATAGCTGAACCAATAGCTTCTGCCTCTCCGTTAGACCCAAGGATACATGAGAGTTGATTTTGTGTCAGTCCTATGTTTTGAAGATTCGAACAATCAGATAAGAAATGAAACAAAGTAATCGTCGGCGCATCAAACGCATCGCTTTTGACATTTATATTCATCAATGTCGCACTTCCATCTGATGTAACCTCAAACCACACTGTAGGGAAATCTCCTATTCCACAATAATTATTAAAAGGAGGTGATCCTGCATTCAGATTACATCCCTCAATACAAACAAAGGCCTGATCAGAGACTACATCAGGAAATACTATCGCTTTCCCGCATGTGTCATTTAAGCCACAACTATCTACACTCATCCTCTGGGCATGTGTTCTCACAGCACATAACAAAAGAATGCCTGTTAAAACAATAGTATGTACGCGGGCATGTAAATTTATTTTTAAATGCATATTTACATTTTAATAAATCGTGCAGACTTTACTTTCTGAGCAGCCTGTAGCGTAAGTATGTAAACTCCCGATGAAAGATCTCTGATATCTATTTCCATCTGATTGATTGCTTGTTGGTCGATAGATAACGCTTTTAATTCTATTTCCTTTGTATCGTATATAGACAAAAGAGTTGCATTATGTAATGATTGCGGCCACTCCACTATTACTCTGTCTTTTGAAGGAATGGGGTAAATTTTAATACTTTCTTCATCAATAGCAAAAACGGATCTTGTGTCAATGTGATTATTCATAATATTTCCACCGGGAGGAGGATCTTCTTTTTTAGGATCATCATTAGATTCATCATTATGGATGACGACATGATTCACAACACAATTCTGGTCAACGATAACTTTAAAATTCTTTGTTGCCGTACAACCAAGCTCATCTGAAACTTCTAAAGTATGAACAGTGGAGTAGAAAGGCGCTAGTATGAGTAGTGAAGGAGTAGTGGTTCCAAATGGCCACCACGAGTAACTATAATTTCCTGTACCATCTTGCACTTCCGAAGAAATGAATATTGAGTTCGTATCGTTAGAACACACAATTATTAAATCGATTACATTGGGAAATTCAACAAATGAAATCACGATCGGGGCCAATATTCTAAATCTCACTTTCTTAATCAACGTATTTTGAGTGCTTGCCTCCAGTCCCGTGAAAATGTACGTTACAGTAACAGGTGCATGCAGTTGATTGTGAAGAAGACTGTTGATAACATAACCATTATCTCCTTCATGAATTGAATCTGACACTGCCCAGGATGGCGTGATATCCCATGTCCAGTGACTGATACCGGGTTCGGAGATTTCATATACAAACTGAGTGTTATCACAAACATCAGTTAATTCTTCAAAACCAAGATCAATTTGTGTCGGGCACTGAAGTTCGAATGTTCGCTTGATAGGCTGGTCCATACTGCATATAGAAGGACCTCCTGTCCAGGATCCTGTCTCACCGTCAGCGGTGGTGAAAAATCCAAGTGTCAGATCTCTCGTTGTAGGATCCGTCAGACAATCCGGAAAATCTCTCACCAGAAGATCAAAACAAAAATGCCATGGTCCCATTCCTCCACCGCATGTATTTCCGTCTCCCCAATCAACTGTTGGTGGGGGACCTAACGTTGGACATGTTCCGTTTATACCATAAGAAAACCAACCCGGAGGTAACGGATCTCCAGCATTAGCCCAACATGGACCGCAACATCCGCCGATAGTACCGCCGAAGTTTGGACAATCAACATCATAAAGGACATTACACATTTCAACCGTACCATTGCCATCAAAATCGCCAATTTGAAAAAATGGATTGTCAAAATGATATCCTATCTCTAAAAACCAGTCCCACGTGGAGACACTATACAAGCCATTACCAGCCACTCCAAATGGCTCTCCATTGATAGTGCCATTTATAGGCTGCCCATCCGAATCAAAAGTTGATGGATCCCATCCGTTTCCAAAAAATGGAATCAATCCCTGGAACCATTGACAACCATTTCCAGCCGCAGAATATGAATTGACATTCATACATACAGAAACCGTTTCTCCGGGAAGGAAAGGTCCGTCCAAAGATCCACCTTCAGATCTTGCTGTAATTTGTATTTGAGAATAGGTAACACATGCTGAGCCCTGTCCTATGGTGTTTACACAAATATCAAAATGTCCACCTACAGAATTATAAGAGCTGACTGCGATATAATATATTTCATTGCTCCCAATATTTGAACCTATAGCTTCTGCCTCTCCGTTAGACCCAATGATACAAGACAGATTACTTTGTGTCATGCCTACCTGCTGAAGATGCGAACAATCAGATATTAATTGAAACAATGTAAACGTCGGTGCATCAAACTCATCGCTTTTGACATTAATATTCATCAATGTCGCATTTCCATCAGGTCTAACCTCAAACCAAACAGTAGGAAAATCTCCAATGCCGCAAATATTATTGAATTCAGCCGGAGCAGCATTTAAATTACAACCCTCGATACAAACAAATGGCTGGTCTGAAGTTACATTTGGGATTAAAATAATTTTCTCACACGAATCATTGATGCCACAACTATCTACACGTATTGACTGAGCATGTAGTCTCACACTACATAAGAATATGCTTCCAGTTAAAACAATAGTGCGGATACGGAGGGGTAAATTCATTTTCATTGTTCCGTTGAGGCGCTTAGCATTACGTTCATGTCTACATTTTAATCATGCGTGCAGACTTCACGCTATGCTCAGAATGAAGCGTAAGAATGTACACACCCGAAGTGAAATCCCTGATATCTATCTCCATACGTTGGACCGCCTGCGGATCGATCATTACTGTTTTTAACACTATTCCTTTTGTATCGTAAATAATCAATTGAGTCGGATGTAGTAATGTCTTTGGCCATTCAACGGTAATTCTGTCTTTTGAAGGATTCGGATAAATACGTATATCTTCTTCTCTGCCCACAGTAGATCGCACAGCAACGGGACTGTTGATCGGATTCGTCACCAAAGAATCAAGCCCGGTTTGTGTGATAGTCTCATTGCTCACATAGAGAGGTACATCACCATAAAGCTGACATGGTAAAATATTAAATGAAAACTTCCTGATGACAACATCTTGCGAACCGGATACATGTCCTATCAAAATGCCTTGTACATGTTGAGCGGTATTAGGCTGACTATACACCGGACTTTCAATGATAAATCCATTTTCACCTTTATTCGTTGGAAAGGGTACGGACTTGTATGGACTTATATTCCATTCCCATGTAGAGATTCCGGATTCTGCAATCTCATATTTAAAGATTTCTCCCGAACATACATTTGGTAATATTTCGGGATCGCGTCTGACAATTCGGCCACATTGCGTTTTAAAACTAACCTTCATCGGTTGATCATAAGAGCAGACCGATTCACTACCGGACCACGCTCCGATCTCACCATCTGCAAATGTGTAATAACCTAATGTAAGGTCTTTCTTGGTGGAGTCTTCAAGACAATCTGGTGTATTCCTCGTGACGAGATCAAAACAAAAACTCCACGGACCCATACCCCCACCACATGTATTGCCATCACCCCAATCAACTTTGATCGGTGGGCCAAGTGTAGGACAAGTACCATTAATTCCATAGGAAAACCAACCCGGAGGCAACAGATCTCCTGCATTGTCCCAGCACGGACCACAACATCCTCCAGTGACGCCACCCTGCACCGGGCAATCAATTTCATAAGCACTATTGCACATATCAAGTCTGCCATTACTATCGAAATCACCAATTCTAAATCTGCTGTTGTCATGATGATATCCCACATCGTTAAACCACCTCCAGGTAGAGGCTCCATATTTTCCGTTTCCCAGTGTGTCAAAAGAGATGCCATTGAGAGTTGCATTTAATGGCTGACCGAGCGAATCAAATGAAGAAGGGTCCCAACCATTACCAAATACCGGCACAAAACCCTGAAACCACTGACATCCATTACCTGCAGCGGTAAATTCATTCACATTCATGCAAACACTAACTTTTTCGCCAGGGTCAAATGGTCCTTCAAGTGCACCACCATTAGATCGTGCAGTAATCTGCAGATCACGGTTGACTACACAAAAAGATCCTTTTGCAATCGTACTCACACATAGTTTAAAATCCCCACCGATACTGAGCAATGAACTCACGGCTATATAGTATGTCGAAGATCCGGTAACGGATGTACCAATCGCTTTGGCTACACCATGCGCACCTATGATGCAATCTAAATTGCTATTGCTCAAGGGTACCTGTACCAGAGAATTGCATCCTGCATTGCCACTGAGAAGAGAAATGACCGGTGATTCAAAATCTTTACTTCGAACTTCAATATTTATCACTGTCGCATTCGCGTCTACATTTGCTCTGTACCAAACTGTGGGATAATCTCCCATCTGACACGTCGCCACTATGGATTCTGGTGATGCATACATGTTACAGCCATCGATACATGTGTAAGATTGATCCGACACTAAAGACGGAATGACAATCGCCGTAAAACATTCATCGTTGACACTACAGGTATCCGTAAATAAAACATCATTACCCAGCACATGTCCAGTATAAATGAAAGTGGAACTTAGTAATATTAAATATCGATAAAGAAAAATATTGTATCTCATAGCCATAAAATTTTAGGTGAAATGTTGAATAAAAAAAACACACGATTATAACTACCTTCCAAATTAGCTAAAAAATACGAATTGACAATAATGCAGGGAAGTAGTTTAACGAATGACCTGTCAAAATATGGAACGAGGTCTGTTTGTAACGTAGCTCGGAAACAACAAAAATGCAGATTCTATTGAACCTTTTATTATTTATTATAACACCCAAATTTGATTTTCGATCACTCGATCACTCGATCACTCGATCACTCGATCACTTGATCACTTAATTTTCCACTTCCACCACCATCTCCACCTCAACTGCAATATTATACGGTAACGAACACATCCCTACAGATGCTCGCGCATGCTTCCCTTTTTCACCGAACACCTCCACCATCAGATCAGAAAATCCATTCATCACTTTCGAATGATCTGTAAAGTCAGGAGCTGAATTGATCATCCCTAATACTTTTACTATACGCTTTACTTTACTCAGATCCCCAAGCTCACTTTTTAATACCGCCAGTTGATTTATTCCTGTCAGGCGCGCTGCTTCATAGCCTTGCTCAATGGTAAGATCACTACCCAGCTTTCCGGTGATATTTGTACCATCAGGATGGGTCGGTCCTTTACCCGCAAGGAATATCAGATTACCTGTGCGAACTGCATTGACATAATTAGCTGCCGGATGCGGAGCTTCAGGAAGGACAATCTTCAAGGTGACCAATCTTTCTTCCGGCGTTTGTGAAAAACAAAAAACGGGTATCGCAAGCCAAATAAAAATTAATATGTTTTTCATATACGTATAGTTTAAAGTTGAATCAAGTGACACTTAAAGTCAATAAATAAAAGAGGACCCAGATTTATTAAGAAAATGTAAGATTTATTAAGATTTACATCACTGTCACAGGAAGGTCTACAAGTTTCAAAAAAATTTCCTTATTCATTTGAATAGATCCTAACAAATCCTAATTTTTCATATTTGATCCGCGTCCTCTTTTATTTCTCCACGTTAAATCATGTTGAATATCACGACTGCCAGCACAGCTCCGACGATGGGACCCATAACAGGTATCCACGAATACGACCAGTCACTGTGCCCTTTCGTTTTTATAGGCAATAAAAAATGCGATATCCTGGGTCCCAAATCCCGCGCAGGATTGATAGCATACCCCGTCGGTCCACCAAGTGACAACCCGATACCTAACACAAGCAATGCAACAGGTAATGCATTCAACGTCCCCAATGCATCCGTCGGTGCAGCCATAGACAATGCAGTAAACAATAGTACAAACGTTGCTATGATCTCCGTAATAAGATTGTGAGGTGTATTACGAATAGCCGGTGCATTACAAAAAACGGCGCGAATCAAATCTTTATCTTCCGTCACATCAAAATGCTGTTTGTATGCCAGCCACACGATACTACTCCCCACAATCGCTCCTGCCATCTGCGCGAGCACATATGGCAATATCAGGGTTTGATCAAAGTCTTTAAAAAAGGCTAATGCTATCGTCACTGCCGGATTGAGATGACCACTACCCCCAAAATGTTGGGCAGTAATGATACCCAGAAAAACACCCATTGCCCATCCAAATGTGATCACAATCCAGCCACCATGCTGCCCTTTGGATTGATGAAGCAACACATTTGCCACCACTCCACATCCCATGATGATAAGTACCATCGTTCCTAAGAACTCTCCAATAAAATGTTCCATCATGTCTGATCAGGTTTTACGTTTGTTTTGAAGCCGGAAGATAATTCTTTGCCAACATTATATACTCGTCTACTTGCTGCTGTATCCATACCTCGTCCTTCCCCATTTCTTTAGCCATAATGTTTGCTACCATCGGTGCGGACTCAATAGATGCTTTTGCATCAAGAAACAACATGCGTGTTCGACGTGCCAGCAAATCCTCAATCGTCATGCACATCTCGTGCCGGATAGCATAGATGATTTCAGCTTTGATGTAGGGTAGCAGAGGATTAATGGTTTCTGACAAGTCAATATTCTCCACGATCAATTGATCGATGTATTCTTTATCTGTTCCGTAATAATAGAGCGGGCTATTGAAATCAACATCAGTCAAATAACCATGAATATGCAATTCATTTGTTTTGGATTTGACAGGCGTCAGATTTGCTTTCTGAATGGCTACATCGACTGCATCCTCTCCCATTTTCCGATACGTAGTCCATTTTCCACCAGTGATCGTGATGAGTCCCGATTCAGACACGGTGATCAGATGTTCTCTCGACAATGCAGCAGTAGATTTGTGGTTGTGTTTGACCAATGGCCTCAACCCACAAAAGACAGTTTTGATATCATCATATGTAGGCTCCTTCGTCAGATAATTTCTCATGTGTTCCATCACGAAATCAATTTCTTCATCGAGAGCTACAGGTTCAACTGTTGCTTCAGGCATCGGCGTATCCGTTGTCCCAACAATAATCCTGTTATGCCATGGCACTGCAAATAAAACTCTTCCATCCTCTGTCCGTGGGATCATGATCGCCGTATCCGAAGGCAAAAACGATGCATCAAAAACCAAATGGATTCCCTGGCTTGGCGTCACTATAGATTCTGCATCGGCATTATCCATACGCAATATCGAGTCAGTAAAAACACCGGTGGCATTGATGACGGCTTTTGCTTTGATTTCATAAGTTTCCTTTTCAATCGTATCCGTGACGTGGACTCCGCAAATCGCATCGTCAGATTTTAAAAATTCTTCAACATCAAAATAATTCAACACAGTCGCTCCATGATCAGCTGCTGTCATCGCGAGATGAATGGCCATTCTTGAGTCATCAAATTGGCCGTCATGATACATCACACCACCTCTCAGCCCTTCAGGATCAAGAGTAGGTGCAGCATTCATCGTTTCTTCGACAGATAAAAATGTCGATGGCCCAAGGCCGAGACTGCCGGCCATCCAGTCATAGGCTTTCAATCCAATTCCATAAAATGGATATTCCCACCATTCATAATTCGGGATGACAAAAGATTGATTCTTCACAAGGTGAGGTGCATTGCGCATAAATATTCCCCTCTCGTAAAGTGCATCAAGCACAAGTTTGATATTTCCCTGCTGCAGATAGCGCACACCGCCATGCACTAATTTAGTACTGCGTGATGATGTCCCTTTGGCGAAATCATATCTTTCAAATAACACTGTACTGTATCCTCGTGATGCAGCATCAACAGCTATACCTAACCCGGTAGCCCCTCCTCCAATAATGCAAATATCCCATTCGGGTGTAGCTTTCAACTGTTCCTTCATGAGTGTTCTTTGCATTTCTGTTTTTATTGCTATTCGCTATTTACGTACAACTAAATGATCTGATGGCATATCCGCCCAGGCGATAGATGCTTTGACAGCTCTCTGCCAACCCTGCAATAATCCTTGTCGTGTGCTATCATCCATTTGCGGAGTAAAGATTTTATCAACCTGCCATTGCTCCTGTATACTCTCAATACTTTCCCAATATCCCACGCCGAGTCCTGCCAGATAGGCTGCACCTAAGGCTGTCGTTTCAGTGACCACCGGCCGCACAACATGGGTATCGAGGATATCACTTTGAAATTGCATCAATCTATTATTTACCGTAGCGCCTCCATCTACACGCAACTCTGCGATTTTGATTTGCGCATCAGCTTCCATTGATGTCAATACATCATAGGTCTGATACGCTATACTTTCCAATACGGCCTTAGCGAGATGTGCATCATTGCTTCCCCTCGTCAATCCAAACACACTACCTCTCGCATGCTGATTCCAGTGCGGTGCTCCAAGCCCGGAAAAAGCAGGCACAACATACACACCTCCACTATCTTCAACTTTATCAATCAATACTTCGACCTCTCCCGATGTCCTGATGATTTTCAATCCATCTCTCAACCACTGCACCGCAGCTCCGGCGATAAAAACACTTCCTTCAAGTGCGTACACCGTTTTGTTTCCAATACGCCATGCTATTGTGGTCAGCAAATTATTCTTGGAATGAATCGCTTTTTCTCCTGTATTCATGAGCATAAAACATCCTGTACCATATGTGTTTTTAACCATGCCCGGCTGTATGCACATCTGTCCAAACAATGCAGCCTGCTGATCACCTGCAATACCTGAAATCGGAATATTGGATTCGGGTATTATACTACCTGTCATACCATATACCTCGCTACTTGACCTGACTTCAGGTAACATGCTGTGAGGTATGTCAAACAATTCGAGCAATTCATCACTCCACTGACAAGTATGAATATCAAACATCATTGTTCGGGATGCATTTGATACATCCGTGATATGGATTGCACCTCCCATCAGATTCCAAACCAACCATGAATCAATCGTCCCAAAGGCAAGCTCTCCTTTTTCTGCTTTGTCTCTTGCACCCAGCACATTCTCCAATATCCATTTGACTTTAGTAGCGGAAAAATAGGCATCGATGATTAAGCCTGTTTTACGCTGAATTAATTCGGCTTTCCCTCCTGCATTCAATTCATCACAATACAGCGCTGTTCTCCGGTCTTGCCAAACAATAGCATTGTAAATGGGTTTTCCTGTTTTACGATCCCATACCACTGTAGTCTCCCGCTGATTCGTAATCCCTATTCCTGCCATTTGTTTCATTGAAATGCCGGCTTTGGCTATCACTTCTGCGATCGTTCCTACCTGTGTTGACCAGATTTCTTCTGCATCATGTTCCACCCATCCGGGCTGAGGGTAGATCTGCCTGAATTCCCGTTGGGATACAGCGACAATATTTCCTTTCTTATCAAACAGAATACTTCGACTACTTGTCGTTCCCTGATCAAGAGCAAGAATATAAGATGATATCATAGATGCCATTTTGTGGAAGTAAGTTATTAAAAAGTAAGGTCACGCGTCGCGATGCCGAACTGGGTCACATTCTTTTTTTAAGAGTACGGACAGGTCGCGACCTGTCCGTACTCTTAAAAAAAGAAACGGCGCAATTTTATCGCGCCGTTTCTTTCTATCAAAATTAGAATACTATTACCTCCGCAGGATCACCACTACTTTCGTGTATATCTCACTATCCGTCTTCACTTCCATCAGGTAGCTTCCTTCCCGGATATTTGAAACATCAATGTTTTGTATGTTGGATCCTTTTCTCGCATCGATTTTCTCATGAAGCATCACCTGTCCAAGGAAATTAACCAGTCTGTATTTCACTTCCTGGTTAGCATGTGAGTTGAAACTTAGATTTACTCTTCCGTTCACAGGGTTTGGCCACAAGCTCACATTTGAAAGTACAGGTGCAGATTCATTGTCCGGTGCAGGACTGTGTCCGGGATCATTGATCGTCGCAGGATCGATCGTTTGTGGATCACCTGC
>JBBSAQ010000032.1:0-49018 GCA_038252065.1 Chitinophagales bacterium
CAGGTTGTCGTGGCGGTGTAGGTTCTGTAAATCTTCCCAGTGCTGGCTGCATAGCTCAAGATATTCAGCCTTTGTCATGGTTAGATATAGGTTTGGTTGCCTAAATTTACGCTATACAAGCGAAAAAGTGAAATGCACCCTCTGTGTTTGACTCTAAAGCAAAATTTCCCATAGCTGTGTTATATGCTCCTTTAGTATTAAGTCGCAATGCTCCATTACCGACAGCTGTATTAGCTGCTGCGTCAGAGCCAGACAAACTACCTTGACCATTATGATAAAGTGCTTCATAACCAACAGCTACATTAAATCCACGTTCATCATAATGTAATGCATTTTTACCTATGGCTACACCTCCGTCTTGAAAATAACTAGCGTTAGTTAAAGCTCCTGAGCCTATTGCAACATTATTCGAACCTGCACTAGGCAATGCATTAGTACCAATCATAACATTATCTGAACCAGAAATGAAATTTACACCGGCTCCTACTCCGATTGCAGTATTACTTGTACCTGTAATACCAGGAATATTGGTTCCGCTTTCAAAAGTGGATCCTGCAGTTGGATGCACTAAGCCATTTCCACTTCCACCACCTGAAGTTGTAACCCAACTTAAAATACCCGACCCATTCGTACTTAATACTTGTCCTATTGTGCCTGTAGTAGATGGTAGCGTTAAATTTATATTATTAGCAATATTGTCAGGCGCTCTTAACATGATATTATTTGTACCATTTGCAGATAATTCATTAAATTTTATCTGACCTGTTTCTCCTGCATTTGTTCCTATTGGGAAGTAAGTTGTTGCACCTTTTATATTTGTGGAAAGCGTTTGATTGTTTCCAATGGTGACAGAATTGCTTCCAGCTCCTATTGAACCATTGCCAATTACAATTTCATTTGTATTTCCATTTTGCGATGCTCTGGAATCAACACCAATATAGATTGAACTATTACTGGTTTGATTGGCGGAACCGTTTTCAATTAATTTACCTGCTTCTTTACCTAGTGCTATATTATTATTTCCGGTTGTATTATTTAAAAGTGATCCATACCCTATTGAAGTGTTATCTTCTCCATTACTATTTATAAGAGCTGCCTGGCCAAATGCGGAATTCCGATTACCCACGATATTTCCAGACAATGAACTTTTGCCCACTGCAGTATTATTTGAACCAATAGTATTAGCCGTTAAAGCACTTTCTCCAATTGCTGTATTATAATTTCCTGTGGTATTATAGTAAAGAGAACTTGCACCTGTTGCAGTATTATAAAAACCTGTAGTATTCCTATTCAAAGATCCATATCCGACCGCAGAATTCGCCCAACCAGTCGTATTATTATAAAGCACTTCGGCCCCTATTGCAGCGTTACAACAACCTGAAGAGTTTGAAAGAAGTGTGTTAAATCCAATGCCTGTATTATTTGTACCTGTTGTGTTTAATATCCCAACTGATTTACCAATGAATGTGTTGAAATCTAAACTATTAATATCTAATCTATTTGGATACATCGTATATCTTTCCGTTCCATCCGATGAAAATCGAATAATATTTTCATTTGGATTAGTTTCAACATCAATGCTGGTATTATTGTCTGCATCATTTATTCTACTTGTTGTTATTCCATTACCACTACTTGTCATTGATTTCCAAACATTGCCGTTAAATCCCTCAAAGTCATTTAATAGTGTGGAGTACCTAATCATACCTGCAGCTTGAAGTGCAGCATCGTCGCCAATTTTTATCTTACCGTTTACATCAAGTGTTGCCAGTGGGTTTACCGTATTTATTCCCACTTTCTGTAAAGCTTGTGGGGGCACAATGGTAACAGACCATGAATTTAAAATACCTATATCGCTAGGAGAACCATCTTTAACTTTTAATATCCAGCTTCCATTGGGATTAGCTCCCCCAAATTGAGAAGCAAAAGTATATGTGCCAACTGTGCCTGCAGGATCGCATTGACTGTCACTATTCGTTCTGCCTTCCGGCTTGAAAGAACCCGTGAATGGAGCACTCCCGGTAGTAATATAAGAAGGTGCACCATCACTAAAAACAGTATTAAAATAATTAACTCCCGATCCACCATTTGCAGTACTTAATTCAATTATTGTCCCGGTTGGCCCCACCAGGAAAAGATTCAAGTCACCTACCCATGAATGTGATATATTAATAGTTATGCTTTGAATGACATCAGTTACACCCACACCACTAACGGAGGCTGAAAAAGTATCAAAAGTGCCTGAACAGTTGTTATCTGTTAATGCACCTGTTGAACCTGGAAATGTCTGAGCATGCAGGATTGAAGAGGAGAACCCTAAAATAATGAACAAAGCTATAAATGGAACAAATCGTAGAATAAGTTTCATAACGACATTTCTTTAGTGGTGAGAAAGTGTTACAAACCTATCTGATTGGAAAAGCTGATCCTATATAACTTTTGTTAGATACTCTTGATTTTCTTTTTATTAAAAACGCATAACGGTTAAGCTTAGGCTGTGCCTAAGCTTTCGTGTCAGCAAATTTCGGATTTGCGATATGTATAGCATCGTTACGCAAAACGGAGTTTTGCCGACGCACAAGCGTAAGCTCAGCTTACGCTTAACAATACCACAAGCGTAAGCCCAGTTTACGTTTAACAATACTTTTTTTTAATATCATGCATAGTTTTTAAATGCAAGCAAAGCTTGTATTTAAAAACGCATAACGGTTAAGCTTAGGCTGTGCCTAAGCTTTCGTGTCAGCAAATTTCGGATTTGCGCTTTGGAAAGCATCGTTTCGCAAAACAGAATTTTGCCGACGCACAAGCGTAGTTAAAACTACGCTCAACCTGCGAAAATGAATTTAAACTAAACTATCTAAACAAGAACCAGCGTAAGCTGATTCGTCTAAACCTCATAAACTCATTTCGCAAATGAAAATCGTTCTCTTCAGACCGACCGCGGCTTCATCACCTCCTTCCAATCCGTCGACCGATATGATTCAATCACCAGCACCGCTCCAAGACTAAAAAGAAAAGCAGCCATCGTACAGGCCAATACAATAATGGATCTTTTGGGCCTGCTCTTAAACAACGGGACTTCCGCCGGTTCGACCAGGTGAAGAGACGATACATTGATGTCCGCAGCCGAACTATAGGTCTTTAACTTTTCAAGATCATACGCTATCTGATCATACGATCTTGCATATTGAGATTCCAATACTTCTACACGGCCTTTGGCAATATTAAAATTGGAAAGACTATATAAAGAACCCGTGTCTGTACTATTTAATAGTTTCATCTCTCTTGTAAGGCCCACTATTCTTGCCTTGATAAGCTTCATACTATCTCTGAGTTTAGAAGATAGATCACGCTCCCCTTGTAGTGCCTCTAATGAGGCTTTCTCGGCCTCTATCGTACTGGAGACTTCAGTCACCCGTGTAGCCAGAATTTCAGTTTGACCCTTTGAATCATAGATACCTGATTTGCGACGGTGATAGATCAGACTATCAAGTGTAATCTGCATCATCAATTCCTTATTGTGAATAGCTTTTTGAAAGGAACTCGCTAATGCAAGCTGACTGCTCTTCATGATATTCCTGACCAGATTATCGATCTGTTCACGGGCTGCATTCGTCATTTTCGCTGCCCTTTCCGGATCTTTATCTTCTATAGTCAGTTCGAGCGCATCCTGCTTGGTAAGCAGAATATTATAATTTTCACGAAACGCTTTTCTCAGTTTATAATGGGCTTTTGGTGTGCCGGATTTAATCTTGTACACGCTCCACAAATCAAATGAATCAATCAGGAAATCGATAACTTCATCCGAATTGCCTATCGTCATAATCCGGTCGATATCTTCACCACTACCATAATAATAGACCTCATTCTGGGTATTCCCAAAGACTTTCTCCGGTTTGAACAGGTCCTGACTGGCTGCGTAAAAGACCGTTTTGCCCTGGTAATAGTTTTTCATAAACAGACATACCACGATGCTCAACACAAAAGCACCCAATGTCACATACCCAATACGGCGACGCCAGGGATACAGTGTACCCAACAATGGTAAAAGACTATCCTTGACATTCGACATAAGCTAAAGACGATGATGTGACATAAACCGGGCCGTAAAAGTAAAAAGAAATAAGAAAGGCCATCAACCGCCGCTTAAAAGCGGCGGCAATTCATTAAAAGCGGCGGCAATTCATTAAAAGTGGCGTCAATTCATTCTATTTCTTGAATTTCCACCAGTTTCAACTAGCGGAATGGTGACAACGATAAACATCATGGCATTATTTGCAGGACATTCATGATCTTGTGTCTTATGAAAGTGTTCTTCCTATTTTTTCTTACCCCGGTTATCCTTCTCAGCTTCTCCTGTAAACGGAAAGAAATGACTCAATACAGCCCTGATTCAGACCGCATTCAATGGCATGGTCGTATGGTTCAGGATAAATCAGGAAACAGACAATTGATTAGCAGCGCTTCAGGTATTAAATTCCGGTTTACAGGGGATAAATGCACAATCTGGTTAAGGAATGAAGTTCCTGCGGGCAATTACAATTATATCTCTATCGTGCTCGATGGCATTCATCAGGAACGAAAGGCCATCCGTGCAGACACCTTTATTCCGTTGGAAATAAAAGCATTGAAAGCAGCTCCATTTCATGAAGTCGAATTGTATAAAGAGACCGAGGCTCTGATCGGCATGATTGCGATCCATAAGATTGAGGCCGATTCATTGATTGCATTCCCCGAAGAGAAAAGAAAAAAAATTGAATTCATCGGCAATTCCATTTCCGTCGGTATGTCTGATGATCCATCACTTGTGCCCTGTGACAAAGGAAAATGGTTTGATCAACACAATGCCTACGATACGTACGGACCCGTCACGGCAAGGGCATTGAATCTTGATTATATGATCAGCGGTGTCAGCGGAATTGGTATATACCGAAACTGGAATTCGGATAGCCCTGTGATGGGGACTGTCTACGATCAGGCGAATATGAGTGCCAATCCAAATGAACTGCAATGGGATTTTAGATTATTTACGCCGGACATTGTGACAGTATGCCTGGGTACAAATGATCTGTCACTCGGAGATGGCGTCACACCAAGACTGCCTTTTGATTCAACAAAATTTATCAATGCCTATGTAGTTTTTGTTCAAAAAATCAATACCCATTATCCGGATGCAAAAATAATATTGCTCAATACACCCCTGGTAGGATATGCAAACACAGAAATGCTGAATGCATGTTTAGAATCTGTAAAGAAAAAAGCGGAATCGTCAATCAAACAATTGAAACCAATGTCTGTTTTCGCCTTCACCATGATTGAAGGAAAAGGGTGTGGGGGTCATCCGGATCTCATCCAACAAAAAAGAATGGCGGATGAATTAATTCCCGTGATAAAAAAGATGTTATAGAGCGTGTGAGATGGGAGATATGTGTGCTTCGACTTGCCAGTCTCAGCCTTGTGCTGCAGCTCATCAACCAAGAAGTATGAGACGTTAGAGCATGAGATAATGTGATATAAATACCCGGAAACATGAATGATCCTGAAGAGATCAAATATTAATCGCCCCGGATTGCAACCCGGGGACTGTATTCATCCTGTATTTTCAATTTCGAAGAATTGTATTTCAATCGCAGCTACAAGCTGCTTTAAGATGATTGCAGTATAGAGGGAGACTCAAAATATTGATTTTAAGTCTGGAGACTTAAAATAGCGGGTATAGCTATTTGCTTTAGCTTTCAATTGCCCCTGGCTTTAGCCAGGGGATAGCGGGATTCTTGAATTGCCACTAGCTTTAGCTAGTGGACGAATCATCAACCTCCTTCGGCACACCTTTCTTCTGGAAAAGCATGGAGTAGAGGACAGCACCTGAAAGACAAAGGATGATGAATATCAAGGATATAAGCACCTGGGTTGTTTTATCAATAAAGGGGTTGATCCAATGTTCAAACAACATTTTCAACCCGATAAATACAAGCACAATAGCAATCCCCTGCTGCAGGTAATCGAACTTTGAAATAGCACTGCGGAGTAAAAAAAACAATGACCGCAATCCGAGGAGCGCAAAAATATTGGACGTGTAAATGACCATCCGGTCCCTCGATATTCCCATGACTGCCGGAATCGAATCAAGTGCAAAAACAAGATCAATGGCCGCCAGCATGATCACGACAACGAATAAGGTTGTATACATCCTCTTGCCATTTTCATGAACTATAAACTTTCCTTCTCCGTCATGTGGTGTCAGTGGAAGAAATTTTTTGACGGTCTTATAAACCTTTGACTGAAGCGGATCAAATTCCTCATCTTCTGTTGATGTAAACATTTTGTATCCCGTATACACAAGGAAAGCACCAAATAGATAAAGTATCCAGTGAAAACGCTCTACAAGGGTGACGCCCACCGTAATAAAAATCACCCTAAACACAATGGCCATTAATATCCCCAGCAATAACACACGTCCATAATGCTTTGGTTTGACGGAGAAGGCCGTGAAGATGAGAATGAATACAAAAATATTATCAATGCTCAGACTCCACTCCATAAGATATGCACTGAGATATTCTAACGCCGCCACCTGGCTATCATATAACCACATGAAAACAAAAAATCCCAATGCAAGTGACACCCAGAAAATGGTCTGGAAAAAAGCCTGTTTAATGGAAATTGTCTTATTCGCTTTACTGATCAGACCGAGGTCAAAACCCAGGGCTAATAATATTACAATTCCAAAAATGAGATACATCAACTCGTCAACAGTCATGGAAGGTGGTTATGGAGCAAAGATATCCCAACACTTCAACCCGACAGAAGTTGCACCACGAGTTGTAAGATTCGATTGATTTTTCGACGTCCGGACTCAATTTTGTTTTTACTTTCAATTTGGATTAAAAAATTGATTTATAGGATATTATACATATTTTTTTATCCCTTTATTTTGACATATTGTGAATAGCTTAAGCACACTATTGACAATTGCATCATTTTACCCCTAACTTGTCGTTTTGTGTGTGTAAACAGGCGGACCAGCTGTTGAATTAATTATACGCAAAGACCGTTTACTTTACATTACTGACAAACATTCATGGCGCAAACTGGCAATTATCAACTTCTCATCCAGAAACTGGATGCATTCACAAGACGTTTTTACCTCAACAAACTGATTCGCGGCAGCCTTATCACTATAGGCTCCATTCTGGCAGTATTCCTTGTATACGCGCTGCTGGAGAACCAGTTTTACTTCGGTGGAGGTATGCGTAAGCTATTGCTCGGGTCTTTTATCCTGATGGCCGTGGCCAGCCTGGGCTATCTTGTTTTGTGGCCTCTCGCCCAATATTACCGACTTGGAAAAGTGATATCGCATGATCAGGCAGCCGCCATCATCGGCAATCATTTCGGACATATCCAGGATAAACTTTTAAATATCCTCCAGCTCAAACGCCAGGCCGACAGTACAGAAGGTAATACAGAACTTCTATTCGCCGGTATCGAACAAAAGACAAAAGAAATAGAACTCGTCCCGTTCAAAACCGCTATTGATCTCAATAAGAACCGGAGATACCTGCGCTATGTACTGCCACCTGCATTAGTCTTATTGACTTTGTTGATTGCTGCACCCAGCATGATCAGGGACAGCGCTAACCGTCTGATTCATACTAATAAAGTATATGAACGTGCTGCTCCTTTTCATTTTTTAATTGATCCTGCACAATCTCTTTCTGTCGTTCAGTATGATGACTATGAGCTGAAGGTTTCGACTGAAGGCTCCATGACACCTGCTGAAGTTTTTATTGAAATAAATAACTATTCATATCGTCTGCGTAAAGATGGTGCTGCTTCATTTTCATATCATTTTAAAAACGTACAGGACGATACGCCATTTAAAATTTATGCCGGTCCCGTTTCTTCACAAGAATTGACACTGGCTGTCATTAAAAAACCAGGCATCATGTCTTTTGACATCGGCCTCGACTACCCTTCTTACACAGGACGAAAAGATGAAAACCTGAACAATATCGGTGACCTGGTCGTTCCGGAAGGCACACAGCTTACATGGGATATCCAGGCAGCGCATACGGAAGCCATGGATGCTCGATTTGAAGGAACGACAACCAAAACAATTGCAGAGCGGCGAAGCGAAGATCGTTTTATCCTCAAGTCAAAAGCAAATAGGGACGGACATTATACTTTGTTTCTCAACAACAGTTTAATCGCTCACCCGGATAGTGTTCAATACACCATCAGAGTTATTCCGGACAGGTTTCCCGGTATCACTGTGGAATCTTTTGTGGATAGTGTTGAGCATAATCTGATCTATTTCGCCGGGCATGCAGATGATGATTACGGCATCAGGTCACTGACATTTCAATACGAGCATGTAGATGACAAAGGCAACATCATCGATACAAAAACAGAAGGTATGGATGTACCTCATCCTACTCAATTCTCTTACACACATGCCTTTGATATCAATTCGGTTGAGTTAAAACCCGGTGAAGAAATCAGGTACTTTTTTGAAGTCCATGACAATGATGGCATTCATGGTAGCAAAGCAAGTCGCACCCCCGTCATGCTATACCGCAAACCAACCGCTGAAGAATTTGAGAAAAAGGAAAATGAAAACAACGCCAGCATTCAGTCCAATCTTGAAAAATCCTTAAAGGAGACCAAAGACCTCCAGGAAGAGATGAAGACGATGCGGGAAAAAATGTTGCAGGAAAAGAAAGTCGAGTGGCAGGATAAAAAAGAACTTGAACGACTCATCGAGCGTCACAATTCTCTGCAGACAGAGATGAAGGATGCGATGGATAAATACAAAGAGAATCTCCAAAACCAGGAAGAGCACGCCAAGCCTTCCGAAGAACTCAAAGAAAAACAGGAGAAAGTTCAAAAACTTTTCGATCAGCTGCAAAGTGAGGAAATGAAAGACCTCCTCAAAAAAATGGAGGAGCTGATGAAAAACATGGAGAAAGAAAGCGCCATCGATATGATGGAAAAAACAGAAATGAATGATCAGCAGCTTGAGAAAGAACTGGATCGCATGCTCGAGCTTTTCAAACAGCTTGAAGTCGAAGCTGCCATGGAAAAAGAAATTCAGAAACTTGAAGAGCTAGCTCAAAAACAGGATGATCTGAGCAAAGAAACTGAGGAAAGCAAAAAACCAAATGAAGAGCTCGGTGAAAAGCAGGACACCCTCAACAAAAAATTTGAGGACATCAAAAAAGAGATGGAAGATCTGCAAAAGAAAAATGCAGAACTAGAACGTCCGAAGAATATGGAAGGCACCAAAGAGCAAACGGAGAAGATCGATCAGGACATGAAGAACAGTAAAGAGCAGATCGATCAGAAACAAAATAAAAACGCCTCCAAATCCCAGAAAAATGCATCTCAGCGGATGAAGGATATGGCTTCGAAAATGGGTGCACAAATGAAAGCAGGAGATATGCAGCAAATGGAAGAGGATATGGCTATGCTGCGTCAGCTCCTTGAAAATCTTGTCACTCTTTCATTCGACCAGGAACAACTGATGACGGATTTCGGAAGCGTTGAAGTATCAACCCCTAAATATGTCAGTCTTGTTCAGGATCAATACAGAATAAAAGATGATTTCAAAGTTGTGGAAGATACGTTGCAGGCCCTGAGTAAAAGGGTAACCCAGATTGAAAGTTTTGTACAGGAAAAGGTAACCGATGTAAAAGTCAATCTCAATAAGAGTATTGAGCAACTTGAAGAACGAAATAAACCCCTTTCGGGCGAACATCAACAACGCACGATGACCTATCTCAACGATTTGGCACTAATGTTGAGTGAAGTGATGAATCAGATGCAACAACAAATGGCTTCCATGATGCCGGGTGCCCAGATGTGTGACAAACCCGGAGGTAAAGGTTCAGGTAAGAGCGGACGCAAGCCAATGGATAAAATATCAGAAGGACAGGAAGGTATAAATGGTGACATGGAGAAGCTGTCAGAGCAAATGAAGAAAGGGGATAAAGGCAAGATGAGTAAAGAATTTGCCCAAATGGCCGCACGTCAGGCCGCATTGCGTAAAGCATTGAAAGATCTGGCTCAGGAAAAGAAAGAACAAGGAAAAGGAAATCCGGCTCTTGATCAAATCGGTGATGAAATGAACAAAATCGAAATTGATCTTGTCAATAAAAAACTTAACAACGAAACCCTCAATCGTCAAAAGGATATCATGACCCGTCTGCTTGAAGCTGAAAAATCAGACCGTCAGCGGGATCAGGATCAAAAACGACAGGCCGAAACTGCACGCGAACAAAAAAGATCAATGCCCCCTGCTCTTGAGCAGTATATCAAACAACGTGAAGCAGAAATCGAACAATACAAATCTGTTTCACCCGATCTGAAACCATACTACAAGTTTTTGGTTGAGGAATATTATCAATCATTGAAAAATTCAAAATAGACGATCATCGGTATACGTGTCGAAATATTGAAACTTCCTTCGAATCCGAGCTGCATCTGCGAAGTCGAAACCTTCGTACAACGGCTTGTGACGCGATTAAATATCGATCCGAACTTATACCCCAATATCCTCATCAGCGTGACTGAGGCCGTAAACAATGCCATGCAACACGGCAATCAGTTTGATGATCAAAAACAAATACTCGTGTCTTGTCGAAAACGAGGCCATCAATTCAGGCTGATCATCTCCGATGAAGGCAGTGGGTTTGATCCGGTGAATATCCCTGACCCGACTAATGCCGACCATATCGAAGAAGAAGGTGGACGGGGTGTATTCCTCATGAAACAGCTGACTGATGAGATCCACTTTCTCGATCAGGGACGCACAGTGGAATTGATGTGGAAAATATAATCGTTCCTTCCTGGCCCGGTATTCACCGGGAGAAGCCAAACATTTTTTTTACGACTAATGAAATTGATTTTGAGTTGCAGGACCCGGAAAGAATTGTGGAATGGGTCACAGATGCCATTGCAGAAGAAGGCTTTGACTTAGACAGAATCGATTATATATTCTGTTCGGATGAATTTCTGCTTGACATCAATCGTACACATCTTCAACATGAAGATTACACAGACATCATCACATTCCCCCTCGAAGAAAATCCGATCGCAGGTGAAATCTATATCAGTATAGATCGTGTCCGGGAAAATGCATCCTCATTTCAAATCGCTTTCGAAGAAGAACTGCACCGTGTGATGATACATGGTGTGTTGCATCTGTGTGGATATGATGATCATGATGATGATGATATCCAGGAGATCCGGGCGAAGGAGGAAGAGTATCTGAAACAACTCAGTTTATAACCAAAAGGCAGGGAGCAGGAGTAGGGAAGAACTTTTCATTATAAGCATATCGATCTTTGTGATAAATTTTTATCTTTAATTACCGAAAGGATTTAATATGGAAAAGCCTGTAATTTATACAGCAGGTCATTCGACTCATCCATTGGATTTTTTTCTTGAACTGTTGAAAACATATTCAGTGAATAGCCTTATTGATGTGCGAAGCGTAGCCGCGAGCTCTTATAATCCTCAATACAATAAGGAGCCACTATCCAATTTTTTAAAATTGAATGGGATTGCATATAAGCACTATGGAGAGGAATTTGGAGCAAGACATACTGATCCGGATTTACTCGATGAAGAAGGCAGGGTTAATTTTGAATTTGTCCGTAAATCATGGCCATTTAAAAATGGGCTGGATCGCCTGGTCACCGAATTGAATGAAGGTGCTATAATCGCGTTGATGTGCTCAGAAGGTGATCCCCTGGAGTGTCACCGGTTTTCAATGATTTCCGTCGTGCTCGAAAATGCCGGTGTTGAAGTGCGGCATATACTAAAAGACAAAACAATAAGGACCAATAGTCAGCTTGAAAGCCAGATACTTAAAAAGTATGCTAAGAAAATTCCACAGCCTGACCTATTTCAACCCAATATCACACCGGAAGATCAGTTGAAAGTTGCTTATCGATTGCACAACAGGGAAGTTGCATATTCACCAAATGTAAAACAGCCCCAGGAAGAAAATTATGATTAAACTTTATACGATTGGTTTTACGGGCAAATCTGCAGAACAATTCTTTCGCCTGTTGAAAGATGCTGGTATAAGCAAAATTATTGATTCGCGAGTTAACAACGTTTCTCAATTAGCCGGGTTTGCCAAAGGAAATGACCTAAAATATTTTGCCAAAGAGATTGGAAATATTGAATACGAGCACATTCTTGATTTTGCACCAACAAAAGAACTTCTTTCACGTTACCGGGATAAAAAAGTAACCTGGCCAGAATATGAAATTGCCTATTTGAAACTTTTGGAGGAAAGAGAAGTAACTAAAAACCTGGATATAAAACAACTACACAGAACCTGTCTTTTGTGTAGTGAACACGAACCGGACCAATGTCACAGGAGATTATTGGCCGAGCATATAAAAAATATTCACCAAGAAGTTGAAATTATTCATTTAATGTGATCAAAAAATGCAAACGCATTTTGTTTGTTTAGCAAATTCACTGAAAGAAGGTGGAAGGTGCATAGCAGATATCGAACTGGATATACATAACAAGCCTATTATACAAAATGGACGGCCAAAATGGATTCGACCCGTCTGCAATACCGAACACGGTGAAGTTCCCATTCATATAGCATACCCATTTGATTTATTGGATATCATCATGCTGGATGTCATTGAATGCAAACCTTCCCATTTTCAAACAGAGAATGTAAGCTTTGATACTAACACGATACAAAAAGCAGGGACATTTGATCAAAATGAATTAATACACTTCTGCGAAGATCGGATTAATCTATTCGGAAACAGGGGCAAAGCAGTTTCCCAGGAATCTATTCATGATCTGCATCATTCATTGGCTTTACTTTCGGTAAATAAATTCAATGTTTATGAAAAAATATATCCCGCCAAGCCAAGTCGTCCGCAGGTTCGGATTTCATTTGAATACAAGGGTTCTGTTTATGATATTCCGGTTACAGACCCGATGTTCCGGGATAAGTTTGCAATGAATAAGAATGTCTTAAAAGATATACATCAGGTTTATTTATGTACTTCATTGGGGATCTTATGGGAAGGATGGTATCATAAATTATGTGCAGGAATTATTTATTGATCTTTATAGCAAAGCTTCCGCTCTCTTACTTAGCAATTGCTTGAACGACTCCCATTGCATCAGCTTGAAAAGAAATCCTGCAATCACCGCAACAAACATAAATATCACGATCTCATACATCCAGGGTAATATAGTTGATTCCAATAACCATCCGCTAATACCTAGTATGAAAAAATAAATAAGGATGGTCGCTAACCGCCGGAGGTCTAATTTTTCTTTCAGATGGGATTGGCCCAAAATAATCAACCCTGCAGTTGTAAAGCATTGCACAATCAAAGCTGTGATCGCTGCCCCAACAGTACCATAAGTTGGGATCATAAATAAATTGAGCGAAATACTGATCACGACAGATACAATGAAAAGAATATTCTGTTTTCGTAGTTCTGCGACGGCTGTAAGATAGCTGCCGAATATGTACATCAGACCAATCGGAATGTTACAGAGTATCAGAAGGCGAAAAGTAAGTATCCATGTTTCATTGACATCTTTGTACAACAGGGTCATGATAGGCGCACCCCACCAAAAACCTGCAAAGCCTACAAAACCCGTCATGCAGATCATGATCCCGCTTGAAAGCCGCAGCAGTTGCATGGTTTCTAGTCTGTCGCTACGGAGACGGGCATACATCGGTATCAGTAAAGGGCTGAAGAGATAGGCGATCATATTGGCCGCATCAAGCAATCGATATCCTGCGGCATAAATGCCCACATTGAACGCTCCTCCTGGCATTAATTTTTCAATGAGTATACTATCTGATCTTGTGTAAATGAACATCAAAAGGGTCGCAAGTGTGTAAGGAAGCGTATCCTTAAAGACATCATACATTGGTGTCAACTTTTTGTCGACAGGTGTCCTGTCAATAAATCTTAATGAAATGATAAATGCGATTATCACTGTAATCACCAGTGATGCTGTCTGGGCCCAGACAAACCATTCCATTTGAAAATGGGCGAAACGAAAAAGTAAAAACCCACATATGATGATCATGAATGCTTTGTCCATGACGGATATCATCGCTTCTGATCTGTATCTCCCGGTACCGGAAATACCGGCCCGAAAAACGAGGATAAGCGAGACCAGAATGTTATTGACCACAAGCCATATCAACAGACGCCATGCATCACCGTATCCAAGGCCTAAGGCTACAAGCCCTACAATGAGTGAATAGAATAATGCAAGAATAATCTTGAGACGCAGGATCTGGTACCATCTTTCCACTCTCACTTTCCCATGCACAGCTGTATCCGTATTGTGGAGAAGGTTGAGACCAAAATCATTGACGATCTGAAAGATGTAACACAGATTGAGCAGGGTAAAATATAATCCATACGACGACTGTCCCACACGCAACTGAACCTGAATATCCACACCAAAGATGAAGATCGCCTTGATGATCACGTTGACAAGGATAAGCCAGATGATGGTGGAAAGGAAAATACGTTTGCTCATATTAGAAGCTCTGCATTATTATTGATCATGCCAAAGGTAGAAGATTGGTTGACCTTTTAGATTTGTCTTCTTTGGATTCTGAAACTATGTTAAACTTAGGTTTCAGTTATGTCAATGTAGATGCTGCCTGCCCATGCATTGTAAAAGATCAAAAGAAGATGTCAATGTAGATGCAGGGCTTGCCCATGCATTACCGTAAAGCAAAAAGAAAGGTCAATGTAGATGCTGCCTGCCCATGCATTGTAAAAGATCAAAAGAAGATGTCAATGTAGATGCAGGGCTTGCCCCTGCATTACCGTCAAGCAAAAAGAAAGGTCAATGTAGATGCAGGGCTTGCCCATGCATTACCGTCAAGCAAAAAGAAAGGTCAATGTAGATGCAGGGCTTGCCCATGCATTACCGTCAAGCAAAAAGAAGAGGTCAATGTAGATGCAGGGCTTGCCCATGCATTGTAAAAGAACAAAAGAAGTGTGATTGAGCTAACACGATAACCCCCCTCACAGATTCTTAGTAAGGCAGGGGCAAGCCCTGCCTCTACAATGTTTTTGAAGTTTTGAGAAAAGAAAATTTAAGGATTTAGAATATAGGTGCGTCATGCGTCCGGTATCCCTTTATCTGGCATCTTCTTTCTCCTATTATAAACTTAGTTTAATTGTCACTACTTTTCAACCACATGAAATACGACATTGCCATCATCGGTGGAGGAATTGTGGGCCTGGCGTCCGCATTCAAAATTCTGGAAAGACATCCGGAGATTAAGCTTGTTGTTTTAGAAAAAGAAACACACGTAGCCACACATCAGACTGATCGCAATAGTGGTGTCATCCATTCCGGCATTTACTACAAACCCGGCAGCGCGAAAGCCCTTAATTGTGTCAAAGGTGCACATATGCTTGTTGACTTCTGTGACGAACAGAATATTCCATATGAGCAATGCGGAAAAGTTATTGTTGCCGTAAATGAAAAAGAGATTCCTGTACTTGAAGGAATCTATCAGAGAGGTTTGCAAAATGGATTGAATGGAATAAAAATTATTGATGTTGCAGAGGTGAAGGCAATCGAACCTCATTGCGCAGCATTACAAGGCATCTGGGTGCCGCAAGCTGGCATCGTTGATTATCGGGTTGTCGCTGAACGTTTGAAAAAATTGATCATTGATAAAGGAGGCCATATCGTAACAGGCTTCAAAGCGGAAAAAATAAAAGAAAGTACCGATGGTATCATGATTGCATCAGATCAGCAGGAAATTAAAAGCCAGATGGCGATAGGTTGTGCCGGACTTTATGCTGATCATCTGGCCCGCATTGCAGGTCTTGAACCTCCTCTTCAGATCGTTCCGTTCAGGGGTGAATTTTATAGTCTTGTACCCACGGCGGAGAAATTAGTAAGAGGATTAATCTATCCAGTACCTGATATTAATTTTCCTTTCCTCGGTGTGCACCTCACGAAAAGGATCGGTGGTGGCATAGAGGCGGGCCCCAATGCAGTCCTTGCTTTTCGGAGAGAAGGTTATAAGCATATGGATATTCATGCAGGAGAATTATTGGAGGCACTACGATATAAAGGCTTTCAGCGGTTGGCACTTAAACACTGGCGAAAAGGAATGGACGAAATGGCAAGATCATTTTCAGCACGCGCTTTTCTAAAAAGTTTGCAAAAGTTAGTTCCCGAATTGCGTCTTGAAGACATCAAACGGAGTCGCACCGGGGTCAGGGCACAAGCATTGGATAATGACGGAAACATGATCGATGATTATGTGATACTGCAACAGGAAAGAATGATTCATATCTGCAATGCGCCGAGTCCTGCTGCGACATCATGTCTGTCCATTGGTGAGTTCATTGCAAATATTGCAGAAGAAAAACTAAAAAAGATGCCATGAGATAACTATTGCTCGGTGTCATTCTACATTTACTGAGTGCCTAAGTAGTAAAATTGATTTTGTGCCTCTTCATGCCATTCCAGATTAAAATGAATTATATTGAACCACTTAGAAATATACTATGCACTTTATGAAAAAATTTTCAAGCATTCTTTTCGCGGCACTATTTCTTTTTGCTTATTCAGGGGTGTCTGCTCAGAATATTCATCTTACATCCGGCAGCAAAACCAAAACGATAAAAGCCGGAACATTCATTGAGATAGGTCTTGCAACACCGGATCAGGAACCATGTCTTAAATGTCCTGTCAATGGAGTGAGAGGCCGTCTTGTGTCCTCTGGAGATGGAAAAATAAGTTTAGATGTTTACCAATCCAGAGAACCACTGATGAAAGAAAAAACCAATGTCGGCTATCTGATAAAAACCTACAAGAAAAAAGACATCCCTACTCAGTCGTTCGTCCTGACGGATATTTTGTCCATTACCAAAAAAGGTAAGCATAAGATCAAAAAATATACTCCTGTTCAATCCGTCGGAATGGTTTTGACACTTATTGGATTCGGAAACCTGGTATCCGCTCCATATGTCAGTCATTCAGATACCAAAACTGCAAATACGCTGATAGGAGTAGGACTAACCGAAATGGTAACTGGTATAATCTTAGGAAGGGCTTTTCACCAAAAAACGTTTTACACCAGCGAATCATGCCCCCAAAAGAAGCCAGGCAAGAAAATCTGGAAATTAAATTAATTCACGACCTTTGTATCTGAATTGTAGCGTTTTATAAACATTTTACCCCATTTAGACATTATTCAGATCATGGAAACAACTACCGCCACCAAAAGTCCGGTCCTTATCTATACAGAGCAAACGCCCAATCCGGAGTCACTGAAATTTGTGACAAACAAGATGCTTTACGCTGGTACTGCAGATTTCCGTACCAGGGAACTGGCCCAGGAGTATTCACCGCTAGCAGCAGCCTTGTTTGAGCTCCCGTATGTCAAATCAGTGTATATCTCCAATAACTTCATCACCCTGACCAAGGAGCTGAACTACGAATGGGAAGATATGATGATCCGCACCAAGGAGTTTATCAAAAATTATGTGGCTGAAGAAAAACCAATCATTAGCGAAGGTTTCGCAGAAGCCATGACGGCCATCGAAGAAAAACAAAGAGCGGAAATCTCCTATAGCGATGATGATGGCGAACTGGTGCAACGAATAAAAGAACTCATCGATACCTACGTCAAGCCCGCCGTGGAAATGGATGGTGGAAATATCGAATTCAAATCCTACAATGATGGTGTCGTGACACTGATCATGCAAGGTGCTTGTAGTGGTTGCCCGTCAAGTACCGTCACACTCAAATCCGGTATCGAAGCGATGCTCAAACGAATGATGCCTCAAGTGAAAGAAGTGGTGCAGGAAATGGCGTAAGTTCTCACTCTGCCCCTAAATCCTCTAAAGGGGACTTATTGTAATGTCGTCGATTTTGGAAATATTTTTTTGCTACTATCCTGGCATTATTGCTCATGTAATTATGGGCACAAAGAATGCGTGATCATTCAAAAGTCCCCTTTAAGGGATTTAGGGGCAGAGATGCTCAAGCCTATTTTTTGTAAAAGTTATCCGCCTTCGCTTTTAGAATATTGATCCTGTCCTGATAAAAAGCTATGTCCTTCTGCCTGTCATTGAAGAGCTGAAGTGTCTGCAAATGCACATTCATCAATTCCGATGCATATCTGCAACAATCAGCTTCATTGGCAAAATAGACCTTGTCTGTAATTTTTGTTTTGAAAAAATAATCCGGCATATAACTCATCATGTCCGTTGTCAGGACAAGGTATTCGTCGTTTTTCTGTTGTTCTTCCAGTACCACAAGTTTTTGCAGATAATGATTGCCATACATGCTGACGAGGTCATTCGAATTGTAAACAAACAAACCTTTTTTTACAATATTGCCTGTATAAAGAAAAGCAAGAAGGACCAGGCCAATAGAAATGAAAAGTGGTTTCCAGTTTTTTTGAATATAATATTGTGCAAGTTCGATCAACAGATATGCGGCGGCGAGAGACATCAATATCTCGAGTGGCGTTCGATAACGGGCAAGATTTCCGGCGACCATCAGTGGAACCATGCTGACCAATGTCATTAAAATAAAAGGTACAAATCGTTTTCTCAATTTCCAGCATCCCAGAAGTAGTCCGATGAGACCCAGCGGCGCTATGAAATAATAGCGCACCGGCAGTTGGCCCAGAATGGGTGCATAACTGCAATACATATAATAACTCATGTTGTTGGGCATCTCATACCACATGAACATGCCATTGATTTTCTGAATATAGATCTTCATAAAATCACCGATGCCATCAAATGTTTTCAGACATTCAATCACAGCAGGCAACATTTTCCCTTTACTGTCATGACGGATCTTGACAAGCGATGGAACATAAATCGAAAATGATTCCATCGGTGAAGCATACTTCGTATTGACGGGTATGTAGGCCATTGCACCATGACTCGCTACTGCGCTCATGGGCACACCTACCTTAAGATTACGGTAGAAAAGGGGAGCCATGACGACCAACAACGCGCCTGTGAAAGCCGCTAAATTGATGGCCACTTCTTTTTTAGTTTTCCAATGCGTCCATGCGAACCATCCCAAAGCTGGCAGAATAAAAAGAATAAAATAAGATTGTCCCAACAATGTAAAACCTGCTGCGGCGCCAAAAGCCAGTTGCAATTTCCAATTTGGTCTTTCAAGAAGTAATAAAAACAAATACAACAGCGAAACAGTGTAAAAATTCGTCAGCGTCGTCCGCAACACCACCATCTCATATACTAAAATACTACCCGTCAGCATGACCAATAACGCTGCCAGTAAACCTGTTAATGCTCCGAAATAACGTTTACCCAGGTAAAAAACCAAAACATTTGTAAGCGCACCCAACAGAAATTGCCAGAAATAAACCCATTCGTAATCATAGCCGAATAGCTTAAAACTCGCAGCGAGCATATATGTATACATTGGCTCCTGATGGAATGTTTTTCCTTTGTATATATCATTGATCAATGCCTTTCTGGCTGCAATCGAATCAAGTACACCATCATGTGTATTCGCCTGGTAATAAGGGGCGGCAACATCGGGATACGCATCAAAATAAGAACTCGCCAGGATGCCGTGCCAGTCATGAAAAGGATGTAAAACTGTATCACACATCCAATCACCACCTTCAATATGTCTGGCCCATGTATCAAAAAAGGCCATATCCGAATTCTCCCACTTGTACAAACTTTTCAAAGGGGAGTTGTGTCCTTCAAAATAGTATACGGCACTAAGCACCATTGACAGTGCAAAAATCAGCCCGGCGACTTTTTTTGAATGCTTAGTCAGAAACTCATCAGCCGGTGTCAACCAATCCTTCACGCCTTGGGATTGCTTCGCCTTTTTGGTTGTTTTACGAACTGGTTTTTGTGGGATACTTTTTGCCATTTTTTAAAACAGACGTTTGGACGGCCGTAAGATAGGGCATGAATTGAAAATAAAAAATTCCCTGACCAGTTGAATTGCCAGTATTGAGAAGCAGTAAAAAACCATAGACCTGTTATTTCTTTTCTGATTACAGGGCCTGCGTCTGAAGAGCTCTTGACAGGTATTCATCTACGCGTTTCTGATACAGGGCCTGCATTTTGACGGCAAGTGGATGAACGGATCCATCACCTATAATCTGATCATCCAGTTTGACTACGGGTAATACACCTTTGGTAGTTGCTGTAAGAAATGCGCCGGCCATCTCCGGTATTTCATGAAGATATACTTCACGCTCGACTAGCGGAATGTTGTTTTGCGCGGCCAGTGATAGGACTTGCTTACGCGTGATCCCTTTGAGCATGCTATTTCTTGGCGTATTGATGACGCCTTGCTTGTCAATAAAGAAAATATTACACCGTGAGCATTCTGTGATCTCGCCTTTCCAGTGATACAGCACTTCGAATGCACCGGCTTTTTTCAATTGCGGCTGGAAATGCATGGACTGAATATAGATTGTCGTCTTCGCAGAAGGAATATCGCGCTGATATGATGAAGTCAATAAGCTGACGCCGTTTTCGTATTGTTTTGGATCGTTAGGTGGCAGATGATGCAGCATCAGGTAGATATTTTTTTGCTCCGGAATTGTGTAGCCGTCTTCACTATATCCTCCTGTCACGACTACTCTAAATCCTGCCCGGTCCGCTTCATTGATTTTGATCATCTGATAGAACCAATCGATCCATTGCTGGTCATTCACATTTGTGTTCAGATCGATAACCTTAAGCGAATGTTGCAGCCGTTCGATGTGATCTTCGGCAAATAAAGCAACGCCATCCCATACTTTGAAAAAATCAAAAATGCCAAGGCCTCTCAGCAAACCGAGATCATAGACCGGGATCAATGCTTTTTCCCGAGGCAGGATGTCGCCGTTGATAAAAATATACGGATAAACCATTTTGATGGTTGTTAGTTATTGGTTGTTTGAAAGTAGACGGGTCTAAGGTAAGTAGTTGTTAGGTTTTTATTTTTTAGTGATTCACAAATGTAACCGCAAGGGTCGCATATACTTTTTTTTGCATTGACAGGGCTTGCCCCTGTCTGACTTTTCTCTAACCCCACAACCTGTCCGCTTTCCATCAACCTACAACCTGTCCGCTTTTCTTTAAACAACTACTAACTTTTGTCTTCCGGCTCTTCGACATGCATGATATGCAGAAACCTATGGACCACAGGTGAAAATAAAACAGCTATCGTGCTTAGGAAAACCACTCCGCTAAACAAAGCATATGAGCCGGAGAATATCCTCGCTGCATTCGTGGGCATCTCATCAATTTCGCCCATTCCTGAAAGAATCATGGTGGCATTGTGATAGGAATGAACCCAATTCAATGCGGCTATCCTATGATATCCTATCATGCCAATACCGAGGCAAAAAGCTAAAAAGACCATGGCAATAAGCGTGAATTTTAATTGTCGTCTCAGAAATAAATTCCTATCCAGCAAGGGTTCGCTGATATTTTCAAATGAAAGTATTTTTTTGTGTTTAGTTCTTGATTTTTTCTTCGTCATGAGATTTTGATTATCGCTTCCTTGATTGTAAAATTTTGCTCTTGATTTTTGTATTTCATTTGACAAATCTTGAAGATAGGCTTTGGGAATGCGGTAGATCATGTTTCATCGCGGGATCGACGATAGGTTCATCAAACGAAAGATGCGCTGGTAAGACACCTGCCCAAACGGGGAGATCATAATCTTCTGCATCATCTGAGGGCGGACCGGTACGGATTTTCGCAGAAGCTGAATCAATATCAATAGCCAAAACGGTTGTTGCTTTCAATTCAATTTCATTGGGCAATCTCACTTCATCCCATCTGCCGGCAAGGATTTGTTCGGACACAATCATCAGGGCTTCCATTTTTTCGTCTCCTTCGATTTCGTGGGCATGTCCATAGATGATGGCCGAGCGGTAATTCATAGAGTGATGAAAAGCTGATCTGGCCAATACCAGCCCATCAACAATAGTGACCACCATACAAAGCGGGCGTCCATCTGTCAATGCTGACAGCATTCTGCTTTTACTGCTCCCATGGACGTAAAGTGTACCTTCTTTTCGGCCATAAGCCGTAGGAATCATGTATGGCTGCCCATCTACCTCCCAGCTCAGGTGACAAATAAAATGTTTGTCAAGAATTCCGAAAATGGTTTCTTTGTCGTAATAGCCCCTTTTGGGCAACCTCTTCACCGTATTGAGAGGTGATTTTTCAAATTCATTATCGCTCATAAGCCTGAAATCTGCATCAAATTTATAGCTTCATTGTTGTCTTTATGATGCACGCTGACGATTATATCATCCGACCCCCTCAAACCCAGGAAGAATGGGCTGAAGTACTTGTGTTATTATTGGACTATAGGCATGAATTCAATGATTCTACCTGCTTTACCTCCTTTGAAGAAGAAATAGCCAATATTCAGCATGCCTACAACACCCCAGGTAGCCAACTTTTCATCGCCGTAGAGGAATCAGATAAAAAAATAGTAGGATGCGTAGCTATGCGTACTTTATCCCCCGGCGTGGCAGAAATGAAGAGGTTGTATGTAGTGCCCTCGTGTCGCGGTTTGCATCTTGGTGAAAATTTAGCTTTGGAAATATTGAACTTTGCTGAAGAAAAAAAATATACGCGCATGGTACTGGATACGATGTATGAAATGCATGCGGCGCAAAAATTATATCAGCAACTTGGTTTTACAAAGACTGAACCTTATCGTGATCAGGATACGGCAACAGTGGTTTGTTATGAGAAGAAATTCTTTGAATAGCCTTGTTCTATTTACTGATATAGGCAGGCATGATGAATGCTGATCATTATCAGAACATCAATCATTTTAAAGTTTTAGTTTCCATTTGTATTTTAATATTAACTTTCCGATACTTCTTTCAAAATTGTTATATTTTTAACCGCATTAATCATAAATGAAGAATATTTTCGTCGGTTGTGGTTTGTTTATCCTTCAAATTTACTTTACGTTTTTAGGTGTATCCAACTTCCACAAATACTTTAATCCAATTCTTTTGTTCGCTATATCCATGGCAATTCCGGCATATTTGATTTGGCTTTATCTTGGACAAACATCTCTACCCTTTAAAGAAAAAGTTCTACAACCGTTGCGCAGAGGTTTTTGGGCAATTGGTGGATTGTTGGTTGGCTTCGTGGCCTATGAAGAATTTAGAAAAGCTTGCGTAAAATTCAGTGAACCTGAAAAGTGGTCAGATGTCCTCCCTCAAATGAACGCACTTTACGAAAGGTTTTCACATGGAGAGTTTCCTTATAACGTTGTCGAACTCGTAGGTTATAGTCCCATGCCTGTGTATATGCCATTTCACTGGCTACCCATAGGTCTGGCTGCACCTTTGCATCTCGACATAAGATTGATCGGGTTTGGCTTTTTTGTTTTGTCGATTGCCATTTATGGTTGGTTCCTGGCAGTGCAGACTGATTCGACACTGACTCGTATGTTAGCGTTGATATTGCCAACGCTCCCTCTGTGGGCATTTATACGATGGGGTGAATTAGATATCATGGTTAGCTATGAAATGGTGATAGGAGCTTATTACCTCCTGTTGTCTACAGGACTTTTTGGGCGCCGACTTTGGCTTGTGGCAATAGGTATAATTTTATGCGTTCTTTCCAGGTATACCTTGATATTCTGGTTACCCTTGTTCGCCATTATTTTATTTTTCGAAAAAGGCTGGAAAAAAAGTCTTTGGGTTTGGGGAGCGTTAGTTGTTAGCATCTTGCTATTTTACATCATCCCTTTTTACATGCGGGATCCGTCGATATTTACGAGGGGACTAGCGTATTATACGGGGGCCACGATTGCTGAATGGCAGGGATATGGTGATCCTCCTGTTTCATATTCCATGGAGAGTGGAATTTCCTTTGGTGCACACATGAAAGCTTTATTTAGGGGAGACATGGCTCATCGGGTACATTTGGCACGAATGGTTCAGGGGACAATCTTACTTTCATTGTTAGTGGGTGGTTGGTTATCCTACAGACGTTGGCGTCATAGGATCGACTTTTACACCTTCAGTTTGATAGGATTGTATTTATTCGTGTCCGCTTATTATTTTTTCGGACCTTTGACTTACCGATACTATTACTTCCCGTTGTTGGTTTTGTCAAGTGTATTATGTGGAAAGATTATAATACACGGCAACAATCCTCCGGTTAAGTTGGACGCGTAGTAGATTAGAATTCCGATTTAGTAAATTAGCTGTTACTTTAACACAAATCCAAACTATGTATTCTGCACTTCTTCACTTTCATTCAGGACTTCGATGGATCGTCCTCCTATTGATCATCATCAATGTATTCAATGCATTGAAAGGATATGCCGGAAATAAAGCAGTAGGGGCTATGGATAAAAAACTGAGCTTGTTTGCCCTGATCTTCACGCATACCCAGGTACTGGTGGGATTGGGATTGTATGCGATAAGTCCAAAAGTTCAGTTTTCCTCAGCCACGATGGGTAATTCGCAATTACGATTTTTCACGATGGAACATACAGTCATGATGCTCATCGCGGTGATCCTGATTACTATCGGTCATGGGGCTATTAAAAGAGGCAGTTTCAAAAAGGAATTCTGGTACTATTTCATTGCTTTGGTGATCATTCTTGCCGCTATTCCATGGCCTTTCAGGGCGATGCTGGGGAGTGGATGGTTTTAAAATGTAAGGCGGAAAAGGCAGAAAGGGAATTCAAAATTTATATGTGTCTTTCTATATGAACTATGTGGCTATGTGGTTAACTTTTTTTCATTAGTCCAATTCACCTCCTCAGTCTTCGCAATCGCTATTTTGAGTTTCCAAACTTGAAATCAATATCAACGTTCTGATTCATGCTGGAAACAATGTAAAGCAGTTTAAAACTGCGATAAAAAATCTAATTCTTTTGATTCACCTTAGCCTTTATTTCCTTTTCTCTTGCTTCGCCTCAGCCAGTTGCTGAGCTGCGGTTGGTGAGCTGGAGCACGAGGTTGAGTTACAGCAAGTCGAACCATAGCACGAGGTTGAGAAATGCAAGTCGAACCATAGCACAAGGATGCATATAGCAGGTCGAAGCATTACCTTCGTGAACAATGAAAGAACAACTATTACAAAAATGGCATCACCATTTCGGATCCTCTTCGCCTGAAGTCATCGTACGTGCACCGGGCCGGGTCAACATCATCGGCGAGCATACGGATTACAATGAAGGGTGGGTATTGCCGGGCGCGATGAGTCGTTCGGTTTATATTCTTGTGTCAAAAAATGAAAAGGGTAACCATCATTGGGTGGCTGGTGATCTGAATGAAGAATATGTGTATGATGCTGCCACTGATTTGCCATTGTGGGGAAAGTATGTTGAAGGCACTATTCAATTGTATGCGCCACAAATCGGGCCTTTAAAAATCTTAATTGGTGGAGACCTTCCGGTAGGTGCGGGTGTTTCTTCTTCTTCTTCGCTTGTATGTGGTTTGTTATTTGCTCTTCAAAAAATCACCGGAAGGAACGAAACGAAAGATGACCTGGCTCTTTTTGGAAGCCGGGTTGAACGGGAGATCATCGGATTGCAGGGCGGGATCATGGATCAGTATGCCATCATGATGAGCCGGGAGAATCATGTCATGATGTTGGACTGCCGTACAAGGAAATATGAATTCTTTAAAGCAGAATTACCTGGATGTAAATGGGTACTGATCAATACCAAAGTAAAACATAAGCTGATCGATAGTGATTACAACAATCGGGCTGATGAATGTCTTAGAGCAGTGGGGATCATTAAGCGATTATATCCAAAAGTGGAAACCCTTAGGGATGTCACCATGGATATGCTGAGCGAAATCCACCTGCCTGAGCTTCTCCGGAAACGAAGCCTTTTTATTTTAGAAGAGAATGATCGTGTTCACAAAATGGTCGATGCTTTAAAAAAGCTAGACCCAAAGAAAGCAGGTGCCATATTGAAAGCATCACATGCCGGTCTCCGGGATCAGTATGAGGTGAGCTGTGCTGAGCTTGATCATCTGGCTGCGGTTGCGAATAAACATAAGGGCTCTTATGGTGCCAGGATGATGGGGGGCGGATTCGGTGGGTGTGTATTGTGTCTTGTAAAAGAAGAGGAAATGGAAGAGTTTTTAGAGGAATGCAGTGTGTCCTATTTTGAAAAATTTGGATTTGATCCGGATGTGATTGAGTTTGATTTGGGACGTGGGGTGGAATATGCGTAAAAAACAAACTTTTTTTGTCTACTTTTAAACATACTAATGTAGGGATCAGCTACAGGAATAGTTTCACATATTTTGATTTTCAATACCCAGAAAATGAAATTGTTTTCTATTACCCTTATTGCTTTGGTGTGCTTACTGCCTTCTTACAGCCATGCTCAGATCAATGACTGCTCTGAAGCACAAGTCGTATGTGACGATTCTAATCTCGCATTTAACCCCATGGGGCCGGGAGAGAACGATTTCTCTAATCCCAATAATCACCCGGGATGTATTACTTCTCTTGAGCAAAACTCTGCATGGTATTATTTTGAAATAGACCCCACAGCACCGCCGAATTTAGTTTTAGGATTCATTATCAATCCCTTTGGAGGCTATGGTGAAGACTATGACTGGGCATTGTTCGGACCTGATGTATCCTGTGGAAACCTCGGATTTCCTATCCGGTGCTCATCTTCAAGTTTTATGTGCGGTTTCTGTCCTCAGACCGGGATGGGTATGGGCGCTACTGATGTTACAGAAGGTCCGGGCACAGGCGATGGTTTTGTCAGCACGCTGGTAGTTCAGCCGGGTCAGGGCTTTTATCTATTGATTGATAATTGGCAGGGCACTAATAATGGATTCCAACTGAAGTGGACAGATACCGCTGCTCCATATCTGAATTGTGATGCCACACCCCCTTGTTCACTGGGTGCACGTGCAGGAGCTGACTTTGCAGCCTGCGAAGGCGATGATAATGTTCAATTGAGCGGAAGTGCTTATGGTGGTCATGGCAATGTATCATACTCCTGGTCCGGCACAAATGGCGGAACGGGCTTTCTGTCAGATCCGAATGCCGAACACCCAACGGCAAGTTTACCTATAGGCTTCAGTGGATCAATTATCTATACCCTGACCGTATCTGAAGATACCTGTATGGGAACAGACGATGTCGAACTTACGGTGAATCCATTGCCGGATTTAGAAATCAATCAGATCGGTCCCTTCTGTGCCAACAATCCCCCTCATACACTTACAGCAGTCCCTGGTGGAGGTTCTTGGGGTGGAGCAGCAACCGGTAATATGTTTAATCCTACACTCAATGGACCAGGTATTCACACAGTGACAGATACCTACACTGATATAAATGGTTGTTCAACTACACAATCGATCGATATCGAAGTGTATGAGCTTCCGGATATTTCGATTGATCCTGTTCCTGCGGTGTTTTGCGACAGTGAAGCTCCAGTGCAGCTGACGGCTACAGGTAGTGGTGGAGCCGGAGGCTTCACCTATATGTGGACTACCCCCGAAGCTGTGGACGGCAACACATTTGATGCTTTTTTTTCCGGTCTTCATACTGTCATAGTAACGGATAATAATGGTTGTACAAACTCAACCGCTACCGCAGTGATATTCTACGCAAATCCTGATGTACAAATTGCAGATCCCGGACCGATATGTGGAAATCTGGATTTATTTACACTCACTGCAAGTCCACCGGGAGGAACATTTCTTGGAAGCTTTGTTTCTGCCGGAGGAGTCATCCATCCAAAAAATATTCCTCCCGGAACGTATCAAATAAGTTACGAAATCGCCGATGGACATAATTGCGAAGGGACGGACTACCAGAACATCACCATTCTTCCTGCACCAAATACCTCTGCATCTAACAATGGTCCGCTATGTGAAGGCGATACGATACACCTGATGGGAATATCCGATACAACAAGTGCATCAGTCATGTATTCCTGGACAGGTCCGAATGGATATGTATCCAATCTGCAAAATCCAACGAATGCTACACTCGGTGGTGTATATACATTCCATGCCTCACTCGGTGCCTGCTCATCAGCCAATGATTCAACTGTAGTGATGATCAGCCCAAGACCTGATGCCATAGCCCAAAATGATGGCCCATACTGTGGTGTGCAAACGAATCAATTGCACGGCAGCACAACGTCTATGGATACAAGCATTGTTTTTCAATGGACTGGCCCAAATGGATTTCAATCGTTTTTACAAAATCCTTCAGATACACTTGATCCCGGTCTTTATTCTTTAGTGGTGGATGTAAACGGTTGTCATTCTTTACCGGCCACAACATCCGTCTCCATAAATCCATTCCCTCAACCTGTGATTGCAGGTCAACATGTTTTTTGTACTGGCTTCTCAGCAACGCTTGATGCCGGTGCAGGATACTCAACATATCTATGGAATAATGGCAGTGTCAACCAAACACTGAATGTTACTTCTTCCGGTACTTATCAAGTGACCGTTGGCGATGCAAATGGATGCACAGGTATAGCTTCAACAGATGTCACGGAACTAGCTTCATTGTCTCCGGTCATCACAGGAGCGTTGGAATTTTGCGAGGGTTCGGCAGGCACTGTTCTTGATGCAGGCTCTGGATATGTAAGCTATATGTGGTCTACAGGTGCAACAAGTCAAACCATTGCCGTGACTGATGGAAATAATTACGGTGTGATGGTGACGGATGCTGATGGCTGCAGTGGATCAACCAATGTCAATACTGTAATGCATCCTCTTCCGGATGTCATGATCGGTGGTTCCACCACGTATTGTATCGGTGGATCGACCATACTTGATGCGGGAGCAGGTTATACAAGTTATAGTTGGAGTGATGGTTCGATGAGTCAAACGATCACTGTATCAACTCCGGGTATTTATTCGGTGGATGTGATTGATCCTTATGGATGTGCTGGATCTGCATCAACGATGATCGATGTGAGCACCTCACTTCATCCCGTCATCGCCGGCAATCAGGCATTCTGTGAAAATGGAAATACAACGCTCAATGCAGGTTCCGGTTTTGCATCCTACTTATGGTCCGATGGATCAATGAATCAAAATCTGTTTGTCAACGTAGCCGGCGATTACAGTGTCACTGTTTCTAATGGACCGGGCTGCTCAGGAGCGGATACGGTCACAGTCACTGAAGTGCTTCCGCCTTCAGCTCAATTACAAAGTACAGCTACACTTTGCAATACACAAGCCGGTGGTTCCATCCTCAACTTATATGACCTTGTGCTTTCAGGCGATATGACTGGTAGTTGGCAGGATTTAGATAATTCAGGAGCCGCAGGATTATTTAATCATCTTGACTTTAAGAATATCACAGCAGGCGATTATCGTTTTCTGTATACGACTAACTCTGCTATTGATCCATGTCCTGAAGCTACATATCTGGTAGACGTCACGATCATAGATTGTACTTGTCCTGATGTCTTCTTTCTCAATGCCGCTCCGTTGTGTAATGCCGGTGCTATACTAGATCTATCGTCTATAGAAAACACATCTGAAAATGGTACATGGTCACTGATTCAAACCCCTCCGGGAACGAATCCTGGTAAGCTGAACGGAACCGTTTTTAATGCGACTGCAGGTGATCCTGGTGCATATGTTTTTCAATTTAGTTTGCTTAACCCTCCGCCTCCTGGTTGTGCAGTAGATTATCAGGTCAGTGTCAATGTTGATCCAACAGTGAATGCAGGGCTTGCGACACAACCTGCTGCGTATTGTTTTAATGAAAATGTAGTAGTCAATCTCGCGAATCTGATCAATGGTGAAGATGCAAATGGGACTTGGACAGAAACGTCAACATCGCCGTCACAGAGTAATGCATTTAATCCTGTTAGTGGCACATTTGACACGAAGAACCAGGTGCCCGGCAATTATACTTTTGAATACAAGTTGGTTTCTCCCGGTGTTTGTCCCGATGATGCCACCACTGTTACAGTAGTGATCAATCCATTGCCGGTAGTGACCATCGCTAATACCGGACAAATAGATTGTAGTCATCCAACCCAAAGTCCGGATGCAAGCGGATCGTCTTCAGGTCCGGGATATAACATACTGTGGACAGGCCCTGGGATCGTGGCCGATGGAAACGAAAATACATTACATCCTACGGTTGATAAGGCTGGCATTTATCAGTTGACCATTTCGAATACATTGACAGGATGTATCAATTCTTCTTCTATAACAGTGATTGGAAATACGGATGCGCCTACAGGGGCAAAACTCAACATTAAAGGACCTTCATGCTTCGGTGATCAGGACGCCTACATCCACATCGATCAGGTCAATGGAGGAGTAGCACCATATCAATATAGTTTGAATAATGGAGCCTCAGGCAGTCTCAATGCATTTGATCATTTGTCTGCCGGAGATTATTCCATTGCCATAGAAGATGTCAATGGTTGCAGATGGGATACATTGATCACAATCGCAGCACCATCAGAGATTTCGATTGATCTGGGTCCGGACATTCAAATCGTACTCGGTGAAGATGCTGTCATACAAGCGACAATCAATCTCAATACGGATCAAATTGATACACTAATCTGGACTCCCGATCAACTCATCAATTGTTTTGATCAGGCTTGTCTTGAAGGCACTGTGCATACATTCAATACTGTCACATTGAAGGCTACGCTTGTGGCGTTAAGTGGTTGCCGGGTTTCCGATGAAGTAACCATCAGCGTTATAAAGATTCGTAAGCTTTACATTCCTACAGTGTTTTCTCCGAATGGTGATGGCATCAATGATGTCTTCTTTATCAATGGCGATGCGGGTCAAATCGTAAGGATTAAAAAATTCCTGATTTTCAATCGCTGGGGAGATTTACTCCATGAAAAAATAGATTTCCAACCCAATGACCCTTCAAATGGATGGGATGGCCGTTTCAGAAACGAGCTGATGAATCCCGGTGTTTATGTTTATGTCGCTGAGGTGGAATACATCGATGGTGTAACGGAAATGTTGACAGGGGATGTGACGCTTTTGAAATAAGGGCAGAAGAGGCAGAAGAGACAGAAGAGGCAGAAGGGGCGGAAGGGGCGGAAGAGACAGAAGGGGCGGAAGGGGCGGAAGAGGAAAACAAAGTTTATAAACTCGTTATAAAGTTTTGCCTTCGTAATTCCTCATTTTACTTCTACATGTAAAATTCAATATTCTTTATTCTGGATTCTTGTTACCGTTTAAAATTATGGTAAAAATTTACCGCCGTGATCTCCTGCGTTTTTTTATCTACACTCAATCTGATGATATCCTTTTGATATAGAATTTCTCCTCCAACGATTGTTTTCTTACCACCGGGATAGCCTTCCTGCAAACTCACGGCTACATTTTTCATCAGTTTTATATCCTCTACTGATTTATGACCGGTCATATCATTACCCACGATAAAAAGATAACCGGTGAAGAGTTGAACTAACTTTCCATCAAATTCATCGCTTGCATCTGAAGTATTGGCAATTTTAATAGATAATGAATATTTTGAAGGATCATCCTTATATGTCCGAAAGCCGATGCCTAATGTAGGATAATACAGGGTCACCTGTTTGACTTTTACACCGGTGTGTGTTTTAATGTTAAGATCACTTTTTGCCTTTACGCTCGTATGTTTTGCTCCCAATATAACATCGAGTTGTTTTGCAGTTGTTAGCGCATCAATATAGATCTTGTTGATCTTCAGACTGTCGTCATGAAAACTGATGACCTGTCCGGTGGCGTATACGTGGAGTAAAATAAAAATGGATAAAGAGATAACGCGCATTATCATTCGTTTGAAAAATTTTTATTTGTGTACTTATTCATCTGATCACAAGTAAAGAATATTGCCTGATGTAGCGGCCCTATAATACGTTAATGGTTTCAAGCGCTTTCTCCAGTTGGGACGGGTTCTGAAAATGGATGGCATGCAATCCGGTTTCTCTCGCAGTTTCAATATTTTTCAAATTATCATCGATAAAAACCGAATGCGCAGGATTTATCTGAAACCGGTCAAACAACACATGAAATATCCGTTTATCCGGTTTGATCAATTTCTCCTCTCCTGAAACGACAATGCCTTTGAATTCCCTGAAAAATGAATACCGCTCCAAGGCAATCGGAAATGTTTCAGCCGACCAGTTCGTCAGGCCATAGAGATTATATTTTTCTTTTAATTGATGCAGGATAGTCACCGTCTCAGGAATATCACTTTTGAGCATGGTCTCCCATCCATCATAGTAGAGTTGGATCAGGTCATGATGCTCCGGATATTTTGCTTGCAGTATTGTGGTGCCTTCTGCCAAAGTTCGTCCTCTGTCCTGTTCGATGTTCCACTCATCCGTGCAGATGTGGTGAAGAAAATATTCCATTTCCGCTTCAGAAGGAAAATGATCTCTATACATATACCTCGGATTCCAATCCACCAATACACCACCAAAATCAAATATTATGTTTTCAATTTTCATTTTCATATATGATGTTGTCATTCTTACTACCGCTGTTTTCTTCGACAGGGTATTCTTAATAACTCTCATTAAAATCACAAGATAAACTTATAAATATTTAGGGCGTCCACCCCATTCCCGTGTCTATTCCATCTATGCATATGTAACGGATATAGCCAAAGTCAAAATCAGAATTACTACCTGTCCGAAAAAATATTTTATGCAATCATGTTGATTTTGTCATCATATCTGCACGACAGGTCGAATGTATTGATTCACGTTTAAAATCCGAACATCATGAAGTATCTACTTATCTCCCTGGCCATGCTATTTGCAATCAGGCCTATACAACAATTCACTTCCACCGACATTGACCGCACCATCAAAGGATTAGTCCTGGATTCAAACAATGATCCCCTTATCGGCGCAAGTGTCCAGGGTAAAGGGCAAACGAAAGGAACGGTTACCGATTTCAATGGCCATTTTAAACTATCCATTCCCGACAAATGCGAATTCATAGTTGTGGCGTACACCGGATACGCTTCTCAGGAAATCAATATCAAGGGAAAAGATTCTCTCACCGTGGTCATGAAAGAGGGAATAATAATGAAGGATGCTATCGTAACCGACTTTAAAAAACCTGGTGACGAAAATTCCATGAGCATTACTATAAAGCAAGAGGAGACATATTACAATATGCCTGTCAGCACTTTAGCCGGCAGAGTATCCGGAGCAAGAATTTCTCCACAATCAAAGTATAATAATGGAGACGCGGATTTCAATACAGAAGATTATGATCTCATCAGTGAAAATAAATTTCATACACCGAAAGATGCTCCGCTCTCTACGTTCTCTATCGATGTAGATGCAGCCTCCTATGCCAATGTCCGTCGCTTTCTCACGAATGGCCAGGAGCCACCGAAGGATGCTGTCCGCATAGAAGAGCTGGTCAATTATTTTGACTACGACTATCCTCAGCCCAAAGGAAATGACCCCATCGCCATCATCACGGAAGTCGGTGACTGTCCATGGGACGTGACGCATAAGCTGGTGCATATCGGGCTTCAGGGTAAGACGATTCCCACTGCGGACCTGCCTGCATCTAACCTGGTCTTCCTGCTTGACGTATCCGGAAGCATGGACGATCGAAATAAACTTCCACTCGTGATCCAGTCTTTCAAAATGCTGACCGAACAACTTCGTGAAAAAGATCGCGTGGCTATCGTCGTCTATGCAGGTTCTTCAGGCCTTGTGCTACCCAGTACATCAGGAGCGAATAAGGCCAATATTTATGAAGCATTGGAGCAGCTCCATGCCGGAGGTTCCACTGCAGGAGCAGAGGGAATCAAGCTTGCTTACCAGACAGCAAGAGAAAATTTTATCAAGGGAGGTAACAATCGTGTGATCCTGGCCACAGATGGTGATTTCAATGTCGGTGTCAGCAGTGACGCGGAATTAATCCGGTTGATTGAAAAGGAAAGAACCAGCGGTGTGTTCTTAACTGTGCTTGGATTTGGTATGGGAAATTATAAGGACAACAAAATGGAAAAGCTTGCTGACTCCGGAAATGGAAATCATGGATATGTCGACAATCTGTCCGAAGCCCGAAAAGTATTCGTCCATGAATTTGGGGGCACACTGTTTACGATTGCAAAGGATGTAAAAATTCAGGTTGAATTTAATCCGGAAGTTGTAGGTGGCTATCGGTTGATCGGCTATGAAAACCGTATGCTGGAAAATGAAGATTTCAATGATGATCAAAAAGATGCCGGCGAAATGGGTAGTGGTCATACCGTCACTGCTCTATACGAAATCATTCCTACAGGTGTAAAATCTGATTTTCTAAAAACAGTTGATGATCTAAAATATCAGAAATCTAAAGTAGCTGGCTCTGCATCACAAGCTGATGAATGGCTGACAGTGAAATTCAGATACAAAGATCCGGACGGAAATACCAGTAAACTTCTTGAGAATGTGGTGCCTTTCGAAACCAAAAATTTTGACAAGACTAGTGATAATTTCAGATGGTCTGCGGCTGTAGCATCTTTCGGATTGTTACTCCGGGATTCTGAATTTGAAGGGAACTCTTCATATGCTGATGTTGAAAAATGGGCGGGAGGAGCATTCGGAAAAGATGAGCATGGATATCGCAAAGAGTTTTTGGAATTGGTGAAAGGCATGCGAGAGATCGTGGTGGATAAAGGGAATGATGCAACAACGGAACGCACTCACTAAAAAATAAGACGTTGTTGGTTATTGGTTGAAGAAAAGTAGACGGGTTGTTGGTATTTGGAATTTCATGGCACTCAAAGTTTATTCTCTTCTTTTAACCCCTTAATCGTTTCACCATTTAACTATTTTTATTTCTTACCTGATAAGATTGACACTGCCCGAGAATTGCCTCTCCTGCTCATCATCCATTTTTAGTTTAACTATATATGTGTATACACCAGGGTTTACAGCAGTTTCATAGCGTTTCCCATCCCATTGAGGGCCGGCATAAATTTGATTTCCCCAGCGGTCATAAATAGTGAATTTTATCTCACTAATCTCCTCGTCGACACCATACACGCTGAATAAATCATTGATCCCATCCCCATTCGGTGAAAAAATATTCGGAATATAAACGTGATAATAATCCAATTGCAATAATACAAGACTATCACAGCCCTGTGACGAAACAAGGGAGACTAAATATTCGCCTGGAGTATTAAAATGGTATGCTTCGATTTTATAGCTTTCTCCTTCAAACATTTTTGCCCGAACCGTATCTGCGACAATACCCAGGACATGTAGATCAAGAAATACTACACTATCACAATTGTATTTTGTTTTAAATGTGTCTGCATAATGACCGGATTCGCTCAGTAATCTGTCCCCAAAGGGATATACATCTTCTTCGCAAATCGTAATGTCAACCTGTTCGTTGTAGGCAGGAATGGAATAGGTGTAGATACCGGATAAGCTGCAAGACCCTCCTTTCTGGATCATCACCTGATACTCTCCCTCTCCATACATGTGCATCATTTGCGGGGCGGTCTCACCGATCAATGCAATTTTATCCTTATACCACTGATATGTAAAGCCTGCCTGCAAAGGAACCTGTAATAAAAAATTATCTGCGCACGGTTGCGATTTTTCAGTGATCCTAAATTGAAATGATCTGAGATCTACAAGTGTCAGATTATCAAAGAAATAATAAATACTGATCGGGCTTTGCACCGGTGGACAATCCGGTCCGATGGCAATCGCCGTAATGTTTTCCTGGGGTGTCACTTCTATTGACGTCTTCACCCATTTATTACCTGCTCCTCCGGATACAAAACTTGATCCCAGACGCACCCATCCGGGCCCGTTTGTAGGACAACCAAACGCTTCATCTCCTACGCCAAATGGAAGATTGGCACAATCGCTTGTTCCAAAAAAAGTAATGTTGATATCAGGTGATTTAAACCTGTTGACAAAGCCTACATAAAATTCAAACACATACGGTGTATCAGCGATCAAAGGACTCAATAGACACGCACCGGCATACTCTTTCCAATTCACATCGGGGTCGCCAAGATTCTGGCGTACACGTCCATCCCTGAAGCCTACAATGCCTTCTCCATCAGGAAACGGAACAGGGGGAGGAAACTCAGGCCAACCCATGTAGCCACACATGTTTATATAATCAGTAGTAGGCTCAGATGCCTGTATCCAAGTGCCCGCGCAAGCCAGTTGACTCTGCATATCCGGACAACAATTCATGTCTTCAAATGAAGGATTGGGAATCAGCGATACAGGCGCAACGATCGCGCAGGTACAATCCGGATCGTTCAGATCAATCAACCCATCGCCATCATCGTCAAGCGCATTGTTGCATATCTCAACTCCTATGTTATTCGTGTTTTGTACATGAAGGGGTAAAGTATCCAAAAAGCCCGCAGCCAACAAACTGAGAATTGTCTTGCTAAATACGTTGTGCTGTGGTATGATGGTCACTTCTTAAAGATAATACCAAAGACCACACAATTACCCGGAATGTATCTGCTTTCTTTATGAGCAGGGATTTTCTATGTATAGAACGGCTTCCGGGGATCCTCACGCATTCGCTGTTCGAGTCCTTCGGCAAGCCACTGAAAGTACTCGCCCGGAAAAGGACCCGGTTGATGGGCACGAATGTCAAGAAACAACTTTGCGTATTTCTCCCATGAAGACGTGACAAAAGAACCCAGTGTTTTTTCGAATATAAAGATTTATCTGAAATCAAAACAATGCTCAAAACAGTTGGCCTGTTTGTCCCTTGATGTAAGCGATTTTAATTTCCATCTTTTTTCAATCAACCTGAGTATGCTCAATGTTTCATATCGGGTATGATCGATAAATCCTTTTTTGGCAAAGGGTGAAATAATAATTCCCGGCACGCGCGTGCCAGGTCCCCACTTATCGATCACCGGCGGTGCGACATGATCCCAGAAACCACCGTTTTCATCATACGTGATGATGATGACACAATCCTTCCAGTCAGGACCGTTACGGACAGCATTGATGATTTCCAGCACATGCTTTTCACCTGTCACAATATCGGCATATCCGGGATGTTCGTTTTCAATACCTATGGGTTTTACAAATGACACTGCAGGCAATGTTCCGGCTTTTGCAGCCTCAAAAAAATCTGTTTCATCCTTCAGGTGTTCTGCTCTTCCCGGCGTGTCTTCAGCATAATTCGAAAAGTACGCGAATGGCTGATGATGAAATTGAAATGACCTGTCCGGCTTGCCTGCCAAAGCATCATTCCATCCACCTGAATACCATGCCCATGTGATATTTTGATCGTTCAACCGATCTCCTATGGTCGGTATAGTTTGTGTCGGTAATAATTCTTTCGGCCTCCTTACTTTAATATCAGGATGAGGTGTGTTGACTGAATAGCAAGTATTCACGGCATAACCATCCGGAGTCACAATACCGTCCTGAATTAAAAAACCATTCACATCAAATTGTGCAATTATTGAATCCGGAGCATGGGGATATACCGGGGACGCAGCAGCTACAAGCCACATATGATTGAGAAACGAACCACCAAAAGCACTGTGAAACATGTTATCACAAAGTGTATAGTTTTTCGCCTCTACGGCGAGAAGAAGTTGGTCGGTGTCATAATACCCCATCGTTAATCCCTGGGCATCGCTGATGTCAGCAAACCTATCCATTTTGCCTCCATGTATTTGCGCTTGTTCCTGGTAGAATCGATGTACAAGATCCGGGATTTTCATATCCGCAGGTACATACTGATCAATATTGAAATAATTGTTTGGAAGGTCTACCGGAAATGCATTGGTTCCGGGCACGGAGGGAAGAAAAGTAAACGGCTTACCTGCGGAATTTATTTGTTTTACATTTCTCGCATTGGCCAGACCGCAAGCACCCGGAAATAAACCGTAAAGGTTGTCAAAACTGTGGTTCTCCAGATAGATGACCACGACGTGATTTATTTTATTTAGGCCCTTAGGTGAAGGTGTTTCGGGATCTGTGAAGCCCAAAAGGAAAGCAGTGGCAATCAGAAGTGTTAACGAGGATAGGCGAAAATAATGCTTCATTATTTTTGATTACTAAGATTCAGCCGGCAGAAAAAGTTTTGCCGTTCCTTTTTTGATCATGAAACTTTCGACGTGTCCCATCTTTTTCTTGTCTGATGTCATCAGGTGGATATGTACGTACGTATCGTGATGTGTAAATATACCCTGATGTTCTGTTGAAAAAAAACCTATCAATTCGGCATCCGTATTTTTTACAATAAAATGATGTTGATGTTGCTGGACATCCTCAGGAGAATTAACTGAGGTGCCATCCGGAAGCTTGATAATATGTACGGCGGCATTCTCAAAAGTACCTGTCACCCTAAAAGCAAAAGGCCGTGAATGTCTTTTTGTTGTTGCATCAAGAAAAGTCTCAAGCTGTTGGAGATTCACAATATAATCGGGCAATGAAATTTCTTCCCACGTATTGACATTTTCGCTGACAAAGAAAGGAGCTTTTACATTATAGTTTTCTTCCATTGATATAGAACCATCCTCAGCCAGTTTGCTGACATAGCAATGCCCGTCATCAATCAGTATTTCGCCTTTCAGATATTCAATTGGGCCCAATCCATACAGGTGTTTTTTATTGGCTATCGTATCCAGATTTATTGTTCCGTAGAGCAAACCAAGATGCATCACATTTAACATCGCACCTGTAATTTTAACATTGCTTTCTTTTTCTGCCGGATCGGTATTGGCTTCCATTTTTTCAAGATCCATTCCACATACAGGACAGGTTCCGGCATGAACATATATTTTTTCTCCTTCGCATTTCATCGGGCACTGATATTTGATGGTGTCACCCACTGAAGCCGACATGGCCATACTGTTAGAAACAATTCCGGTCAGAGCAAAAAGAAATATGGTCAACAATCGCATTGTGTTTCTCATCGTGTTTATTTGAATTTACATTTATTATCATCAATTATCGTCCCAGAATCGCCAGCATGTCATCGATTGCTCCATAATCTCTCACCCCGGTCATATCCTCATCACCGCCGATAAAACAAATGCCTCCTGAATATCCTTTCGATATTATATTGTTAAGCATTTCCGCTGTCCATTTTGCCTGCAGAAATATTTTAGATGAAGGAATTTTCAATAAAACATCGATTGGCAACTGGTCATTGTATAATAGAATCGTTTTTCTTTCTTTAACAGCTGTTACTTCATCTGGTGAATTGGCTTCATAAAAAAGTGTTAGTTCAGCTGGAAAATCGATTTCGGCCGTATCCTTCAGGATCATTCCATTCGGTTTAGCATCAATGATGGTTTTGGCTAATAACATTTCATCTTTTTCATCAATCTCTCCAGCTAGCCCGACTCCTTCCACCCAACTCCGGAGTGCATGCCAAAGCATGAAAGATGCCGGGTCCTGAGTCAGCGTTATGCTCATCCAATCCACCCCCATCGCTGCAAAGTAACGGGCATCGGTAAGATGTTTTATATTTCGAACCAGAATCGGGGTCATCAGCGTATTAAGAAAGCACAAACATATAATGATTTCAGCCAACTCGAGATTCCGACCATGTTTTGACGTTTATTGCGGGATGTGCATAGGTGCATAGGCAAAAAAAGGATGGCCACGAAGACGTAAAGGCGCAAAGAAATTAAAAGTTAATCCACACCATGAAAATAAACTATCACAATCGAAAATTTGCCGGCGTGACGAATACACCTAATGGCCAGGTAAATGGGGAAACAATCTTTCGTTACAGCCAGCATGATATGGTACTCACGGCCACCTATAGCGGTGGAAGAATCCTGGAGGGATACATGCTGGGTTTGGTGCATGAAGACAACAGCCTTACTTTTGTTTATCACCATATTGACATAAGCGGAAACCTTAAAAGCGGTCACTGTATCAGCAAACCTGTTTTGTTACCTGATGGACGTATCCGGCTCAATGAACAATGGATTTGGACCTATGGTGGTGAAGGAACCGGTGAATCGGTAGTGGAGGAAGTGAAAGGAGTCGCATCTTGATTTAAGGGCATGGAATGACTTATCCCCTTTTGCTGAAAAGATACATACTGAAAGCAGGATCATTTCAAAATTCAGTGGAGAAAATCATTATTCAACCTTCAGCTGCTTTTCACTATTCACTACAATCTCAGGCTTGCCACCATACATTTTTACTTTCCCTGTCACACATACATTTTTACCTTTCAAAAACTCGGAAGGGACATAGGAGAAATGTGTAAGGTCTGCTGAAAATATCGTGACACTAAAACTTTGATTCGGATACGGATGATCAAAATTCAGATGGGTTATCTTTTTTTCCGACTTGGTGACAAACGTATCCGCAACCTTTCCGCAAACTGTAACTGTTTTGCCCTCGTATTTTCCTAAACTATCTGGTATAATGTTCTGACCCCAGGCCATATGAACAAAAAAAATACTTACTGCAAAAAGAATTACCTGTTTCATTTGATTTGATTTTACCTGATAAATGTATGATAAATAAAAGTAATCGACCTATGACGAAGGGAAATTAACTTACTATTAATCATCTATTTTTTTTGTGTCTAATTGAATGCATTAACCCTTAATTCCTGTCAATATCCAAAATACCAGATGCACTGATTGCGAAACCTTTAATCCTGATAAACGCCATAAACTTTATAAACGTCATAAACCCTGTTTCCCCATTTTGAAATCCCAGAATACCTTATGTGAGATATGGATTAAACATCCTCTCGTATCCAATCGTCGTCTTCGGTCCATGCCCCGGATAAACTACTGTATCATCCGGCAATGTGAATAACCGTGTTCGTATGCTTTTAAGAAGCGTTTCATGATCTCCTCCGGGCAAATCTGTGCGTCCAATACTTTCATAAAACAAAACATCTCCACCGATCACCCATTTATCCTGTTCGTTATAAAAACAAATACTCGCTGGCGAATGACCCGGTGTAAACAAAACTTTCAAACCTATTCCATCAAGTTCAATTACATCATTTTCTCTGATAAATTTTTGTGGCGCGGGTGAAGGATTGTACGGAACACCATACATACCTGCTATCGCCATACCAGCATTTAGTACCGGCAACTCCCCTTCATGAATTTCCAACCCAAGCTCGTATCGATCGGCCACAAACGCATTACCCAGGATATGATCAATATGACAATGTGTATTGATCAGCCGAACTGGCTTAAGATTATTTTCTAAAATAAATCCTTTCAGTTCTTTACGTTCCGTCTCATCAAAGCATCCAGGGTCGATGATGATGCATTCACCATTGAGTGCAGCGATGAGATATGTGTTTTCTTCAAAAGGATTGAATGTGATGGAATGCACATGTAAACTCATATCTGAAAATTATAAGTCCCCTTCAGGGGATTTAGGGGCAAGGGTGGCACATGAACTGATAAACTCATTGAGGTTAGTTTTATTGATTACAAAGATCAACATTTATGGTCTCTTACAGGTTGCAGGTTCTTGGTTGTATGAAGATGGATAGGTTTTTAGTTTCAAGAAAAAAGGCTTGGTTGATCCATTTACCAATTCCTTAAACCTTGTCCAATATCCGCAAACTAGTACCTAAGATCCCGTCTCTGTTGCAATTCTCTGCTTTCTCCCTTATATTCGTCATGTGGGCAGGTCTATTTTCTTGATTTTTGCATTTCTTCTCTATTGTACATGGGCTGGAGGTCAAAACGTTGTCACTGAATTCGGTAAAAACAGGGTTCAGTACCACGATGACTTCAACCAGTGGAATATGTATGAAACAGAGAATTTTGTCACCTACTGGTATGGCAAGGGCCGTGAAATAGCCCACACTGTCGTCCAGATGGCAGAACTGGATAATCCTTCGATCCAGAAAGTCCTTGAACATAAGATGAATGATAAGATCGAGCTCATCGTCTATCTCGATCTCACAGACATGAAACAAAGCAATCTGGGCATCGGGGAGCAGTTTCTCAGTCAGGGCGGAATAACAAAAGTTGTTGAAAACAAGGTCTTCCTCTACTTCAATGGCGATCACAATGCTCTACGCAAGTCACTCCGTGAAGGAATTGCCTCAGTTTATATCAATTCGATGTTGCATGGCAATAACCTCCAGGAAATTGTACAAAATGCAGTGCTTTTAAATTTGCCAGACTGGTTCCAGGAAGGATTGGTTTCATACATGGGTGAAGAATGGAGCCCAAAACTTGACAGCCGTCTAAAAGATTATTTCACCTCTCCCAAAAAACAGAAAAAAGATTTTGCGCGTCTGGCGAAAATTGATCCTCAGCTTGCAGGCCACTCCATGTGGAATTTTTTAGCCAACTATTACGGTCGTGCTTCTATATCAAATATTCTATACCTCACCCGTATCAACCGAAGTCTTGAAAATGGCCTTCTCTATGTACTGGGTATTGACACAAAAGAATTGAACCGTCAATGGCAGGACTATTATGAGAAAAAATTTAATCTCCGTATGGAGGTAGAAAGCATATTGAGAAACGATCTTGATCTTTCAAAACAAAAACTGAATGTCCCCATCGGGAGAATGCGTTTAAGCCCGCATGGCAACCAACTGGCATATTCACTCAATGATCATGGCCGTATCAAAGTGATCCTGTACGATATGCATTCAGGTGAAAAACAAATGCTGTTCCGCTATGGCGTGCGCAATTTTGAACAGGAGGTTGATCCAAATTATCCTGCACTTGCCTGGAAAAAAGAAGGCAATGAATTGACGATGATCTATGAAAGAAAAGATGTCATCTATCAGACCACATTCAATTTTGATTCCGCATATGTACACACCGATAAAGTAAGTCCTGAATACCAAAGAATATATGATGTAGATTATTGGTCCAATGATACGCTGATGTTCGACGCTACTACAGACGGCTTAGCGGATCTTTATCTGTACATCCCTGGGTCACGCGAAAGCATCAGAATGACGAATGATTTCTACGACGATCTTGATGCATCCGTTATCAACCTCAATAATCAACGGTATGTTCTTTTTTCGTCCAATCGTCCTGACGAGACAATAAGGAAAATGGAATTGGATTCCATACTCCCCATCGGGCCTTTTGACCTTTATCTGATGTCTTACAATTCAGGTAAGGGCGTATTGAGAAGATTGACATACACATCCGGTGAGAGCGAAAGACAGGCGCGTATCGCAGGCCCGGATAAATTAATCTGCCTGACAGACAGAAATGGACGCTGGCAGCGGATGCAGGTCAGCAGATTATTTGATGATCCTCCTGTCAATACCATCATAACCCGCTATGACAGAGATATTCTAATGCATGAATATGTTCCAAATTCTCCGGTAGTGGTGGATTGGCTTGAGAAATGGGATAAGCCCTATTTCCAGACAAGCCGCATTGATTCACTTCAACTTTATTCAGGATCTTCTACAGATGCCCCTTCACTTCTTTTAAAAGATCCGAAAAGTGGTGCTCCGAATGAAGAAAATCAAGGAGATGAAATCATAGATCCGGGGTTTCTTTTTCAAACAAAATTTCCTCAGCCTGTTACTACCAAACCAACAACCATTAATATTGTCAAGGCACCCGAAGAAGAAGTACCATCAGCAATTGATACCATCACTAATATTGATGTCCTGAATTGGATCAAACCATCCACCTCCAAAGGGCTCGGATATACGCCCGGCAATCTTGTTCCATTTATAAAGTCAAGAGTGATCGCCTCGCGTCTGAAATTCAAGCTTGACTATCTCAACACCACCATGGACAATGATCTTCTTTTTGGTGGTCTCGACAGCTATGCCGGTACTAAACGCGAATTTGAACCTTCGCCTTTAGGCTTTCTAATCAAAGGAAGTGTAAAAGATCTTTTGGAAGACTACATTATCACCGGTGGCGCCAGGTTTCCGACTACATTTAATGGCTCTGAATATTTTCTCCTTTTCAACAATCGTAAACAACGAATTGATAAAGAATATGCACTCTATCGAAAGTCAACTATAGTCCCAGATCCTACCGAACCAAATACGCTGCATCGAAATCAGTATGTAACCACACTTGGACTGATAAAATATTCGTATCCATTTGATGTCTACAACAGCGTCCGATTAGCAGCCACGTTTCGCAATGATCGTTCGATTACATTAGCCACAGACGTCGGCACGCTTGCAAAAAAAACAGATGATGCTCAGCGCTTTGGATTAAAGCTTGAATGGGTTTTTGACAACACAAGAATTCTTGATATTAATAGCCGTTTAGGCACGCGTGCAAAAGCATGGGTAGAAGTCATCAAACGTTTTGATCTCAATCTCTTTGAATCCGGACCAAAATTGCAATTCAATAAAGGCTTCATGACTGTGCTTGGTTTTGATGGGAGACATTATGTTTCTCTCGATCGGCGAAGCCTGCTTGCTTTTAGACTTACAGGGGCTACCTCTTTAGGATCTGAACGCATACTATATTATCTCGGTGGTGTGGAGAACTGGTTGTTCCCCGCATTTGATCAGGGTGTGAATGTGCCGGATAAAATCAATTTTGCCTACACAGGTCTTGCGGCCAATATGCGTGGCTTTAAATACAATGCACGAAATGGCAGCAGCGTGGTGCTGATGAATACAGAATTGCGTATCCCTGTTTTACAATATTTGTCACGACAAAAAATAAGATCGTCCTTCCTCCGGAATATTCAGGTTGTTGGTTTTATTGACGCGGGTACAGCATGGCATGGGCCTAATCCATTTAGTCCTGAAAATCCATTGAACACAGTAGTGTTGACGAATCCACCTACAGTAGAAGTGACAATCAGTTATTATCGTAATCCATTGATCGTGGGTTATGGGGCTGGTGTGCGAACAATACTTTTCGGCTATCTGCTCAAGCTGGACTACGGATGGAACTGGGAAACAAAAACAGATCGCAAGCCGATTCTGCATTTTTCGATGGGGGCTGATTTTTGACCCCTAAATCCCCTAAAGGGGACTTGAAAAGCAACTGGAGTTAAGCCCCCTTTAGGTGGTTGGGGGTAAAACGAACTTCACACCTGCTCCGACGTCATCTCTTTCAACCTCTCCGTATTCTCCGCATATTTCAATGCATCAATGACTTCATCGAGAGCTCCTAAGACGATGCGATCGAGATTGTACAAGGTCAGGTTGATCCGATGATCTGTGACTCGGTTCTGTGGATAATTATACGTTCTGATTTTATCTGACCGGTCACCTGTTCCGACTAATGATTTACGATGGGCTGCCGCTTTATTGTGATGAGCTTCACGTTGCGCATCATTGACTTTATTATACAATCGCTGCAGCGCGATTTCTCTGTTTTTAATTTGTGATCGTGTGTCTGTGCTCTCAGAAACAATTCCTGTAGGAAGGTGTGTAAATCGCACACCGGATTCCGTTTTATTGACGTGCTGTCCCCCCGCACCACTCGAGCGGAATGTATCTACTCGCAGATCTTCTTTCCGGATATTCACGTCTTCCATTTCAAGTTTAGGAAGGATCACCACTGTAGCCGCTGAAGTATGTACACGGCCCTGTGATTCTGTTTTGGGTACACGCTGTACGCGGTGAGCACCGGATTCAAATTTTAATGTTCCATAAACATCTTCTCCAAAAATCTCAAGCACCACTTTATTGTATCCTCCTACTGCTCCTTCACTGATAGAATCGATCTCATACTTCCATCCTTTTGTGTCCATGAATCGTGTATACATTTTATACAGATCTCCTGCAAAAATGCTGGCTTCATCTCCACCGGTTCCCGATCTGATCTCCATGATGACATCTTTTGTATCATCAGGATCACGCGGGATAAGCAGCCATTTTAATTTTTCTTCAATCTCTTCTTTCTGTTCTTTGAGCTGGCCCAGCTCTTCGTACGCCATGTCCCTCATTTCCTGATCTGTCTCGCGTAGCATATTGGTGGAGGAAGTGATATTGGACAGGATTAGTTCATATTCATCAACGGCTTCTACGACGGGGATGAGGTCTTTGTACTCCTTGTGCATGCGGGAATACAGCTTGATATCGTTCACTACTTCCGGATCCGACAGACGGAGTTCCAGATCCATGTATTTATTCTTTATCGCTCTAAGCCGGTCAATCATGGGCGCAAAGATACTGTAGGAAGGCAGAAAAGGCGGAAAAGGCGGAAGAGCCGAAAAACGAAAGTTATAAACTCACGCTAGTGGCTTTCTTTGCGTCTTTGTGTCTTTGTGGCAAAAATTTCTCCGTAGAAAAATAAAACTGCATTATTTGGCAGTGCTGTATAAAATTATACAGGCTCAATCAATGCCGCATCATTCTCTCTCACTTTATTCACACGATCTGATACTCTGTACCATGTGATCCAATCACCCGGAACTGGTTGAAGATTATTCAACACATCTTTCGTGGGAACAGATGCATCAATCCAAAGTTGTTCTTGCTCCGGAAGTAAGATCAGTGGCATCCGGTCATGAAGATGTGCGATGGCAGGGTCTGCTTCTTTTGTGATGAGTGTGAAGCTGTGTATTATTTTTCCTTCGGGATCTTTCCAATTTTCATAAAGACCTGCGATAGTAAAAATGTCTGTGTTTGTGACTTTGATGCGATATGGAATTTTTCCTTCCGGTGTTTTCATCCATTCATAATAACCGTCAAAAGGAACGAGACATCGTCGCTTTTCAAAAGCCTGCCGAAATGCTGGTTTTGTGGCGATGCCTTCGATGCGTGCATTGATCATGCTGGCACCGATCTTCATGTCTTTTGCCCAGAATGGAATAAGGCCCCATCGGTAGAGATGGATCACATGAGGCTCTTCCTGTGTGATCACAGGATGCATCTGCGTAGGTGCTACGTTGTAATTGGGTAAAGGATTGTACCGTTCAAGATCTTCACTGTAAAAGTTAGCCTTGAATCGTTCTTCTAGTTCTTTTTCGGTCTTTGTCAGCGATGACCGTCCGCACATCAGTTCCCTACTCTGACGTAAGCATCTATCTTATGATAGTCTTTTAATTTTTTCACCAGTCGTCGAGCTTCATTGACATCTGTAAAGCGTCCCGCACATACGGTGTGATATTCTGAGAGATCAAAATTGAGAATCTCCACATCTTTAATTCCGGCCTTTTTCAATTCGGCCATGCGTTGTTCTGCATTGACCATCTGAAGGAAATTACCTGCGATGACGAGGTGCTTACCTTCAATGTTTGGCAATGATGTTTTTTTGGCAACAGCTTGTGTTGCTTTTGGCGCAGGTGCTGTTTGGGTAGCTACTGCTTTTGATTTCGTTTCTGTTTTAACAACAGGTTTTTTCTCTGGTGCAGTTACCTTTTTTACAGGTTCTGTTTTCACAGGCTCCTTTTTTACAGGCTCCTTTTTTACAGGCTCGGCTACTTCCTGTGTTTTATTTTCAGATGTTACTTCATTTTTTGTTGCTGTCCCATTGCCCATAGGATCAGGACTTGTGTTGAGAAACGTATCAACATCGGTACTTGGATCATCCGCACCAAGGGTGTGTTCTTTTTGGGTAGCATCGACGATCTGCTGTGGATGTCTTGGGTTGTCAGGACCCCATACATGACTTATCCAGATATAGAGGAGCAGGAGGATAAAGATGGTGACGAGTATCGTGATTATTCTATTCATGATGTCTGTAGTTTTCGAGTTGACCAGATTAAAACCGATCCAAAGATAATATATATTTATAATGTGTAATGTATTAATATCGCCTTAATTGGATTTATTTTGTTGGAGAAAACTCCAACAAAGGCGAGGGCCCGATGCCATTTGCCCATCGCCATTGCAGGAGTTTTCTCCTGCTATAACTAGTTACCTGGCTTTGTTTGGTGATTTGGCACAGACTATCCCATCTTTGTACCACTCACAATCACTCTCCTATGCAGTCCTTACAAGTCACTATTGAATCCGCCTGGGAAGACAGGTCTCTATTACAGGATATCTCTATACAGAAAGCCATCAGGGACTGTATAGAGCTGATCAATAATGGTGAATTAAGAGTGGCCACAAGGCTATCTCCGGGCCAATGGCAAGTCAATGAATGGGTAAAAAAGGCGATCACATTATATTTTCCCATTCAGACTATGGAGACCATTGAAGTAGGTCCTTTTGAATTCCATGATAAAATTCCACTTAAGAAAGGCTTTGCAGCTCAGGGAGTAAGGGTCGTCCCTCATGCGTTGGTCAGATATGGTGCATTTGTTGAATCCGGGGCTATCCTGATGCCTTCTTATGTCAATATTGGTGCTTATGTCGGATCGGGTACGATGGTCGATACATGGGCTACTGTCGGCTCCTGCGCTCAGATAGGACGCAATGTGCACCTGAGTGGAGGTGTGGGAATAGGTGGTGTACTGGAGCCTCCGCAGGCCAGTCCTAACATCATCGAGGATGATTGTTTTATCGGTTCCAGATGTATCGTGGTGGAAGGCGTGATTGTCGAGCAGGAGGCTGTGCTGGGTGCCAATGTCGTGCTCACCCAATCGACACATATCATTGATGTGACCGGAAGTGAACCTGTCATCCACAAAGGTCGGGTACCGGCCAGATCTGTAGTCATCCCCGGAAGCTATGAAAGAGAATATCCTGCCGGAAAGTATAATGTAAGTTGCGCCTTGATTATCGGTCAGCGCCAGGCTTCAACAGATAAAAAAGTGTCTCTCAATTCAGCTTTACGCGAACATCAGGTAGCCGTTTGACCCTTTACAGTAGCCGTTATGTTATCTTCGTGCTCCATGCTATCCGTGCTGTATTTTGATCATACTTACCTTCTGGCAGATGGTACTCAAAAGCCTGTCGTCATCGTTAATGATTGAATCTTTGATTAGGATTGTGAATATGAAATTGAACCTACGAGAAATAGTATTAATAAAACTGGCATTCACATGTCTTATTCTTTTGTGTGCTTATTCCAGAATGGATGCACAGATCATCGAACAGGCTTCTGTCACGGATTTGATCGAGAGATGGAAAACGTATAACCTGGACAATGCGGAAGTCAGAGGATGGCGGATACAACTCTTAGCCACTGTGGACAGGCGGCAGATGGAAAAGGAGAAGAGA
>JBBSAQ010000033.1:0-45860 GCA_038252065.1 Chitinophagales bacterium
ACTACCTTAGCCCCAGAGGGGCGACATGTCTGTATAACCAAAAGCGCAAGTACTACCTTAGCCCCAGAGGGGCAACATGTCTGTATCACCGGTCTTAGAAAATATCAAGCCCCACAGGTGGCGGAATATCTGTATCACCAAAAGTGCAAGTAACTACCTTAGCCCCAGAGGGGCGACATGTCTGTATAACCAAAAGCGCAAGTACTACCTTAGCCCCACAGGTGGCGGAATATCTGTATAACCAAAAGTGCAAGTAACTACCTTAGCCCCAGAGGGGCGACATATCTGTATAACCAAAAGCGCAAGTACTACCTTAGCCCCAGAAGGGCAACATGTCTGTATCACCGGACTTAGAATATATCAAGCCCCAGAGGGGCGGAATATCTGTATAACCAAAAGCGCCAGTAATACCTTAGCCCCAGAGGGGCGACATGTCTGTATCACCAAAAGCGCAAGTAACTACCTTAGCCCCAGAGGGGCGACATGTTTATCATTGTGTATCGCAATCAAAAAAATTAAATAAATACTGGTCTTCAAACGCGATGTCAAACTCACGCAGCAAATCCAGGTATTCATCCCTAAAACTTCTTTTCTTGTGATGTTCCTTTTGATTATTAACATAATTTCCTATAGTTGATAACATACTTCTATGATAACTAAACGCTCCAAATCCTGCCTGCCAATTGAATTTGTGTTTGCAAAGTCTTTGCTCATTTAACCATTTTGATGTATTTACTTTTAAGTCATTTGCAAGACTCGAAATTGACTGTTCTGGTTTAAGTCCAAGAAATACATGTGTATGATCAGGATTACAATAGACTGCGAGCATTTTATGTCCTTTATTCTGGGCTATTCCAGTCAAATATTTTTGAACTTCGTCCCGAATTGATTCTTTTATGAGAGCTTCTCTATTTTCAACAGCGAACACAAACTGGATATAGAGCTGAGTGTATGTATTGGCCATACAACAAATTCAAATGGTGAGTATCGAAAATAGTGGTATTTCAACAATTCTCCAAACATGTCGCCCCGATGGGGCCAAAAAAAAAATAGCTTTTCCTCAGATACAGATATATAGCCCCTCTGGGGCTATCATCTCAGTAAGACCTTAGTGTCTCAAGTCCAGCGCGACGACATGTCTGTATAACCAAAAGCGCAAGTAATACCTTAGCCCCAGAGGGGCGACATGTCTGTATAACCAAAAGCGCAAGTAATACCTTAGCCCCAGAGGGGCGACATGTCTGTATAACCAAAAGTGCAAGTAACTACCTTAGCCCCAGAGGGGCGACATGTCTGTATCACCGGACTTAGAATATATCAAGCCCCAGAGGGGCGGAATATCTGTATAACCAAAAGCGCCAGTAATACCATAGCCCCAGAGGGGCGACATGTCTGTATCACCGGACTTAGAAAATATCATAAACCTTTGTAGTCTCGAAGCTAATTGACTAATTTTTACCAAGAAATCTCATAATTCCTTTCGCCGCTCTCTTCCCATCGGCCACTGCATTCACGACTTCCTGTCCTCCACTCACGGCGTCACCTGCTGCAAAGTACTTTTTATTAGTAGTCTGAAAGTCTTCATTGATTTGAAGTGTTCCATTCATATTAGTTTGAAGACCTGCGATCAGATTCAAAAATGAAGTTTGTTTTGATTGACCTGTAGCTTTAATGACCATGTCACATGATTCAACGAATTCACTCCCTGGGACTTTTGTTATCTCGCCAATTTGTGAAATTGTCCTGATAAAACGAACGCCGCTCACTACTGACAACTCACTACTCACTATTTCAACAGGAGCAACATTAAACATACCTTTCACGCCAACACCCTTAGCAAGATCGTATTCAAAATGGTATGCACCCATTTCTTCCTTGCTTCTTCGATATGCGAGTATGACAGACTCTGCTCCCATTCGCGCACTCTCACTGGCAGCATCCATCGCTGTATTTCCTCCACCAAGGACAATCACCTTCTTTGGTACGTTGACAAAGTGATGATGGATTTTTAATTCTTCAATAAATTCAACTGCACCAAAGACATTCTCCAAATCCTCCCCCGGAATATTTAATTCAGATGTACTACCCAAGCCGATACCCAAAAAAATCGCATCATAATTTCGCTGCAACTGTTCAATATCTTCTTTTGCAGAAATTGTTGTGTTGTGAAATAAACGATATCCGAATTGCTTTTCGAGATAAGCCATTTCATCAAGGACATCTTCATTTGTGATTTTATATGGAGCGACTCCATGCATCGTAAGACCGGAAGGCATCGCTTTGGAATCAAAAATATCTACTTCATATCCATGCAATCTCAGTTCGCATGCACAACTGATCCCGGCAGGACCTGCACCGATCACTGCAACCTTTTTTCCATTCTTTGCAGCAGGTGTGTAAAACATTTTATCCGCTACAATTGCTTTATCAGTTGCGTAGGATTGTAGCCTTCCGATTTCAATCGGTTTTACATCAGAATGACTATAGACACATGCTCCTTCGCACAAAACTTCTGTCGGACAAACTTTACCACAGGCATGCCCGAAATAATTAGAATCAAATATCGTCTTCGCGGCACCGAAAATATTATCTGTATTAATCTGTCGTATGAATAGTGGAATATCGATCCCCGTAGGACATGCATTGACACAAGGGGCATCATAGCAGAATAGACATCTCGAACTTTCGTAGTAAGCTTCCGTCGAATTCATCAATGGCTTGAGCTGAGAGAAGTTCGATTCGAATTCTGCTTCAATTTGTGGAGGATGATATTCTGCCATTTTAGATATCTGATTTGTGTTGTTTGATGTGTGATATGTTAGTTTTACCTACCCCGTATTGCGATTTGCGTAATTCGTATTGCGATTTTTCTTTCTTGAATGGATTAATTCATTTATTGTTTTCAATAAGTCCAAAGAGCATTTTTTGGATATCATTAACTTTAGAGATCAATCGATTTGACTCTGATTCACTTTGATAATTAAGTTCTGTTGCTAGTATTAATTGCGTTTCAAGCTCACATGATGATCCGTAAGCAATGTGAAGAAAATATTTGAAATCCTTGTTGGTCGATCTGCCTGATCCCTCAGCAACATTTGAAGGTATAGAAATTGAGCATCTCCTCAACTGGTTTGTCAATCCAAATATTTCTGATCGCGGAAAAGAATCTGTTACCTGATATGTTTCCTTTGCTAATTCCATAGATGCTTTCCACACTCTAAGTTTTTTATAATCATGCATATAATTTGTTTTAACTGGTAACATTAAAAATCGCAATACACATTACGCAAATCGCATTACGCATTACGCTATATCTCGAATCTCTTATCACAACTCCACAAGCTTCCCATACGTCTCCGGCCTTCTGTCTCTGAAAAACTGCCACACGTTTCTGACTTCTTCTATCATATCGAGATCAAATTCAGCGACAAGTAGTTCATCATTATCTTCTGATGCCTGTGCGAAGATTTGTCCGCGGGGATCAACGAAATAGGATGTACCATAAAACTTACCGACGTTCCATGGTTTTTCATAGCCTACTCTGTTGATGCAGCCCATGAAGTACCCATTAGCAGCAGCATGTGCAGGTTGTTCGAGTTTCCAGAGATATTGAGAGAGACCTGCTACAGTGGCTGAAGGATTGTAGACGATCTCAGCTCCATTCAATCCAAGTGCTCTTGCGCCTTCAGGAAAATGTCGATCATAACAAATGTACACACCAACTTTAGCATAGCGCGTTTGAAATACAGGATAGCCGAGATTACCAGGTTTGAAAAAGAATTTCTCCCAAAATCCGGATGTGTGTGGGATATGATTCTTACGATATTTCCCCAGATATGTACCATCTGCGTCGATGACAGCAGCAGTATTATACAGGACACCTGCCTGCTCTTTTTCGTAAACAGGTACGATGATCACCATACTGTATTTCTTGGCAAACTCTTGCATGATTTCTACAGTCGGTCCAGGTACTGTTTCAGCACTTGCATACCAGTCCTTGTCTTGTCCGGGGCAGAAATAGGGAGTGTTGAATATTTCCTGCAGACAAAGGATCTGTACTCCCTGTCGTCCTGCATCCTCAATATAAGGGATGTGCTTTTGCACCATGGCATCTACGATCTCCCGGATGGTGCCCTCGCCTTCAGTCTTCGGAAGAGACATCTGTATGAGGCCTGATTTAATGATTCGTGGCATAGTCTACTGATTCAGAATAGTAAGGTAAAAAAAATAGGATTGGGATGGTGCGTTCGTTCACTTCGACTCCGCTCAGTGACCGACGAACCATTACCAAAAATAGTTTCGGCTCCGCTCAACTTGAATGTTATTCATTGTTAGCTTCCGAAGATTTTCATCCCATGTGCTTTTCATCACTGAGCGGAGCCGAAGTGACTTTCGGTAAAACCCTAACGGTCACTGAGCGGACGGTTGCTGAGCTGAAGCACATGTTTGTGTTGAGCAGGTCGAAGCAGTCGAAGTGAACCAGTCCTCATTTATATGATCCCAGTCACCTTACTCCTCTTGATAAACTGTCCATAACCTTTTTTAATCTTCACCTCTCCATTATCAACTGCAACTTGTCCGCGTAATATTGTTGTAACACATTTCCCCCTCAGTTTCCAGCCTTCATAAGCAGAGTAATCTACATTCATATGGTGTGTTTTGACTGACAAAGAATGTTCTTTATTCGGATCGAAGAGGACAAGGTCTGCGTCACATCCTACGGCGATGCAACCTTTGCGTGGAAACATACCGAATATTTTCGCTGCATTGGTAGACGTGACTTCAACAAATTTATTTAATGTGATTCTTCCTTTTTGGACACCTTCACTGAATAATAATTCCATTCTGTTTTCAATAGCAGGATGACCATTGGGGATTTTTGAAAAATCATGTTCTCCCATAAGTTTTTGTCTCCACATAAAGGGACAGTGGTCAGTTGCGACTATCTGAACATTACCCTGATTAATGCCTGCCCATAATGTTTCCTGATCTTTCTTTTGACGAAGAGGTGGACTCATCACCCATTTAGCACCTTCAAAATCTTTTTCATACAGAGACGCATCAAGGATAAGATATTGAATACATGTCTCGGCATATACTTTTTGATTCCGACGCTCAATATCGCGGATGTGATTGAGCGCACCTTCGCATGTCATATGTACGACATAAGCCGTGACGCCTGTGTAATTGGCCATATCTGCAAAACGGCCTGTGGCTTCAGCTTCGGTGATTTCCGGTTGTGATAAATAATGGTATATAGGAGAAAGCTTTCCTTCTGCCCGATGCTTAGCAATGAGAAAATCAATCATGTCTCCATTCGTTGCATGAACGGTGACCATTCCTCCACAATTTTTTACTTCCTGCATCAGTCCTATCATCTGGCGATCATCAATCATCAATGCACCTTTGTAGGCCATGAAAGTTTTGAATGAAGTGATGCCTTCCTCCTCCACCATCTGAATGATTTCACTTTTCGTCTCCTCATTAAAATCCGTGACGGCCATATGAAATGAATAATCACCATAGCAATTTCCATTCGATCGCGATTGCCATTGGTCGAGTGCATGATGGAGAGATTTTCCCTGCGTCTGCAATATAAAATCAATCACCATTGTAGTCCCGCCATGCAATGCAGCAAGTGTACCCGTTTCATAATTGTCACTGCTATACGTTCCCATAAATGGCATATCCAGATGCACATGCGGATCAATCCCACCAGGGAAAATCATCATTCCTTTTGCATCAATGATTTCGTCTGCTGTGACATTCAGATTTTTTCCGATAGCAGAAATCTCCTCGCCTTCGATGAAGATATCAGCATGATAATCTTCAGAACTCGTGATAATACGGCCGTTTTTTATTAATATACTCATTTGAATTTATAATTTCCAAAAAAAAAAGAGGACGCGGACGGTTGATGAGCTGAAGCACATGTTTGAGAAGGGCAGGTCGAAGCATTTATTAGGAAAAAAGAAAGATCAATTAAGATTTGATTTGCCTAATATATTATCACAGATGCTCTTCTACCTTTTCTGCCCTTTCCGCCCATTCCGCCTCTTCTGCCCTTTTTTGTTACAATTCCCCTATATCTTCAAACCAAAGTTCCGGATGTTCGGAAATAAAAGTCCGCATCATCTCTTTGCATTCTTCGGATTCCAGATTGATCACTTCGACGCCATGGGATTCCATAAAATCTTTTGCACCATTAAAGGTTTCGTCTTCGCCTGCATATACTTTTTTGATGCCAAATTGTACAACAGCGCCGGCACATAGATAACAGGGCATCAAAGTAGAATAAAGAACTGTATTTCTGTAATTCCCTACCCTGCCGGCATTGCGAAGACAATCAATCTCAGCATGGGTCACCGGATCACTATCCTGAACACGTTTATTATGACCTTTCCCGATCACTACTCCATCCCTGATCAAAACTGATCCTATCGGAATGCCGCCTTCCGAGCGACCCAGTTTAGCTTCAGCAATGGCCTCCTCTAAAAATTTATCCATTTGTTTTTCTTTTCATCAAAATTAAATATACAATAAATGAAACGCCGAAACCTACAAACCAGGCATAGTGATACAGTGATGATATGAAAACAGGAATATTCGCAGCATCCACCAAATGCACAGTCACCAGAAATCCCGGTACATTCGGAAGAATACCCGCTAAAAGTGCAAACAACGCGATATAATTAAATCCTTTTTTATACGAATAAATTCCTGCAGCATTATACAATTCATCCGCATTCAATTCCTTTTTCCGAATAAAGAAATAATCTGCAATCATAATTCCTCCAATAGGTCCCAGCAAACTTGAATATGCGATCAACCATGTGAAAATATAACCGGTTGGATCCGCAATTAATTTCCAGGGAAAAATAAGTATTCCCAATATACCGGTGATAAATCCCCCGGTGCGAAAATTAATTTTTGAAGGAGAGAGATGTGCAAAATCATTGGCAGGGCTGACAATATTCGCAGCAATATTTGTAGCCAGGGTAGAAATGGCAACAGCGATCATGGCAATGCTCACTAATAATTTACTATCGAATTTACCGGCAAGTACAATCGGATCCCAGATCGTTTCTCCATAAATAATAAACGTCGCTGAAGTCACGACAACTCCGATAAAGGAAAACAATGTCATCGAAGAAGGTAATCCAATCGCCTGTCCTGTGATCTGTGCCTTTTGACTTTTTGCATATCGCGTGAAGTCCGGAATATTTAATGATAATGTTGCCCAAAATCCAACCATCCCTGTAAGTGCCGGAAAAAAGAAATGCCAGAATTCAGCACCTGTTTGAAATTTTGAAGGCTGTGCTAATATCGGTCCGAGACCATGTCCTGCATTGATCGCCCAAAATAAAAGTGCAAGTGCTGCAATTGGGAGGAAAAATGCTTTGAAGACTAATAATTTTCTGATGCTTTCAACACCTAGGTAAACGACAAGCATATTGATCAGCCAGAACAGAAAAAAAGTAATAGCAGGCCCTGTATGCAATCCCCATGATTCAGGAAATATTTGCGGTAATGTTTCCAAACCCGGTATCCACATGCGCAACATCTGATATAATGCAAACCCGCCGATCCATGTCTGTATTCCAAACCATCCACAGGCCACAATTGCACGCAATAGTGCAGGGAGATTAGCAAGCTTTGTTCCAAAACTCGCACGAGCCAGCACAGGAAATGGGATTCCATACTTCGCACCTGCATGTCCATTGAGGATCATTGGGACTAATACAATTGAATTCCCCAGAAAAATAGTAAGAATAGCCTGCCACCAGTTCATTCCACCTTCAATCAATGAACTTGCCAGCATGTACGTCGGGATGCAAAGGCTCATGCTGATCCACAAGGCGGTGTAATTCCAGGTGTTCCATGTCCTTTTATTTAACGGGATTGGAGCGAGATCTTTGGAATAGAGACTGGAGTTGGTCATGTGTCGAAGATATTACAAATGAGGTCAATTGAGTTGAACATTTCGATGTCGGATAAAAGGACGTCTGATGCCAGACTCGAGACTCAATTACAATTGTTCCGAAATGAAGGAATCATTAGCGCAAGTCGAACCTTAGTACATAGATATGAGTACAACAGTTGAAACCATATCGGTTACTGAATAAAGGGATGCCAGATAAAGGGATGCCGGACTCGTGACGCAATTTTTGTTTTAATATGAAAGTATGAGCTATAAATCTCCCGAAACTGATTACAGGAACAAATTCTCACCATTTAATTATTTGCAAAGGATAGATTCCTGCGTCCAGAGTCCGGTATCCCGCTTCCCTTTTATCCGGCATCCCTTTACCTCAGCATCCAGAAAACACAGTTTCATGCGTAACCCTATTATCTTTACAGAACAACAAATTCCAACATGGACACTTCTACCTTGCCCGACCGTCAAACCATCCTCCAGGACAACTTCAACTACACCCTTTTTTCCTGGAGCAAACAGTCCGGACTCAATCCTATCGCCGTCAAATATGCGGAAGGTGTATACATCTATGACTTTGACGGAAAACGATACCTCGATTTTTCATCCGGGTTGATGAATGTCAATATAGGTCACGGCAATCAACGGGTAACACAGGCTGTCGTGGAACAAATGCGGAAAGTGAGTTTTGTCACTCCTTCCAGTGTGACTGAAGTAAGAGGATTATTAGGAAAAAAACTATCTGAAATCACAACAGGTGATCTCAACAAAACATTTTTCACCGTTTGTGGAGCTACTGCGATTGAAAACGCAATCAAACTGGCAAGATTATATACAGGTAAGCATAAAATCCTGGCCCGATACAGAGCATTTCATGGTGCTTCGTATGGAGCCATGAGTGCAGGTGGTGATCCGAGAAAACTTCCGGCAGATGCACAGCAGGTTCCGAATATAGTGCATGTCGAAGATCCCTATTGTTATCGTTGTCCTTGGGGACAGGAGATCACAACATGCCATCGCGAATGTGTAAGTCACATCGAACGCGTCATCCAGTTTGAAGGACCGGAAAATATAGCTGCCATATTGATGGAAGGAGAAAGCGGATCATCAGGATGCATCAAATATCCACCGGATTATTTGCAAAAAGTAAGAGCACTGTGTGATAAATACAATATCCTTTTGATCGCGGATGAAGTGATGAGTGGATTTGGCCGAACAGGCAGATGGTTTGCTGTAGATTATCATGGTGTCGTTCCGGATATGATCGCTACTGCAAAAGGGATCACATCAGGTTATCTTCCGTTAGGTGCATTGATTGTTTCGGACAAAATCGCTGCACATTATAATGATAAACCATTGATGATAGGTCTCACTTATTCTGCACATCCGGTGAGTTGTGCCGCAGGTCTTGAAACATTAAATATCTATGAAGACGAAAACCTAATTGAAAATGCAGCAGCGATGGGTGAATACATTACAGAACAAATGGAAGAATTAAAAAAGAAACATCGTAGTATTGGTGATTTCCGCACAACCGGATTATTAGGTTGTATTGAAGTCGTGAAGAATCGGGAGACAAAAGAACCCATGGCTGAATTCAATGCCCCTGCATCACAAATGGAAGTCATGAATAAAGTCGCCGCAAAAATCAAAGAGCTGGGGATGTATACGTTTGTGCGTTGGAATTATATTTTTACCTGCCCGCCGTTGACAATTACGAAGGAACAGATTGACGAAGGGCTTGAGATTATTTCGGAAGCGTTGAAGATTGCGGATGAGAATTGCACTTAAGACTAATGATGCGAAAAATATTCTCATCAGGTTTATCAATGGATTAATTACATCTTAATTTATTCGGTTGAATTTTACTGAATCCCAGATAGAAATACTTGCTCCCAAACCTACTGCCTTTAAGGAAGGAAAGAAGTTGGGAAATGCTTCATATTGGCAGCAATTTGGGAAATCGGAACGTGCATTGTGGGGTATAATTCAAGGCAGTGGTGCTTCTCCATATTATACAGGAGTTGATTTTAACGAGCTCGCATACCGGTGCACATGTCCTTCCAGACAATTCCCGTGTAAGCATGCACTTGGCCTGATGGTTCTTTTTGCAAATAATGCCAAAGTAGTTAACGCACTTACGTCAGAACCAGACTGGGTATCTGAATGGATGGATAAAAGATTGACAAAACCTATCCAAAAGGAAAAATCAATTTCCGAAGAAGAGGACAGTTCCGCTGACCGTGAAAAAGAAAAACGTCTTCAGGATCGAATTGAATCAGTGGATGCAGGCGTAAAAGAACTTGATCTGTGGCTACGTGACCTTATCCGGATCGGATTACTTGAATTACCTTCCAAATCCCCGGGTACATTTGAAAAAGTTGCTGCAAGAATGATTGACTGTAAAGCACCTGGCCTTGCAGGATGGGTTAAATCACTCGGAAAAATTAATTATGCTGCTTCAGGTGGATGGGAGAATGAGTCCATCACCATTATTGGTAAACTTTCCCTTCTGATTAAAGCGTGGAATAATATGTCCAATCTTTCAGAATCGTGGCAACAAACGATCCGAAATCTTATAGGATGGAGTCAATCCACAAAAGAACTTATGGATGATTCAAATGCACTTGCCATCAAGGATGAATGGATAGTACTCGGCCAGGAATCGGAGAATACAGAAGATATAATCATTCAAAGAACATGGTTATGGGGCAGTGAAAAAGGAAAGCCTGTATTGATACTCCAGTTTGCAACAAAATTTTCTCCATTGCAGACTTCAGTTATCCCGGGAACTATTATTGAAGCAGAGATAGCATATTTTCCCGGCGTTCATCCATTGCGTGGGATCATTCGAAAACAACGTGGAATTTTAACAAAGTGGAAGAATACTCCTGTATATGATGCATCTCTTGAAACCATATGGGACAAACACATCGCTCATGCAGCTATTTATCCATGGATAAATGATCAGCCGTACCTCATAAACCAGGTCCGTATCATAAACATTCAAAAATCATGGCAGCTTATTGATACGGAAAATAAAATGATGCCGATACATCCATCCTTCGGCATTGAAAAATATATGCAGTGGATCATGATCACCGGCAATGCTCCATTCGCTATGGCTGTTGTGATCAGGGGAAAACAGGTGCTACCGCTGGGCGTATTTGCAGATCAAACGTATATCGTACTTTGAACATATGGATGACACGATAAGAAATATTGCGTTAATAGGTACAGACAGAAGTCCACTTCACAAGGTGACATTGCCCGAACCTATCAGGGCGCGACTTTCTGATCATACAACAGATGAAGCTTTAATTTTAGAAGCCATATCATATGCATGTTTTAGTCATGAATTTGGTCATCCGCTTGCCACTTCAGAAGTGATCATTGATGAAAGTATAGTAGAGGAAAAACTCCCCTATGCAAGAAAGGAAATATCAGAATTGCTCATGGATATTTTATCCGTTGCCATTTCCATCCGACAATCTTTGTTAAAATCATGGCTGGAAATGATGCAAAAAAGAAGTGAATTGGTTTTGCCGGAAAGCGTCATTCCTCTTATCCAGGCAGGGAATACGCAACCTGAAGACATTCGTGCCATGATCATAACCGTAATTGGCAATAGGGGGAAAAAGATATTACCGTTTCTGCCTGATGAAAAATACACCACTTCGATTTTATCAGGATCTGTATGGCTGGAGGGCACGGCTGAACAAAGACGTCAACATTTTCTTCATATCCGTCAAAATGATCAGCAAAAAGGCCTTGATTTAATACGTGAAAACTGGAATACTGAAAATGTCCGGGATAAAGCATCATTTCTACGGATCATCGCCGATACACTTGCCCCAATTGATCTGCAATTTCTTGAAGACCTATACACATCTGTGTATGCAGGCAAAGCTTTTCAAAAGACAACCGAAAGAGAATGCAAGCTGTGGATATGTCATATGTTGCTACGTTTGAAGTATAATCCATTACTTGAAAGTATACGCCAAGGCCTGTCGCCGTATGTTATTCCAAAGCAATCAAAATCAATACTTGACCGTGTACTGGGCCGTAAAATGAATGAGCTCAAACTTCCTGATACACATGATCAATTCTGGAATGGTAAGAATATGAATGAATTGATCGGATTGGATGAAAAGAATACTGACCTTTTGCATTTTGATCATGATCCTTTGTTTTGGCTCAACGGAATGATCGAAATTATTCCTTTTCATTTCTGGACTGAACTATTGCAATGCGACTATAAGCAGGCTGCAGATTATTTTCTGAACAACGACCATTTTCAAACTACAGTAAAGGGAAATCGCATACCTATTTTCCAGAATGCTCTCCTTGGCATATGTATACTGACCCGCGATCAAGACCTTATCGGTCAGTTGATTGAAATGATTCCGGAAGAAATGGTGATTCCGATTATTCCTTTTATGAAGCAATCGGTGTTCGAAAAATACATGGATGACCATCTTTCTGCCGGTATGTTTGAAATTCTCAATAAACGGAATGAGCATGATGATCATCAATGGTCAGAAGCATTCACCCGAAAGGTGATAAATCAATTCAGCCAAGACCTTAACAATGGCAAGCTGCATATTCATTCACATCATGGATTGACTATAGCCAGGTTTGGCCACAGAAAAGTTCTTGATATATTGCATGAAGTAGTTCAGGATCAAACCAACGCGTCTTGGCAAGCACAATGGCAAACTCTAATCGTTGAACCTGTTGATAAAATAAACAGTATAAAATTTAGCATCGATCAATTTATGAATAACTCCCGCTTATGAATCTTCAAAGACACCATGCAGAATATCAATATGCAGAAGAACTTTCTCAAATCGCCGCTCAGGATACTGCCACCAGGCCGGCCAACTGGAATCTTTCGCCACAGGCAGTCGTGCTATATCTGATCGGTGGTAAATTGAAAAACGGATATATCATCACCCCTAAATATATTGGCGATCGCAGGTTGATGGAAATCGCAGTGGCGACACTCACGACTGACAGAGCTTTGTTGCTTTATGGCATACCAGGAACTGCAAAATCATGGGTGTCAGAGCATATCTCCGCTGCGATCAGCGGGACTTCAACATTATTGATACAGGGTACTGCAGGCACCAGTGAAGAAGCTATCCGGTATGGATGGAATTATGCACGATTGCTTTCTGAAGGACCTTCTATGGCTGCGGTAGTGGAGACACCGATGATGCGTGGCATGACAGATGGAAAAATAGTACGTATCGAAGAACTTACACGAATTTCAGCAGATGTCCAGGATACCCTGATCACAATTTTATCTGAAAAAATATTACCGATCCCTGAATTAAATACTGAAGTGCAGGCGATCAAAGGATTTAATGTGATTGCAACGTCAAATAACAGAGATAAAGGTGTGAATGAACTTTCTTCCGCCCTTAAGCGGAGATTCAATACAGTCATACTGCCGACTCCTAAAAGTACAGAAGAGGAAGTCACCATTGTCAGGACACGCGTAGATAGCTTATCCAAAAGTCTCGAACTTCCTGCTGAGCTTCCTGCACTCCAGGAGATACAACGCATCGTAAAAATCTTCCGTGAATTGAGGCATGGTGTGACAGAAGATGGAAAGACGAAACTAAAAATTCCAACGGGCACCATGAGTACTGCGGAAGCCATATCTGTTGTCAATAGCGGAATGGCCCTTGCTGCTCATTTTGGTGACGGACGTTTATCCGCGCATGATATTGCATCAGGTCTTGTAGGTGCCGTGGTGAAAGACCCTGTGCAGGACGCAGTTGTTTGGCAGGAATATCTCGAAACAGTCGTAAAAACCAGGGAAGACTTCAGAGATATTTACAGAGCCTGTAAAGAGATTTCTTTTTAAACAGACCTGGTTAAATCGCCAATGATAATTCAAATCCAGTATTTCTATGACAATTATTGAAGCACGAAAGGAGAAAATTAAATTGATTGTTGAGCACATCCGCACAAACGTTATTCATAATCACCTGTCTTCTGAGGAGGAATTGATGTTGCGGATAGAGAAGCTGGCTTCCATGCTGAAAGGAGAAATTCAATTTGACAAAACAGTATTATCGGCAGGACCCAATATTAATCCCAATTATTGGTATGGTGCTTTAAATAATTTTATTCAGGCAAGCGGAAAATCAGAAGCCGGTTTGGTCTTTTACTTTGAAGAAGATCATCCTTTGATCCAAAACTTAATACATCCGGAATATCTGAATCCACAATTTTTTTATCACCTATGGAAATATATTCTGCGTCGGATTACATTTCAACCTGTCTCAAAAGTTATTCCGTTCATTCAATTCCTTTTGCGTCAAGGATTTGATGAAGATGATATTATAAGGAAACAAATTGAAATGACGCCTACCCCTTTCCGGGTACCAAATGTCGCACTAGATCCGCCCTTAAATGGATTTGGAGAGTTTATGCTCCCGCTCTTGGAAGAGAAGAAAGGGTTTTTAGGTATAGGTGGAAAAATAAGTAAAGCCCATCTTATCCATGAAACACTTTTTAATACCCCACAACGGACAATACAAAGAGATCTTGCTGTTCTGACTTTCCTGTATGGAATAAATCCTGAACTGATAGAGGACAAAATCCCACAATATGTCATTTCTATGGATTACAACAAGAAGCCGATTCTTTCCATGCATGCTGTCAGATTCTTATTTGAAAAAAACGCAGTACGCTATGAAAAATTAGTTCTGGGCATCGTTAACCAGGTATCGGTACAACCACATGAGTTTTTTGAAATATATACATTGCTGCATTATCATACACCCTTAGATCGGTCTGAAAAAATCATACCTATAGGAGAGGAATTTCTTTCTTCACTAGCTAAAGCTTCTCCGGGTATACACTATGCTGATCACCAGGTTCATCCTCTTTCCATGAGCACTGCTTATGCAGATTTTCTCTTGCATCGGGATAAAGAAAGCGGCAAAGTGCGTATTGTGGATTATTTACGCAATTACGAGATTGTTTTTCCGCATTTCCTGAAACATATTCATCAATTATTCGGAGAGGAGTGTGTGCCAATGCTGGCTGAAGCAATTGGGAAAGATCCTAAATGGGCATATGGAAAATACTACAAAACACTTTTTGATATTTTGGATGAATATGATTATACACCCTTCGCCGAAAAGGCATTCCAATATGTAATTCACAAAGCATCAAAAGAAGACAGGGAGACAATCTGTCATTCACTTGCCAAACAAGGCGGAATTGTGATTGAAAAGGCAACTGAATTGTTATCTGGTAAAACGGTTAACGAACGTATTATAGCAGCGATGATTCTTTCCCAAATCAGTTCTCCTGAAATAAAAACTTTACTCCATGAATCGGTAGATACCGAAACCAATGATGATACCCGGAATATCATACTGGAAACGCTGAGAGCGGAACACTCAGCATCCGACAGGAATTATGAAGAAATCTTAGCCATGATCCGGGCAGCTGAACGCCGGAAGAAATTAAATAAATGGAATGAAAAGAACCTTACAGAAGAATCTTTGGCATCACTTTACTGGACACAAAGCGGAAACGCATTGAATGTATCTGAAATCCGGTTCCTGTTTTATCGCATGAAGCAGTCGAAAGGCATGAATTCTGATATTGAAGCCCGTGAAGCCATAAAACATATCGATAAAAACCGTAGTGAAAAGTTTGCATCACATTTGCTCCAGGTATTTATCGATAGTGATGCAGATTCGAAACTAAAATACTACCTCACCTTAAGTGGCATGCTGGGCGGTGACATGATACTGACTAAGTTAAATACCTTATTTCGGAAAAGCATTGCAGATAAGCGTGTAAAAATGGCCGAACATGTGTTGGGTGCCATTGCCATGATCGGTTCAGATAAAGCTCTTCGCATCCTGGAAGTTATTTCCAGAAAATTTGCCAATAAAAAACCAATCCTGGCTAAAGCTGCATTAGATAGCCTGGACGCAGCTGCTGAAGAACTCAATATTACACAGGATCAATTGGCAGATCGTATTGTTCCTGATTTTGGATTCGGTGGATTGTATAAAGAATTCAAAGCCGGAGAAGAAACATACAGAGCTTTCATCAATGGAGAATTCAAACTAAGTTATTCTGATGAAAACCGGAAGATCCGAAAGTCTCCTCCTGCAAATGCGGATAAAGAAACACTTGCCGAATTTAAGGAAACGGAAAAGGAAATCAGGGAGATCGTACGAACACAACAAGGGAGACTTGAAAAATATATGATCGAAGGACGCAAATGGAATGTGGAAGAATGGAAAAAACTTTTCTTCAACAACCCTGTCATGTTCGTATATGCAACAAAATTGATCTGGGCACTATTTGATGCAAACGATACATTGGTTAATGTTTTTTATTGTGATGAGGATATGGAATCATGGGATGTGCATGACGAAGCTGCAAATCCTGATGATGGCACACATCTACGTATTCTTCATCCTACGGATCTAACTCCCTCGCAGCTGCAGGAATGGAAGGATAAAATATATCATTCTCATCTGAAGACGATTTTTCCCATCCTGGAACGAACAATATTTCAAAAAAGAGAAGAAGAGTATGAATTGAATATGACCAAAACTTTTTTCAATGAAGACGTACCAAAGGGAGCTGATTTTGTGATCGCCCATCTCACCAAATGCGGATGGCGCAAACAATCCGGAGACGGAGGAAGAGTCGAGCTCACAAAACATATTCATCAACCCGCGATACATGCATATGCAAATATCGAAGGCCCTGCAGTAGTATACCAGGGCGGCACAGCAAAGGCAATCGTGTATGAAATATCTTTTATCGGAAAAAATTACAACGATAAGGTGAAGATAAAGGATGTACCAAACAGATTTTACAGTGAGACCATGGCAGATATCGATGCAATGATCAAATCAAATTAGGTCCTATGCAAGTGCATATCTTAGGTATCCGGCATCATGGCATTGGATCTGCCCGGCAGGTGCTTAAACGTCTTGAGCAACTGAAACCGGATATTGTATTAGTAGAGGGCCCTCCTGAGATGGATGAATTGTTATCTTTTGTTGGACTTCCAGACCTAAAGCCTCCTGTAGCGATCATGCTATATAAAGAAGAGAATCCTGGCCAGTCCTGTTTTTATCCTTTTATTGATTTCTCACCTGAATGGGTTGCAGCTGCGTATGCTAATCGTGAACGTATTCCATTGAGAGCAATTGATATGCCCGCAAAATTATCACTGCGCTCTGACGTACCTACAACCCCTGAATTAAAAAAAGAAATTATTGAAGACAAATCATCAGAAATTTCTCCTGTATTCGTAGATCCATTAAATCACCTTGCTGCAATCGCAGGCTTTCCGGATAGTGAATCCTGGTGGGAATATCAGTTTGAAAACACCAACGGAGCAAATACAGCAGAAAATCATTTCGAAGCTGTCATGATAGCTATGACCGCACTTCGCGAAAGTGAAGAAACGAACATGGATCATTCGATTAATGAAATCCGTGAATCTTTTATGCGGCAATCCATACGACAAGCCCAATCCGAATTGTTCATTAACATAGCTGTCATCTGCGGCGCATGGCACGCCCCCGCATTAGTTGAATTGAAATCAAATGAATCGTCAGATCTTCAATCCATTCGTAAAATTCAAAAGACTAAAGACACAGTGTATGCATCATGGATCCCGTGGACAAATGACCGGCTTTCTTTGTTCAGCGGATATGGTGCAGGAATCATAAGTCCGGGCTGGTCTATGCATCAGTGGGAGAATTCTGACAACACAGAAATAAGATGGCTTTCAAAAGTAGCAGGCGTGTTCAGAGCTGAAGGAATAGATACTTCCTCTGCTCATGTACTCGAGTCCTACAAACTTGCAATGGCGTTGAGCAACATAAGAGGAAGATCAAGTCTTATGCTCAGTGAATTGAATGAAGCTATCCTCACAGTGATGTGCATGGGCGAAAGTATTCAGCTGGAATTGATCAGGAAAGAGCTCATCGTTGGAAATCTGATGGGCACAGTACCTGATGATACACCGAAGGTACCCTTGCAGGTTGATTTTGAAAAAGAATTAAAAAGTTTAAAACTGAAACTTCATGCGATACCAAAAACGTATGAACTGGATTTACGAAGACAAATAGATTTAGATCGCAGCATTCTTTTTCATCGGTTATCTATTTTATCCATTCCCTGGGCTTCTCTTATCAAAAGCAGAACGAAGGGTACTTTTAAAGAATCCTGGACGCTGACATGGCAACCTGAAATGATGATAAAGCTGATCGACAAATCATTTTTGGGTAATACTATTGAATCATCTGCCACTCAGGAAATAAATCAGCAATCCCGCGAAACAACTCATATTAAAACCATCAGTAATTTACTGGGCATTGTAATACCTGCAGAACTGAACGGAAGTATAGATGTACTGCTCAATCGAATGGATGAGTTATCTTCCATATCAACTGATATCAGGGACCTGATGGAAGCTATACCTGACCTGGTCTATATCACGCGATATGGGAATGTCCGGAAATCAGATCTGACCACGCTTGATCTGATCGTGCAACGATTATTTACGAGGATATTCATTGGTTTGCCTACTGCATGCTATGGACTTGATGAAACAAACTCAAACCTGTTCTTTGAACTCATATCCAGTGTGAATCATTCTCTGCGGATATATGAATCCGCTGATACGATGAATTCGTGGCATGAGACGTTGTTAATCATCGTAGACAAGGACGGTGTTCATGATATCATACAAGGTTGTACATGCAGATTACTGCTTGATGCAGAAATTTTATCACATGCAGAAACATCTACCCGAATGAGTCTTGCATTATCCACTTCAAGGGACCCACAACATGTGGCTAGTTGGATTGAAGGTTTCCTGCGTGGCAGCGGAATGATCCTGATATATGATCACCGGCTTTGGAATCTGGTGTACATCTGGATATCATCTCTCAGTGCAGAATTCTTTATGGCTACACTCCCCTACCTCAAAAGAGCATTTTCACGTTTTCAATTTGGTGAACGGAGACAGATTGGAGAAAAAGCAAAACAGGGATTAATCAATATTTCAATTGATAACCGCCCGGATAATCTTGAAAATCAACAAATGGAAAAAGTTATAAAAATCTGGGAAACAATGCAAACATTAATTGGTGGAACAAAAAAAACAACCATCACTTCTGAAAATTAACTTTAACCCTATGTCTCAACCTCCATTAATTAATGATATTGTGAAATGGCGGCTTATCCTCGGAGGAGGACAAGCTAACGGAACAGGTGTTTCACTTGAGGGTGAATTGGCTGGTATGGATGGTGCATTGGAAGCTTTATATGGTTTTGGTGATAAAGGCAGATTTGAATATGGTGAAGAAAAAGGGAAAGGCGGACAGGAAGCCTCGAGTCCAAGCGTATCCAGGTGGCTGGGCGATATAAGAGAATATTTTCCAAATTCTGTTGTAGAAATATTACAGGCGGACGCGATGAAACATCCTTCATTAAGGAACATCATGCTTTTTGAACCTGAAATACTGGAGAAAGCACATGCAGATGTCAATCTCGTAGCCACCCTGATGCAACTTGGTAAATTAATTCCATCAAAAACGAAAGACACTGCCCGCAAAGTGATTCGAAAAGTAGTGGATGAATTATTGCAAAAGCTTGAGCAAAAAACAATTTCATCTATCCAGGGCTCACTCGACCGCACATCGCGAAAAAGACGACCACGACACAATGAAATTAACTGGAATGCCACTATTCTAAAAAACTTAAAACACTATCAACCTGATTTTAAAACTATTATACCAGAAACACTGCTAGGTTATGGCAGGAGATCCCGAAAATCGCTAAAGGACATTATACTATGTATTGATCAGAGTGGTTCGATGGGGACTTCCATTGTTTACTCAAGCATTTTCGGAGCAGTGATGGCTTCTCTTCCTAATATCAAAACACACTTGGTACTCTTTGATACACAGGTTACGAATATGACAGATGTATTATCAGATCCTGTTGATTTGCTTTTTGGCGTGCAGATGGGTGGCGGAACAGATATCAACCATGCTCTGGGGTATTGCCAGGAATTGGTGACCAGGCCTGAGGATACCATCCTGGTATTAATTACGGATCTTTATGAAGGTGGTAATGCTGAACAGATGCATCGACGTGCAAAAGAAATTGTCAGCAGTGGAGTGCAGTTGATCTGCTTACTTGCATTAACAGACAAAGGTGAACCATCTTATGATAAAAATCATGCGTTAACTTTTGCCGAATTAGGCATCCCTGTTTTCTGTTGCACACCGGATATGTTTCCCGATCTCATGGCAAATGCGATTCGTAAAATGGATATTCAAAAATGGCTTGGAGAAAAAGGTATAGTGGTTAGGAAATGAGTATTCGATAATAGGTTGTCCTTCTTTTGAGTAACCTTGAGCAACAACTCCGTTTTGCCCCATACCTCTGAAAAAGGAGGAATTGTTTTTCGTTTGACTTCCTCATTTCTCATTCCAAATTCAAATCCTGAATTCAAAATTCCGTGTTCATGATTCAGAATTCTGTTTTGCCCCCTGAAAAAGGGGGAATAAAGTTTTCTCTGCAAACATTTCAAATTCGAAAATCCAAAATCCAAAATTTCATCAGCTCATCCAATTCGTCTTGCTCTCCGGATTCCATTTCACAGTTGTCTTTTTTAGTTTCGTCCAGAATTCGATGGAGCTTTTTCCGGTGATATCATTGACACCAAATTTACTTTCGTTCCAGCCACCAAATGAAAACGGTTCACGTGGTACGGGTACGCCCACGTTGACGCCGATCATTCCTGCGGAAGCGCCTTCCATTACTTTCTTTGCCATACCGCCACTCTGTGTAAAGACTGATGCTGCATTACCATAGTTACTTGCATTTTCAATGGCTAATGCCTCGTCAATATCTTTTGCTCGTATGATGGCGAGGACAGGACCAAATACTTCTTCTTTTGCAATCGCCATATCCGGAGTAACATAATCAATGACTGTCGGACCCACATAAAATCCATTTTCCTTTCCGGGCACAATACAATTACGTCCATCAACCAGAATTTTCGCACCCGCTTTTTCAGCTTCGGTAATGTAGCGTTCAATTCTTTCTTTTGCTTCTTTACTGATGACACTACCGAGATTTTTTCCGGGAATTATTTTTCGTGCATCATCACATATCTTTTGAATGATCGCATCGAGTGGTCCCACTGCAACCATAGCGGAAGCCGCCATGCAACGTTGTCCTGCACAACCACTCATACTTGCAGTGATATTGGAAGCTGTCATTTCAAGATGAGCATCCGGTAATACGATGAGATGATTCTTCGCACCACCCAGCGCAACACATCTTTTCAGATTACCTGTGGAACGACGATATACGATCTTCGCTACTTTAGTTGAGCCCACAAAAGATACGGCTTCAATATCCGGATGATCACATATCGCTTCGACGATTTCTCTGTCACCATTCACAACATTAAATACACCATCAGGCAAACCTGCTTCTTTTAATAATTCAGAAATCCGAATCGCTGAAATAGGTACCTGCTCAGAAGGTTTTAAGATCATGCAATTTCCAAGAGCGATCGCATTTGGTATCGTCCAGTGCGGAACCATGTTTGGAAAATTGAAAGGCGCTATTGACGCCACTACGCCAAGTGGTTTGTGTTCAACTCGGCATTCTACTCCTTTGCTCACTTCAAGCAGTTCACCGGAAATTAATTGCGGGAGTGAGCATGCGAATTCCGTCAGCTCAATACTTTTCTCCACTTCTGCAGTTGCCTCTTCAATGGTCTTTCCGTTTTCTTCATGCACGAGGTGAGCTAATTCTTTTATATTTTTTTCCAAAAGTGTCTTGTATCGATAGAAGACTTGTACTCGTTCTTTTATCGGTGTTGCTGACCAGGATGGAAAAGCCGCTTTTGCAGCCTGCACAGCTCTGTCTAGTTCGGCAGCATCTGATAAAGTCACTTTTGATAATATCCCACCGGACAAAGGCGTGACGACATTTAATGTCCTGTTGGTCTGTGGCACGAATTTCCCGGCAATGAAATTTTTCGTTTCGGGATATTGAAGGATCTGATTTTCCATATTTTAATGCATTTATTAAGGTAATGCTGATCAAATATCGGACTTTTGAATAGTTTTTATTTAACTGTTACCTTTCCTGAAATTTGAAACAAATGAAGCTCCTCCTACTTTTTATAAGAATTACTCCGTTGCTCCTCCTTTCTATTGTCATCGGCTGCAAGAAGAATGATTCAGAAACCACCAGGGTTAGTAATGATTATAAAGGTTTTGTTTCCCTGCCTTCGTCTCTAACCCATGTTACGAACAGCAATGACCTTCCTGAAACAGAAACGACAAACCATCTTCTTTGGGAGTCCTATTATCATGGTGGAGGTGTGGCGATCGGTGATGTCAACAATGACGGTTTGCCAGATCTTTTTTTTACCAACACCATGAAACCGAATGCACTTTATCTCAACAAAGGAAAATTTGTATTTGAAGACGTAACCGCTAAAGCAGGAGTCGGTGGCGGCGCGGGAGTCAACTGGGGTACAACAATGGCCGATATCGATGGCGACGGATGGCTGGATATCTATGTGTGTAAATCTTCAGACAAAGAAGGCCTGGATGTCAATCGCAATAAATGCTACATCAATCAACATGACGGCACATTTAAAGAAATGGCAAAAGAAATGGGAATCGATAATCCCGGTTGTTCGCTGCAGGCTGCATTTTTTGATTTTGATCTGGACAATGATCTTGATCTTTTCCTGATGAATCAACCCAGCAATGCACGTTCTGTTCGTGACAAATATGCAAGCGGCGATACAAAACAATATACAAACTCATCGACCAGTGACAGACTATACCGGAATGATGGTAATCTAAAATTTACAGACGTCAGTGAGGAAGCAGGCGTAGTCAGTTTTAGTTATGGATTGGGACTGAAAATCTGTGATCTCAATGGAGACCAATGGCCCGATGTATATGTCGCCTGTGACTATGATCAACCTGACCAACTTCTGGTGAATAATGGCAATGGTACATTCACCAATACCATGAATGAATATTTCAGTCATATCTCTAACTTCTCGATGGGCATCGATATCGGTGACATCAATAACGATGCATTGGACGATGTGTTCGTAGTCGATATGGCAGGCATCGATCACTTACGCTCTAAAACAAATATGCCCTCGATGAGTGCTAAGAAATTCTGGTCACTGGTCGACAAAGGATTTCATTATCAATACATGCACAATGTCCTGCAGCTTAACAGGGGCAATAATGTATTCAGTGACATCGCTTATCAGGCGGGAGTCTCAAAGACAGATTGGAGTTGGGGTGTGTTGATGATGGATGCAGATAATGACGGCTTCCAGGATATCTATGTCACTAATGGGATAAAGAGAGATATCCGTAACAGTGACTATACGGCTAAGTTTATGCAGATGATTGACCATCATACTGTACCAACAGATCTGTTGAGTATAGTGAAGATGGTGCCGAGTTCACCGATGCCGCATTTTATGTTTCACAATGACGGGCATCTTCATTTCAAGGATGAAGCGCCGAATTGGGGACTTGGTCAACTTGGATTTTCGAATGGATGTTCTTTTGCAGATCTTGATAAAGATGGTGATCTAGATATCGTCGTCAACAATGTAGATGTACCTGCATTTATCTATGAGAATAAAGCAAATGAAGACGGTAATCACTACATCCAGTTTGAACTCAAATCTTCATTGTCAAAAAGACCCATTGAAGGGACGCGCATCAGTCTGTATGCAGGAGGTAAAATCATCCAGTCCCAATATTTTCATCCAGTGCATGGCTATATGTCTTCAAGTGAGCCTCTTGTTCATTTCGGTTTAGGAAAAACAACTACGATCGATAGTGCTCTTATCATTTGGCCTGATCGTAATATCAGCATTATGGATAAACCCAATGTTGATATGCGACATGTGGTCAATCAGGATAAAGTCAAAAAGGTAAGAAAGTTCAGTCCTGATAATGAAATTGGTCATTGGGTGATGGACAAATCATCTTCAATTGTTCCTGAATTTAAGCATAAAGAAAATGTATATGATGATTATGCAGACCAGCTTTTATTGCCATTTAAAATTTCAACATTAGGACCGGGTGTTGCTGTAGCTGATGTCAATGGGGATAAGCTTGAAGATTTTTTCATCGGAGGTGCTACCGGACAAAGTGGTGCATTATACATTCAGAATGTGAATGGAGGATTTGATCTTACTTCTTCACAACCATGGGCTAAACAAGCCGTGAGTGATGATCTGGGTGCATTATTTTTTGATGCTGATGGTGATGGTGATCAGGACTTATATATTGCTACAGGTGGCGCTGAATTCATCGGTGGTGATCTTAAATACAATGATCTGCTGTATATTAATAATGGAAAAGGAATATTTTCTATTTCAGCCGGACTGCCGCATATGAATATCAGCACCAAAGCCATTGCCGCCGGAGACTTTGACAAAGATGGTGACATCGACTTATTTGTAGGAAGCAGAAATTCACCAAAGAAATATCCATATAGTGATGTCAGTTATTTTCTGAAAAATAATGGTGGAAAATTTATGGATGTTACAAAAGAAATATTGTCAGATGATCCTCATCTCGGCATGATCACGGATGCGAAATTTATCGACAAAGACAATGATGGTGATCTTGATCTGCTCATCTGCGGTGAATGGATGGCACCTACTTGGCTGATCAATGAAGGTGGAAAATTTAAAAAATCCGATTCTCCTGAATTGAAGTTGCATACGGGATGGTGGAACACAGTGGAAGTAGCAGATATTAATGGCGATGGCATCATGGATATCCTGGCCGGCAATGCAGGTACAAACAACAAATTCAAAGCCTCACCGAAAGAACCATTCATTGTTCTGGGAAGTGATTTTGATCAGAATGGATCTTCGGATATCGTATTGGCTACGCAGTTTGATGGCAAAGAAGTTCCGGTACGAGGTCGGGAATGTTCGTCACAGCAACTTCCTTATATCGCAAAAGAATATCCGTCTTATGAAGGATTTGCAAAAGCCTCATTGCAGGATATTATAGGGAAAGACAAAATGAAAGGTAGTATGCGTCTTGAACTGACAGAATTCAAAAGCGGAATTTTCTGGGGCACAAAAGAAGGTGATTATCGATGGGAAGCATTCCCGGTTGAAGCACAGCTCTCACCTATCGTAGGATTTGCAATCGCTGATGCCGATGGAGATGGAAAATCAGAAATCATCGCTGCCGGAAATCTTTATGATACGGAAGTAGAGACGACGCGTTATGATGCAGGCCAGGGCGTGATCATGAGTTGGTCTGCTGATGGAGGTTTCGTTTGTCACACGCCAAAAGAAACTGGTTTTTATGCAGGTGGAAATATCAGAGGACTTAAACCTATAAATATCGGAGGAAAGAAAGGTGTGTTGTTGGCTAGAGGGAATGATAAGCTTTCTTTGTTTGGTGTCGGGGGATCTGTAGTTCAATAGCCTTTTGCCCCTTCGAAATTTCTTCCTTTCTGCCCCTTCAAAATTTCTACTTCGTGAAATTTCTCTCCCCTGTGTGCTGCGCAACCCCGGGGTAAAGAAGTCCGGTTCTCATTTGCCCCGGGGTTTTTGTTGTTATGTTCCGAAGGAACGAACTTAGCAAAACAGAGGGGAGAGAAATTGATTTTCAATTTCGAAGGGGCAAAATGAGTAACACTTCTATGTTCTGCGAAACGATGGGGTAAAGAGGTCCGATTTTCAATTGCCCCGGGGTTTTTGTTGTTATGTTTCGAAGAAACGAACTTAGCAAAACACAGGGGAGAGAAATTGCTTTTCAATTTCGAAGGGGCAAACCCTTGAATAATTGATTCCAGCTTTTAATCGCCCCGGGGTTTTCGAAACGATGCGAAAGCGAGATTGAGAAACACAGGCGCTGTGCTGAGCGCTAGCCGAAGTAGGAGAGAATTTTTATTTCAAAAATTCGAAGGGGCTGAGCGTGACACTACGCCTTTGTCTTTTCCCCAGCCACCTGCGCCTTATTGATCGCTTCAAGTTCTTTATCAATAAAATACAAACTCTGTGAGCCTTCGCCGATCAGATTGATTTTATCAAGAATCGTGCGGATCAGGTTTTCTTCTTCGCGCTGCTCGATGACATACCATTGAAGGAATGCATAGGTGGCATGATCACTTTCTTTTATGGCAAGTTCGACAAGATCATTTATGGATTTGGTGACTCGTTGTTCCTGAGCAAGGCTTTCTTCAAAAATGGATTTGACATCTTTGAATTCACTCACCGGTTTTTCGATCGCGGGACTGATAGCATTGGCATTCATTTCAAGCAGGTAATGAAAGATCTTCATCATATGCCCATGTTCTTCTCCGGACTGACGATACATAAATGCAGCACAACCTTTCAGCGACCTGTTATCAAACCATCCGGCCATGGAGAGATATGAAAACGAAGAATATCCTTCCATCCCGATCTGCTCATTGAGGGCCTCCACCATTTTTTCACTTAACATAAATATCTGTTTTATTAGCGTCGCAAGATAACAAGATTGATTGCCTTATGGTTCTGTAGCGTTTTAAGGGGCAAAAGCCGTTTCAATGGCAAAACAAAGGGCCTAATCTAATGATCGTATCGCTGGCTTAAGCGCTGACAGATAAGTTTCAGATTGGGGGTAAACCATGAAAATGAGTCAGATGAGAATATAGTTCTTTGTCATTGAGTTATTCATAGCAACTCAGCAGAATGTTCTGGATCATGGGATTGACTAATTTCCGTCATTCCCCTTTTATCCCTGCTCATATACTTTTACGCCCCATACAGTAGTCAGGAATACGGGATTTTGATCCTTATTCAGGTACTTAGCAACTTTCAAGCTACTCAGTCGTTTCATAAATAATCAAATTTGAATTGTGGAAATAAGTGATGTGAAAATGACCAATATCCAGGTCAAAGAGGTTGAAATCAGAGACCATGCGATGGTTTCCGGATATGAATGCTCAGAAAACGATGTGATTGATCTCCAGTCAGACATGTCAGATATATACCTGTTTTGTGTTCGCCAGGGGAAGGTGCAGCTTCATGCTTCTTTCATCCCTCATCCCATCGAGCTTGCATCAGGAGAAGCTATTTTCCTTGCTTATCCAAGAAATAGCTGGCAGGTGAAATTACTGACAGAGGCATCAACAGCATTTTTTACCATGCGGATCAACATCACCACGCTACACAAGATGATCAATCCGGCATTTGATGAACAGCAGCTTGATCCAGCCAAAGGAATGAATGTTAAGGATCTGATGCATCTCATTCCGATCGGACCTGCGATGATGAATTGTTTTGATCAGTTACTGTATCACAAACTCAAAGCACCATTCAATGCGATGTTCGAACGCGCAAAGTTTCTGGAAATATTCAGTCAACTCATGGAATCCTCTTTTGGAAAACCCATGGAAGCCTGTCCTGTATCGATGAGTCCGGCGATTGAAACAAAACTAAACAAAGTCCGCAGACACATCATCGAACATGTAGATGAAGCACCCGATCCTGATCGCCTCGCCGTCATCTATGAGCTCCCCAGAAACACATTGCGTGAAGGATACCGATATGTCTATGGACAAACCATACATCAGTTTCACTCCGATTACAAACTTGAATCTGCGATGCAGATGTTGAATTCAGGAGAGTATCTGGTGAAGGAAGTAGCCTTCAAGATCGGGTATCAGAATCCGAGTCACTTCATTACGGCCTTTAAGAAGAAGTATGGGCATACGCCGAAGCAGTATTTTAAACAAGAAACAGCTTCACTGTAGGATTTTCGATTTTCGATTTTCAATGGTTGCTGAGCTGTCGCACGAGGCAGAGTGTAGAAGGTCGAAGCATTCGATTTTCGATTTTCGATTTTCGATTTTCGATTTTCGATTTTCGATTTTCGATTTTCGATTTTCGATTTTTAGCTTCAATTGCTTTTGCCCAATACAGTTTTTTTAGATGCAATAATTATGGATAATAATTCATTCCCTTCTTTACTTAAAGGGTCTGTAAATTGTTTCCATTTACCATCTATACCATCAATATATTTTAGCCAATAGATAGTTTCGTCGAGTTCTTCTTCAACTATTTTAAGTTTATTGATAAAATCAGGTATGGATTTACCTCGACAGGCAGCATGGTAATTTGCTCCGGAAGAAGAGGAACTTTTGAGTATTTGATAAGATACCACATTATAAGCTGGCTCTTTAGCAAATTCCTTTGTGAGATTATAAACACTCCTTCCAAATATCATAAATCGTTCTTTGAGAATAGCTTCAGTCATAAGTTTTCAATTGGTTATTCCAAATTTAGGGGGAATTCTTTAATCTTTCAAGTGATTTTTTAGCCTTTCAAGCCTGCAGCAATTTGTACTTTGCGAATCAAATGGTAACGGTAAATACAAAATATCAATCGAAAATCGAAAATCGAAAATCGAAAATTTGATGAAGGATGACACAATAGTGGCGATATCAACAGGTGAAGCAGTTTCAGCCATCGGGTTGATAAGATTATCGGGGCCAAGAGCCATTTCCATTGCAAACAAAGTATTCAAAGGAAGGAACCTTTCAAGAGTGGAATCACACACGATGCATTACGGCCGGATCATAGATGAAGATGGAGAGACATTAGATGATGTCATTGTCAGTGTATACAAATCACCAAAATCATTTACCACTGAAGATGTCATTGAGATCAGTTGTCATGGATCGCCCTACATCCTACATGAAATCAATTCGCTTCTGATCCGACAAGGAGCACGACCTGCTGATCCCGGAGAATTTACAATGCGTGCATTTTTGAATGGACGCATGGATCTGTCACAAGCGGAAGCAGTCGCTGATCTTATCGAATCGCAATCAAAGGCATCACATCAGATGGCAATGCGACAGATGCGGGGTGAAGTGTCCGGTGAAATAATTCATTTGAGAGAAAAGCTAATTGACTTCGCCAGCCTGATCGAATTGGAATTAGATTTCGGCGAAGAAAATGTTGAATTTGCAGACAGGGATAAGTTGAAAAATCTTGTCGGTGAAATTCTTTTATTGACTTCACGACTCAAAGAAACATTTCATCTGGGCAATGCAATCAAAGAAGGAATCCCTACTGTGATCGCCGGACGACCGAATGCAGGTAAATCAACATTGCTGAATAAATTATTGCAGGAAGATCGTGCGATTGTATCTGCTACACCCGGCACCACGCGCGATACGATTGAAGAAATATTGGTCATCGATGGCATTCAATTCAGATTGATTGATACGGCAGGAATAAGAGAAGCCCATGATGAAATCGAATCGATGGGCATACAGCGTACGATGGATAAGATTGAGAAAGCATCGATATTGATTTATGTTTTTGATGTCACTACCCTGTCGCCTTCCGAAGTTGCTGCAGATCTCGATGCCATTTCGCCCGAAAATGCAAAGGTGATCCTTGCTGCCAATAAAATGGATCTCAATCCATACACGGATGCGAATGAATGGAAGATAAAAGACTATCCAGTCGTTCCGCTATCAGCCATCAACAATATGAATGTTGTGTACTTGCGCGAGGTCATTCGTGATTGTATAAAAAAAGATATTCCGCAGGATATTCCGATGATCACTTCGTTGCGACATTATTATGCTCTTGAAAGAGCTGAGGGACGGTTGCTTGATGTTGCCAGAGCTTTAGAACCGAACACCCCGGCATCAAACATACCGATTACCGATTACCGATTACCGAATACCGAACTTCTGGCGCAGGATATACGGCAGGCGTTGTATCATCTGGGTGAGATAACGGGGGAGATAAGTAGTGATGATATATTGGGGAATATATTCAGCCGTTTCTGTATTGGAAAGTAATATTACATTTAATAATAAAGTTTAAATAACTAATAATCAATTTTATACAATATTTTAATTCACAAACCATGCAGATCGAATATTATGTGTTATATTTACATGGATGATACGCAGAAGACTTGAAAATCAGCTTATTAGTGCTATTAATCGCAGTCCTTCCGTTGTACTCATTGGTCCCCGACAGATAGGCAAAACCACATTGGCCAGACAAATAGCCATTGATTTTCCTTCCATTTATATTGATCTTGAAAAAGGAACGGATCGATTGAAAATTTCAGATATCCATTCGTTTCATGAGGAGAATAAAGACAAACTCATCATTCTGGATGAAGTTCAGTTAGCACCTGAAATTTTCGCAGAACTTCGGGGCATCATAGATGAAAAAAGACGGGCTGGACATAAAAATAAACAATTCCTTTTCCTGGGTTCCGCATCGCTTGATTTACTCCGACAAACTTCAGAATCCCTTGCAGGACGAATAGCTCTTCTTGAATTACATCCTATTGATGTATTGGAGTATGCGCATCCACATCCCGGAGATCTAAACACTATTTGGTTACGAGGTGGATTTCCCGAAAGTTTACTAGCCCTGTCTGATGAAGATAGTTTGGAATGGCGCCAACAATTTATTCGCACCTATCTGGAAAGAGATATTCCACAAATAGGACCAAGAATTCCCGCGGAAACGCTATTCCGTTTTTGGAGCATATTAGCCAACCTCCAGGGCAGTCCATTGAATTCAGCACCTCTCTCTAAAAATTTGGATGTATCCCAAACTACAGTTCGTAGATATCTGGACCTGATGGTCGATTTGATGCTAGTGCGACGCCTGTCTCCGTGGAGTCAAAATCTAAATAAACGATTACTCAGGTCGCCTAAAATATATATCCGGGATAGCGGTATCACGCATGCATTACTTCAAATTCAAAATTACAATGCGTTGTTAGGACACCCTGTCCAGGGAGGAAGCTGGGAAGGTTTTGTCATTGAAAATATAAGCAGCGTGCTACCCTATCATGTCCGCATGTATTATTACAGATCCCAGGCTGGCGCTGAAATAGATCTTATTCTTGAATTTTCGCCTACAGAAAAATGGGCCATTGAAATAAAGCGTTCGTCTGTACCATCCATTAATAAGGGGTTTTACATTGCAGCTGATGATATCAAGGCGACGCGTCGATATGTCGTTTATGCAGGCCAGGATAAATTTTCGCTGGGGAAAGGTGTGACGGCTATTTCACTGAGGGAGATGATGGAAAAAGTGATGAATGAAGGGGCGTGAAGAGAACGCTGAGGAGAAGGTGAAGGCTGAGGAAAGGAAAGGTTTATTCTTGAAAGGAACTATCTAGAGTCCGATACCCTGGATGCTTATCTGTATTAAAGAAGGATAATGCTGAAATTGGTACTTCGAATGTATTCATCTTAGAGAAGAGAGTGTAGATAATCGGCAGTATCCTTTAATCCATTTTTTCGCATTGCATCAAGAACCTGAAATTCATCCATGTCGGGATTTCTTCTGTTCACAACCAATTCACGAAATGCTTCAATGGCTTTATCATGATTCAAATCTATGATATCAGCTAAAAACTCATCAGCTGACTTTGCAATTAATCCAAAATTGAAAAGATTTTCGGCTGGAAAATCCTTGAGATTATTTGTCACAATGACATGAGCATTTGCCTTAATAGCTGCCGCCAATACATGTTTATCCTTTTCATCCGGCAAAGTCAGGGATGGAATGATAGGATCATAGTTTTCAACAAGTGCATCTGGAAATGCCTGGCGGGCTCTATTCGTTCGATTTTGAATTTCTTCTTCTGATACCCCTCGCCTCCTCATCACATCCTCCCATTCATCAAAAATATGCTGACTCCACTTTACCGTGTACAATCCAGCATAGGCAAACCAGAATAGTAAGTCCCTGATTTCTATTGGATTAATAACATTCGTATCCAGGACACATGTAAATCGAATACTATGAATCATAAAGTCCTAATTCTGCATCGCCTCTCATCATATCAATGAGAAGGGCCTTCTGATTTGCTTTTTGTAGCTTCTGGTACTTAATCACATCTTCGACTTTAATTCTTCTATGACGACCAACCGTAGTAAACGGCATCTTTCCTTCTTCAAGTAATTTAACAAGGAAAGGACGAGAACATCCAAGCATCTCAGCAGCAGCCTGAGTTGTCATTTCTGTAGCCCCTGCCACAATGGACACAGCACGACCTTCGCTAAGCGTCCTAAGCATGTGTGCCAGGAGTTTGAGGGCCTTAAGAGGTATCCGTATCTTTTCCTCCGTTTCTTCTATCTCAATTTCCGGATTTTCCGATTTTAATTGCTCAATAGTAGCAGCAAGAGCATCATAAGATTCCAGAGCAAGGCGTTGTTCCGCTTTAGAAAGCTTTTGAACTTCGTGAATGATGTCTTTCATGGTGGATGGTTTGTGGTTCAAAATTAATCGAATTATTCGAAATAAACGAAATAAATGCAAAAAAGTTTGATTTAGACTTGTTTTTGAACACTGAGAAAATGAAATGGAAAATAATCAGGACGGAAGCACAATATCAAAAGGCCGTAAAAAGGACTTTGCAAATTTTTCATTCTGCAGAAAACACACCAGAAAGTGATGAACTTGGCGTATTGCTTTTATTGGTCAAAGATTACGAGGAGCGTTATATCCCTATACCTGATTTGGATCCAATTGAAGTGATAAAACTAAAAATGGAGGAGAACGGAATGAAGGCCAAAGATCTTGAGCCACTTATTGGTAGCAAGGGTCACGTCTCATCAGTACTATCCGGAAAACGGGAGATTACTTTGCAAATGGCCAGAAGACTTCGTGATTATTTTCAACTTCCGGCTGAATTATTTTTACCTGCATCGAAGTAAGCGAGGAATTCGAATGTCTGATACACAGCCAAAGGTGCGCCTTCAAAACCTCCTCGAATCTGATGAGAAATTTACTTTCCCACCTTTTCCGGTCTGTATATCAATTCCACCTGTACCCCAACATTTACTGCCAGATCATCAAATAAGGACCCTTCCATGATTTGCAGACCTGCATTAATTGACAAAATGCGAACATCAATCAAATAACTGATCTCATTGGTCAGGGCGCTATCAAATCCTTCACTGCATATCTTGCAAAAATCGGATACCAGCCCTACGGACAGGTTAAACCCTTTTCTCTCAGGCACGAAAAATTTCTGCAGCTTGATCGGAAGGATAATACCGTTGTCGTCATTGATCTGAGGGCCAAAAATTTTACCCATTCCAACGCCAAACTTCAGAACAGATTCCTTCCAGATTTCCTGGTGCCCATTGACGCCCAGAATAAATACGTTCCCCTGTATATTCTCTTTGAATCGGTATGCTCTCAGTACCCATGTAGACAGATAGGAGGCAGATAGACCGGGGTATAATTGATTTTTATAGACATGTTTTTTCGAAGCTTGTCCACTTGCCATACAAGTCACCAATAAAAACATCACGAGGATCAGTGTTCTCATATTCTTCGCATCAATTCCAGGTAAAATGCAATCCGGTCCTTGACCGAAACCTGGACATGCCCCGTGTTCAGGCCGAGTTCCAGCACCGGATGAAGTGACCATTGATCACCCATTTTGAGACGCACGTCTGTACTGATGAGTACTTCTGCTCCGCTATCCGGCGAATAGGTAGGTGACAATTCATCGTATGTGTACAAAGGCTGAGGATAAGGGATATAATCAAAGCCATCCAGTTTGCCATACTCCACTTTGTCCACCGTTTTCGTGGAATGATTTGTAACCGTGACGTTCAATTGCAGTCCACAATATAAATGCCAGCCTGCCTTTTTATTCAGGCAATAACCAAGCATATAGATCATGGACAGATCCTTGTATTTAATATGATAATCCCCACTATCGCGCATGACGGTCACGGTTTCATGATTCAGGTGCCAGGCTTGCCTGGATGTCTTCCAATACTTAATCTGATGATCTGACAAATTAAGCTGAAACATCTGAGCAAATCGTCCTTTATATTGATGGTAATAGGCCAGTCCGAAAAAACCAGATGGAAGAATTTGCGGATCACCTCCATTGATCGGGCGGCGATTAACATCATTAGGATAGAAGGGCATGATATTCATTCCACCCAGGATGCCGATTTCATCAATGATTTTGGGGGCTTTTTTCCGTTGGGCCGAGAGCGTTGAGCAAATGTTGATGCACAATAGGCAGAGGATCAAAATGCGGAACCTGTGAAGGGAATGGTGCATATAAGGCGAAAATAATGCAATTGACTTTATTTTATTCTATTCCCGGGCAGACAATCTATATATTCCCAGTGCATGAATTTATAATGAGTATCGTCATGTTACTCTTTTGGTCAGAAATGAGGACGACAAATTATTCAAACTTAATCACGAGAGTTATTCCAATTTTGTACATGATAAAAGACGAAATCTACACCAGGCTCTTAAATAATAATTTGTTTATGGAGTTAGTTCATTCAATTCAAACGCATACACCTGATAACTAATCATTCCCTTCTCTTTATTCAACTCCTTCCACCCTCTTTCCTCATGACTCATTTCCACCATATCCCAGGAAGATGTATCTGAAAATTTTTCACAAATAAAATCCAGAATCTCATTCTCAAATTTGCTCAATAACTCAGTGTTTGGTTTGGTCTGCGCAAAAAATAATTCTCTGGGGTTTTTATCTTCTAACTGCCAGTCTGCGAAAATTATCTGATCATTTTGAAGTAATGCAAAGAGGTTATCATAACACGAGGGAACAGGTCCAAATTGAATAGCCCTGTATGACAATCCACTGATTGAAAATCCACTTGATTTGTAGGCCAGGAAATCTAAATAAAAAAGAAGTTTATTAATCTTTAGGCGATCATTAAACACAATATTACATCTCGAAATAAAAGAAGTTACAAGGGTCTTAATTATTTCTACGTTTGATGTCTTGAAGCCCGTAAATGAATTTGGCTTGGTATATCTGTCAATCTGATTGATGAAAGACTTTGGGTGATTTTCTGTCTCAATGATGTCTCCCACCTTTTGCAAGGCAGTAATACCTGCACTCTTTGGAATCAAGTCAATGGCCCCTTCCAGCATGCTTTTAAACACAACCGCATTCCTTGCTGAAGCAATCAGGTTGCCAATCGCTGTTGTTGGCATTTCTCCCTTTTCATACAATCCATATCCATTCACACCCAAACCCAGTACTTCGCTCATCGCCGCAGCAGAAAGTCCATACTGCTCCCTGACCTGTGCTATTTCTTCAGGAAAAGGAATGCGGTGTTTCTCCCGATACAAATTGTGGACCTGCGTCATACTCAACTCATCTGTCTCTGTTGTGGTAAATTCTTCAGCACAGCTATTGCATTTATAAAAATGGGCACTGATATTAAAATCCTCTTTCTTATAGGTTAGTTTCTGTATTTGATGGATTAATGCGGCTTGGCCATCGCAATATGGACACTCAATGTTTTTTTTCATGGGAATGTTAGGTTCTGAGCGGGTAAGTAAGGGTATGGTCAGAGGGGTGAAATGAGATACAATCAATCATTCTTTGAGGTCTCCCAATACTTATTTTAATGTAAACTTCTATGCCATTGATAGTTTTTCCAGAAACATAGTAATCCGGATCACCTGGCACATGACTATCTTTATTAGGTCTCGAACAATAATCTTTCATGTTTAAGTCTAATATTTGCTCGATCCTTTGCTTGGCGGTAATATTAAAATCAGCAAGTGCCTGAAGATTTTTCTGTCTTTGCCTAAAGGTTATTTCAAATACCGGAATCTTCTCTTTCAATTGCTTTAGAAAAGATTCAATTTCTGATTCGCTGGCCATTATGGCTTTGTTTTGAACTGGCAACCTAAATATACACTAAAAAGTTTGATTTATTCATATATTTTAATACTTTAACAACTAATAGGTTTGTCTTATACTATGTTAATTCATGATTAAATTCGGCTTGAAGATGCGTCCATAATAAGACAATACAATTAATAATATGTATGAACTACGAAAAAGCCTTATCACATTATCGAAATGATAAAACATTGCAACTTTTGAGGGCGGAGCACTTTCCATTGCTGATAGGGTTTTTTCATTTAGCATTTAAGCAACAGAATAGAATATCCTATATCCAAAGTGACTTGCAAAGCCTGTTGGCAGATTATTTGTATACGTTGGAAAGACAGGATATAAATGAGTATAACAAGTCACCACTGGAGTTTCTCTCCCGATGGGCACAACAAGGGTATTTGCGCAGATACTATGAATCTGCCGACGAACCGGTATACGAACTCTCTCCAGCCACTGAGAATGCTCTAAAGTGGCTTGAAGATCTTAACAAGAAGGAATTTATAGGCACCCACAGTCGTTTATTACAATTTTTTCATCTTCTTCAGCAAATCGTCAATACTACTTCCGGACCTTACCAACGCATACAACAACTAGAGGCTGAGCGAAATAAGATTGACCAGGAAATAGAACAAATACGCCAGGGAAATTTTGTAAAACCGTCCGCTACCCATATTAAGGAAAATTACTTTTTGGCAGAAGAAACGGCGAGACGTCTGCTTTCGGACTTTCGGCAGGTGGAACAGAATTTCCGTGAACTGGATACCCAAACTCGGCAAACGATTATAAAAACCAATCTCACAAAGGCGGCCCTATTGGACAATGTGTTTGAACAACAGGATCACTTGTGGAATACGGATCAAGGGAAAAGTTTTCGTGCTTTCTGGGAATTTCTGATGAGTGAGCAGATGCAGGATGAACTGGAAAATCTGTTGAGAAAGATGAATGAAATCCCTGCGATACTGGAAATCAAAAAAGAACAAACTGTAGAAAGAATTAAGTCCCACCTTGTGGATGCCGGTGATAAGGTAAACCGGAGCAACGATGGCCTGATCGAACAGCTCCGGAAATTTGTAGAGCAAAAAAATCTATCAGAGAGCAGACATATCCTGCGTAGCATCGAAGAGATAGAAATACTTTTGCTCGAACACATCGAAACAGTATACTCCCTTGAATCCCTTTTGGAAATTGATGGACTCTTTAAGCCCATGTTTATAATGGACAAACCTCTATTCACTCCACCGGTAAAAGTTTCTTTTGACAAGACTGAAATCCAGGATGGGATGTCAGAGGCAGAAACTAACCTCTTGTTTGAACAGTTTTATGTGGATATTGAAGTGCTTCGAAACAATATCAAAGAGGCATTGCGAAGCAAGACTCAGATAGCCCTGTCTGAATTGTTGCACCTTTATAAATCGCAAAAAGGAGTGTCAGAAATATTAGCCTATATGCAGATAGCTGCCAACGACAACAGACATATTATAAAGAGTGAATTGAAGGAAGAATTGGTTATTGAAAACAAAGAAATTAATAAAAAGTATTTTCTTAGTGTACCATTGATCATATTCAGCAGGTAGTTATGGAACAAGGATATGCACTCAGCCTGATTGCCTTACTCAAGGGAATTGTTTATAATCATCAAAAGGATGTATGGGAAAACCTTCTGCGATATGAACCCGATGTAAAAAAGTATTTTCAGCCAGTCGGACTGGATTTATATCTCGACAAAAGTGAAGGCTATGCATTCCTGCGGCAAAAAGAATATGAAGATGACGTTGAGTTGCCTCGTTTGGTCGAAAGACGTCAACTAAATTTTCTTACTTCCTTACTATGTATTGTCCTAAGGAAGTATCTTTTGGAGCATGACGCACAGGGTGGATCTGTTCGATCAATTATCAGTGAGCAGGAAATGATTAACCGCATAAAAATCTTTTTACCAGTTACGAATGATGAGGCAAAGCACCAGGAGAAAATAATCAGTACTATTAACAGGGTAATTGAAATTGGATTTTTGCGAAAACTTGATGATCAGGAAAGAAATTATGAAGTGCACCGGATCATTAAGGGATTTGTAAATGCAGATATGATTGATGAATTGCTAAAGAAACTCAACAAGTATGCTCAGGATAAACAAGCAAATGAATGACAGGCTTATGGAAATTCCATTTACATATGGCGGCGATCATGTGCAAGCTGGTTTCCGCCTGCAATACCTGGAGGTCTTGAATTGGGGTACTTTTAATCAGGTACGATGGCAAATTGCACCCAACGGTTATAATGCGCTATTAACCGGAGATATTGGATCCGGTAAATCCACTTTAGTAGATGCGCTGACCTGTCTTTTAGTTCCCCACAACAAAATCGTATTTAACAAGGCTGCCGGAGCTGATGGCAAAGAACGAAACCTGCTGAGTTATATCAAAGGTGAATACAAAAAAGAAAAAGAGGAAGTTACCAAAGTCGCTAAAAAAATCTATCTGCGACCAAACGATGATACCTACAGTGTAATAGTGGGAAACTTCAGGAATGAAGGATATAACGAAGACGTATGTCTTGCTCAATTATTTTGGATCGGGAAGGACAGTAAAGTTGAAAAACTCCTGGTTATCAGTATCATTCCGCTCACGATTAAACAACATTTTAGCCAGTTTACGGACATTAACGACCTTAGAAAAAAATTGAGAAATACAAATGGTGTGCAATTGTTCAATGACAATTTCAGCCAGTATAGCGAGCAGTTCCGCAGGTTATTCGGAATGAATAGCGATAAGGCTATTGATCTTTTTTACCAAACTGTTTCTATGAAGTCTGTGAGTAGCCTGACCGATTTTGTACGTGAGCAGATGCTGGAAAGAACAGATGTAAAGGAGCAGATCTCCGCATTGTTGAAACGTTTTGAGGATTTAAAGAAAGCACACGAAGCTGTAGTTCATGCACGTGAACAGTACCAAATACTGAAACCATTGACTGAAGCGTGTGTGGAATATGAAAACGTTAACCGGGAAATTGAAAATATAGAAACTATACTCGAAATCGCTCCAGCCTGGTTCGCTGAAAGGAAGTGGAATTTGTTGCGCAAAGCTATAGAGCACGCAGAAAATCAACTTGAAAAACTAACTCAACAACAACAAATTTTCAATATCGAACTTGACAGCCTTGACAGCCGTAAACAATCCATTCTAATCGATATTGCCAATAATGGAGGCAAACGTATTGAACAAATTAGTGATGAAATAAAGAGACATGAACATGATAAAGTTATAAAGCGGAAAGAGTTTGATGATTATGAAAAGTCGGCATTACAGGCGGGTCTGAAAAGTGTACAAAAGGAAGAAGACTTTGATGAAAACATTTACTACGCCAGAGGCTTAAATGAACAGTGCCTGCGCTTTGAAGAAGAATACCGCAATCAAAGAGATGTGCTTATGAGCGAATTACGAAGGCACGAATCAGATTTCCAGGCAGAGTCAAGAGAACTTCAATCGCTAAAAGAACGCAAAACGCAGATTCCCGCCTGGCTTGTGGGATTCAGAACCCGTTTGTGCGATGACCTGCGGATTGATGAGGAAGAACTGCCTTTTGCGGGAGAATTGTTAAAAGTTAATGAACAGGAAACAGAATGGGAAGGTGCGGTAGAAAAGTTACTTCATGATGTTGGTATTAGTTTGCTGGTGCCTGCCATTCACTATAAAAGTGTAGGCAGGTATGTCAACGATAACCTATTGCAGAGCATTGATGGACGTGGTATTAAACTCACCTACCTTGAGGCAGATACATCCAACTTTAATCGAGTAGAGAAAGATTTGGATGAGGACAGTCTCATTAATAAAATAAACATTAAGCCGGAAACGCCCTTCTTTGATTGGCTGGAAAGTTATCTTCAACGGAGCTTTGGAGATTATATAGGTACAGATGTCAACGGGTTGCAAAAAGTTCCATTCGGTATCACCCGACAGGGTTTGATAAAAAGTGGGCGCATACGGCATACAAAAGATGACAGGAAGAGGATTGATGATCGTCGAAATTATGTATTGGGCTGGAGCAATATCGAAAAAATTAAAGCACTGGAACTATCGGTGAATAATCTTAAATCTGAAATTGAGGATCTAAGACAAAGAAAGGAGAAAGTTGAAGATTTGGAGAGAGATAACCGGAACTCGCGTATTGTTGTGGACAGGATTCTGCAATACAAGGATTTCTCAAGAATCAATTGGGGATACCATGTAACGAAGATATATGAACTGGAATCGGAGCGAAATCAATTATTAAATAACAATGATGTGCTCGCACATTTGGAAAAGAATAAGTCGGAAGTTGAACAGCAGATTTCGGAAACAAAACAAAAAGAGAAACAGGTGACAGAAAACGTGGGCGGCCTGATCAGTACTATTGAAAATTATCGAGACCTACTTGGCAATACAGAAAGTACAAAAGAGCAAATTGAACAGCATCTAAAGAATATGTGGTTTCCTGTACTTGGTGAAAAAATTTCAGATGCTATCCTTACATTGAAAAATATAGACAACCGACAAGAAGATTTCCGCAAACAATACCAAGGGGAAAACGGAGAACTCAAAAAATTAAGAGGCCGTCTAATGGGATTTCGATCATCCATTGAACGCAAAATGCGGGAAATAAAGGAACATTCAAAAGCTGAGTACACTGAAATATTAGAAAACATTGATGCACGTGAAGAGTATATAAAAAAGTACGATCAGCTTAATAGCGAAGATCTGAAACGGCATGAAGACAGGTTCAAAGAACAGCTCAATACCAATGTGATCAACAGCATTTCTGTATTTGATAATCAATTGCAGAAACATGAAAATGATATCAAGCAAAAGGTTCGTACTATTAATCAGCATCTTTCTGAGATTGTGTATAATGCGGCCCAGGATACCTATATCACTATTCTTATGGATATGACTACCAATAAGGAAGTTCGTCTGTTCAGAGAAGAGTTGAGGAAATGTTATATCCATTCCTTTAGCAGTAATAATGAAATCTATACGGAAGATAAATATGAGCAGGTGAAAAGTATACTGGATCGTTTTGCCAGCATGGAATATGCAGATAAAGACTGGACGAATACAGTAACTGATGTACGCCAATGGTTTGAGTTCAATGCAAGCGAGCGGTTTCGTTCGGATGATAGTGAAAAAGAATTTTATGAAGGTTCTGGTGGCAAAAGTGGCGGTCAAAAGGAGAAATTGGCTTATACGATCCTGGCAAGCGCCTTGGCATATCAGTTCGGTTTACAGTTTGGGGAAAGTAAAAGCAGGAGTTTTAGGTTCGTAGTTATTGACGAAGCGTTTGGGAGAGGTAGTGATGAAAGTACAAGATATGCATTAGAGCTTTTCAGGAAATTAGACCTTCAGCTACTTATTGTAACCCCTTTACAAAAGATCCATGTTATTGAAAACCATGTTAATTCCTTTCATTTTGTCAGCAACCGAGAAGGTAATAATTCACAAGTAAACAATCTTACAAAGGAGGAATATGATGAGAAGAAAAAGAAATACAGCGCCGTATCCCAAAATGCAGTGGGTGAATGATCAGTCCTGATGAGATAAAGAACCAGGTACTGAAATGGTGGAAACCCCTATTGCAAAGTACCCTATCCGGAGATATTTTTTTTCCTAAATCAATAGACCGAATTGGAAAGATTCAACCAAATCATGTAACTCAAAATTTTGAAACACTACAGAAATCGATCAATATTCTTTATCGTTTTTCTAAAAATAAAACAGGCATTGGTTATCTGGTAAAATCGACAGAAAAAACTTTCCGGCGTACTGGCCGTCACGAATTGCCTGATGCTATTGTTTTTGAAAATGTTGAAGATTATGTTGGCTTCATAGGTAAAAAAAGTGAATGGAAGCATTTCCTGATAAACTATGAAAAAATAATAACATTTATTCCTCAGTTAAAAGAGTGGGTGTTGCCGAATTGCGTATGGTTAACTGATGCGCAAATAAACTGGGGTGATATACTTAAAGTATGCCGTTATTTTTTAGATGATCCCAGGCCCAACCTATATGTGCGGCAGTTACCTATACCCGTCCATACAAAATTCATTGAAGACAATGTAACGATTATCCAATCTATGCTTGATTTTCTTATTCCACAACATATACGAAATCATCAGCAGAAACGATTTGCAGAACGATATTTTCTTAAATATGATGAGCTACTTATCAGGATGCGCATATTGGATATCAGTCTACCATGGTTTTCTAATTTTTCTGATATAAGCATACCTCTTTCAGATTTTGTGAAGCTTGAATTACCATTTCGCAATATTTTGATTACAGAAAATAAGATGAATTTCCTCACATTACCGGCCTTACCTTCTACCATTGCTGTTTGGAGCGGTGGTGGATTTAATGTTAGCTATCTAAGAAACGTTGCTTCTCTGGCAGAGAAGAATATTTTTTACTGGGGAGATATTGACGAACATGGTTTTCAAATTCTCCATCAACTGAGAACTTATTACCCAAATACACAAAGCATAATGATGGATTATAAAACTTTTGAGCAATTTTCACAATTTGCTGTTTCCGGTTCACGCAATAAATCCGAACAGCTTAATCTATTAGTAAAGGATGAATTAAAACTTTTTGAACAACTTAAGCTGTGGGATAAAAATAGACTTGAGCAGGAAAAAATAACCCAGGAATATGTTGAAGAATATTTTAAAAATCTAATCCTATAAAAAGCTTATGTCAAAATTCCTTATTAATAGTAATATTATATGCACATGAACAACTATACTTAAACCAGAGCTATTTGTGAAGTCGTGAATTCTTCCACTATTGTTTTCTTACTTTCAAGGTCTCATATCCGCGCATGTGTATTTTCTTTAACGGCCTCTCACGGATTTCTACTCGATTGTTTGCTTTTCCCATTCTGCAATTCCCTCCCGCTACAAATGCCAAAAATGCTTTGACAAACTCACATTCAGCCCCTCTTACGCCTGAACAATGTGCAGCACATTTCATTTTTTTGACTTCAATTTTATCATGTCCTGCTCTAACTCATTCAGGCTTTGCTCTTTCTCTGCTGATTTTTGGGTAAGGCTGTACTTTTCAAATTCTTCACCTGACTTCTGGAGTGCCATTTCGTGGCTGATTTTTCCTGCGTGGTTCAACAATTCTCTACTGTTGAGTTGCAAAATGTTGTCTAACCGGCTGATCCAGTCGGCCATGTACATAGGTGTCCGCTGTTGCGCCATGGTTTCCGCAAAAGCCAGGTATTGTTCTACCAGGAGGCCTAGTAATTTGATCTCATCTTCGGTCAGGTAGTTTTTGGCAACGCTGACATCAGACTTCCTAACAGAAGTTGCATTTTTTTTGTCATAAGATTGCATGCCCAGGAATGGCAATGTGGCATCCACTCTGCGATACACGAGTTCGGCCGCCGTCTGCTCACTGATCGCCCAGATCAATTTGTTTTGAACTACCTTAAAGAACTCAATTGTCTTTTCGTCCCGGGGGTCATAATCAATGCTGGTGGTATAGATGTCTTTGATTTTCTGGTAGAAGAACCGTTCTGACAGACGTATTTCCCGGATGCGTTCCTGCAGCTCGTTGAAATAGTTCATTGATGTGCCGGATTTGAAACGGTCGTCGTTGAGTGTGAAACCCTTGATAATGTATTCTTTAAGGCGTTGTGTAGCCCATATACGAAATTGTGTGCCCTGCTGCGATTTTACCCGGTAGCCTACGGAAATGATGACATCCAGGTTGTAGTATTCAATCTCTCGCTCCACCTCCCTGCTGCCTTCCTTTTGAACTGTTCGGAATTTCCGAACAGTTGAGCCGGCTTCCAATTCCCCCTCTTCAAATACATTTTTTATATGTTCGCTGATGGTGGCTTTTGATTTTTGAAACAGTTCGCATAACTGTGACTGGGTCAGCCAGACCGTTTCTGATTCCAGGCGGACATCTATTTTGATGTTTCCGTCAGGATTTTGGTATATGATTAGTTCGCTGTTCATATCAAATCAGTAAATATTATTAGTCCGGTATTTTAGAAAATAAACCGGACATTTTCAAATAGGTGGACTTTCAATAAACATTCCATTTAAAAATTTGTGGAAAGATTCATCTTGACGAAAGTCTACTTTTTTTGTCAATGATCATTAACATTTTACCAGTCACAATGTAAATACCATACTTCAATTATCCACGTCAATTATTGCAATTGAGTTTTTGCTTGCCGCCTTTGGTGTCCACCAAAAGGGGGGTGACAATTTGTCCCCACCCTTGCGAAAGCAATTCATCCCGCTTGCGGCGAATGACCACTCTGATATTGGCAATCTTTGAATCGAAGTTAGTTTCAATGTTTCGAATTTTGTTTCTTTGGAAATGGACAGCAATTTTTTCAAAGAAGTTTGATGGTGCAGAAGACAGGGCAGCCAATTGGTGCTTTAATTGGTCAAGCTCCGAAATCAAATTTTTTGTGTTCTCACTTCGGCATGTATCGATAAAATCTGCAAGTAGTACTATTTCGTCTTTCAGTATTTCTTTTTCCCGCACGATTTATAATGAGCTGTTTTCCATGAGCTGCTGTCGGGCAACCGTATAGTTTTTCTGAAAAGTGATTAACTCATTGACAGATTTAAAGTCATGTATGTTATGGTTATGAAGATGTGTTTTGATTGTAGTCAAAGAACCAATTTGATTATAAACTTTGCACATATTCATCTGCTGATTTCCTTGCTTCTTTGGGTAGTTTAGTATTGCCCACGACGGTTTGCAGGTTTAAGATGTCCCGGTATCAATAGCTCCGTCTTTCGTGACATGGCCTTAAAGTAATTAAAAAGCAGAACAGATCGAACAGCGCGTCAGCCGGCATAGCGTAAACTTGCTGTTATGCCCAATGCTTTTGTTACTCCTGCTGTCATTTAAGTTCTGGAATATGTTTGATAAAGTCGATAAAAGAAACGCATCTATTCTTTGGTATGAATTTCGAAATCCAACCCTTTCCTGTTCCTTTTTCATTTCCTTGTTCCTTCCTTAATGGAGTTTTGAATTGCAAAGGTGTGTCAAGAAAATAATATGTATAAACGGATGTCTTGTTATCATTCCCATGTTTAACTCCGTTAATCCAATTGTCAACTTGTGTTGTGGTTCCTGAAAATGCTTCTAAGTCTGATCTGAATATTTCAATATCATTTGGTGTTAATGTTAGAATGCCTAATATTTTAGAAAGATTAATTATTCCCTCTTGTGGAGTTGAACCACGAGTAAAGTATGGTGCAAAATAAATTGGAGTTCCAAATGTTTGGTCTCTACGATAAACACCAAAGTTTTGGAATCGTGAAATTTCAGTTTGATCTTTGAGGTCTTGAATAAGGATCTCCTTTATTTCTCTCATTTTGTAATTTTTCGTTGCAAATTTCAGGAAGCTCGAGACGATTACTTTGTCAGTAAATTTTTTACTGCTATACAAATCAATTATCTCTAACCAACTTGTGTTTCTTATTTCTGTACCGTCTTGAAATTGTTTATTGGTATCACGTTCTTGTGTTAAGAAGCATAAAACTTTCTTTTTGGTAGTCTTGTTGAAAGAATTTAAGTATTGTGTCCGTTGGTTTAATACTTTACCATTGTTCACTTTGCACTCAACAATAATGTGGTATTCATTTTTGTTTGCAATTTCAATATCTGTTCTTCCCTCGTCTCTATCTTTTTCGGTCTTAATGTCCACACTAAAAAAATTGGCTTCGTTATTTGTCTGCTTAACACCTAAAAAGCTGAGAAATTCAAAATAGCAGTCCTTGTCAGTTGCGATTAAAAAAGAAAAGGCCTTAGCTAAAGCTGTCTCATTATTGCCTAATAGGTCAAAATAGGAAAGTGAAGTTTTTATAGTGTCGGCACTTTTTATTATCATATTCTGTCTGTTGGCCGTTAGTTGTCACGGCATTGCGCATAGTACGATAATATACGCAATAACCCATCAAATATTGCACTTCAAAATCAATATATTAGGTTCTACGCTGTTTTTAGTGGGTGCAAAAATGCCAAAAATTGGAGCTTGAAGAGATATTTGGATAAGCCAATTAAAGGAAATCGGGTAAAATTAGTATGCGTTATGAGGACCGGTTCGAGCATTTATACTTTCAA
>JBBSAQ010000034.1:0-44727 GCA_038252065.1 Chitinophagales bacterium
AGTGAATAGTGAGTAGCGAATAGGAATAGCGAATTGTATTGACAGGGCTTGCCCCTGTCTTTGTAAAACACTTTAGCGAGAAACGTAATTAACCGAAATTTGCGGCAAGAAACTGAATAGTGAATAGTGAATAGTGAATAGCGAATAGTGAGTAGCGAGTAGCGAATAGTTGAGTAGCGAATAGTGAGTAGCGAATAGTGAGTAGCGAATAGTGAGTAGCGAATAGTGAGTAGCGAATAGTGAGTAGCGAATAGGAATAGCGAATAGGAATGGCGAATTGTATTGACAGGGCTTGCCCCTGTCTTTGTAAAACACTTTAGCGAGAAACGTAATTAACCGAAATTTGCAGCGAGAAAAAGCGAAATGAAAGTATTACTCAAAAAGGCGACCATCATCAATCAGGGACAAGAGCCTGTCAAAATGGATATTCTGATTGAAAATGGGAAGATCACCAACATTGCAAAATCAATTTTGGATGATAAAGCAAAAATAATCGAATCTGATGATCTCCATGTATCACCGGGATGGATTGATATCGGTGCCCAGCCTGGTCAGCCAGGATATGAGTACCGTGAGACTTTTTTATCAATCGGCAATGCAGCACGCGCTGGTGGTTATACTTCACTCGCCACTTTCCCCAGGAACAATCCGCCCATCCAAAGCAGAATTGAAATTGAATATATTCAGCAGCTCAATGAATCTCTCCCTGTTCATATCTATCCGATAGGTGCCGTATCACAAGAGCTAGCCGGAAAGGACCTGACTGAGATGATGGATATGGTCTCCATAGGTGCCATAGCATTCAGTGACGGTCGGAAAAGCCCGATTGAAACAAGCCTGCTGACAAGAGCGCTTGAATATGTGATTCCACTAGGTGTAGTCATTATTGATTTCCCTCTCGATCGAAGTTTTACAACAGAGGGACAGATACATGAGGGAAAAATAAGTGCTTCTATGGGCCTCACAGGAATACCCTCCGTCGCAGAAGACGTGATCGTGCAACGTGATATGCAATTATTGGCCTACACAAAATCAAAGCTTCATCTTCATGCCGTTTCTTCAGGATCTTCATTGCCTTTTATTCAAAGAGCACGTGCTGAAAATCTGAATGTGACATGTGATGTTCCGGCGATGCATCTTATGCTGGAAGATAAAGATGTTGGTGATTTTGATAGTTATAAAAAAGTACTGCCGCCTTTTCGCTCGCAAAAGGACAGGAAATCTTTGATTAAAGCATTGAAAGATGGACTTATCGATCACATCTCTTCTATCCATACGCCGCTGGAAATTGAAGCTAAGGATTGTGAATTCACATATGCTTCATTTGGATCCATAGGTTTGGAGACAGCTTTTGCTTCGGCCAATACTGTTTTGAAAGAAGTCATGCCTGTCATTGATATCATTGATAAATTTTGTTTTGGTCCTGCAAGGATACTTGGACTTGAGGTGTTGCCTGTTGAAAAAGGAAGTATTGCAAATCTTACTTTCTTTGATCCGGGAAAAGAATGGTCCTATAATGGTTCACAACATTCACTTTCAAAAAATGATGCATTAGCGGGAACCACGTTCAGCGGTAAGGTGATAGGTACCTTTTCTAAAGGACGTCTGTTGATTAATTGATATATTTGAATCCTCACTCACCTTTTAACTAAAACGAAACATGTCAACTACGCTTAAATGGGGGCTAATCACCGGAATGGTCTATATTATTTTTTCACTCGGCTCCAATATGATGGGTGTCCAGGAAAGTGGTAATAAAATGCTTGGGTTTGGAATGGGTGCCCTTATACTCGTGGCCACTTATTTTCCGATTTATCTGGGTGTGAAAGAAGCCCGGGAACAGGATCTTGGCGGATACATCACACTTGGACAGGGATTTTTGACAGGATTCAAGATTGCAGTAATAGCAGGTGTCATTTCAGCCATTTTTACATTGATCTATACAAAGGTTATAGACCCTAATTTTATTGATAATATGATGTCCAAAATAGAGGATCAATGGGATAAAGCCGGAATGCCGGAAGAAAGTAAGGATATGGCCCGCAAATGGACTACGATGTTTATGACACCAATCGCATTTTCCGTGGTGTCTCTTTTGAGTGCATTATTTTGGGGTCTTATCAAAGGCGTTGTGGCAGGAGCAATGCTTAAAAAAGATGCCCCGCCTTCAACCATGCCCGGAGCTTAATTACATCTATGTCACCATCAGGTATCGCTTTATCCATAGTCATTCCGGTATACGATGAAAGAGATTCGTTGCCCGAACTTATGGCATGGATTGAAAAAGTAATCACAAAAAATGCTATTGAAACGGCAGAAGTAATTTTTGTCGATGATGGCAGTTCGGATGATTCATGGAAAGTAATCACAGCACTGCAACTAATATATCCGCGCATCAAAGCAATTCGTTTCCGGCGCAATTATGGCAAATCAGCTGCACTTCAAAAAGGATTTGAAGCAGCCGGTGGTGAAGTTGTCATTACGATGGATGCAGATCTTCAGGACTCACCCGAAGAAATTCCGGAGTTGATGAATATGATCAACGAAGAAAATTATGATCTTGTCAGCGGATGGAAGAAAAACAGAAAAGATCCTGTCAGCAAACGCTGGCCATCAAAATTTTTCAATGCCGTCACGCGAAGTGCGAGCGGTATAAAACTTCATGATTTCAATTGCGGATTGAAAGCCTACAAAAATGAAGTTGTGAAAAACATTGAGGTCTACGGCGAAATGCATCGGTACATTCCCGTGATGGCCAAATGGTCGGGTTTTAAAAATATCGGCGAGAAAGTAGTACAACATCAGGCCAGAAAATATGGAAAAAGTAAATTCGGCTGGCAACGCATGATCAACGGTTTCCTGGATATCATGTCGATCATGTTCGTTGGTAAATTCGGTAAGCGACCAATGCACTTTTTTGGCACTTTAGGAATTCTTTTTTTTCTTGTTGGATTTGGCATACTCACTTATCTGAGTATTCTGAAATTAGGCCGGAATATCTTCAATATTTCCGAACGACCTGTATTCTTCTTTGGCATACTTACACTCATCATCGGTGCACAGCTGTTCCTCACAGGTTTTTTAGCTGAGATGATTAGCCGCAATGGTCCTTCAAGAAATAAATACAGGATATCGGACACGATTGGGATTGATGCAGAGGAGCTGGAGGATTGAAATTAAAAAAATAAAGAAGAAAGTTGTCTTTAGTCTGAGACTAAGGACAACTTTCTTCTTTACCTTTTCTTTCAATAGGAAATCCCCACCTTTTTAAAAATGAACGACAACAGCCACGCGGGTCCGATCAGGAGAAATTGAAGATCTTGTAAGAAAGATGGTTTCTTTCCTTCAATCTTATGTCCGATAAATTGTCCTATCCATGCTGTGGCAAAAATGATCACACCCCACAGTGCCAGTTTTCCTGCATTAAAGTCTGACCATACATATAACTGATTGATAGCCCAGATCATCACAAGTCCGATCACCAAAAAACCGGAGAACATAATTAAAGAAAGTCTCAGATAATAAATCAGCGCAAGTACAAGGATGACCATCGCCCAGTTTGTAAAATATGTCCGTTCCACAAAAAACGGAATGGAGTATAACATCGTGAACAAGCTGAACATGATCGCCGGAACGCATACCCAATGAATAAGCTTATTGGTCGCATTCATATGGCTTTCTCCATACTTGCCGAGGAGCAAATCGATTTGTTTCATATCCGTTAGATTTACAAATAGAAAAGTAACGAATATTTCATAAAGTGAGGGAAGCGAGAGAAGCGAGAGATGATGATTTTTAGCTCCTGAGGAGCGATTTTTCAGTAACACGAAGTACGAAAGAGCTATTTTAAGCTTTTCGGAAAAGAAAAAAGTTGTTCGTAGTTTGAGACTACGGACAACTTTTTTCTTTTGGGGGAGTTATTTTGAGCTCCGGTGGAGCGGTATCTCTCACTCTCCCACTCTTCACACTTCCCTCACTCCGCTCACTCTCTCACAAAATCCCCTATTTTTACCCGGAGATGATCAAGATAATCGAATGTCCCCGGGATGCTATGCAAGGCCTTCATCAATTCGTACCTACCGAATTGAAAGCCAGGTATATCAACAAGCTCCTGCAGGTTGGTTTCGATACCATTGATTTCGGTTCGTTTGTTTCCCCGAAGGCTATACCACAGATGAGGGATACAGGAGAGGTCCTGAAGCAATTAAAATTATCAGCCACATCTTCAAAACTTCTGGCTATTGTGGCCAATACAAGAGGAGCGATGGATGCTGTACAGTTTGATGAGATCACATATCTCGGGTATCCCTTCTCCGTTTCTGAGACGTTTCAGTTGCGCAATACAAATGCGACTATTGAAGAGTCTCTTCATCGGGTAGCTGAGATTCAGGAAATCTGCATGATAAACAACCGCAAGCTTGTCGTGTATCTCTCTATGGGTTTTGGAAATCCTTATGGCGATCCATGGAATGTGGAGATCGTACAACATTGGGTGGATCATTTAGCTGAAATGGATATTAAGATCCTGGCACTCTCAGATACGATAGGTGTTTCAAATCCGGAAAATATCAGTTACCTTTTTTCAAATCTCATCCCTCCTTATCCGGATGTTGAGTTTGGCGCACATCTGCATACACAACCGCACAACTGGAGAGAAAAAGTTGAGGCGGCTTACAATAGCGGTTGCAGGCGTTTTGATGCTGCGATGAAAGGCTATGGTGGGTGTCCGATGGCTAAAGATGAGCTCACAGGCAATATGCCTACTGAGCATCTGATTTCTTACTTTGATGATCAGAAGATTGATCTGGGTATGAACCGCGAAGCTTTTCTAAAGGCGATGGCGATTGTACCGGAAGTTTTTACCGGGAGGGATTAGGTGTGTCGTCATTATCGCTTTCCCTGGCAGGATTCAAAGCCATGTAGGCCATCACAAGGCCTCCACCGACCATCAGTATTCTGATGATCACTCCCTGCGAGGTCCCCGGTCTGTCTATCCATGCCAGATAACTAAGGTTACCACCGATGAGGATAAGCGTAAATGAAATGAAGCCGGTGACAAAGAGAAGAAAGCCAATGATTAATAAAATGAGGCGGGATGATTTCATGGGACAATGTTACGTATTTCTTAAACTTCCGATTGATTAATAAATGTCCTTTCTATGTCCGATAGCATTTATCTCAATAATTCTGATCAAATCCTCAATCGTATAAACTATTCGGTAATTACCAACTCGGATTCTCTACAATTCTTCATTTATTCCCTGTAATTTTTTAAAACCTCTTGGCCCTGGATCAATGGCTAAATAATCAATTTTGACTACAATTTTCCTAACTTCTTCTGGTGGTAAATTCAATAAATCTTTAATTGCACTCTTTTTAAATTTTATTTCATACTTCATAATTTTCCATATGTCTTAAGTTCATCTTTAACCTGATCATAAGGAATGCTTTCTTCCTCTTTCCATGAAGAAGCTACTAAAATATCATAAAAATCTTCCCATAAATCCCTATGGATATCAAGGTCAATCTGAACAAACCTTTTTTTTGTTATGGTCGTCGACAACAAATAATATTCCTTCCATGACTCAATTTTGCTTTTGCAAAATATAGAAAGCCCTTCAACAATTTGAGCAGACAAAGACAATTAATTTTCAGTTCACAAGATCATGCTTCGACCTTCTCTCGCTCATCCATGTGCTACAGCTCAGCAACCGCCAGATCACTCACAGATTTTTATTTTTCAAACCTCTTCCTGATCACCTCCCCCACCGTCTTTCCTTCAATCCTGCTGTCAATCCAGGCTATGATATCAAGATGATGAAATGTCCTGCCTTCGAATGGATTCTTTTCAAGGCGTGTGATCTCATTTCGCAGCGACTGCAAATTGTGATTTAACTCTTGTTTTTTAACATCCAGATTATTTCTGAAAAAATTAAAAAGTGTCCGCTGTACTTCATTGAGATCTCTCATCTTGCTAAAAAACCTACCAACGCTTCCGACAAGGTGTTCCAATAAATTGTAATGTCCCAATTCAAAATGCGCCATCAATTGCATCAACCTTGCATAACATTGAATATCCGTACGCAAATGTCCTGCCGCCTGCAGATTGACAATTTTATTAAGATATTCAATACTATGCTCCCGCGATCCGGCGCCAAAATAAAGCCATGCCGTCTTATAATTAAACACCATGATGCGATGGACATCTATAAACCGACCATAACGTTTCACAAGCTTATTGATCTCAGGGACAAGCGCAAGACCCTCTTCAAATGACCCCTCAAGAAAATGCAGGTTGATCTTCGCTGTGTAGAGATAAAGGAAACTGATAATCTGACCTGTCATGTCAAAATAATGTTCATGCGATATTGTAAAAGCTTCAAATTTTTCAAGTGCTATCACATATCGTTTATAATCCCGCATACTGTACAACGATGTCAATTGATAGGATAAGCCCCGCATATAAAGAACCGGATCTTCGATCATGAATGATGGATGCTGATCAAATGTATGCACCCAGGCTTCGGCATGTTCGTGACATTTCTTAAAATCAAGAAGGATATAATAAAACCACATGTAGGTCTGCTGCAGATATATTTCTTCCGTGATCGACAGATTAGTCGTCCTCACTTTTCGCAACTCCGATTCAAAATATTCATTCACCGTAAAATGATCTTTCTGATCTCTTACGTGTCCTGTCTCAATATACCAGCCGTGAATTTTGATTTTTAGATTTGACAGCAGCACAAGATTCGAAACTCTTGATTCCTGTTTCTCAGATTCGATAAGAAGCGATTGGACTTTACCTGCCTTCTTTCTGCTCCTGGTGATGTGACGCTCTTCAATGAATTTTTGAAATTCGATGATCTCCAGTCGAAGCAGATCATGCCCTCCTTCCGGCATCATCTGTTTGACTCTGTCCAGCAATTTAAAAGCCTGCAGGTACAGGCCTTTACTATAGAGAATGTGTGCAAAATCTATTTGCTCCCTTACTTTTATGGACTCAATATTCTCATGAATGAGCCTCAGGCTTTTGAGCACCTGGGTGTAGAGATGTCGTTTAATATTGACAAACTGGGATTTTGGCATGTCCCCCAACTTTTCAAGAACGGCCACCTCATCATAATCCTCCATTTTGTCCAGCAAATCGAAGAGACGGACATAAAGAACATCTTCATTGCTTTGAAGCCGTTGGACATAAAGCCTGAAATTTCGCTTTTCCGCCTTGGTCAGGGACTTAATAATGGTAAAAAGCTGTTGTGAGTGAGCTATGGGCATAACAATATACTATGGTGCAATTTACACTATTTCAGCTTATTACATATTAATATGCCTATTTAGCGATAACGTAAACTAGAAATATTGTTTTGTTTGGCGGGGATCAGACTAGTTAGCTTCGCAGCATATATTCAATAAAACTATCATTTCTTCTTCCTAACCCAAATAACAGTATATATGGCTAAGCTCAAATTTGAATACATATGGCTCGATGGTTATAAACCTGAACCCAACATAAGGAGTAAAACAAAAGTCCTTGAAATGGAAAGTTTCAATGGCGATGCAAAAAAACTGCCTGAATGGTCATTTGACGGCAGCAGTACACAACAGGCTGCAGGACATTCCTCTGATTGTTTGCTTGTCCCTGTTGCTTGCTATCCTGACCCACAACGTAAAAACAGCTGGCTTGTCATATCTGAGGTTTACAACCCTGATGGTACGCCCCATGCTACGAATATGCGGAATCTGATTCCGGATGATACCGATGATTATTGGTTTGGTTATGAGCAGGAATATGTCCTGGAGAAAGATGGCTTACCACTTGGATTTCCTGCAAATGGATATCCTGGCCCACAAGGGCCCTATTACTGCGCTGTAGGCTATAAAAATGTAACTGGTCGCGATATGGTAGAGGAGCATCTCGATGCTTGTCTTGATGCCGGCCTTGGCATCACGGGTATCAATGCGGAAGTTCTGTTAGGCCAGTGGGAATTTCAGTGCTTTGCTAAAGGTGGAAAGAAAGCTGCTGATGAATTGATTGTGAGCCGTTATCTTCTTTATAGAATTTCAGAAAAATATGGCGTAAAAGTTAATATTCATCCTAAACCAGTGTTAGGTGATTGGAATGGCTCAGGTATGCACGTCAATTTCTCCAATGGCGAAATGCGCGAAGAAGGCGGAAAGGATCTTTTCGATGCTATCTGCGAAAGCTTCCGCTCTGTGCATAAAGAGCACATCGAAGTATACGGATCAGACAATCATCTTCGTCTCACAGGCAAGCATGAAACACAATCCATGCATACATTCAGTTATGGCGTAAGTGATCGGGGAGCTTCCATCCGTATCCCTGTATATACTGTCCAGCACGACTGGAAAGGCTACCTGGAAGACAGAAGGCCGGCTTCAAATGCAGATCCATACAAAGTAGCTGCCCGTATCGTCAAGACGATTCGTGGTGTTGAAGTGATGGCACATTGAGAAATTAATTTCCCGAATTCAATACGCATAATTTTATTGCCGAAGGCTAAGCAGAACATGCTTAGCCTTTTTTAATTGTTTTGATAAGGAAATGTATTTTTGCCATCAAACGAAAAAACTCAGGTATGTCCGCTTACAGTTATGAAGAAATGGTGCGCAACCGCATCGCCCATGAAAAACTGGCCACTCAATTTATCAAAGCCATCAATGATCTCTGGTATGATATGGGAATTGAAATGGTACTTTTCCGAAATCAGCTGATCGATAAAAGGGCATCTGAAATCCTGAGTCTGCACAATTATGCCCAAAAATTTGTTGGCGAACCTATTGATATCGAGACGACTACATCCCTATTGGAAACGATGCTCTCTCTTGATCTGTGTCCTGCCCGAATTGATATTGGGCGACTTGCCTCTGAATGGATTGAAAGTAACATGCATACAGGTGATGAGATTTCTTTTCTTAAAGACAAACTAAGCGATTTTATAGGTCCTGCCAATTATTCTCCGACCACGCCAAAAGATGTTGTGCTCTATGGTTTTGGCCGAATTGGCCGCCTTCTGGCCCGTGAACTTATCAGCCAGGAAGGCCGCGGCGAACAATTACGTCTGCGTGCTATTGTGACACGCGACAAAGGCACAGGAATGGCGGAAAAACGTGCCTCACTGCTTCGTGTTGATTCTGTACACGGTGCATTCCCGGGCATCGTTGAAGCTGATGAAGAGCATAGTGCATTGATCATAGACGGACATGTGGTACATCTGATCCACGCCCAACAACCGGAGGATATCGATTATACCAAGTATGGTATCAACGATGCATTAGTGATCGACAACACCGGCGTATACAGAGACAAGGAAGCGCTCAGCCGTCACCTCAAAAGCAAAGGTGCCGGCAAAGTTCTTTTGACAGCGCCTGGCAAAGGCGTTCCTAATATCGTACATGGTGTCAATCAATTGATGTTCGATCCGAAAACAACAGACATATTCTCAGCAGCGTCTTGTACTACAAACGCTATTGTCCCTGTTCTCAAAGTTGTCAACGATGCCTTAGGAATTGAAAAAGGACATATCGAAACTGTACATGCCTACACCAATGATCAAAACCTGGTCGACAACATGCACAGCAAATATCGAAGGGGCCGTGGCGCAGCTACCAATATGGTAATCACAGAGACCGGAGCCGGATCTGCTATCGATAAAGCTATTCCGGGCCTCGGTTCAAAATTTACATCCAATGCCATACGCGTTCCGGTACCAAATGGTTCGCTGGCTATTTTAAATCTTCAGGTAAGCAAACCCACAACGCTTGAAGACATCAATAGCATCATGCGCAAAGCCGCTCTTAAGGGTGATCTCGTCGAACAAATTAATTACAGCCTCAGTAATGAATTAGTGAGCAGTGATATTATAGGCAATAGTTGTCCGTCTGTTTATGATTCGAAGGCTGCACAAGTGCATCCGGATGGTATGAGTGTGATCCTCTATGTGTGGTATGACAATGAATATGGATATACGCGACAGGTGATGCGATTGAGTAAGTATATTGCGCAGGTGGTGAGGAAAAGATATTATTGAGGTACTATAGAAATTATTTTGCCAAAAACCGGCTTGCGATTGTAAGCGGTCTGAAGGTGTATCTTTTCTTTACATGATGGCCACCACTACGGATCAGTATATCCTGTAGGGTTTCCATCGCCTGGATGATATGGGCTCCCTTGTTGAGCATCACACAATCGGCCAGGGCGGCATGTGCAGCGTCAGTGACTTCAGACCGCGTAGCTATTCCGGATTTATTGAGTGTTTCAAGGACTTGCGTGGCCCAGATCACAGGCACATGTGCAGCATCACAGATCCAGAGAATCTCTTCCTGAATCTCACTCATTCGTTCAAATCCAATCTCTACAGCCAGATCACCACGGGCGATCATCACACCTATATTTTTTTTCCGCATGCCGTAAAACAATAATTCCGGTATATTTTTAACAGCTTCCGGCGTTTCGATTTTAATGATCAAAGCCAGTTTACTATTTCTGCCCAGCGCATGATGAAGCAACATGATATCATTCTTGTGGTGTACAAATGAAAGGCCCACCATATCTGCATGCTTCACAATAAACGGAAGACATGTTTTATCATATTCCGTAAATGCCGGCATAGATAAAACAGAAGTTGGGAAATTGATTCCTTTTTCAGCTTTTATATATGGCTTTTTCGTTGAGACTCTCAGTACCTGTAGCTTTACTTTATTCAATTCGATACTATCCACCCTGGTTTCAATTAAACCATCATCGAATAACACCATTTCACCGGCTTTCAATTGTTGTGCGATTCCTGGTACTGTACAACCAACTGTATGCTTCTGTGCTTTAAATTTTTCCTCATCCGTTAAATAAATGGAGTGCCCCACTTCGACATGTAGCTTATCTTTCTTTTTAAGAATGGTCCGGATTTTCGGACCGGCAAGGTCCATGTAAATTTTACAGGTTAAGCCTGTTATTTTCTCCGCTCTTTTAATATGCTGTATCATGCTGAACCAGACATTCTCATCATCATGTGCACAATTGATCCGGGCCACATTCATACCGGATTGCAACAGGCTTTTTACTTTTTCATAATCAGTAGCCAGGCTGGTATCAAAGGTTACCATAATGTACGGCACCATTTCTTTCTCCTTTTGCCCAAACAATTCCGTTGATTTTTGAGCTAAAGACAATTTGCTTGATTCAAAATCAAAGATCTCAGATGGTATTCTTTTCTTGCTGTTCAGTCTTTGTGCTATGGACAATAATTGACCACGGATATGACTTTCAGAACTTGCTATTGAAGAAAGTCCGTAAGAATGTAATTTGTCCTGCAATTCTCGGATATCAAGACTTCTGAGGGCCAGGTAATGAAGGAGATTGATAGCATTCTTTTTATTTGAAGGATGCACCTCCTTTATGAGATTGTCAAAGTCCCTGACCGTCTTCAGCATGAAACTATCAATTTTGTCAAGCTCCTCCGCAAGAATATTCAGGTCTTTTGTCATGATCGTATTGAAGTAGGTCAGGTGACTAAATGAGTCACCGTAATAATATGTGTTTTCCGGCAAACCCGGGAAACAATAAAAATGAAGAAAGTTGTCTTTAGTCTCAGACTAAAGACAACTTTCTTCTTTTTTGTTCACTCACGCTTGACTTCTCACGAGAGAAAGGATGAACCCCCAAGAAATCTTATTTTACGTCCATGCTCCATGAACAGTTGCTGCTTATACTCGTATTGTTGATGTCTGTCTCACTATTGACTATTGCAAGTGAGAAGCTGAAGGTCCCCTATCCTATTTTTCTGGTCATCTGCGGGCTGATCATCGGCTTCATTCCCAATATCATTGAAATCATTCTGAAGCCTGACCTGATATTTCTGATCTTTCTTCCTCCACTGCTTTTTTCAGCAGCATGGAATACATCATGGAAAGATTTCTGGAGTTTTCGCCGGACTATTAGCTTGCTGGCCTTAGGTCTTGTGATTTTCACTTCTTTCGCCGTTGCCGTGGTTTCAAATTGGCTCATTCCCGGATTTACCCTGGCCCTGGGCTTTTTATTGGGCGGAATTATTTCTCCTCCGGATGCGATTGCAGCTGCTTCTGTGCTTCAGAAAATAAAAATGCCAAAACCTGTGTTGGCCATACTTGAGGGTGAAAGTCTGGTCAATGATGCTGCGAGCTTGATTGTATTTCGTTTTGCGATTGTTGCAGTGATCACCGGACAGTTTACAATATGGAATGCAGGCATTGATTTTGGGATTGTTGCATTTGCCGGAATAGGTGTTGGCCTTGGTGTTGCATTTATTATTTATGCGGTTCATCGATTTCTGCCTACGACAGCGAGTATTGATACGGCGATAACATTGATCACACCCTATCTGATGTATATCATCGCGGAGCATTTTCATGTTTCCGGTGTTCTGGCTGTTGTCAGCGGTGGATTATTTTTAAGTGCGAGATCTACTGAAATTTTTACTTATGAAACCCGTATTCAATCACGTGGAGTCTGGGAGACACTCGTGTATCTTCTCAATGGTGCGGTTTTTATTCTCATCGGTTTACAATTGCCTGTCATTCTGGCTAATCTTCCTGCGGGACATATGCCGATGCTTATTTTTCATGGATTGATCATCAGTATAGCGACGATTATTATACGGATCATCTGGGTATTTCCAAGTACATATCTTCCGCGACTGATCAGTAAAAAAATAAGAGATAAAGAGCCTTTTCCCAAATGGAAACATGTGTTCATTGTAGCCTGGAGTGGTATGCGCGGAGTAGTCTCCCTGGCAGCCGCATTATCTATTCCTTTGATGATCAATGAATCCGATGCATTTCCATTCCGGAATGAGATTTTATTTATCACATTTATTGTGATACTGACCACTCTGATTTTGCAGGGACTGAGTCTACCCTACTTAATCAGAAAGCTGAACATCATCGTAAAAGATAAGAGTGAAGAAAAAGATATTGAAATTCAGATGCACCTGGTGACAGCTATCCTTGCCTATATCGATGAGCATTATAAAATGGAAGTGCGTAAGGATAAAGCTTTTAAAATGCTTCGCGAACGCTATGAACACTTTCAGACATTGCAACAAAAACAACTAAAGAAGCAGGTAAGCGAACCTGTGCATCCGAAATATTTCGGTGCTCTGTTAGAATTGATTGAAGTCAGACGAAAAGCTCTCGCCGAATTGAAACTGGAAAAGAAATATCCGGATGAATTATTACGCAATGCAGAGCAGGGCATTGATCACGAAGAAGCGAGATTAAGAATGCAGGTGAAGTCAGATTAGAAAAATAAAAATTTACCCGTAGTTTGAAACTTCAGACATCTTTATAGGAAGTCTGATTACAAAAAATAAAAAAGTTGTCCGTAGTTTGAAATTACGGACAACTTTTTTTTATTTTTTCTACTCTACTTTTTTCCTTCTGCCCTTTTCGATTTTCGCAGTTGATGGAGAAACATTTGTTGGCGAAGGCATGATCATCGGAATATTTCCATTATCACATGCTTCTTTCTTAGTTGTAAAATAAGTACCCACGCCTGCTTTGAAGCCAGGTAACAATTTTATTTTGCCACCGGCTTTGAAAGAAATTGTATCGTTCATAGTACCGGTGATCAGCGAAGAGGAAGTAAGCTGGTCATTACATTTATATTCTAATTTTCCGGCGAGCGGATAGGTAAGATCGATATCATCAATACAATAATTTCGCTGCCATACACCCCGACCAAATGTTGCTGCAGTCAGGGTACCAATATTTTCATCCACCAACATATCAATGACAGGCACATGTGGAAGATTTTCACCAATATTTACCCAGGTGCTGCCGGCTGTACTTCTGTAAAAAACCGAAATGTCTGTGCCCACAAAAACTGCATCCTGCGTAGCGACTACACTGTTGACTACCACATTAGGAAGATTGGCACTATAATTTGACCAGTTAGCTCCAAAATCGGTGGACCTGAAAATTTTACTTCCTGCCGTAAAACCACCAACTGTGATGTATACTGTGCCTGCAGATTGAGGATCCGCGGCAACATCTGTGATGGTATTGGCTGTCGTCGGAAAGCCGGGATTTCCGGATAGAATGGTCCAGGTCTTCCCTGTATCCGCAGATGTCCACGCAGTAAGTGGTGCACCGATGGGCCAAAAACTTGAAGCACCAATAGAATACATCCTTGCAGGTACAACAGAGGAAATAGCCATTCCCCAGATACCATTTCCGCCGACATTTGTCCAATTGGCTCCCTTGTCAGTAGACCGGTATATGGAAGTACTTCCACAAAAAACCAAATCATTTATTGTAGGGTGTGCCAATACTTCTTTAAAAAATTTACCGTCTCCCGGAGGCGTAATCCCGACAATGCTTCCGTCTGAAAAATTCATCCGGTCTAAACCTGAGTTAATGGAAACATAAAAAGTGTTAGAGTCTTTGGGTGCAAATGAAGTTGAAAAGCCATCTGCGCCATACATATGGATAAAATCTTTTGTACCCTTTGGTCTGTATTTAATCCCGTTATCCTGTAATCCTCCGGACATTATATATGACGCGCGCGGGTATTGAGCCAGATGATAAAATTGGCTGATCACAAGACCGTTACTGATATTCTTCATCATATTATTCACATCGGAAACCCAAATGCCCCCATCATTGCAATTATAAAGTTTATTGTTGAGGGGGTTGTAGGCAAGTGCATGATGATCTGCATGCGAATAAGTAATCCCTCCCTGGTTTTCGTACCATCCTGCATAACCAGTAAAACTGGCAGCGCTATCAATAGATTGAAACAATATCACGCCTCCGATCATCAGTTTGTCTGCATTGGTGGGATCCACCGCAATACATAGATCATAACCGGCCTGAGAACCCGCTCCTGATCCATTCAGGCTGCCATCCAGGACATTTGGTGTTGTAGCTTGTCTGGTATAACTGATGCCGGAATTTTCCGATCGATAGACGCCTGAAAACTGGCCAGCAACACCTGAGTTTCCAAAAAAAGCATAAACTCTTGAAGGCTGTTGTGGTGAAGCAGCAAGTGCAATTCGTAAAGCAGGAATGGATGGTGCAATATTTAATGTGCTATAAATCCAGTTGACTCCACCGTTAGTACTGTAATACAAGCTATCGTCTGTTGCGGCATATACAATCGTGCCACTGCCGGGCTTAAAAAGAAGATCATAAAATGTACCTGACTTCACCTTCGCCCATGAAGCTCCACTATCTGAAGTGCGAAATATTCCGAGGCTTGTTGCAGCTAACAGCACACTTGCATTTGTCGGACTTTGTACAAGATCATATCCGAAATACTGTGTGATACCACCGAAGGTAAGTGTATCTGTAAATGACCATGTAACACCGGCATCAATTGATTTCAAGACACCCATGGATGGTGCAGAAATACCCAGGGCAATTGAATAACTACTCACATTATCATCACCTGTACCAGTCAGAATATATAATTTATCCGGATTTGAATAATCTACAACTATGCCGGATACACCGAGGGTCGGAAGTGAATCCGTCAGGCAATTCCATTGGAGACCTCCATCTGTTGTCTTCCAAACCCCGCCATTCGGACTTCCGATATAGATTGTATTTGCATCTGTAGGATGAAAAGCAATCCTGTCGATTCTCCCGGTGCCATTTGCATACGTATTATTACCACCATTTATAGTGTCCGCACTATATGAGCTCTTGTTCATGCCGAGTGAAGTCCAGCTTCCGGTGGTTGGATTCATCCATCTGCTTCGATTCCTACCATCAAGTTGATTAAGGGCATCCATATTTAATTTGGGGATGTGGACAAATTCGCCATTAGGACCCAGCCTTCTGGACATATACCATTCCCATCTTTTCCATTGCTCTAGATCATCCTCATAACGGCCCTGTACTTCTGGAAAATTCAGATAAAAGGAATCAACCACCTGCATGATTTCAGCCAACGTCTGCTTTCCTACCAATTGTTGCTTCAATTGGTCAGGTAAACTTTGCCCCACTACAAAAGTCATAGCAGAAAAGCTGATCAACAAACCGATGATAAATCTTTTAGCCATACACTACTTTCCATTCACTTTCGCTTCCAATGCTTTAATTCGTTCGTCCTGATTGATGATGTACAATGTGAGCTGTTCTACTTTCTCTAAGAGCATTTTGTTCATGTCGCCCAGTAAAACTCCGTTATCTTTTACTTCAGCTGCAGACGGCATACCTGGAAGATGTCCTTCTTTTTTAATGGACGTTTTTAATTCATTAAGGCTGGGTAATTTGTAATCATCCTGAAATACATAATCAGGCCAGGAACCTGCGAGATCAACGAGGATTTCTTCAGCAGCGATTTTACCATTGACAGAAAGTTTGTAGCCGGTGGCATAGTCCGATGTACCGATACCCATGTTACCTGATACATAACTATCTCCATCAAAATATCCTGCATAGTTTGTAGCTCCTCCGGAGGCAGCACCATAGACACCAAAATTAATTCCTGCATTAGTACCTGTTGCTGTACCAGAAACCCCATAATAATATGCGCCTCCTGATTGATTGCACTGGCCATTCACCCCAATGTATCCTCCGACACCTTTTACGCCGACACCATAATAATCATCTACATCATTTTGACCGTATACACCCGGAATATCAGAGAAATTGCCTGGAGCAAATGATTTGATGCCTTTGATAGCTTCATCACTTAATGAAGTGGAGAGTACTTCCAATCTGCCGTTTTCCCGAAGGTATTTATTATCAAACTCACCATAGAGCAGTGCACTTGTAGCGTTAGCAGACGAATTTTCGATATAGAGTTTATTGCTCCCGGATTCGGAGCTCCCCGCCATGTAACCAAGAAATACATTATTACTCCCGGTACTCGCTACCCCTGCACTTCGTCCGACAAATGTATTATTATTACCGAGAGTATTAAGAGCCCCGGCCTCACTACCTATCGCGGTGTTCTCACTACCTTTTGAAAGTCTCCCGGTACCTCTGCCAAAATAGGCATTGAAGTTGCCTTCTCTGTTTGACTGTCCTGCAATCTCTCCAACAAAAGTATTACTTCCACCTGCCCGGTTTTCCTGACCTGCAGCATATCCAAGGATAGTGTTGTAGAAACCTACTGTTTTTCGTCCGGCATCAACTCCATAAAAAGCGCCGAAAGACGTACCAATCGGTTCTACCATCAATAAAAGTGATGTCGTATCATTTCGACGAACTGTAAGCTGCTGTTGTGCGGAAATTGTATACACCTGGAGCATCACAAATACAGCAATCAATGGGGTGAGGAAGTTTTTCATTAGTTCCGATTTGGGTTAGGAAGCGATAACGAATAAATATATAAAGTTTGAATGAAACAAACAAGTTTGAAATTTAGAAAGTTTTGTGTTAAAGTCCTCCGACTATTTATACTTCGTACTAAAACTTGTCAATCTCAGCTGAATCATATCAGAAACAGCCTGTGACATATTGGCGATTGATCCGCCGACAGCATATGGTTTTTTGGCATTGCTATCCTGATCCTGAAGACCCAGGATGTCCCAACCGGATTGAAGATAATATTCGATGCGATCAAGATCTGTAGTGACGATACCTCTTTGAAGTTCGTCACCCCATTTCCCTACGGGATTATCGTAAGCATCCATAGTCGTGATCGGCATGATATGAACTTTGCCCTGTAGATCAGAATAGGTAGTGCCCAATAATTTTTCAACAGCCATCACAGTTACAGCCTGATGAGCACCTGATGTATTTGTATTCCATCCATTCCCAAAATAAGTTTTCTCAATGTTTCGTGTTTGTCCATAATTAGCAGAGTACAGAAACCCCACACCTGCAGAACCAGCACCAATGCGTGTCCTGGCTTCATCAAGAAGTTTTATGCCCATGTCATGTGAAGGAACATTAATTCCGCCGACCATATAGGGCAGCATAAAGTCAATAAATTTTCCGGTGGCCATTTTACATATTTTATTTGGTTAAATTTTCAAATTGAGCTTGTCAACTATTTTCCATAAAGTTTAAAAAATATTTTGTAATTCTTAAACCCAAATGTGTCTAAGCCATTAAGTTCAAGGCAAAACCACACTTTTTCCTAACTTTCTAAATGATCACTTTATCACCAGATCATCTCACTTGATCGCCAGAACAAGAGTACAGATTACCTTTAAGCATGACTTTATATGAAGCTATCAACCTCATCCGTCCCGGTGTCATCCCACTTACAGGCACTTGGGCTGACATCGGTGCAGGTACAGGTCTTTTCACAGAAGCTTTGATGGAAATACTTGAAGAAGGAAAAATCATATCTCTTGATAAAAGTCCTCATGGGCTGTATGCCAATAAGCAATTAGCAATGGGCTATCAGCAAAGGAAAATCAACGAAGGACAAGTGGCAATTGGCAAAAAAGCAAAAAAAATTAATATTGAAATAGTTGAGGCAGATTTCAATATACCGTTGGATCTTCCTTTGTTGGACGGAATCCTTATGGCCAATGCACTGCACTACGCGAATGATCACAAGTTTGTTTTAAAAAATGTTTTGACCTCTTTAAAACCAGAAGGAACATTTCTCCTCATCGAATATGATACAGAAAAACCTAATCCGCCATGGGTACCTAATCCGATCTCACTGCATACATTTCGTGTAATGTGCAAACAAATGGGATTAAAAGATCCTGTCGAAATCGGACGCAGGCAATCAATTTATCAGGATGGCGAGATGTATGCCGTCATGACCCATCCGATGGATACAGATGGTCATTGAGAGCACAGCGTTTAGAGAGTTTAGTTTTTATCCCCTTAGGTGATAAAAGTGGAGAAAGTTTAGTTTTTTGTTTTCTAAACTCTCTAAACCAATGACGCTGAAAGCGTCATGTCTAAACTCTCTAAACTCCTTCAGAACATGCGAAAAACTACATTCCATTCTAAACTCTCTAAACCAATGACGCTGAAAGCGTCATGTCTAAACTTTCTAAACACTTTGAGTAAATACGTAAATCTATTTTCCCTTCTAACTCAAATGAAGTAACTTTAGCACAAACGAATATCCACTTCCTCTATGCCAACCCTCTCCGAACAAGTAGCCTGGCTTTTTATACTTGCGATACCCATCGCCTGTGTCGCCTGGACAGTAACGCATGAAGAAATATTTCGTGAGCCGCGTGATTTTTGCGTGCAGAAGTCTAAGACACATAAAAGCATGCTTGTCCGCAAATTCTTCTATCTGTTTACCTGCGAATATTGTTTTAGTCATTATGTGACGATCGGTTTTTTATTTCTCACCGATTATAAACTGCTGTTTATGGATTGGCGGGGCTATGTGATCGGAGGATTTGCATTGGTGTGGATGGCCAATGTATACATGAGCCTTTTCGGATTCATCCGTGTGGGTATGAAGGAGACGAAGATGGATGCTGACCTCGATGAACTGAGACTGAAGGAAGTGAAAAAAAAGCTGGGGGTGTAATTCCTTTCTTTACCCCTTCAAAATTTCTGTGCAATTTCGCTCCCCTGTGTTTCTCAATCTTGCTGCGCATCGTTTCGAAAACTCCGGGGCATGGAACTTGTGTATACAAAAATCTATTTTGTACATTATTTCAACAAATTATTATCTTTATTTCCACCCATTATTCTTTGCATAGCCCGATCAGGAAGTAATAAGAAGGAAGCTTTTTATTCTTAACCTAAATATCATTTATGCTATGGAATCACCTACTATCATAGGTTCAAATCAACCGGAATCTTTTGTACACTCGCAACGGGCCATCGGCGATGTGATCGCAATGCAACTAGCATCCATCACGTATTGCTCATTGACACACAATATCAAAACTACATTGAAGCATTATCTTCCGGATTGGCAAGTCGTGTGGCAACCGAAAACTATCCTATACGGTACTGACGCCTTTATTGCTTATAATGGCGTTCAATATGTGATAGCGATACGGGGATCAATACTTGATTTCTCATGGGGTGCATTTGAAAATTGGTTTGAACAGGACTTCAATTTGTTGTTTCAACAGCCATGGGTTTATCCGGCAAATTCTACCACTAAACCCATGATCTCTCAGGGTGCTTTTAATGGCTTGTCAGACCTGATCACAATGACAGATGTCAATGGCGATACCATCCTTTCGTTCATATTGAAAAATGCAGCCCCGAATAAGAAATTCATCTGTACTACAGGGCATAGTCTTGGTGGTAATCTGGCCACGGTGTATTCAATGTACCTCCGCTATCAGATACTGAATGCAGGCTTTCAGCTTCCCGCTATTTTTTCTGTTCTTACTTTTGCAGCCCCTACCTCATGGAATAAATCCTTCGCAGATTTATTTGACAGAAGTCTCACAAATACCTGGCGGTATTATAATGTGCTTGACATCGTTCCTTTTTCAGCCTGCAACGTAGCAGGTCTATGGAATCTTTATCCACCTCCGGGCACGATGGCAAGCAATATCTATACGACATACAAAGGATATTATATCTCTCTCGCAGAAGTTTTCGATCTGATCCAATTCACATTGTTGGGAAGTGAAGCCATTTACAATTCATACTATACCGAAGTCAATCAAAGCCGAGGCTCGATCCCATTGAACACTGTCCTGAAAGAATACCCTGTCACACCTGGCGATCCTATCCTTGAACAATGGTTTGAACAAGCCGGAGCGCAGCATGATCATAATCATTACCTGGAGTTTTTGGGGTCAACGAAACTGAAATGCCAGTGACAACTTATCGAGCGATAAAGTGATTTGGTGATCTGGTGATCAATATTTTATTGCTTAGATAAATGGGCAAATAGATTTCATTTATCAATGCATCCTGGTATTGTCCAAAAAGTTGGTATTAGTAACCACTTAGATATGATACGAATGAAAAGAACATTCAAAAAAACTTGTATGCATTCAACGCCAGTGTCGAATGAATGCTCACTACAATCGTATTCATCGTCATACAGTTTTGGGCGAAGGCTGCGCCTACGTCATCGCGTTTTCAAGGCTGCGCCTTGAGACAACAAACATATTTGAACAGATCATTTTTTTTGAAATCATATAATTTACATACCCTTCTATTCATATCCTAACCTGCATTCGCAAGGCGTATTCTTGCATACGCTCAGATGTCGGTCAACCGACGCCCGACATTGTGAACAATAGCGTAAATTTCGAAGGAGCAAAAACAATTAAAAATGCTTAATTTGAGCAGATAACTAGTTTCAAACCTACTCCATGACACCTTCTTTAAAGTCCTACCTTCTTGTCTTCTTCCTCTCCGGTCTGATTTTTTCAATTTTAAATTTTGGATTTACCTATGTGACCGAAAACATAGCCTTTAACCCGATGAGATCTTTGCTCGACCTGGTCCTGTTTGGTGCAGTGGGTACACTTGTATATTATATCACAATAGTCTTACCCAAAAAAAATAGAGCTCCGAAGTGAACTCAAATACTAAAAATCTCATCCTACGCTTCCTCGCCTCAGGTCTATTGTTTTCACTGTTCATATATGCAATGGACCGATCTCAAGGGAATACGTTTAACCTGTCAAGATATGTATTCGTCTTTTTTGTTTATGGCACAGGCATGACATTGATCAGAATTATTTCAAAATACATACGAGCTCGCTTCAGTAAACAAAATCCAGTGTAACCCGCCAATGGCATTACTTATCACTTAAGAAGGCCTCGGTCATCCGACCACCATATCACTTTAACTAAACCTTCCAAACTTTGAAACACGATGTGTTTCAAAACTAAACTCCCTAAACTCTCCTTCGGACAGAGTCAATTTCTATCGCGTCACCAGATAATTGGTAAATCCTGATCGTTTCAAACCCCCAAACGGCTCCACATCCCTTTATTTGTCATCATTCATTAAAATCTCTTGAATCATGACACATTTTTCAAAGTCCCTTTCTGCAATTCTCACACTCCTATGTATGATGAACCTTAATGCTCAGAACACGCACATGTACATAAGCGATGCCGGCAACTTCAACCTCCCACCATGGCAAATCCTGAAATTCGACGCGAATGGTGAAAATGGTGAGGTCTTCATTTCCAGTCACCTCGCCTGGCCGCAAGACATCCTTTTCATGGAGAAGGACAACATCGTACTCATTTCAAATCTCAACAGCGGACAGATCCTGAGATTCAATGCCACATCCGGGGCTTATATCAGCGTTTTTGCAAGTGCTATCGGTGGTCCTACGCGAATGGAGATCCGACCGGACAGCCTTCTCTATGTACTCCAATGGACAGGCAATGGCAAGGTTCGTCGTTATCACCTGGATGGATCTTTCGTTGATGAGTTCACCAGCGTTGGTGTCACCAACAGTATTGGACTTGACTGGGATACATCAGGCAATCTGTATGTCTCCTCATACAGTGGAAAGTTTGTGCAGAAATTCAGCCCATCAGGTGCTGATCTGGGTAAATTTATTTCGACTAATCTCGTCGGTCCGACCAATATCTGGTTTGATCAAAACGGCGATCTTCTGGTCAACGACTATGATGCCGGCGTCGTCAAAAGATTTGATAGCAATGGGTTATTTAAAAGTGTATTCATATCCAACGTACCCCAATGCGAAGGTGTAGATTTCTTACCTGATGGAAGCACGATACTTGGTATCGGAGGTACTTCTTCTGTCAGTGTGTTTAATTCGTCCGGCACCTTGACAAATACAATCGTTCCATCAGGAACTCTTGGATTGATTACCCCTAATGCCGTCGTACTCAGACAAGATCCGTCGACAACCGACACCTCCGACCCATTAACATACAAGGAAATGAACATCGTCACACCTTCCATTGGTATCTCTTTCCAATTCACATCATCCGACATCATACCTTATGGTACTATAGCAGATATATGCACTACTTCAGGTGTCATAGTAAAGAAAATAATGGTATCAGACAGCGCATTCTGGAGTGCATCCGATTTAACAGATGGAATGTATGTGATTACCTTACCCTTGCGGAACAATAGTATTGCCCGTCAGAAAATTATGGTCCAGCGTTAAGCGCATTACTTTCTTGTAAATGAAATATAAAATTGTCCTTCTGCTTTATCTGATCGTTGGCTTTGCGCAATCTCTCTCCTGCCAACTGACTGATGCACAACTTCAGTCTGCACTGGCGGGACAACAATGTAGTCTTATCGCCCGGGAGCTTGATACATTGACATTGTCTACAGAAAACATGAAGTTCAATGCCGCTATCTGTTTTTATCGCAATGGCAATGTGGATCGCGCTCTCGATATCTTCAGGGATATACAAAAGATGAAAGGTGAACGGTGGAAAGGCGCCGCATTTTGGGAAGCTAAAATCAACGCAACGCTACATCAGGACAACAATGCGATAGAGACATTACAATCACTCCCCAAAGGTTTTCTCAATTATCGAATGCTGATGCAGCCGGAGTTTGACGAAATAACATTGCGCAACAATGCTTTCGCTCAATTAAAACAATCCTTAAAACCGGGACTTAACATTTGGACAGGTATACTGACTATTATTGCGGTCATTGGCCTGTTGCTTGGTCTGTTATTTTTGTTTGGCAGATCAAAATTTTCAACAGGAGAGAAATGGATGTCAGTTGTCGTTTTATCGATCGCCATCATTCTCTTTTCTTATCTCACGATGTGGACAAAGTATGTGCTATACTTTCCGTACATCCGGAATATGTGGCCTTTTTTAACATTGCTCATTGGCCCCTCATTGTATTTTTATATCAAATCCACATTCAAAGAAGAGTACACAACAAAATCAGTCCTTTATCATTTTATCATTCCTGCTCTGTCATTTCTTTGTCTATTGCCCGCAGTGTTAAACGATTTTGGGATAAACACTTTTTATCACAATGACTTGTCGCAAATAGGTTCCTCATCCACATTACTCACAGGTCAAATATTATTTTATACTATACGCGTTCACTTCATCACTCAAAATGAATGGCAGGTCGATGCCAATATCAAGACCTGGACACGGATACTTTCATGGGGTATGAAAATATACACACTGGCTTTTGTTTCCTACTTCATTCTTGTATCTGCTTCTTTCTTCAATCCGCAATGGGACTATGCGATCAGCCTGGTGATGGCGCTTGGTATTTTAGTGATTGCGTATATGGGACTAATCCAAAAAAGAGTATTCAGTAGCGAACCCATTGAAGCTATTCTTTCTGTGCAAAAATATCAGTCCTCCAGCCTGACAAAGGGAGCAAGTGAAACCATCAAAAAAAGACTTGAGCGATTACTATTGGAGGAACAGGTATTTAAAGAAAATGAATTGAGACTGGATGATCTTGCCTCTTACCTTGATATCACGAGACATCAGTTGTCGCAGGTCATCAATGAACACTATAAAGTCAATTTTTTTGAATTGCTCAACAGGTATAGGGTCGACTATGTAAAGAAAGTATTGACCGATCCGGCTTATTCTCAATACACGATCATACAAATTGCCTATGAGGCAGGGTTCAATAATAAAGCATCTTTCAACACGTATTTCAAAAGGGAAATGGGCATGACTCCTTCTGCATACAGGATGAAAGAGAATAGCTTTGTACCGGGAAAATAGGAGATACGGTTGGGCGTAGTATTTACTGCGTCCATGGGTCAGCAAAACTCAGTTTTACGTATCCGTTTGTATTCGTTTGTATTCGTTTGTAAACGTTTACATACGTTTAAAAACGGATAATGCAACATTTGTATTTATGGTTGGTATAAATTTGCAGGCTATATGTCAACAGGCTATAAAATAGATAATCCTGCCGGAACTTATTACCTGACGTTACAGGTAATAGACTGGGTTGATATATTTTCGCGAAAAATTTACAGGGACTTAGTTATGGACAGTATGGATTTCTGCAGAAGAGAAAAAGGACTTCGTATTCTTGCTTATGTGATCATGACTTACCATATACATTGCATCTTAAATGCCAGGAATGAAAATTTGTCTGATATTTTACGAGATTTAAAACGTTTTACAGCTACACAAATCCTTAAGACTATAGAGTCAATTGAAGAAAGTCGGAAAGACTGGATGCTAAAGCGATTTGAATTTGCAGCCAGAAGCAATGTCAGGACGAGCCAGTACCAATTTTGGACTCATGAAAATCATGCCGAAGAGATTTACTCTAATAAATTTATTATTCAAAAAATGAATTACATTCATTTCAATCCTGTACGCGCTGGTTGGGTTGAAAAACCAGAAGATTGGCTTTATAGCAGTGCAAGAAATTATTCAGGACTGAATTCGCTGATCGATATAGATTTTTTTGATTCCATCATATGATCCTTTCGCAAATCAGAAATTTGCTGACACCGCGACGTAGTAAATACTACGCCGAACCGTATCTATTTTTGAATGCTCACTTCGTTCGCATTCATATCACTTACAAGATAAGATTCGACTCGGTATTCACTACGCCGAAGATTTACGGTTCTACGTAATATCCACTACGGAGAAGACTTAAGGTTCGACATAGTATTCACTACGTCGATGACTTACTGTTCGACGGAGTATTTACTACGTTGAAGTCTTACGGTTGGGCGTAGTATTCACTACGTCCGAGTGACAGCAAAACTCCGTTTTGCGTATCATTTTGTTAATTTAGCATCAAATGCTGAAAACCTGCTTTCTCATCCTCGCACTCATGGTAGCCAGACTCGATCTTGTTTGCGCCCAGGAAGCTCAGGACTATTACAATCAACTCATCGAGATTATCTCCGAAAACCTGGAAAGCGGCGAAGAATTTGACTATTCGGTACTAGCCGAACATATCGATGACTGGCAACGCAATCCGATCAATATCAATTCTGATCAGGCAGCCTTATTAGCCCAGTGGTACATCATCACTGATTATGCTTATCAGCAGTTACAGGATCATATCCGTCGCAATGGCCCTCTCCTTTCAATTTTAGAACTCCAGTCAATCCCCGGTTTCGATCCCTCAACCGTAAGGATACTTCAATCGATCAGCAAAGTTGAAGGACGTGATATGTTTACGCAAACAGCCAGTCTCGGGAGATTACTGCTTCATGGCCAAAACGAAATTTATATCCGAGGAGGCCGAACCATTGAAACAGCCGATGGATATATTGGTGATCCGCCTGCTTATGAAGGCAGCCCGGATAAAATATACATGCGTTTAAGACATCGCAATTCAAATGTCCTCAGCTACGGAATCACGGGTGAAAAAGATGCAGGAGAAGCTTTCTTCAAAGGCTCGAATAAATCAGGTTTTGATTTTTATTCAGCACATCTTTCATTGCAGAATTACAGATCATGGTTGCCTGCCGTAATGCTGGGCGATTTTGTGGCTAGTTTTGGACAAGGCCTGATCATGCATTCAGGATTTGGTACCGGAAAAAGTAGTTTTGTCACATCAATTAAAAAAACAGGCAATCCATTACGGCCATACACATCGGTCGATGAAAATAATTTCCTTCGAGGTATTGGTGTCACGATCAAACCAACAGATAATCTGACGGTCACACTTTTCGGCAGTAAAAATAACCGCGATGGCAATCTCGTGATTGACACCATTCGCGAAGGAGGCGAAATCACTGATATCCAGGCTGATATCACCAGTCTCCAAACCGCCAATCTTCATCGGACCAAATCTGAGATCGCTGATGAAAATGCTATTGACCTGACTCAGGCCGGATTGAATGTATCGTATCAATCACGAAGAACTCATCTCGGTTTTAATGCTCTGCATTCCAGTTTAAGTGCACCACTCAACCGGACAACTGATCTATACAATCAATATTATTTCAATGGTAACAAGTTGACAAATGCAAGTGTGGACTATGGTTTTTGGCTCAGTGGTATTCACTTTTTTGGTGAGACAGCCATAAGTGACAATGGAGGTCTTGCAACAGTAAATGGTGTATTAGCAGGTCTTGACCGGCATATTCTGGCGGCTATTTTATTCAGATCATTTGCACGTGATTATCAATCGCTCACCCCAAATGTATTTGCTGAATCTTCATCTGCAAGTAATGAAATGGGCCTATACACAGGATTGGAAATAACACCTTCTGTAAAATGGAAAATACAATTGTACCATGACATGTGGTCAAATCCATGGTTGCGTTTTCGGGTAGACAGACCTGCAGGTGGTGAGGAGATTTTTGCAAGGTTAACTTATACGATAAAGCGACGATTAGAAATTTATGCCCAGTTCAGAACAAAAAAATCAAGCCTTAATTTTACAGAAGAAGGGGCATCAATACCTGATGTATTCGATCAACGCAGATCCCAGGCAAGATTGAATATCAATAACATGCTGGACAAGACCATTCAGTTACGTACCCGACTGGAATGGAGTTTTTACACATTTCATGGGGATCATGAAAACGGATTTTTAGTTTACCAGGACTTCCTGTATAAACCGGTTTCTTCACCATGGTCTCTCAGCGGAAGAGTTGCATTATTTGATACCGATAGTTTCAATACGAGAATCTATACATTTGAAAATGACCTCATCTACTATTACGCTATTCCTGCATTTAGTGACAAAGGTTCCCGTTATTACATCAATCTCAGGTATAAAGGAATACGACATCTTACGGCTGAAATCAAATATGCCCGTACGCAATGGCTGGATATGACTACGGTCGGAAGCGGCAATGATGAAATCCAGGGTAACCGGAGATCAGAGATTCGTGGGCAGTTGATCTATAGATTTGAAAACTGAAGTCACTAAAAAAGTAAGGAATAATTTTTTTACTCCGGGTATAGCGCCTGTTTATTCGGGAGAGGAGATTGGAATGATATGCAGGATGGGTACGATAACTATAATGATAAGTGCAAATGCCGGTGAAAAAAAAGAAATAAAAATGGCCAGAAGAAAAACAAATCCTCCAACTACTCCAAGCCTCTGTTTCATTTTTTGAAACCTGATCGGAAAATAATTAATGTCTCTTAATCCCGATTTGACTGAATAGATATGCAGGGTGGCCAAAAAGATATTCATCACAAACATATTTAATGCCAATGTAGCGACTGCATATGATTGATGGGGATATGCTGCCGCCAAAGCTGTTGAAAAAGGAAGGGTAGCTGTGGCCGCTAAAAAGCAAAAATTAAAAGTAGCTAAACGCGTGTTGGCAAAGAGAAGCGATTCCATTAAATCGTGATGGGACAACCATAACACAATAATAAAGGCAAAGGAGATAATGAATCCAAAGAAATGCGGAAGTACCTTGATCAGATCTTTAAAAAATTCCCCATTTGTAGCTAAATCCAAACCTTCAGGAACTTTTATATCCAGAACAAGAATAGTCATAATGATAGCCAGTAATGCATCTGAAAAAAACATTAAACGGGCTTTATCAATGTGTGTTGTTGTCTTCATGATGATAAATTAATTTACTCCGGATATAACAAATACAATTTCCGTCTTTCTCTAAATATATCAATTCCCTTTTTCCAGCTCGCTCTAATCTGTGCTTCAGTCCAGCTACTCTCAATCGCTTCTCTAAAACCAGGCCCCCCGGAAAGTCTGTCAAACCAGGATGGATTGAAAAATCGTTCTTTTTTCAAAGCCTTATAAAATGTCATCAAGAGACTGAGATTGATTTGTCTTGTTTGAAATAATGAATCCACATTCAATGAAGAGAGATCAATACCAAAACATTTCTGTCCTTCCAGAGGAGGATGTTGTGCGCCAGGCATAGAGACTGGAACAAAAGAAAAAGATGAATCCGGATATAATGGATTTCCAAGAACCTGGAATGGTTTCGTTGTGCCTCGCCCGAGGCTGACTATCGTTCCTTCAAAAAAACATAAACTCGGATATAGGAGAATAGACTGGATATTTGGCAGATTAGGTGAAGGTTTAACAGGCAATTCATTAAACTTTGTGTGATCATAATTTTTACACTTTATCACCGTGAGATTGCAAGAAGAATTCGTCCACTTTTCACCATTGATCATCTGGCCCAATTCTCCTATCGTCATCCCATACACTACTGGTATAGGATCCATCCCAACAAACGATCTGAAACGCACCGTATCTAAAACAGGTCCATCTACATAATGCCCATTTGGATTGGGACGATCAAGAATTAGGAGCGGAATGCCTTGTGCACCCAACGCCTCCATCATGTAATGCAAGGTGCTGATATACGTGTAAAATCTGGCGCCCACGTCCTGAATGTCAAAAATCATGATATCCACACCTTCCAGATCAGCCGCTGTTGGTTTCTTTTTGTCCCCATAAAGTGATATTACCGGAAGGCCCGTTTTGGTATCAGTTCCACTATCAATCGTTTCACCGGCATCGGCTTGTCCACGTAATCCATGTTCCGGAGCATAAAGTTTTACCACATTGACCCTGAGGCTTATAAGACTGTCTACGAGGTAGGTATCATGGATCAAACTCGTCTGATTAATGACAAGCCCTACCCTTTTTCCCTTCAACAGAGGCAGATACTCTTCCAGTTGCATAGCTCCGGGCCGAATCTCATCTGCATAGGCATTTTTATTGACCGGAATCTGGGCACATCCCTCACATATGAGAAAAAACATTGATATTAGAGACCCCAAGCCATAAATCGCAGGGCCCGCAGGTAAGAGAATGGAACGCAAATACGCCATAGTAGATATTGAAACAACAGGAGGATTAGTCAAGCGCGACAAAATTACGGAAATCGCCATAGTCCTTCACGATGGCCGTAATGTGATTGACCAATATCAAACGCTGATCAACCCAGAGCGTAGTATACCACCTTATATTTCCAATATGACAGGTATCACCGATGCGATGGTAGCCGATGCCCCACTCTTCTGTGAAGTAGCGAAAGAAATCGTATTGCGAACAGAAGGTGCTGTTTTTGTAGCACACAATGCAAGATTTGATTATGGATTTCTCAGGGAAGAATTTTCGCGATTGGGCTATGCGTACACACGTAAACAGCTTTGCACCGTAAGACTTAGCAGAAAATTACTTCCCGAACTAAAATCACATAGTCTGGATTCATTGATCAGGCATTACGCATTGCATGTTGACAACAGACATCGCGCCTTGGATGATGCATTGGCTACTGCTGAAGTGTTCAGGAGAATGACCGGCATGCATGAGCGCGTGGCGGAAGTTTCTGACCTGATCAATATGGGTATTAAAGAAGCAAGGCTACCAACATCCATTTCACTCGAGCAATTACATCAGCTTCCGGAAGGCGCCGGCGTATATTATTTCCATGACAAGGATGGTAAGGTAATCTATGTTGGAAAAAGTATTCACATCAAAAAACGTGTCATACAGCATTTTGCAGAGATCTCTAACAAATCAGGCAAGATGCAACAACGGGTAAACGATATCACATATAAAGTAACAGGGAGTGAACTCATCGCATCGCTTTTAGAAAATGCAGAGATAAAAAGATTGCAACCGGAGATCAATCGTGCACAACGACGCAAGAGTTTTCCTTTTGCGATCTATTATTATTTTGATGAAGGAGGGTATATCCAAATGAAAGTGCGGAAGAAAAATAGGATTGATACACCGGGTACTGCGGCCATCCTGCATGAATTGCCCGACCAATATGCAGCTGCAAATTATTTGCGTGGTCTTACGGACAAATATGCACTCTGCATGAAGAAGACGGATATTGACACCGGTCCCGGCGCTTGCTTTTATCATCAGGTTGGAAAATGTGCCGGCGCATGCCTTGGCCTCGAGGATCCTGATGACTACAATCAGCGCGTACGGCAGGCTGTAGCAGACACACATAAAAATCTTGATGAAGACTATGTCATCGCTGACCAGGGACGTCAACCCGGAGAATCAAGTCTGATATTGATTTCTAAAGGCCGTGTGATGGGTTGGGGATATGTGGACAATGAACATTCCATTACTTCGATCGGGGATGTCATCGAACACATCAATGTCCGTCACTCCCTTCCGGAAGACGGGAAATTCGTGAAACATTATGTGCGGGCAGGAAAGTTTGAAAAGATGATCTTGCTCTAGGATGGTTTTGGCCCTAAATCCAATAAAGGGGACTTAGGGGCACACCAGAGCTACGCCTCCGGCCCATTCACATATTGAAATAGAAATGCAGCTAAAGCACCAGCGACAAAATTGGCAACGATAAATATCCAGATCGAAGCCCATGAGGCAAGGCCGGCCATGGTGATACCCAATGCGATCGCCGGATTGAATGCACCGCCTGAAATACCACTGAAGAGATACATACTGGTGAGGAATGTAGAACCAATCGCAAGGCCGAAATAGGTATTCCCGATGCTTCTCTTTGAAGTGGTGACATTCAAAAAAACATAGACAAGCGCAAATGTCCCCAGAAATTCAGCAATCAAAGAAGGCACTATATCCAATTCTTTGGTTGTCGGTTCAGCAATACCCATCGAGGTGATCAGAAAGCCCGACAACATCGATGCAAAGGTGCCTCCAAGAGCCTGAGCGACAATGTATGGAAGAAGATCACCGAGATGAAGAGTTCCTCTTAAATAGGCTGCAAGGCTCACCGCAGGATTGTAATGTCCTCCTGAAATCGGCCCCCCTGCATACATCATCACCATCAGCATTGACCCAACAGCTAGTGGTGCAAATTGCCCCAACCCGCTCTGAACGGACATACAAAAAGCGATCAGAAGGAAGAAAGTACCAATAAACTCAACCACATATCTTCTGAATGCATGAGTATTATCTGCCTTAGTTGCCATTTTATTTTGAAGTTTAACCAAAGTGGAGACTTGTTCTTTGGATTGTGAAAATTAGAAATAAATATCGGAAAGCAAGCTGCGCGAAAATGAGCATTAAAGTTGACCATTTAAGTGTACCACAAAACATGTTCGGAGACTTTGATACAGAGCCCTTTAGACCATCGTGGCACGACTAGTCGTGCCACGATTAGTCGTGCCACGATCATTTATTGTACTTTTTCCAATCTTTGCCTCATTCATGGACAATTCTCACGACAACGATCACCTCTGGATCTCAAGATGTTTTGATCTTGCACAACGAGGCATTGGCTCCGTTTCACCAAATCCACCCGTCGGTGCTGTTTTAGTCTACGACAATAGAATCCTGGGTGAAGGATACCATACCCGTTTCGGAGGTCCTCATGCTGAAGTAGAAGCATTTCACAACGTAGCGGATACTGACCGGCATCTGATTCCCAAAGCCACATTATATGTTTCATTAGAACCCTGTTGCATCACCGGCAAGACACCTCCATGTACAGACCTTATCCTTCGTGAAGGTGTGCTGGATGTCAGGATTTCAACTACGGATCCTAATCCACAAATTGCAACCAGGGGGATTGAATTACTTCGCTCGAAAGGCGTAAAAGTGATCACCGGGATTCTTGAAGAAGAAGGGATTGAATTGCTAAGATCTTTTCGCACAAACATACTTCATCACCGACCATATGTACTATTGAAATGGGCGCAGTCAAAATATGGATACCTTGGCAAGCCGGATGAAAAAATATGGCTGAGTCATCCGTATACAACGATCTGGACACACAAAAAACGATCAATGGTTGATGCGATCATGGTCGGTGCGCGGACAGTGCTGCTTGATGATCCACAATTGACGACGAGAGAATACAAAGGACGTTCACCTCACAGGGTTATCTATGATCCCAATGGTGTCCTTTCGACTAAATTCCGGGCTTTCAATGTGGATGGGTGCACCATATTTTATTTTTCCAAAAAAGACAATCCGGACATTAACGGGCATCACATCATCAAATTTTTATTGTCAGAAGACATTGCCCATTCAGAACAAATTCTGACAGCATTATTCGCCCAAAAAATAGGGATTCTTCTGGTTGAAGGAGGTGCCTATGTCCATCAGCTTTTCATTGATCAGCATGCATGGGATGAAGCCTGGGTAATCCGGACTGAACATGAACTGAATACCGGAATAAAAGCACCCATTGTAAAAGGAAAATTGATGGAGAAATCAACAATAGCTTCTGATCAAATCCTGACTATTCTGAATGATACGATCCGGCAGACAGAAAGGGACATCAGCTTGAAATAAAACATATATAAAATATTTTACATGTATATTTCCATTCATAAAAGTGGAGATCCCGGGCATTAGTTATAAACTATAACTTAATGTTTATAACTGGTTATTAAAAAGGAACTCATCCGGTTTAATTTTGATTCCCCTCATTTGAATCAATCCTATATTCCTCCGAAAATAAATATCATATATAAAATAAATAGCATGTGTTTTGCCGCTATTTTCACAACTATTTCTGGAAAGGGTAATTATCGAAATGCTCATGACATCCTAAAGAGTTTGATCTCTGGGTATATGGCTATGATAATCTTAATCCATTAATTCTTCTTGGGAGGAACACCATTCTTTTGAACAGGATGTTGCTGCTGGTACATTTCATCATACTTTTTCCATGGCGTGGATTTGTAATAATCCTCCGCAAAATACTTCATGATTTTATCCAGTGAGGCGGGGTCCTGATATCCGGGTATAGGCTGTATCACATTCATATCTTCGTCCAGAAAAACTATAGTGGGATATGTAAATTTTCCAAAGAGTAACTCCTGTGCCAGTTCATGATAACCGGAAGCGCCGGCATGCACAAATTTGTATACCTTATTTTTGAAATTGACATCCGTTTTGATTTCTGCATCAAATTTGATCGGATAGTAATTTTTGTTGATATATGCCGCCACTTTAGGTTCTTCAAATGTCGCCTTGTCCATTTTCTTGCACCATCCGCACCATTGTGTATATACATCCACGATAAACTTCTTTGGATGCTGTTGGTTTTTAGCTTGTGCTTCGTCCCACGTAAGCCAATTAATCTGAGCTTTCGCCGGAAAAGCAAGTATAAGAAAACAGAAGACAGAGGCAATCAAAAAAACACGAATCATTAGCGTCAACATTAAATGTGAACTCGGCAAAGGTAATGGTATACAAACACAGTTAGCCCCACCTCTATCATGCCGGACAGGTCATTTATAAAATATTTAACTTTTAAGGGTTACCAACAACTATTCCGATTATCCTTTGGTTAAAAGGAATTCACATTTCTTTTTATCTTCAATGTTAAATATTTGATAATCATGGGAATCCTGAATGATATAAAGCGCCTTCTGTGGGTCAACAAGGCTGTAGCTGAGTCTGCAGCTGATAAAGCTGTCGAAAAAGGGCGTGAAATAAGCGAAGATATCGCCGATAAAGTCTCTGATACCTGGCAAAAAGGCAAGGATAAAGCTGAAGAAATCACCGATAAAATCGTAACAAAGACGAAAGAAACCTACCAGGATACAAAAGAAAAAGCGGCTGATCTCTGGGATAAAAAGGATGATTGGACACAAAAAGACACAACTTCAGACAAGATGGAAGAATCAGATTCATTCAAAGCCGGTGAAAAACTTGGCGAAGTAGCAGGCAAAGTAAGCAAGGTCGCTGAAGAGACATGGGATAAAGCAAAAGAACAAAGCAAAGACCTCATCGATAAAGCTGTCAAAACCTCTGATAAGCTTTGGGAAAAAGCGGGTGATACAAGCGATGATCTTTGGGCAAAAGCAAAAGAAGTAGCCAATAAGGCTAATGATAAATTGCATGAAGGTGTAGACTCCATGCTTGAAAAAGCAAAAGATCTTGACAAAAAAATACAGGATGAAAAAGATAAGATCGATCCAAACGGTGATGGCTGGGCAGACAAACCTATCAGCGAAAAACTACGTGAGCATGATGCAACATTAAGAACCAAAGATGATTTCTTCGAACGTGCTGAACGTTATGCTGACGGTGACTACTCCATGGGCAAACCCGTGGTCACAAAGACAAATAAAGATGATGCTCCTTCAGAAGAAGGCTTGACACCACTCCCTCCCCTTCCTAAAAATGATATCGTCGATGATGCCATCCTCGATGACGGGGATGATAAAAAGTAACGAATAAGAAGTAACGAGTAACGAAAGATGAGTAATGAGCATTCAGTAATGGATGTCAGGATTCAGGCTTGATAGCGGTAAAAGCTATCTGTTGCTTTTTGCCTTTACTGTCTCACAATCGTTTGACCGTTTGACCCTTTTTACCGTTTAACCTTTTTACCGTTTGACCCTTTTTCTTATATTTGCCCTACGAAAAAAATGACATGGAAACGGAAATAAATCAGGACAAAGACGAAAAACGCGGACTTTATTGGCTGATCACGCTGATCTCTCTTGCGGCAGGTATTACCCTGCTTATCCTTCTTCCATCGTTTTTTTGGCTGGCACTGCCCTTTTTCTTCACGTATTTCGTGAAGGCGATAGGTATGATGTAAGACGAATAACGAATAACGAATAACGAGATCGGTTGTAGAGACGTCGATTTATCGCGTCTCATTGCAAAACCCAAGTGACGAATGACGAGTAATGAGTGAGGTTATCTATTTTCCAAAATCCATTTCTCAAAATTACCAAGTGTCATCGCATTAAGACAATTATCCTTTTTCAATAATCCCTTTCTCCCGGACAACACACCATACTTTAAATACCCGACTTGTGTTCTGCTATGCGCATCAGGATTGATCGACACCATGACACCTAGATCCTGACAATATTCCAGCCACGAAAAATCGATATCCATTCGTTGCGGATTTGAATTCAATTCCATCACTACACCATTTGCTGCACAGGCATCAATTACTTTTTTGTAATTGATCGGATATCCCGGTCTCGCGAGAAGAAGACGACTTGTGGGATGTCCGAGAATTCTTGTGTACGGATTTTCAATAGCACCAATCAATCGGGCAGTGGCTTTCTCCTCATCCATCCGAAGATTAGAATGTATAGAAGCCACTATAAAATCAAATTTGCGGAGGATGTCTTCATCATAATCAAGCGAACCATCGTTGAGAATATCAGATTCTATTCCCTTGAATATTTTAAATGGAGCAAGATTCCTATTGAGCCTGTCTATCTCTTCTATTTGTTGAAGCACACGCTCAGGTTGTAATCCATTAGCATAAAAAGCAGTCTTGCTATGATCCGTGATCCCGAAATATTCATAGCCCAATCCTTTTACATGCAATGCCATTTCTTCCAATGAATTGCTGCCATCGGACCATGTACTATGATTATGCAACACACCCCTGATATCCTTCACCGTAATTAAATCAGCCCACTTTTCTGATGTACATTTTTCTATTCCATCATAATCCATCAACTCTGGTGGCAAACCATCAAAGCCATTTTCAGCAAGAGCCTGATAAGGGTTTTTTAATTTATCACGATGAAGAGCAGGAGATATTTTTTCATAGAGCGCCGGAATCATTGTCAATTTACTCCAATTGACATACTTTTCTTCTTTCGGAAAAGTGTGACATTGAATGGCAAAACGATCATCATAGCGAATTGAAAATTTTTCATCGGAATATTGCTCAAGCAATTGTACCTGCTCAAGTCCATGAAATTTTTCAGGAAAAAATGGTGGTGATATCAGACATTCGATCGAACTGACCACCGGACATTTACGCGCTACTTCACCAACCCACTCTATTTCATATTCAGCAAAATGTTTTTGCCAAAATTGTATGAATTGATCCAGTTCACTTTCAATTGCTCCATAAAGATGCTTGTCCTGCGAATCAAGAAAATAAGAAATTTTATTCTGCAGATCTTCTTGTGTCTTCAATCCAAATCCGGAAAGTTTGACAAGACGGTTTTCTGTACATGCGTACAACAACTCTGCAGGGGACTCTACGCCCAATTCATCCCAAATCGCCCTGATCTTTTTTGGCCCAAGTCCTTTGATAGAAAGCAATTGCTGAATACCGATCGGTGTGATTGCTTTCAATTTCTCAAGCGGTTCCATGGTGCCTGTAGAAATGATATCCTTGATCTTTGAAGCTGTCGAGGCCCCAATCCCCGGAATGGCTGCGATTTCAGCATCAGACATCTCAATCAGAGGCCGGTCCCATTTCCGGAGACTCTGGTATGCATTGAGATACGCTTTGATTTTAAAAGAATTCTCCCCATGCAGCTCCATCAGTGCTGCGAGAAGGTTAAACTGAGCAGAGATCTGTTTATTTACCATCAGGCCAAAATTGGCGAAGATCTCCGAATATTTGTTTATAAATACCGATGGTGTCCGAAATAAATATGCCATCAGGGTTTACTGATGAACTGATAAGGAATGGTTTAGCCCCACCAGAATTAGTATAAGCGGAGATGACAGTAGGTTCAGTCATATTATTTCCATAAAGAGATACTTTTTCAAGAAGACTTAGTCCATCTGTAGAGGTAAGTTCGCTAAACTCCGATCCTTGAGAATTGGTAAGGCCAGCCAGATACGTTTTCATTTTTGTTGTATCCACGGCTTCCATGCCTGCATAATTCCATTTCATTCCATCTTTCTCAATAGATTGTTTCTTACCCGCTGCATTGACCCACTCTATTTTATTGAGATCATCTGAAGCTACTTTGACAAGTTTCTTATCTCTGTAATTACTAAATCGTTGTTTGAGACTCATACTGACAAACCCATCGACAAGATATACTTCCGGTTTTTTAGCGACACGCACATAACTTGAAGCAGATCGTGCAGCCTGATCAAATTTGAAACCTCCAATCCAAAGATCTGCTACCTGCTTAGACCCCTGCCATACGATCACTCTCGCGGCTTGCTGATCAGTGATTTCATATTCAGGATATTTCAACGGGTCGTTTGTCAGTAAGCGCTGGGCATTCAAATTTGCTAATTGCTGGATGACCGCATTGACATTGCGAGCAGGAGCAGGTACTTTTTTGTCACCCTGAATAGCTTCCCATGTATCTCCGGTTTTCTTCAATTCGAATTCTTCAGATTTTTCACCACCGGAAATAAATTTGATATGGTCTACTTTCGCAGAATCAACTGCACTAATGGTCGGATCATATGAACTCTGACGATGTCCTCTGAATAGAATACTCAATCCAAACAACACAAGACAGATGATAAATATAATGGAGAGGGTGCGGGTATTCATGAAATGAAGATTTGACGATTAGACATATTTTTCTTCCATGCGTTGTATGCGCTTACGACGTGTACGTTGCGAACGCCATATGCCTACAACACCTACAAGTGCCAATGGGAAAAGGAAATTAAAATACTTTGTAAATGTTCGTTTCCCTTCCTCCAGGTCTTTGATCGGGCGATAGACTATACCTTTGTCGCGCAACTCAGCTAAGCCGGATTTATCAACAAGCCATTCGACAGTATTCAACATCAGATTGACATTGTCCGGATTGAGATTGCCTTCCTTTGATACAACGAAATCACCATCAGAAAAAACAACCAGTTTTGAATCCTGATTTTGCATCAATCCTTCGACTACTCCACCCAATGTGATATTAGACATTGGAAAATCAGCTTGTGTCCATTGTTTTTGTACATCAAACTGAAGCGGAACACTCAGCGTACCTGACTTATTGGAACTTGTGACCAGCACTGTAAACAATCCTCCATCAGTAGATTGAAATTTGATCGGGCTTGCAAATTGGAACAACACAGCTTCGATACCCGTCGTCACCGGATGATTTGAGAATGTCTTGATCAACGGCAGATAAGGGAAATTAATTTGTGTTGGGATATTGAAATTACCGATACGCTGTTGCACACTTACTTTACCACAGGATGCATCGACGACAAATGTCGGATCGATCGTGACACCATGCGACGTCAGCCATTTGAGGATATTATTATTGACAGCAGAACCTGTAGCTGTACTGAAATCACCAGTGACGGCATTGACAGCAGCGATGATCTTTCCACCTTTTGCGAGGTAATCATCAAGCTTTTTAAACTGTGCATCAGGAATAGAATCTGAAGGGTTAACAATCAGCAGGGCTTTGATACGTTCAGCGATTGGTTCATCTTTTGAAAGATCTACACTCTCTACTGTATAAATTACACTCAGCCCTTTTACAACCTGATTCAACTCCTGTAATTGTGGCTCACCATTACCCTGCAAAATCCCAAGAGAAGGTTTGTCTTTGACGCTTATTTTTTTGATCGCTGTCGTCAGGTCATACTCCATAGGAGATTGTTGATTGATGAATGGAAGGACTTCCTTCTGATCACCATATTCAACGACTGCGCCCATATAAGCTTTCTTCTGGGAGGCTTCATCTTTCTCCCGTACATTGATCAGGATGGGTTGAATGCCATTTTGTGCAGCCTCCTGTTCTTTAGCCTGATCTGTGCCGGGATTGATGAATTGATAATTCACTTTTCCCTTTGAGATATTATTGTACTCAATCAGCAGATTTTGAAAATCTGTTTTCACGCGTTCAAATTCTGCCGGAAGATTTTCAGAGAAATAAGCTTTCACCGTGACGGGATCTTCGAGATTGTGTAGAATGGATTTGGTCGCTTTGCTCATTGTGAATTCCTTGTCTTCGGTGAGGTCGATTCGAAAGAAAAATTCGCGTGACAACAGGAAAACAATGGCAACGATACCGATGACCAATAAAACCGAAAGTTTATTATCTTTTCTCATGATCAGCTTCTTTTGGAGATATTTAATTCAGTCAGCATCAATCCTAAAAATGTCAATGCCGAAAAATAGAGGACATCTTTTGTATCGATCACACCGCGTGACATCGATTCATAATGTGTAGGGACACTCAGATCTGTCAACAGGCTACCTAACCATCCGGATTGACTGGATCCCAGCGAACCTAAGATGAATTGGAATACAACACCGATCAGAAGCGCCATCAGGAATGCCACGATCTGATTATTCGTAAGACTTGATGCGAGTAGTCCAATCGCGATATACATCGAACTCATCAGGATCAAACCAAGATAACCTGTGATCGTACTGCCATGATCGATATTGCCCAGTCGGGCAACACTCACATAATACGGAATAGTAAAGGCAAGCGCGATGGCTACAAGAAGTAGACACGCCAGAAATTTACCAATGACCAATTGATGATTGGACAATTTCTTGGTCAGCAATAATTCAATCGTGCCTGTTTTTTTCTCTTCTGCAAACTGACGCATGGTGATGGCCGGAATGAAGAAGAACAATGACCATAAGGCTACGTTGAAAAAAATATCAAGGCTCGCCTGCTTGTGAAAAAAGATATCATTTCCCCACAGCCAGGTAAAAAACCCGCTGAAACCGAGAAATGCCACAAGTAGAATATAGGCGACCAGCGAATCAAAAAAACTATTGAGTTCTTTTTTGGCGATGATCCACGATTCTCTCATTTCAATTTAGTTGATTTTGTTATCGATACGTTTATTGTCTGTGTTGATCTGGTATTAGTTCATCGTTACATTGCGGAAGATGTCTTCGAGCCTTACTTCGACCGGGCTCATCTGAAGCAACATCCACTCTTTCCCTACGCACAATTTATAGATTGCTCTTGCAGTCTGATTTCCATCTGCGCATTCTACTTCAAGTAGTCTGTGATCTGCACTCAATCCTACACTTGTGACACCGGGCAATGATTTAATCGACTGTGTGATCACTTCTCTTGGCGCGCCTTCGATATCGACGAGGATAAAACTCTTTCCGCTGGTATGGCTACGGAGTGCTTCCGGTGTTCCATTAGCTACAATCTTTCCTTTGTTGATGATCAGTATTCTGTCACAAGTCGCTTCGACTTCAGGAAGGATGTGTGTGCAGAGGATTACGGATTTATGAACACCCAGTTTTTTGATGAGGTCACGTATCTCGACACGTTGATTTGGGTCAAGACCAGTCGTAGGTTCGTCAAGGATGAGGATCGCGGGATCATGGATCATGGCCTGAGCAAGGCCTACACGCTGACGATATCCTTTTGATAGTTCGCCGATCTTCTTGTGTTTTTCATCATTGAGACCGCACATGACGACCATTTCGCGGATGCGCTGATCGAGATTGCCACGAGCGATGCCTTGAAGCTGTCCACAAAAGGCTAGATATTCGATGACCGGCATATCGTCATACAGTGGATTATGTTCCGGTAGATAGCCGATATTACCTCGGAGATTGGTGCGCGTGGTGGATTTACCACCTATTGTGATCTGACCTGAGTCCGGGGAGAGATATTGCGTGATCATACGCATCGTGGTCGTTTTGCCGGCACCATTTGGGCCCAGGAAGCCTACGATCTCACCTGTCCTGACTTCGAATGAAATGTTATCTACGGCCTTCTGGCTTCCGTAGGATTTTGTCAAACCATCTATTATGATATCCATACACTAGTCGGTTAAGTTTGTTAATCTAAATTGAATAGAGGCTATTAATTCATTAAAAAAGAGCGTCAAAATTATAAATTTCTCTAATCTTGCTCTCTGTTAACCAATTATAGCATCCTTATGAAAAACTTACCTCAAACGATTCTTTACAGGCCATATTTCATCATTTTGCTCTGTTACATTTTCATTTACAATTCGGGTTGCAATTCGGCACCGAAACCGGTCATGGAGACCACGGGTGATTTGGCAGGATTTGAGCTTACGGAAATACCCGGTACGACTGCAAAGACAGCTGTGCGAAAGGATCCTAGCGGTCAGGTGGTCATTGAAGGCTTTCTCGATGGTGACAAAAAGACAGGTACATGGCTCGAACACAACAATGAAGGCGATCTCAGCACACTGACCAGCTATCTCAATGGTTTTCAGGAGGGGCCGGCTTTAAAATTCTCTTTCCGTGGCCAGGTAGACCAACGTACTAACTATCATCTGGGCCTGCTTGATGGCCCATGGGTACAATATAAATTTGGAAAAGTGATGGAGACTCGTCAATATAAAAATGGAAAGCTCGATGGATCGGTCAAGATCTTTGATCAAAAATCCTACAAGCTCCGTCAGGAGACTGAATACAAGGATGGACTACAGGATGGCCACTTCAGATATTATGATGACAATGGCAATGTATCTGTGGAGTATGAGTATAAGAATGGAGAGAAAGTGAGTGGTGGGATTGTGGAGAAGAAGTAGGGGTGGTACTCCAATCAAAAAAAGCCCCTCTCATACGAAAGGGGCCCGGAGTTCACAATCAACTACTCCAAAAATTTGCATCCAACTTTCGCAGATGCAAACTTTTGAAGTAAACTCAATCACTTAAAATCATGTAGGTATCGGAGGCAACCACTCACTCACGGATGGAACTGTAATACCACCAGGTCCTGTACCCGATCCGCCTTTTGGCCCTGCATTATTTCCATTACCATCCTGCGTCATGAGATAATTCAACGTGTACATCGTGTGCCACATATCGACATTGACTTTCGCAGCAGGTACATTAGGTGTGTTGACCAGCATATTGCCTTTGGGTGCACCCTGCCCTACCTGATACAATGTCATATTGTAGTCAGAAACATTTGTACCATTACCCGTATAACTCAACACGTAGAGATAGGTAGTGTAATTATTACCCACTGCAGCTACATCCAGATATGTAACATTATTCGGTAGTGGTAAAAATGGTGAAGGCTTTCCGGCATTGTCTGTAAAACAATTGACCGGATTACCATTGAGATCAAAGGCCTGGATACGTGCGATACTCAGACCCACACTACTCAATTGTTCCAGTACCAGGATCGTACCATCATAAGACGATGTAATCGCTACAGGTGTAAATAACAGTCCTGCACGTCCATCGCTACCCAGATAATTCAATGCCGTCCCTGCAAAAGTGATCGCCAATGGAATATTGTTATCCGCCAGACCAGGATCAGGTGCAAGCTGTGTAACCATCATTTTACAAAACTGACTGTTGACGCCGATGACATGGCCACTCGGATGCATGGTGATCGCATCAGGATAATACGGAAAACGCCCATATGAATTTTGATTGGGAGACATATTGAACGGCGTTGTTTTATCCAGCACAACAGCGCGCAAATGATAACCTCCATCTGTGTCCTGACTATTAGCAGCTTTGCGCGGATCGATGTAATAATTTCCAAGACTGATATCCGCAGGATCAGGTACTGGCAAACCATTTGCTCCAATCACAAACTGTCCATCCTTCATCAGGAATTTCGGAGGATATACATCATACACCAATTGACTTGGTGCTGAGAAACCACAGCTCGGAAATTTCACAGAATCCATCGGTGTGCCCGGAATATTTACATTCTCAAATGCAAATAACTGGCCACCTGCACCTGAAGAGCAATCCAGGATACCCATCCCTGCTGCTTTCCATGATAGTCCAACCATCGCATGCCGTTGACTCAATGTCAGACCTGTCCAGACAGAGATTGCATTCCCACTTTGACTTGTATTTGCATTCGCGAGAGTCGCATTAGGTGGAGTAGCCTGAGGTATCCATGCATATGCATTGTTCTGATAGCCCAATATCGCCGTGTGTTTGTAAATGGATTTATTATCAAGCGGAATAGGCAATTGGAAAAGATAGAGTTTGATATTCGCTGCATGTTGTTCATCATTTTCAAGCCATGATGTAGATGCACTTCCCGCCAGCCAGTTGTCGATATAAAAATCAATCTCAAATTTCACCTGACCTCCCAGTGTATTCTGATAAGCTACACTCAACGAAGCAGGATAATGAGCTGGGTCAAGCACCACGGAAGGCGATGTGATACTCGGTCGGTTCTGATCTTTGTAAATCATCTTCGTGATATAACTTGCTTTTGATCCTGCAGGTGGCGCTGGAAATGCCTGATGTCGCGGATCGGGATATGCAGTCAGTGTACTTGTGATCGTCGTTGATATACTATTCGGGATCAACCATGGTGATGTAGCCACTTCAACAATCGTTTCTGCAAGTTGTGCTAATGTCGTAGCAATATTGATGGCCAGCATGATCCAGCCTGCGAAAGGAATTTCATCTTCAATTTCTCCACCGGCAAGTTCAAGTTCACACCATAGTAAAGCTTTGGTACAAGCCTGTGTAAAAAGAATTTGTGTCAATGATGCAAATGCATGCCAATCCATTTTTTTATTGACAGCACCATTGTAGATAAAATCACCACCGAAATATGTAACCCCGATAGCGATGACCGCTTTGATAAATGCAGGCTTACCCATGATATCATACAGTGGCTTGTACGTCTGCGCAGCTACACCAAAACCTAAAAAGAAAGTGGGTATCCCCAGATTCGCAAGACCTGTAAATACGCCACCGATCACAGGTGATTTTGGATATTGATTATTACCCGTTCCCAATCCACATCCATATAAATTGGCAGACACAGCTCCTACAGGAAAAGTAATATTCACAGAGAGTGTACCCGGATCAGCAGAAATAGGAATGGCGAAAACCGTATTGATCGGATTGATCCAACCGATAAAACGCAGGTTGTCATAATTCAAACCAAGAGCCTGAATGATATCTGCTACGATACCTCCATCATCCGGCTGCCAGGTAGGTGTATTCATGGCATTGCCATCTGCATCGATAAACTGAACATATGCACCAAGCCATCGGACATAATAATTATCCATATTTACCTGCACCTGTCGCTTATCACCATCCAGTACTTTGATCGTCGTCTGCAGACCATTAGCCGTCGCTGTATTACTCAATGCTGCGGTCCAGTTATCTCCACCTGCACCCGCCGTCATTTTACCCAACAAGACCGTATCATTACCTCCATCATTGGATTGCACACTTGTCCCTGTCTGCTGTGTCCAGCTTGTGCCCTGCAGACGCAAATCATTTTTTGTACTGACCTGTACCATCGTCATGGAAGTACCTGCCAGGTTCATCGTGTCATTTGTAGGCACCAGTGTTTGCTTGATTCCGGATTCACCTGCATCATATGGCTGAT